>CAYMTJ010000107.1:0-2319 GCA_964393345.1 uncultured Anaerolineaceae bacterium | reverse complement strand
GGCGGACGGCATCAGCGACCCGTAGGCCTGCGACGGCAGCGTCGCCGCATGGAGGATCTCGTGGTAGGCGAAGTTCGACTCGTGGTGCATCTTCCCGCGGACCGCTCCGGTCTCGCGCTGGGTCCACGTCCCGAACTCCTCGCGATGGGCGTCGTAGATCTCGGCGGCCCGGCGCAGGACCCTTGCCCGCTCCTGGTAGCTCGTCGCGGCCCAGGCCGGCTGGGCCGCCGCCGCGGCGGCGGCGGCACGGGCCACATCGTCGGGGGTGGAGCCGGAGATGGTGGCCAGCAGCCGCCCGGTCGCAGGCTCGCGGTCCTCGATCGGCGCGCCGGTCCCGGGTCGCCAGCCTTCGAGGAAGGTCTCGAGCCAGCCGCTCGTCGCGGATGTCGTGGGGTCAGGGGCGATCGTGGCCATCGGGTCCTCCTTCGTGCGCCGCCGCGGTCGCCCAACGCTCCGCGTACGTCCGGGGCGCATCGGTGGCGACGGCTCGCTGCCCGGTCGACGGATCCCGCCACATCGGACCGCGCGCCAGCACCGCGTCGATCAATCCTTCCTCGAGGTAGGCGGGGTACTCCCAGGACCGCAGCTCGAGCGCGGCCTGGCCCGGGTACCCGATGAGCCCGCGGACCTCGCGGTCCGTGTAGTACCCGGCGACGATCGCCAGCTGGAGCGCCCCGAGGGCGCCGGGATCGTCGGCCGCGAGGGCGTCCAGACGGGCGGCGACGTCCCCGCCGAGCTCCGCCCGGAGCGCCGCCCGGAGCGAGTCGATGAGGTCCGGCCGCGCGTTCAGGACGAACCGCAGGCGATCGTCGGTCACGACGGCGGCGGCGGACGGCATCCCGCTCGCCGCCGGGATCAGGCGATCCGCGACGGCACGGAACGTCGCCCGCTCCGAGGCGTCGAGGCGTTCGAGCGGATCAGCGGGCTCCGGCGAGCGGGTCCCGCTCATACCGGCACCCGCTGGTCGAAGCGCGTCTCGATCATGTGGTCCGCCGCGCGCAGCGCGATCGCCACGATCGTCGAGGTCGGGTTCACGCCGGACGACGTCACGAAGCACGACCCGTCCACGACGTACAGGTTCGGGACGTCGTGGGCCCGGTTCCAGCGATCCAGGACGGACGTCGCGGGATCGTCGCCCATGCGCGCCGTGCCGAGCAGGTGCCACCCGGAGTACCGCATCAGCCGATCGACCTCGATCTTGTACGCGCCCGCCGCCTCGAGCGATTCCGTCGCCCGTTCGATGTGGAAGTCCAGCATCCGTCGCGAGTTGTCCGACATGCGGTAGTGGACCTCGGGCGCGGCGATCCCCGACGAGTCGGTCACGGACCCCGACAGCGTGATGTGGTTGGCCTCGTCGGGGAGGTCCTCGGCGAACAGCCCCCAGTTCGCGCCGTGACCGAGGTGGGTCCGGACATGGGCGTGGTGGTCAGGGCCCCAGGCCTGCTCCCCGGCACGGCTGGGGAGCGCGGTGTTGATCGGCCCACCCGTCGGCGCCAGGCCCCAGCGAGCGCCGCGGACGAACCCGCGCTTCTCATCGGTCTCGTAGAACTCGAGCGATTCGATGAGGTCGCCGAACTGGCCCTGCCAGCTCATCAGTGGGTCCTCGAACAGCCCCGCGACGTTGGCGAACGGATGCATCATCAGCCGCTTGCCCACGAGCCCGGACGAGTTGGCCAACCCATCGGGGTGGCGAGACGAGCCCGACAGCAGCAGCAGTCGCGGCGTGCCGATGGCGTTGGCCGCCAGGACGACGACCTTGGCGGTCTCGCGATGCTCCGCGCCGTCGCGGTCGATCCAGGTGGCGCCGGTCGCGAGGCCGCGTGCGTCCGTCTCGATGCGGCTCACCCGCGCCCCGGTCACCAGCCGCGCCCCCAGCGCGATCGCCTTCGGCCAGTGGGTCAGGTCCGTGGAGGCCTTGGCACCCTCATTGCAGCCGGACTGGCAGGTGCTGCGCTGGACGCACGCGCGTCGGCCGTCGTACGGCGTGGAGTTGATCGAGTTGAATTCCGGCCACCAGTGCCAGCCGAGCTTCGTCATCCCGCGCGCGACCTTCATCCCCGCGGCCCCGATCGGCAGCGGCGGCATCGGCGCATCCTCGGTGTCGGGCGGATACGCCGGGTCGCCGGGTAGGCCGGACACGCCGAAGTCGCGATCGGTCCGGTAGAAGTACGGCAGGAGTTCGAAGTAGTCGATGGGCCAGTCGTCGGCGACGCCGTCGAGCGAGCGGACGCGGAAGTCCGATGGCAGGGCGCGCGGCCAGGCGCCGGCGAAGATGATCGTGGAGCCGCCGACCGCGTTGTACATGAGCGGCGAGACCGG
>CAYMTJ010000106.1:0-2518 GCA_964393345.1 uncultured Anaerolineaceae bacterium | reverse complement strand
GGATCCGGCCGACGGATCGCCGCGACCTGCCGGTTCGCGGCATAGTCGCAGGCCTCGCACAGGACCAGGACATCCTCGCCCGCGGGGTTCAGGACCATGAACTCGTGCGCCTGGCTCCCGCCCATCATCCCCACATCGGAGGAGACGGCGATCGTGTCGAGGCCGAGGCGCTCGAAGGTCCGGACGTAGGCGCCGTACTGCGCCCGATACGACACGTCGAGCCCGGCGTCGTCGCGATCGCAGCTGTACGCGTCCTTCATCACGAACTCGCGGACACGGATGAGCCCACCGCGAGCGCGCGGCTCGTCACGCCACTTCGTCTGGAAGTGGTAGACCTGCATGGGGAGCTGCCGGTACGACTTGACGATGTCCGCGAGGAGCAACCCGACGACTTCCTCATGGGTCATCGCGAGGACCATGTCCCGGCCGTTGCGATCCTTGAACCGGCCGAGTTCCGGGCCGACCGCGTCGTAGCGCCCGCTCGCCCGCCAGACGTCGGCGGGATGGACCACCGGCATCTCCATCTCCTGAGCGCCGATCCGGTCCTGTTCCTCGCGGATGATCTGCTCGACCCGGTCGTTGACCCGTTTGCCGAGCGGGAGCAGCGAGTAGATCCCCGATCCCAGCTGGCGGACAAACCCAGCCCGCTGGAGGAGGCGGTGCGACGGCATCTCGGCGTCGGCGGGGTCGTCGCGTAGGGTGGCGAAGAACAGGTTGGACAGTCGCATGGCCGACACAGGATAGCGGGCGAGTCGCGAGGGAGCGGTCCGTCGCGGCGCGGGCGGCCCGTCGCGAGCGATCGGTGCGCCACGGCGCGGGTGGCCCGTCGCGAGGGAGCGGGCCTTCGAATACCGGTCCACCTGCTAGGCTTCCGCTTCGTGCTCGACGGCTTGACGCTCCTCCTGCTCGTGGTCCTGGCGCTGGCGGTCGCCTTCGACTACATCAACGGCTTCCACGACACGGCGAATGCGATCGCCACGTCGGTGTCGACGCGCGCCCTCAAGCCGGAGCGGGCGATCCTGCTCTCGGCGACGGCGAACTTCGTCGGCGCGCTGACCGGGACGGCCGTGGCCAAGACCATCGGCGCCGGGCTCGTGGAGTCGACCGACGCGGATCAGGTCGTCGTCGCCGCCGCCCTGGTCGGGGCGATCACGTGGAACCTGCTCACCTGGCGGCTGGGCATCCCGAGTTCGAGCAGTCACGCCCTGATCGGTGGGCTGCTCGGCGCGTCGCTCGCGGCCGCGGGCACATCGGCGGTCAAGTGGGACGGGGTCTTCTCGAAGGTCCTCATCCCGCTCGTCAGCTCGCCGATCCTCGGGGTGCTGATCGGGTTCCTCATGATGGTCGTGCTGCTCAACCTGTTCCGCCGCGCGAATCCCCAGCGACTCAACGAGCGATTCCGCCGCCTGCAGGTGCTCTCCGCGGCGTACATGGCGTTCAGCCATGGATCGAACGACGCGCAGAAGACGATGGGCATCATGACCCTCGCCCTGCTCAGTGCCGGGGTGATCACCGAGTTCGAGGTGCCCCTGCCGGTCATCCTCGTCGCGGCGACCGCGATCTCGCTCGGCACCGCCGCCGGCGGGTGGCGGATCATCAAGACGATGGGTCAGCGGGTCGTGAAGCTGGACCCCATCCATGGGTTCGCCGCGGAGACCACGGCGGCTTCGATCATCTTCGCCGCGTCGCACGCCGGCGTGCCCGTGTCCACCACGCACGTCATCTCCAGCGCGATCATGGGCGTCGGGTCCACCACGCGGCTGTCCGCGGTGCGCTGGGGGATCGCCGGCGACATCATCACGGCCTGGGTCCTGACCATCCCCGCCTCGGGACTCGTCGCGGCCGCGTCGTACGTGGTCCTCTCCGCGGTGCTGTAGCGGCCAGTTCGAGGAACCGGATCGCGTAGGCTGCCCGGACCGCGCCCTCCGGGTTGGCCTCCCGGGCGAAGGACGACGCCAGGCTTCGCCGGGTCCGGATCGGCTCGAGCTGGCTCCGGATCACGGCGACGCGACGATCGAACGCGTCGCGGTCGGCTGGCGGGGCGGTATCGGCGGGCGTGACGGGGTCGTGGCGGCGGTCGGCGGGCGTGGCGGGGTCGGCGGGCGTGGCGGCGGACGATGCATCCGGCGCCGGCACCCCGAAGGGCGCCGGCGCCGATGCTGGAACGGGAGGGCCGTCCGGACGGAGGAGTGCCGCGGACGGCGAGAGGGAGATGCCGTTCGCCTCGGCGTTGCCGGCCCGCGACCCTCGCAACGGGTCGAGACCGGGCGGATCCACGGCGATCGACATGCCCACAGTCTCGCGATGCCGCGTGAACGCTTGCGTATCGGGAGGTAAACATCTCTCCCGCGGCGCTGCCCCGAGATCGTCGTGGAGCTCGTGGGACCGTCGTGCATTCGTGCGCTGTCAGCGAACACCGAGGGAACGCCGGGCCGGTCGGGCAGCGCCGGGCCGGTCGGGCAACGCCGGGCCGGTCGGGCAGCGCCGGGCCGGTCGGGCAGCGCCGGGCCGGTCGGGC
>CAYMTJ010000105.1:1221-3247 GCA_964393345.1 uncultured Anaerolineaceae bacterium | reverse complement strand
TCCGGTCGCGGGCATCGGCGTAGTCGCCGGCCTCCAGGGCCCGCCAGATCCCGAGCGCGTAGTCGGGCCAGAACCCGCCGACGTGCGTGACGAACCCGGAGGTTCCCAGCAGGTGACCCCAGACGTGCATCGCCTGGTTATCGATGAACACGAGCCGGTCGGCGGCCGCGGTCAGACCCTCGGTGAAGGCGTCGTACGAGGGTGCGGACCACTTGACCGCCTCGACGTTGGGCAGCTCGGCCAGCCGGCGGAGGAGGGCGCCGTCGATCGTGATGCCACCCTCCCACCAGGTGGCGTAGATCATGATCGGGATCGAGACGACCGCCGAGATCCGCTCGGTCAGCCGCCACAGGTCGTCCTGGGTCGCGGGGTAGTAGTAGGTGACGCCGAGCTGCATGCCGGCGATGCCCGCGTCCTCGGCCGCCTGCGCGAGCGCGATCACCTCGCGCCAGTCCGTGTGCTGGATGCTGGTCATGATCGGGACGCGACCGGCGGCGGCATCCACCGAGGTCCGCATGACGGCGATGCGCTCCTCGCGCGACAGGGCGGGGAACTCGCCAGCCGCCCCGGCCACCAGCAGGACGCCGTTCCCGGTCGTCAGACCGCCCTCGACCATCGCCTCGATGTTGCCGGCCAGCCCGTCGAGATCGAGGCCGAAGTCGTCGTCCATCGGCGTCGCGACCGCGACCATCGGACCGCGAAGCCAGGCGCGTGTCGCCTCGGTGGCCATCGACCGACTCCTTGTATCCTGTAGACAATCTGGACCCGTCGAGGCTATCACTTCGGCGCCCGCAGGATCGGCTGATGGAGGACGGGATGCGGATCACCGCGATCGAGCCCTTCGTCTGCGACGGTGGACTGCGCGAGTTCGGGTTCCTCAAGGTCACCACCGATGAGGGCATCACCGGCTGGGCCGAGACCTACGACTGGCACACGTCCGCGTCGCTCCAGACCGCCCTCCAGGTCATGGGCCGGCGACTCATCGGCGAGGACCCGCGCCGGATCGAGCTGCTCAACGAGCGGATCTGGTACGGCGGCCGGCCCGGCGTCCCGGAGCGGGTCAAGGTCCTCGCGGCGCTCGACCTCGCGCTGTGGGACATCAAGGCGAAATGGCTCGGCGTCCCGGTCTACGAGCTCCTCGGTGGGCTGTATCGCGACCGGATCCCGCTGTATTGGTCGCACTTCGCGACGTATCGCGCCATCTGGCCGGCGGTCGTCGGCCAGGCGCCCACGTTCACGTACGACTCCTGGGCGGCGGGCGCGCGCGACGTCGTCGATCAGGGGTTCAAGGTCCTCAAGACCAACCTCATCCAGGAGGGGATCGACGGCGGACCGCCGACCCTCCCCACCTATCTCGATGGCGCCATCGACCGGCGCACGATCGACGAGGCGGTCAAGTGGATCGGCACGCTGCGCGACGCCGTGGGTCCGGGGATCGGGATCTCGGTCGACGTCCAGTTCGACTACCGGATGGGCGGGATCATCCAGCTGGCGCGGGCGCTGGAGCCGTTCGACCTCTACTGGCTGGAAGTGGAGAGCTTCGACCCCGACGCGCTCCTCGCCGCCCGCGAGCAGACGACGACGCGGCTGTGCCACGGGGAGAGCCTCATCCGCCGCGAGCAGTTCCGGCCGTTCTTCCAGAAGCACGTGACGGACGTGGTGATGATCGAGACGCTGGCCAACGGGCTGTCCGAGAGCCGCCGGATCGCCGAGATGGCCGAGCTCTACGACGTGATGGTCTCGCCCCACAACTGGATGAGCCCGCTCGGGACGCTGATCAACGCGCACCTGTGCGCGGCGGTCCCCAACGTCGAGATCCTCGAGATCGACCTCGACGACATCCCCTGGAAGGGCGACCTGCTCACGCACCCGCTCGAGATCGAGGACGGGGCGCTCGTCGTCCCCGACCGGCCGGGCTGGGGCGCCGACATCGACGAAGACGTCATCCGGGCGCACCCCCTCAGGGCGGATCGCCTGCCATGAAGATCGTGTCGGTGGAGCCGATCACCTGCGAGAGCGGGATCGG
>CAYMTJ010000105.1:0-1121 GCA_964393345.1 uncultured Anaerolineaceae bacterium | reverse complement strand
ATGCCGAACATGGAGATCCTCGAGATCGACATGGACGACGTGCCCTGGAAGTGGGACCTCATCGACCAGAAGCTCGACATCGTCGACGGTGAACTGCTCGTGCCGGACCGCCCGGGTCTCGGCGCGAACATTGTCGAGGACGTCGTGGCGCAGCACCCGCGCCGCTGACCGCGCGGCTGAACGCGCCGAGCCCGCCGAGCCCGTCGTAACGCTTCGCGAACGGTGCGGGTCGAGGATGGTCCGATGAAGATCCACGTCCGTCGGGCTGCCGGCCGAGATGTCGCCCGCGCGACCCGGCGATGAGTCCTCTGGGGAGACTCTCGGTCTTCGGTCCATGGCTGATCGCGCTGGCCTTGTTCGCCGCGCTGATCCTGACCGGGACGGTGGGGGCGGTCACCAGCGACGTGATGGATCCGTCGACCCTGGCGTTCCTCGTCGCGACGGGGTCGTGGGGTCTGGTCCAGGCGACCGTGGGCGTGCTGATCGCCGTCCGCCGCCCCGAGAACCGGGTTGGCCGCCTGCTCCAGATCAGCGGCCCGCTGGTCATCTCCGTCTTCCTCGGGTACGCGATCGAGGCCACGACCGTCCCCGGCGCCGGCGACGCGGTCATCGGGCTCGCCGGCTGGTGGTCGTCGATGACGATCTACCTCGCCATCTTCCTCGCGTTCCCAATGGTCGGCATCCTGTATCCGGATGGTCGCCTGCCGGGTCCCCGCTGGCGCCTGCCGATCGCCGTCGTGCTGCTGGCCGAACTCGCATTGGCCGCCATGTATGGCGTGAAGGCCGGACCACTCGACCCGGGGCTGCCGGACAACCCGTTCGGTTTCGTCGACGTCCCGCCCGACGTCCGTGAGGCCGTGACCGTCATCGGAACACTGGGGCTCGTCCTGGCGATGGGGCTCGCCGTCGCGGCCGTCGTGACCCGCTGGCGTCGTGCCGATCGCGTCGAGCGGTCGCAGCTCAAGTGGCTCCTGGCGACCCTCGTGCTGGCCGGCGCGCTCTTCCCATTGACGTTCGGGGCCTCGTCTCCCGACGATCCCCCGAACCTCGCGGCCGTCCTCAGCGTCGCGAGCGCCCTCCTGATCCCCGTGGCCATCGGGATCGCGGTCCTTCGCTATCGG
>CAYMTJ010000104.1:0-3574 GCA_964393345.1 uncultured Anaerolineaceae bacterium | reverse complement strand
AGCCAGTGGACGTTCATCGGCAGCGACGGGATCATCCAGTCCGACTCGTACGGCAAGGTCCGCCTGGGGAAGGGCGACGGCTGGGAAGAGGTGTACGAGATGCCCTCGTTCGCGCTCAACGCCGACGTGTACAGCCCCGTTCGACTCGAGGCGTTCGCGGCCCAGGTCGAGGAGTTCGCGACGGCCATCGCGGCCGGCGGTGGACCGGGGATGGCCGGCGAGGACGGCCGCGCCGCCGTCGAGGTCGTCGAGGCGGCGATCCGCTCATCCGAGACCGACGCGGCCGTCAGGCTGCCGCTCAGCCCGGCCTGATCCGGCCCGGCCCGAAACGAGGTCAGGAGGGACGCATGCGGATCCTCGCCAGATCCACGGTCAACGCCGCCGAACCCGGCACGTCCCGGGCGATGGCCACGTTCCCGGCGTTCACGGTCCTCTCGGACGGGAGCCTGCTGGCCAGCTACAGCATCGGCTCGACCAAGGACAGCGACGACCTCACGATCGAACTCCGGCGCTCGACCGACGGCGGAGCCACCTGGAGCGAACCGAGGACGCCCTTCGACTCCACCGTGAACGGGGTCCGCGGCTCGCTCAAGTCCGCGCCGATGACCGTCCTCGATGGCGACCACGTGCTGATCGTCACGCTCTGGATCGATCGCGAGGCCTTCCCGGGTCAGCCGCTGTTCAACCCGGCGACCGAGGGCTGCCTGCCGATGTCGATCCTGCTCGCCGATTCGTTCGACGCCGGCGAAACCTGGTCCCCGTGGCGGGTCGTCCCGATGCCCGACGACGTCGGGCCGCCCAGCCTGACGACCGGGATCCTGCGCTTCCCGAGTGGCCGGCTGGTGCTCAGCGTCGAGACCAACAAGACCTATCTCGATGCCTCCAAGTGGTTCCAGCGCGTGGTCCATCTGTGGTCCGAGGACGGCGGTGCGACCTGGTCCGAGCCGGTCACCGTGGTCGCCGACCCGACCGGCCGCCTCGCCAACTGGGACCAGCGCGGCGCGGTGACAGCCGATGGACGGCTCGTGAGCTTCACGTGGATGTACGACTTCGAGGCCGTCGCGTATCGCAACATCCGCCGCCGGATCAGCGACGACGAGGGCCGGACGTACGGCGAGCCCGTCGACCTGGGGTTCGCCGACCAGCCGAGCCACCCCGCCCTGCTCGCCGACGGCAGCGTGGTCATCGCCTGGGTGGACCGGTTCGGGACGCGCTCGATCCGGGCGCGGCGCTCCGAGACGGTCGACGGCCCGTTCGACCCTGCCAGCGAGGTCGTCCTCTACGAGGCGACGCCCGCGGCGGCCAAGGCCGGTGTCTCCAGCGACAACACCGGCGACGCGCTCGATGAGATGCAGGCCTGGTCGTACGGGCTCGCCTTCGCCGAAGCGCTGCCCGGCGGCGACGTGGGTGTGGTCCACTACGGCCCGGGGCCCGGCGGCGGGCTCGATGTCCGATGGGTGCGCCTGGGGGTCGAGGACGAGTGAAGGAGCGCGACGCATGAGCACCGAGGCGGATCCGCTGGCCAACGCCACGCTGGCCGAGATGGAGACGTTCGCGGCCGCCCTCCTGCCGACGTATGCCCTCGACTACTACGGGTCCGGCGCCCGGGACGAGCAGACCTACCGCGGCAACCAGGCCGCCTGGGGACGCTGGTGGCTGACGCCGCGGATGCTCAACGATGTCTCCAGGGTGTCGCTGGCGACGACGGTCCTCGGCCAGACGATCGCGCTGCCGATCCTGATCGCGCCGATGGCCTCGCAGCGGATGGCGCACCCCGACGGGGAGCTGGCGACCGCCCGCGCCGCGGCGAAGGCCGGCACGATCATGGTGGTCTCGACGAGCACGATGGTGCCCATCGAAGAACTCGGGGCGGTCCCGAACGTCAACTTCTGGTTCCAGGTCTACCCGTTCCCCGACTTCGAAGAGACGCTGGGGATGATCGACCGCGCGATCGCGGCCGGTGCGAAGGCCATCTGCCTCACGGTCGACGTCGCGAGCCATATCGATCCCAAGCGCAAGCCACGCGGCGGGCTCGTGACCCCGGCCTGGGTCACCTATCCGATGCATCCCGAGCACGCCGACGACACGCTGGACAAGCTGGACTGGCCGTATCTGGACCGGCTTCGGTCGCGCGTGTCCGTGCCGATCGTCCTCAAGGGCATCCTCCATCCGGCCGATGCCGTGGCCGCCGCCGACGCCGGGATCACCGCGGTGGTCGTGAGCAACCATGGCGGACGGACGCTCGATGGGGCCGTCACCACCGCCGAGATCCTGCCCGAGATCGCGGACGCGGTCGGGGATCGCCTGGAACTGCTCGTGGACGGCGGGATCCGGCGCGGCGTGGACGTCATCCGCGCGCTGGCACTCGGCGCCCGGGCGGTGCTGATCGGTCGCCCGTTCCTGTGGGGTCTCGCGATCGCCGGCGAGGCCGGCCAGACGAGCACGTTCCGGACGCTCCGCGACGAGCTGGAGCAGGATCTGCGCCATTGCGGCGTGGCCGACGCCACCCAGGTGCCGCGCGATCTCGTCCGGGTCAGCCGCCTGGGACTCTGATGCGCATCACCGACATCACGGTCGACACGCTGTCGATCGGCCCGTCGCTGGTCCAGATCCACACGGACGAGGGGATCATCGGCCTCTCCGAGGTGGGCTGGCAGGATCCGGCGATCTTCCGCGGCCATCTCGAACGGGTCATCAAGCCGCAACTGATCGGCGCGAACCCGCTGGAGCCGGGACGCCACTGGGAGCGGCTGGTCCACGGGACGCGCGAGCTCCCCTACCCCACCACGACGTCCTTCGCCGGGGTCATCGACATCGGGCTGTGGGACATCATGGGCAAGGCGGCCGGGCTGCCGATCCATGCCCTGCTGGGCGGCGCCGCGCGAACGGAGATCCCGCTCTACTGGAGCGTGGGCGCCGGGTTCGAGAAGACGCCGGACCGGATGGTCGCGGACGTGCTCAACGGTCGCGACCAGGGCTTCGAGGCGTTCAAGATCCGGATGGACTGGCGTCCGATCGACCCGGACGTGGACCCGGCGAAGGACCGGGAGATGGCCCGGCGCTGCCGCGAGGCCGTTGGTCCAGACGCGTGGATCGGGTTCGATGCCAACCGCGGCTTCTCCGTCGGCACCGCGATTCGGCACGGACGCCTGCTCGAGGACCTCGGGTACGCCCATTTCGAGGAGCCGCTCCCCGAGTGGGACATGGCCGGGCTGCGCGAGGTCTGCCAGGCGCTGGACATCCCGGTCAGCACCGGTGAGCAGATCCACGACCGCTGGGGGTTCCGTGACCTCATCGAGCTCGCCGACCCGGACATCCTCCAGCCCGACATCGTCGACGCCGGCGGGATCTCCGAGGTCATGCGCATCTTCCAGTTGGCCGAGGTCCACGCGAAACCGGTGATGCCGCACAGCCCGTCGGCCGGGATCCTCGCGGTCGCGAGCCTGCATGCCTATTCGACGATCCCGTCAGGCACCCGGCCGCACGAGTACAGCGTGGAGTACGGGCCCGCACCCGAGCGGATCGCCGAGCTGTTCGAGCAACCGATCGAACCGGTCGCCGGCAAGATCTCGCT
>CAYMTJ010000103.1:0-3789 GCA_964393345.1 uncultured Anaerolineaceae bacterium | reverse complement strand
TCAGGCGGGATCGAAGCGCAGGACGCGGACCGACTTCGAGGTCGCATCCTCGAGATCGGGCTCCGTGGGGACGTCGTAGGCCGCCAGGACCGTGAGGCCGTCCGTCGGGAGGTAGGCGCGGCCGAGATCACCGGTCAGGACCGTCGCCCCGCGGGCCGCGAGCGAGCGCAACCACGGACCGAGTCGTGCCGCCACGGCATCCTCGTACCAGAGGTCGCCCGCTAGGACGACGTCCCACCCGTCGTCGGTGCCCATCGGGTCCGCCTCCAGCACGTCCACCGTCACGCCGTTCGCCGCGGCATTGATCGCCGCGGCCTCCACCGCGAACGCCTCGATGTCGATGGCGACGACCGAGCGCGCGCCGGCCAGCGCGGCCGAGATGGCGACGATCCCGCCACCGGCGCCGATGTCCGCGACGGACCGCCCGCGAACGATCGACGGATCGTCGAGGATGAACCGCGCGAGGGCCAGGCCGCCGGCCCACGCCCAGGCCCAGTACGGCGGCGGGACCGCCGGCCGGCTGTCCGCGAGGGCGGCCGCCTCCCACAGCGGCATCGAGTCCCCGCCGGTCCGGAGCACGATCTCCGGCACGAACGGGCTCGCCGCAGCGACCGTGTTGGCCACGATGAACTCGCGTCGCGCGTCGGGGGTCACGCTCCCAGTCTGACGACCCGGCGCGAGGGCGACCGGTCGATCAGGAGATCAGGGAGGCCACGATGGCGTCGACGTGCTCCTTCTTCGGGACCACGATCAGCGCCGACACCATCCCGAACATCCCCTCCAGGCCTTCCGCGTGCGTGAGGATGTGGCAGTGGAAGGCCCAGATCCCCGGCGTCTTGGCCCGGATGAGCACGTCGAATCGTTCGCCCGGATTGACGCCGAGCGTGTCGCACAGGTAGCTCGCACCGCCGAGCGGCCAGCCGTCCCGAGCGACCACCTCCATCGGCATCCCGTGGAGGTGCCACGGGTGCATCATCAGCCCTTCGTTCATGAACCGGAGGCGGACGGTCTCGCCCTGCGCCGCCAGGACCGGCACGACCGCTGGGAACCCATGGCCGTTGATCGTGAACCCGCCGAGCGTGTCGTTCGAGATCCAGACGTACTCCCGGTCCGCCTTGATCGGGTCGTCCTTGGGCTCGACGATGAACGCCCCGAGCAGACCGCGACCCACCTGGTCGGTGGCGTTGTGATGCGAGTGGTACATGAGTGAACCGGCGTTCACCGCGGTGAATTCGTACGTATACGTCTCGCCGGGCACGATCGGCGGCTGGGTCACGAACGCGACACCATCCTGGAAGAAGTCGTCGAACTCCACGCCGTGGAAGTGGATGCTGGTGGTCTCGCGGAGGTTGTTCGTGAAGCTGACGCGGACCTTGTCGCCCTGCGAGACACGGATGGTGGGCCCGGGCCACTGGCCGTTGAAGCCGAGCGCCGACACGGGGGCCCGCACCTCGTCGATGGACTGCTCGAACTCCTCGATCGTCAGGCTGAACACCTTGACGTCCCCGTCGAGCTCCGGGGTCAGCGGCGTCAGGGCGTCGTTGAGCACCAGCTGCGGGACCTGGACGAACGACGGCTTCATCGTCAGCTCGGGATACGCGTCCTCCACGCCGAGGATGCCGGCGAGCTTGCCGAAGGTCGGTTCTCCGTAGATGCCTTCGAGGGCGGGCGCCAGGTCACCGACATAGCGACGGACCACGTGTCGCGCGGCGATGTCGTGCTCGGTCCAGCCGACCGGGATCGGTCCCGACGAGCCTGACGGCGACGGCATGGCCGAGCCGGACGGCATCGGCGAGTGCGACATCCCCGCGCTGGGCGATGCGCCGGGCGAGCCGCTCGGCGCCGGCGTGGCGGATGCCGCGGCCGAAGCCGCGGCCGTGGTCCAGCCACCGGTCGGGAAGGCCGACGTCGGCGAGCAGGCGGCCAGGCTGGCCGCGACGAGGCCGCCGCCCGCGAGCGCGGCACCGCGCAGCACCTGGCGTCGGGACAGGGGATCGATGGCGGGCGCGATGACGGGCCCGCTGACGGGCGGTTCGCCCGTGTTGGTGGTATCCATGGTGCGATGGTCGCCGCGCCGTCGCGGCTGTGTCGCGTGACTTCCGGCCCGTTCTCCTCGGGCCGAACGACACCGCGTCGCGCCCGGCCCAGCCGACTCGTGCCTCGGTCAGGGGAACGTCGTGACGCGGACCTCGCCCGAGACGGTGTCGATCGAGATGCGGACCCCCGCGATAGGATCGGCCTGGGCGTAGACGACCACCCACCGATCGCCACCGAAGTCCGTGGCGTGGCTGACCGTCGGTTCGATCGCTGACAGCTCGGAATGCTCCAGCCGAACGATCGTCGCGGCGCTCGAGCGGGCGATGTCCTCGGTCACCGGCGTCGCGGGGCGATAGGCGGCCGCGAGCTCGTCCGCGGCCGTCGTGACCGGCCCGCCCAGGAGGACCACCACGGCCCAGCCCGCGACCAGGGCGACGGTCCAGACACCCATGAGGCGACCGAACCGGCTCATGGCCGCCCCAGGTAGACCATGATCTCGAGGGTCTTGAAGTCCAGGGCCGCGACCTCGTAGTCGCCGACGGCGACGGCGCGGTCGATCTCGGCCGCGATCCCGACCTTCGCGGCGTGGAAGGCGTCGATGGGGGACGCACCGGCGAGCATCGCGGTCCACAGGAGGACCTCGAACCCGGTCCGGGCGATCGGCGTGCCGTCGAGCCCTTGTGGCGCGCTGTAGGACAGGTGCGTGTCGGCGATGAACGCGCGCGTCCCGGACTTGAGGTAGGCGAGCGCGAGCGAGTTCGCGGCGGTCTTCTTCTTCGGCTCCAGCACCGTGTCCATCGTCCACGCCCCGTAGCACGCCCCAACGACGACGATCCCGCCCGGCACGCCGGCCTGGGTGATGGTGATCGCCTCGCGCTGGTTGCCGTCGCTCACGATCCATTGACCGTCCAGGTTCGTCAGGCTCTCCGGGGACCACGCCACGATGTCGGTCGTCCAGGCATCGGCCTCCACGCCGATGCCGTGGAGCAGGACGTAGGTGAACCGCGCGGTCCGCGCATTCGTCGCCGGCAATTCCTGCGGGGTGGTCTGCGGCGCGTAATGCCGGTCGATGCTCACGGTGTCGTCGATCCGGCCGAGGACCGGCTCCACGAGCCCACGACGCTTCTGATTGACCAAGGCGAACGCCGTCCCGTTCGACGGCACGTTCTGGCCGAGCTGCTTGAGCAGGAGGTCGGCATCGTCGCTGCTGGGGATCCTGGCCGTCGGCAGGTCGGGGACGGCCCACTCGTCGCCGTCGAGGTCCGTGTACGGGTTGTCGGATGGGACCCAGTCGGCGGGCAGCTGCCAGCTGTCGAGGATGGCGCGCTCCTGGTCCGCGAACGGGTTCGGCATCCGGGCATAGGGCACGGCGTCGTCATTGCCGAGGATCAGCAGGTACTCGTACGAGCCCGCACGCAGGAGCCGGCGCACCTCGTTGACGGCCGCGACCTCGTTCCCGCGCGCGACGCCGTCGGCTTCGAGGTCGCGCAGCGTCCCCACCTTGGCCGCCGCCGCGAGGACCGCGTCCGCCCGAGCGCCGAGTTTCGGGCGAAGGACGGAGGCGCGCGTGACCACGAGCACCTTCGCAGGATCCGCGTAGGGGACGGGTCCGGACAGGATCGGCCGACCCGTGACGGGCGTCGTCGGGCCCGTCGTGGTCCCCGTGGGCACGACGGAACTCGGGGCGGCTCCCGGCGGGAGCACGGCGAACGTGGCGACCTCGTCGGGCACGCCGTTGTAGTCGAGCTGGGC
>CAYMTJ010000102.1:1486-3825 GCA_964393345.1 uncultured Anaerolineaceae bacterium | reverse complement strand
CCGATCCCCACGGTGCCGTCATCGGCCTCGACTTCGACGAGCGTGGACGACGCATGCGGGTCGAGGACGCGGATCGCGACGATGGAGCTCAACGGTCGGTCCGGCGCTGGTAGGATCGGGACGAGGCGTCACGGCGGGGCATCGACGCGAGTGTAGGGCGGGAGGCCGATGCGGATCCGTCTGGACGAGACAACCACCGTGTGGCGTGCCGCCGACAACGACCCCGTGGGGCACGGCTGCGAGCCGAGGATCGCGCGCGGCGCCGACGGCGCGATCGTGCTGGCCCATCGCGTCGGAACGCGACGCGAGAGCGCGGATGGCCGGCCGCACCTGCTCCGAAGCACGGACGACGGCGCGACGTGGACGGATCTCGGGCGACCCTTCGACGCGATGGCGGGCGACGGCTGGGACCTGCGCGGAGCGGCGCTGGTTGAACTCCCCGACGGCGACCTGCTGACCGTGATCGTCGGGCTCGACAAGTCCATCGACCGGCCCACCTACCACCCCGAAACCGAGGGGCTGATCCCGGTCGCCAACCCCGTCGCGCGCTCATCCGATGGCGGGCGGACGTGGCGCCGACTCCCCGACCTGACCGGCGGTCCCGTGCCCCAGACCGCCTCGCAGGGGCTGCTCGTCCTGCCCGATGGGGATGTCCTGTGCACGTTCGAGACCTTCAAGACCTACGACGACCCCGGCACGTGGCGCTACCAGGGCGGGCTCCTGCGCTCGCACGACGGCGGCGAGACCTGGGGCGAGTGCGTGATCTCCGCCGCCTCGGATCCCGAGGGTGACCCGCACGACACGATGTGGTGGGACCCACGGATCGCGCGGCTGCCATCGGGCGAGCTCGTCCAGTTCACCTACGCCTTCCAGCACCGGACGGGGACCGAGGGCCCGGTCCACGTCATCCGCAGCGCGGACGACGGCCGGACGTGGACCGCACCGGCCTCCACCGGGCTCGCGGGGCAGGCCACCTATCCCGTCGCGCTCGACGACGGTCGCCTGGTCATCCTCCAGCAGCGGCGCGGCGACGAGCAGACCGTGGTGGCGCTGGTCAGCGACGACGGCGGCCGGACGTTCGACCTGGCGTCGGAGACCGTCGTGTACCGTCACGAGACGCCGTCCGCCCCTGGCGCCACGGGCGATCTCAGCGCCTTCGACTACCTGATGTCGATGGACCGGTTCACGTTCGGCCATCCGTGCGGCGTCGCGACGGGACCCGACGCCGTGCTCGCGGTCTGGTACGCGGGCGACCGCACCCGGACCGCCATCCACGCCGCCCGCCTGCGCATCGATTGACCGACCGCCCGAAAGGATCGATCCCATGACCCGACGGACCATCGACGAGCTCGGGGACCTCCTCGATCGCCCGTACTGTGCCGTGATGAGCACGCATCGCGAGGACGGGAGCGTCCTGCTGTCCCCGGTGTGGTACGAGTGGCGCGACGGCGGCTTCGACATCGGCGTCCCGGAAGGTGACATCAAACTCCGCCACATCGCGGCGGATCCACGGGTCAGCGTCGTCGTCTTCGACCACCACTGGCCCGCACGAGGCCTCGAGGTGACCGGCGTCGCCACGGTCACGACCGAGGGCCGCGAGGAACTCGGTCGCCGGCTCTCGGTCCGCTACCTCGGCCCGACGAACGGCAACGCCTACGCGGACACGACCGGATCGGGCGTCGTCGTGCGGGTCGAGCCGGGCAAGCTGCGCGCGTGGGACTACGCCGAGGTGATCGGGCCGGACCCCGAGATCGCGACCTGGCCGACGGGGTAGGCCTCCTCGCGGGCGCGAGGTCGCCCGCGCCGCGCCGCGGCGCCCGTCAGTGACCGGCGCGACCCCCCGAGATATCGAACACCGCGCCCGACGAGAACGAGCACTCGTCGGACGACAGCCAGGCCACCATCGCGGCGACCTCGTGGGGCGCCCCGAGCCGCCCGATCGGATGTCGGCGCCGGACCTCATCGATCTGGTCCTCGGGCAGCGACGACCAGTTGTGGGTCATGATCGAGCCCGGGGTGATGGCGTTGACCAGGATGCCGAGCGCGGCCACCTCGAAGGCGAGGGCCTTGGTCAACCCGATGACACCGGCCTTCGCCGCGGCGTAGGCGACGGGATTGAGCTTGCCTTCCTTGCCGGCGATCGAGGAGATGTTCACGATCCGCCCCCAGCCCGCCTCGAGCATCGTCGGGAGCACCGCCCGGCACCCGTAGAAGACGCCGGTCAGGTCCACGTCGATCGTCTTCTGCCACGCCTCGAGCGGCATCTCCCAGGTCTTGACCATGCCCTCGGAGATCCCGGCGTTGTTGACCATGATGTCGATGCGGCCCGCCCACGCGAG
>CAYMTJ010000102.1:0-1386 GCA_964393345.1 uncultured Anaerolineaceae bacterium | reverse complement strand
CCGGTGACCAGGCTCCCGACCGGCATCATCCCCCAGTAGAGCATCGCGAACAGGCTCACGAGACGCCCGCGCAACCGCGGCGGCGCGAGGGCCTGGATCAGCGTCACGCTCGAGGCCGCATATGTGAGGATGCTCCCACCGATGACGGCGAGTGCCAGGAGCGCGAGCGGGACCCCGGGCACCACCCCGAACGCGATCATCGACACCGCGGCCCCGCCGATCCCGGCGACGACACCGCGGCCGTGCCCGACGCGGCGATGGACCGCCTCCAGCGATGCCCCGGCGAGCAGCCCGCCGAACCCGCTGGCGACGAGCAGTCCGCCGAGCCCGCCTGGGCCGATCCCGAGCTCCTGCGCGGCGAGCGGCAGCAGGAAGATGTAGCTGAGACCGACCACCCCCGGCGCGATGGCCAGGAGGATCAGCACCCCGAGCGTGGGGTAGGTCGTGGCGTAGCGGAATGCCTCCACGAGCGGGCCGATCAGCGCGGCACGCGGGCGATCGCGGGGGTCGCCGCCGGCATCCGCCTCGGCCCGCGGCAGCCGGCTCATCAGGATCGCGGGCACGGCCGCGAGGATCGCCGCGGCGGCGAACCCGTAGGCCGGCGACGCGATCGCGAGCAGGCTCCCGCCGATGACGCCGCCGATGATGCGCGCCGCGTTCATGTGCAGGAAGTTGAGCGTCACGGCACTCGACACGGCGGTGGACGGGACCAGCTCCGTCACGATGGCGACCGACGCCGGCGCCCCGATGGTCTGCGAGAACCCGAGACCGAGCGCGAGCGCGATGACCAGCCAGTACGGCGGCCCGCCGACGAACGCGGCGATCGCCTGGCTCGCGGAGAACATCGCCATGGCACTCAACGAGATGATGAGCATCGGCCGGGACCCAAAACGGTCCGTGATGACGCCGGCATGGGCCGTCAGGAGCAACCCGGACACCCCGAAGGCCGTGAACGCGAACCCGACGGCGGCGGCGGATCCAGTGAGTTCCAGCACGTACCAGCCCAGGGCCGCGAAGTACACGAAGCTGCCGCTGCTGAGCGACAGCATCGAGCCGAGGAAGAGCCGGAACGACGGGTAGCGGAGGGCCGACCAGCCCACCCGGTCGAGTCGCGATTCCGCCACGACTGCGACGCCATCCCCGTGTTCGATCATCGCGTCGGAGTGTAAGCCACACTGGACAAGATGCGCGGAGTTGCAGTGCTACGCTACTGCCACCCATGGATGACATCGAATTCGGCTTTGCCGCGCCGCCGGGTGACCGGGAGATGGGCCGCGTCGACCGCGCCACCTTCGTCGCCGACCTCGGCCGCGTGCTCGACGTGGCGGGCGGCATCTTCGATTCGATCTGGGTGTCGGACCATCTCATGGAGGGCGACCGCTACCG
>CAYMTJ010000101.1:0-3862 GCA_964393345.1 uncultured Anaerolineaceae bacterium | reverse complement strand
GGGAACCAGCGGGTCAGGCCGTCGCGGATCAGGACCGGGTCATTGAAGTAGATGAGCTTGACGTGGCCGGGCGCCGTCGCGAGGACGGCCTTGATCAGGGCCCGGGTGGCCTTCCGATCGTACGTGGACCATCGCCAGTCGACGCCCCAACGGCACTGGTCGTTCGCCCGGCGCATCGGCCGGAGGTCGACATCGAGACCCACCTTGTGCGTCTCGTGCAGGGCGATATCGCCGCCGTGCTCCCGACTCACGTCGCCGACCGCCACGCGACCGTACCCCTTCGACGCGACGATCCGCGCCGCCGCCTCCACCTGGTTGATGGCCGCCGCCGTCCCCCAGTTCGCCGCACCGTTGCCCACGCTGTAGTCGCACAACGACGACGCATCGAACGTGGGCAGCTCGTAGTGGGCGATCAGCCGGCGCCACGTCGATCGCGTGACCTCCCCGGTCACCGGGCGTCCGGCGTGCGCCTGGAACGTGCGCACGGCGGCGCGGGTGGATGGGCCGAACACGCCATCGACCGGAACGTCCAGGTGCCGCTTGGCGCGCAGCTGGCGCTGGAGGGCCTTGACCGCCGGGCCGGTATCGCCGATCCGGAGCGGCCGGAGGAGGGCCTTCCAGGTGCCTTCCCCGACGATCCCGTTCGGGACCAGCGCGACGCTGGTCTTGAAGGCGTTGACCGCATCGACGGTCGACGGGCCGAACACGCCATCGGCGGTGACGGGGAACCCGCGATCGGTGAGGAACCACTGGATCGCCTTCACGTCGGTGCCGCGGTTCCCGAGACTCTGGACCGGGAATCGAGGGGAGGCCGCGGCGACCGTGGGCGCCAGGACCCCGAGCAGCAGGCCGGCCAGGGTGATGGGCAGGAGCAGGCGATGCACGCGTGTCATGCCGCGAAGGGTAGCGGGCAGGCGCCCGCACGCGCCGGCCCCCAGCCCGAGCGAACGCCGGTCAGCCCGCTTCGAGGACCTCGGCGACCTCCGCGGCCGTGGGCGGATCGGCACCGGCGCGACCGCACGTGAGCCCCGCGACCAGCACACCGTGACGCGTCGCCGCCTCGAAGGCGTCTCGGTCCACCAGGTCCTCGCGACCGCGACCGGCGGCCGTCCAGTGCGCGAGGAACCCGCCGCTGAAGGCGTCGCCCGCCCCGATCGTATCCACGACCGGCACCACCGGGACCGGGATCGACGACTCGAACGTCGCGGTCTGGATGCGCACGAAGCGGCCACCGTCGGTCAACAGGACGACCCGCGCCCCCATGGCGAGCAGGTCGACGGTCGCGTCCTCCGGTGCGCGGTCCGGGACGAGATAGGCGAGGTCGTCGACGCTGACCTTGACCACGTCGGCGCGGCCGAGGATGGTCCGGATCCGATCCAGGTAGGCGTCGCGATCGGGGATGGCGGAGGGCCGGCAGTTCGGGTCGACCACGAGCAGCACCTCTGGCGGGAGCTCGCCCACCGCCCGGACGAGGCTCGTGCCGACGGGCTCCATCACCAGCCCCAGCGTCCCGATGTGGATGGCCGAGGGTCGGGCGGCAAGCGCGGCCCGGACCGTGTCCGGGTCCACGTTCGAGGCCGACGAGCCGGCGAGCGTGAACCCGTAGCGGGCGTTCCCCGCCTCGTCGATGGTCGCTTCGGCCAGCGTCGTCGGATCGTCGGTCGCGTCGGCGAAGCGCAGATCCACGCCGTCGCCGGACAGCACGGACCGAAGTCGCCGGCCCCGCTCGTCGATCGAGAGGCGGCCCAGGAACGCGACGTCCTCGCCGAGTCGCGCGATCGTCCGGGCGGTATTGAACGGGCCGCCGCCCGGCCGCTCCTCGGTGCGGCCATCGGGGTAACGGATGACATCGACGAGCGCCTCGCCGGCGACGATCAGCATCGGTCGATCGTAGCGGCTTGGTCGGGATGGGCGGGACCGCCAGCCGGCCGGGAAGCCGTCGGGTCCGGCCGGGTGTAGCCTTCGACGACCCGATGGACCGCCTGATCGATGGCGTCGAAGCCCTGGACGGCCCCCTGGACGACCCGGTCGCCCTGGCCGGGAACCTGCGCGACCTGCGTCGGATCAATCGCTTCCTCGGCGGTGTCCGCCTGAGCGACGAGGCCATCGATGCCCTCGCGGCGCATCGAGGCGACCTCTCCATCCTCGACGTCGGGACCGGTGGCGCCGACATCCCGGTCGCGTTGCTCGGGAGCGCCCGACGTCGAGGTCGATCGTGGCGCGTGGTCGGCGTCGACAGCCGGCCGGAGGTCCTGTCGGCCGCACGCGTGGCCAGTCCGAACCTGGCGGCCGTCGAGGGGCTGGAGCTGCAGCAGGGCGACGGGCGCGCGCTCCCGTTCCGTGATCGCTCGTTCGACGTCGTCCACGCGTCGCTCGTGCTCCACCACCTCGATCCCGGGGATGCCGCCCGGCTCCTGGCGGAGATGGCGCGCGTGGCGCGACTCGGCATCGTCGTCAACGACCTGCACCGCGGCCGCCTCGCGTGGATCGGGGCGTGGCTGCTCGGCCATCTGCTGACCGGCAATCCCCTGACCCGCCGCGACGCGCCGATGTCCGTGCAGCGGGCCTACACCGCGTCCGAGGTCGCCGAGATGGTGCGAGCGGCCGACCTGTCGCCGGTCAGGGTCATCCGCGGGCTGCTCGGGCATCGATACGCGATCGCGGCCGTGCCGCGCACCGAACTCGATGGCATCGGGGCCGGGGGGATGGATGGGTCGGACTGAGCGGGTCGAGGTCGTGGTGATCGGCGGCGGCCCGGCCGGGGCCGTCACCGCGGCGCGGCTCGCCCGCGCGGGGAGGGACGTGGTCCTGCTCGAGCGCATGCCCGTGTGGCGCTGGCGGGCGCTCGGGGTGTTCGCGTCACCCGCGACCGTGACGACCCTCGCCGACGCCGGCATCGACCGCCCGACCCTCGGGGCGGTCACGGCCTGTGTCCCGGCGATGCGCGTGGAGACGCCGGCTGGGACCGCCTTCCGTCTCACGTACGGCGCCGAGCGGGGCGGCGGGGCGGCCGTCGGGTTCGATCGGTCCCGGCTCGACCCGGCCCTGCTCGACCTGGCTCGGTCGGCCGGGGCGGACGTCCGGCTCGGTTCGAACGCGACCGGTGTCGAGCTGTCGCCGATCCGCGTCCGCGGGCGGGACGGGGCCGGGCAGGTCGACCTTCGGGCGGACATCCTGATCGGAGCCGATGGCCGGCGATCCATCGTGGCCGGGGCGGCCGGCGTGGCGCGCCGGGCGCGGCTGTCGGCGCGTCTCGGGTTGACGTTCCATCTGGCGGCAGGCGACGACGCGCCGGGGAGTGGCGCGCCGGGACGTGACGCGCGGATCCGGGTCATCGAGGACGGGTATGTCGGCGTCGCGCCGGTGCCGGGCGGGCGGGTCAACGTCGGGATCGTCCTCGGGCCCTCGTGGCACGCAAGCGTCGCGCGCGACGGGGCGTGGGGGGTCGCGCGACGGGTCCTCGGCGCCGTCCCGCCCGCCGACGATGATCCCGCGACCTGGCGGGGCGGCGAGCCGCTGGACCACGTGGCCGGTGCCTGGCCGATCGGGCATCGGGTGACGCGTCGCGCCGGCGAGGACTGGCTCCTGGTCGGGGACGCCGCCGGGTTCCTTGACCCGTTCACCGGCGAGGGCCTGCATCGGGCGATCGTCTCGGCGGATCTGGCGGCGGCGGCGGTGGACGCGTCGCTTCGTGGCCGGCGGCACGCCCTGCACGCCTATGACCGGTCGATGTCGCGTCGGTTCGCGGCCAAGGATGCCGTGTCGTGGCTCGTCCAGGCCTTCCTGGCGCGGCCGGCCGCCTTCGAGTACGCGGCACGGCGGCTCGCGTCGCGGCCATCGGTCCGTGCGACGATGGGCCTCG
>CAYMTJ010000100.1:0-4022 GCA_964393345.1 uncultured Anaerolineaceae bacterium | reverse complement strand
GTCTGGAGCGCCTCCACGCCGAGGTCCTCGCCGAGGCCGGACATCTTGTGGCCCTCGTAGGGGACGTTGACCGGCAGGTAATGCGGGCAGTTGGTCCAGATGATCCCGGCGTCGATCTTCTCGGCGACACGGAACGCCTTGCCGAGATCCGTGGTCCAGACCGTGGCGGCGAGGCCGTACATGACGTCGTTGGCGATGCGGACCGCCTCGTCCTCGTCGTCGAACGTCAGGACGGACAGCACCGGCCCGAAGATCTCCTCCTTGGCGATGCGCATGTCCGGCGTCACGTCCACGAAGATGGTCGGCTCCACGTAGTAGCCACCCGCGACGGGCACCTGCGGCCGACCGCCACCGAGCGCGAGACGGGCACCGCCCCGGCGGCCCTCCTCGATGTAGCCGGTCACGCGCTCGTACTGCTCCGCGCTGATGAGCGGCCCGAGCTGCGACGTCGCATCGCCCGGATCGCCCACCTTGATGGTCTTCGCCCGCTCCACGAATGACTCGATGATCTCGTCGGCGTGGCTGCGCTGGACGAGGAGGCGGGAGCCGCTCGTGCAGATCTGGCCGCTGTTGTAGAAGGCCGTGAACAGCGAGCCGGCGATGGCCTGGTCCATGTCCGCGTCGCCGAAGACGATGTTCGGAGTCTTGCCACCGAGCTCGAGGTGGACGCTCTTGATGTGGTCGGCGGCGCTGCGCAGGATGGCCTGCCCGGTCGCCGTGGACCCGGTGAACGTGAGCTTTTTGACGTGCGGATGCGCGACGAGGGCGGCGCCCGTCGTGGGGCCGTCGCCGTGGACGATGTTGAAGACCCCGGCCGGCATCCCGGCGGCGAGCGTCAGCGGTCCGAGCTCGGCGGTGGACAGCGGCGTCTGCTCGGCCATCTTGAGCACGATGGAGTTCCCGACCGCCAACGCGGGCGCGGTCTTCCAGCAGGCCAGCAGGAACGGGTAGTTCCACGGGCTGATCGCGCCGACCACGCCGTACGGCTCACGGACCGAGTAGACGAAGTAGCCGGCGTCGGCCGGGTGCGTGCGCCCGTTGGGGAGCTCGGCGTGGCCCGCGAAGTACGTGAAGAAGTCCGCCGCGAGGTTGACCTCGGCGATCGCCTGACCGAGCGGCTTGCCCGTGTCGCGCGACTCGATCGCGCCGATCCGGTCCGCGTCGGACCGGATGAGGTCCGCGAGCTTGCGCAGGACCGCGGCACGCTGCCCGGGCCCGACCCGCGACCAGGTGCCGGCCTCGAAGACCGCTCGACCCGCCGCGACGGCCCGCTCGACGTCCTCGGCCTCGCCGAAGGCGACCTGGGCGATCTCCTCGCCGGTGGACGGGTCGATGGTCGCGAAGGTCCGACCCGAGGCCGACGGGACCGCCTCACCGCCGATGAAGTGGGACACCGTCCCGGTGCGTTCTGCGACCGTCATCCCTCGATCCTCCTGCGCCGCTGCGTGACCGTCATCCATCGTCCCACGGTGCGTCGGGTGCTGCCATGCATCCGTGGCTTGACGCGTGCCGGGTGCCAAACGTAGATTGTCGACAATGTACAACCGCCCGGCAAGCCAGGACGTGCGGCGATGACGACCGGGACGGATCGTTCCGCGGCGATCGCGGAGCGTGCCCAGCGGGTGATCCCCGGTGGCGTGTCGTCGAGCCTGCGGTTCCTCGCCCCGGCGCGCGTGTTCACCCGAGCCATCGGCAGCCGCATCTGGGATGCCGATGGACGCGAGTACGTCGACTTCCATGCCGGCTTCGGCCCCATCATCCTGGGCCACGCCGACACGCGTGTCCGCGAACGGGTGATGGAGGCCACGGCGGACCTCGATGTCGTGGGCGCGGGCTCGACCGAGCTGGAGACGCTGCTCGCCGAGAAGATCCAGGAGCACGTGCCGTCGGCGGAACGCGTGCTGTTCTCCAACAGCGGTTCCGAGGCCACGTACCACGCCATCCGCGTCTCGCGGGCGGCGACGGGACGGCCGCTCGTGGTCAAGTTCCAGGGTGGCTACCACGGCTGGCACGACTACATCGCGGCGAACGTGATCAGCCGACCGGACCGCGTCGGCAGCATCGACCCGATCTCGACCGGGATCGTGCCCCAGAACCTCGAGTGGCTCGTGGTCCTGCCGTTCAACGATGTCGAGGCGCTCGAGGACCTGATGCGCGAGCGGGGCCATGAGGTCGCCGCGATCATCCTCGAACCGGTCATCCACACGATCGGCTGCGTCGTCCCGTCGGCCGAGTTCATGGCGGCCCTCCGCCGGACGACGACCGAGGCTGGGTCCGTTTTGATCTTCGACGAGGTCGTCACCGGGTTCCGCCACGACCTGGGCGGCTACCAGAAGATCGCGGGAATCACGCCGGATCTCACGACCTTCGCGAAGGCGATCGCCAACGGCTACCCGCTCGCGGTGCTGTGCGGCCGGGCGGACCTGATGGATCGCTTCAATACGCGTCCCGAGGGCAACGTGATGTTCGGCGGAACGTACAACGGGCACCCACTCTCGATCGCGGCCGCGCTCGCCACGATCGAGATCCTCGAAGCCGACGACCGCGCGATCCATCGGCGCCTCTTCCGGCTCGGCGCGGAGATCCGGGCGTCCATCCAGTCGATGGCGGACCGGCTCGGACTCGTGGCCACGGCCGCGAACTTCGGCTCGGTCTTCGTGACGTACTTCACCGAGGGCGAGGTCCGCTCCTTCGACGACGCGCTCACCAGCGACGCCGAACTGTACGTGGCGTTCCACCAGGGCATGACCGACCGAGGATTCTTGATGCTGCCGCTCAATCTCAAGCGCAACCACCTGATGGCGGCCCACACCGACGAGGACGTGGCGCGGATGCTCCAGGCGGCCGAGGACACGCTCGGCGAGCTCGCCCGACGACGAACCCGACGATCGGCGTCATTGGCGCGCTCGACCCCGGCGGCGTCCTGATGTCCTCCGGTACGCGGCCGCGCGTCGTCGTCTACGACCCGATCCCCGGTGACTGGTCATTCGACAGCGACGCGGCGATCCTCGGCGCCCGCGGGGTCGAGCTCGAGGTGCCCGCCGATCCGGACGCTGCCGACGAGGCGATCAAGACGGCCGACGCGGTGATCGTCACGGGCGTTCGGAAGCTCGATGCCGAGCGGGTCGACGGTCTCCGGGACTGCGCCGGCATCCTGTGCTACAGCATCGGGATGGACAAGGTGGACGGACCGGCGGCGGCCGCGGCCGGCATCCCGGTCCGCAACGTGCCCGACTATTGCACCGACGAGGTGGCCGATCACGGCGTCACCCTCCTGCTCGCCGCGCAGCGTCGGCTCCTGCCCCTCGCCACGGCCACGGCGGCGGGGGAGTGGCCGGTCCGCGATCGATCGCTCCTGGGCCAGATCCAGCGGCTGCGTGGTCAGACGCTCGGCATCGCCGGCGCCGGGCGGATCGGGCGGTCCATCGCGCGCAAGGCGCGCGCCTTCGGCTTCCGGACCATCGCGCATGACCCGTTCCTGACCGATGCCGGCGACCCGGATCTCGACCTCGTCGGGCTCGACGCCCTGTTCGCGGAGTCGGACGCCATCGTCCTGTGCGCGGCGTACACGCCGGGCGCTCCGCCGCTGATCTCGCGCGAGACACTCGCTCGCGTCAGACCGGGGCTCATCCTCGTCAATGTGGCCCGCGGGGGCCACGTCGATGAGGTCGCGCTCGCCGAGGCGCTCCGTGACGGCCGGGTCGGCGTGGCGGCCCTCGACGTCCGCGTCACCGAACCACCGGGCGACACCGACCCACTACGAGGGCTCCCGAACGTGATCCTGACACCGCACATCGCCGCCACGTCTCGCCAGGCGTCCGAAGACCTCCACCGGCTGGCCGCGACGTACGTCCTCGAGATGCTCGAAGCGGCCGGCCGGATCGAGGCGGCGGCCTGATGGCGCGCTACCCGCAGGCGATCCTGGTCGCGTGCCCGTCGCCCTGGGACGAGCGGTTCGAGCTCGTGGACGAGATCTTCCGCGCGGAGGTGCGCGAGGTCTTCGAGGCGGGGTTCCGGCACGT
>CAYMTJ010000099.1:0-4023 GCA_964393345.1 uncultured Anaerolineaceae bacterium | reverse complement strand
ATGCCCGGTGGATCGCCTCCACCTGGTCGGCCGAGATGATCTCGACCGGTCGGAATGGGTTCGTCAGGCGGCGCCAGGGCACCTGCTCGACCACCGAGGCCACGCGACGCGGGCGCCGGTGCTGCGCCTCTGACCGGCCCGGCACGGTGGAGGGCGTCGCGGCGGTCGGGTCGAGCGGATCCATCGCTCCGGATGCTAACGGTCGAGCCCGCGCCTGCCTGCCGCGTCCCGCGGGCCGCCGCCGTTCGAGCGTTCTCATGACCGTCTCAGGCGCGCGCGGTCGACTGCATGCATGAACCCCCGCCGAGGACCCACCCACGCCTCGGCCCAGACCCAGAAGGGAGTCCGATGAAGATCAAGATCCTCGCGGTCGTCGCGCTCGGCGTGGTCGGCGTCGGGGCGGCCCTCTACAGCACCGGGCTGCTGGCACCCAGCCCGGCGGCGGCGAGCCAGTTCCTGACCGCCGCCGCCACGACCGGCGATGTCACCGAGGACGTGGCCGCCACCGGCACGCTCGCGGCCCAGGTCCGCTACGGCCTGGCCTTCGGGGCCGACCCGTACCTGGTCACGGACGCTTCCTCGCCGTCGTCTGACACGGTCACCTGGCCGGTCACGGAGGTCACGGTGGCGGTCGGCGACGTCGTCGCGGCCGGTGACGTCATGGCGAGCGCGAACGCCGCGAGCATCGAGCGCGAACTCAGCGCGGCCCAGAACGACCTCGCCGCCGCTCGGGTCAACCTGCGCGCCGCGACGTCCGCGCTCGAGGATGCCGAGGACGGCGATGACACCGCCCAGATCCGTCAGGCCAAGATCGGTCTCTTCACGGCAGAGAACCAGGTCGAACAGGCGAAGCAGTCGGTCGCGGATCTCAAGGCCCAGGCGGCGAAGGCGACGCTGACGGCCCCCATCGCGGGCCTGGTCACCGAGGTCGCTATCACCGCCGGGTTCGATGCGCCCACAGGGCCAGCCATCGTGATCGACGCTGCCGGGTTCCAGATCACCACGAACGTGGTCGAGAGCGATCTCGCCGACATCAAGGTCGGTCAGGCGGCGACGATCGCGGTTGGCGCGGTCGATGCCGATCTGACCGGGACCGTGACCGCGATCGCCCCCGTGGCGAGCGCCGACAGCAGCTCCGGCGTGGTCTCCTACGCCGTGACGGTGACCCTCGACGAGGCACCGGCGACGCTTCGATCCGGCATGAGCGCCGACGTGACCATCACGATCGCGAGCGCCACGGGCGTCCTCACGGTGCCGGCCGAAGCCCTGAACGGGTCCGACGGGCAGTACTCCGTCCTGACGCTCGGGGCGGACGGGACGCCGGTCTCGCAAGCGGTCGAGGTGGGACTGCTGACCGCCACGTCCGCCGAGATCAAGAGCGGCCTGACGGCCGGCGACACGGTGATCACCGGCGTGAGCACGTCACAGACCGGCACCGCGAACGCGTCCGGCGGGTTCGGCGGTGGCGGCGTCGCGATCCCCGGGGGCGGCTTCGGTGGCGGGGGGATCCGCCCGGGCGGCGGGAACGGGGGCCAGCCATGAGCGAGCCGATCATCGCCCTCGACCAGGTCAGCCGAACCTACGAGATGGGTCGCGTCCAGGTCCACGCTCTCGCCCGGGTGGACCTGTCCGTGGAACCGGGCGAGTTCGTCGCGATCGTGGGTCCGTCCGGCTCCGGCAAGAGCACGATGATGAACATCCTCGGCTGCCTGGACCGGCCGAGCGCCGGATCCTACCGACTCGCCGGGACGCCGGTCGCGGATCTCGACGACGACGGTCTCGCGCGACTGCGGAGCCGGACGATCGGGTTCGTCTTCCAGTCATACAACCTGCTTCCACGCACAAGTGCGCTGGAGAACGTCGCCACGCCTCTCCTGTACCAGGGCGTGGGCCGGACCGAGCGGTCGCGCCGCGCTCGGGCGGCCCTGGAACGCCTGGGCCTGGGTGATCGCGTGGATCACGAGCCCACCGAACTCTCCGGTGGCCAGCAGCAGCGCGTCGCCGTGGCCCGGGCGCTCGTGACCGAACCGGCGCTCATCCTCGCGGACGAGCCGACCGGCAACCTCGACAGCCATGCCGGTGCCGAGGTCCTCGGGCTCTTCCGAGAGCTGAACGCTGCCGGCCGGACCATCGTCCTGATCACCCACGATGCCGACGTCGCGCGGGCGGCCTCCCGCCAGATCCACCTGCGCGACGGGATGGTGGCGGCGTGAGCACCTTCGAACTCCTGCGCCTTGCCTTCTCGCGTCTGCGCACCAGCCGGATGCGTGCGGCGCTGACCATGCTCGGCGTGGTCATCGGGGTGGCGTCGGTCGTGGCCTTGGTGGGCGTCGGTCAGGGCACCACCTCGAACATCAGCGACCAACTCAGCAGTCTCGGCACCAACCTCCTCACCGTCTCGCCGAACGGTGGCAGCGATACGACGCTGACCCTCGAAGACGCCGAGGCGATCGGCGAGCTCGAGTCGGTCGGCAGCGTCGCGCCCGAACTCTCGACCAGTCTCCTCGTCGAGGCCGGTGACGAGAGCACGACCACGACGGTCATCGGGACGTCGGCGGCCTACCCCACGGTCCGTGCCTACGACATCTGGCAGGGCACGTTCCTGACGGACGTGAGCGTGGACCGCGACCTGCGCGTCGCGGTCCTGGGCGCCACCACGGCCGACGATCTGGGCCTCGCCGCAGCGGACCTCGGGTCCGAGATCAGCATCGCGGGGATCCCGTTCAAGGTGATCGGCATCCTGCAGGCCAAGGGAGGCTCCGGGTTCCAGGATCCGGACGATCAGGTCATGGTGCCCGTCGGGGCCGTGCAGAAGTACTTCGTCGGCGGCGATGCCCTCCGGACGATCGGCGTCAGCGTGGCCCGGGCCGACCAGATGGACGCGACCACCGCCGAGCTGACCGCCCTCCTGCGAGATCGCCACGAACTCGCCGCCGGCGACGACGACGACTTCAGCGTGTTCGACCAGACCCAGCTCCTGGAGGCCGCGTCGTCCATCAGTGGCACGCTGACGCTCCTCCTGGGCGGGATCGCGTCGATCTCGCTGGTCGTCGGTGGCATCGGGATCATGAACATCATGCTGGTCTCCGTTCGCGAGCGGACGCGCGAGATCGGCATCCGCAAGGCCATCGGGGCCCGCGGGCGGGACATCCTCGCCCAGTTCCTCGTGGAGGCCCTCACCCTGTCCCTCCTCGGTGGGCTCATCGGCATCGTCGTGGGCCTGTCCGTGTCGGCGTTGATCGCGCAGCTCGCCGGCTGGGACTTCAGCTTCAACCCCTCCACGATCGTGACGGCGGTCCTGTTCAGCCTCGCCGTGGGCGTGGTGTTCGGCGTCTGGCCGGCCCGCCAGGCGGCTCGCCTCGATCCCATCACCGCCCTGCGCTACGAATAGGAAGGACCCATCCCATGTCTGATGACCCGATCCAGCCAGTCGCCCCGATCACGGCGGTCTCGGCCGTCACCCCAGCCCCGGCCCGGAGGACGTCGTCCGGCCGGACCCTCAACGTCCTGCTGGCGATCGCTGCCGCGGTCGCCATCGGGGGCGTCGCCTTCGCGGTCGGCCGCGGGACCGCGCCGGCGGCCACCGCGCTCGGGCGAGGCAACCTCGGGCCCGGCGTGGGCCTGCCGGGCGCCAGTTTCGTTCCCGGCGCGTCGGGCGCGCCAGGACAGGGCGGTCCGGGCGGGTTCATCGGTCGCGGCGGGCTGACGATCCGCGGGACCGTGCAGTCCGTCGACGGGGACACCCTGACGATCGAGACCGATACCGGCACCATCGACGTCACGATCGGGACCGATACGGGGTACCACACGCAGGCAGCCGCGTCGGCCGCCGATGTCATCGCCGGCGCGACCGTGTCGGTCAGCCTTGACCTCGGCGCTGGGGGGCCCGGCGGCGGGACCACGGACGGTCCCATCGGGACCGCTTCGGACGTCACCGTCATCCCGTGACGGGCGAGGTAGGCTGACCACCATGCATCTGCTCGTCATCGAGGACGATCCGCGTCTGAGCCGGCTGCTGCGACG
>CAYMTJ010000098.1:1325-4230 GCA_964393345.1 uncultured Anaerolineaceae bacterium | reverse complement strand
GCCGGGATCTTGTCCAGGTCCAGCCGGAACGTCATCGTGGAGCGCGAGAAATCCAGGACCTTCATGCGGGATCGTGCCTCAGCTGACGGTGGGGACGGCGACGCGGCAGCCATCGGCCGCGGACCGGTGCATGGCCTCGAGGACGGCCATGTAGTGCGCGCCGGTCTCGAAGTCCGTGAGCGTGACCGGTCGCTCGCCGCGGATCGCCGCGACGAAGTCGATCTCCGCGGACCACTCGGCGCGGTCCTCGTCACGGATCGTGACGGGGGCCCACGATCCGCCGAGCGGCGCCTGCGCGATCGTCCCGGCGGTGAGGTCCACCCGCAGCGTCCCATCCGTCCCGTAGAACGTGACGGTGTTGGGGTCCGCGCCGTTCGTCCGCGTCGACATCTCGACGGTGGCGGTGACCTCATCCGGGAACGCCAGGACGGCCAGCAAGTGCTCCGCGACGTCGGCGACGAGCGGGCCTTCCGGACTCGGGCGTGGCGTCGAACCGAGCGCGGTGACCGCGGTCAAATCAGTCGCGCGACCGAGCCAGCGGGCCATCGCCTCGTACAGGATCCCGAGGGCCATCACGTTCTCGCCGCTGTCGCGACGGCGCCAGCGCCACGCCTCCGCGGGATCGTCGGGGCCACTCGTGTCCCACTGGACCCGGGCGTGCCGGACGCGACCGATCGCACCGTCATCGAGCAGCCGCCGGATCGTGGCGTCGGCCCAGAGCGAGAACGAGGCCGGGACCACCATCGCCACGAGGTCCGGGTGACGCGCCGCGGCCGCGAGCATCACGCGCGCGTCAGCGCCGGTGGCGGCCATCCGCGCCTCGGTCAGGACATGCTTGCCGGCGTCGAGGGCGGCGATCGTGATCGGGGCGTGCATGACCGGCCAGGCCCCGACGAGGACCGCGTCGATGTCCGGGTCCGTCACGAGGTCCCGCCAGTCATCGATCACGCGCGGGATCCCGAGGTCGGCGGCCGCCTCGCGTGACGAGGCCGCTGACCGGTTGGACACGGCGACGAGGTCGACGCCGTCGATCGCGCGGAAGCGCGGGACGTGCTCGGACCGGACGATCCGCCCCGCGCCGACGATCCCGATCCGGATCCTGTCGCTCATGTGCCGGCCCATCCGAGGCGCCGCGAGACGTCGTCCGCGGCCGCCTGCACGATCAGCCCGGTGGCCGCCTCCTTCTCGGGTGAGGTGCGGTTGTCCGGCCAGGTCGCGATGAGGTCGCCGACGACCCGCGATCGCGCGTCGCGGATCGGGGCGGACACCCCCACGGCGCCCTCGTAGCGTTCCCCGTGGCTCACCACGTGCCCGCGCCGCCGAGCCGCGGACAGGTCGCGGCGCAGCGCGGCCTTCGTGACCGGGAACCGGCCCGGGATCGGGTCCGGGAGCGCGTCGATGATCGCGTCGCGCTCGGCGGTGGGGAGGAACGCGAGGATGCCCTTCCCCGACGAGCCGTGATGCAGGTCGCTCCAGTCGCGCAGCGATTCCCACAGGTAGCGGATCGCGTGACTCGTCTCGGCGGCATCCACGGCCGAGAACTGGCGCCGATGCGGGTCGTAGATGGCGAGGACGATCGTCTCGCCGACGTCGGCCGATGCCCGCTCGAGGATCGGCCGGGCGATGCGCTGGATGTCGAGGTGATCGGCGACGCGGCTGCCGATCCGCGCGAGATCCGGGCCGACGCGGAAGCGGCCCGGCTCGTCGGTCCCGGCGAGGAGGCCAAGGCCGGCCATGTCGTGGAGGATCCGATGCGCGGCACTGCGCGGGATGCCGCTGGAGCGGGCGAGGTCGCGGACGCCCCACTCGCCCTGGTCCGCGAACGCCTCGAGGACGCGCACCCAGCGCGCCATCGGGCGCTTGGCGCCGTCGGCCGTCGCGCCGGGCGCCGCGCTCGGCCTCGAGCCGGTCGTCGTTGACCCTGGGGTGCCGCTCATGGCACAGTAGGGTACAGGGATTCGGGACTCGTGTCCCGGATTACCGGACGAGCGACGACCGCGCACGATCCAGACCCTGCATCCGCCCCCCATCGGAGACCCCGCGTCGTGGCCGTCGTCGAGACCGAGAAGCCCCGCTCCGCCGGCCGAGGCGCGAGCCGTGGCGCCACCAAGGGAGCCCGGGCCACCGCGCGAGACGCCGACGACGAGACCCTCGACGCGATCGCCCGCCGGATCCTGTGGCTCGCGGTCCGGATGGTCCACGAGGCCAACCACGTCCGCCCCAACGAGGGCGGGATCAAGGTCGGCGGCCACCAGGCCTCGAGCGCGAGCGTCGTCTCGATCCTGACCGCGATGTACTTCCGCTGGCTGCGCGCCGACGATCTGGTCGCGATCAAGCCACACGCCTCGCCCGCCTACCACGCGATCCAGTACCTGCTGGGCAATCTGGACCGCTCGATGCTGACGCGGCTCCGCGACTTCGGGGGGCTCCAGTCGTATCCGTCCCGGACGAAGGACCCAGATCCGGTCGACTTCTCTACGGGTTCGGTGGGGCTTGGCGCGGTGGCTCCGATGTTCGCGGCGCTCGCGGACCGCTACCTGCGCGCCCACTTCCACGACACGGTCGCCAGGCAGCCGGATCGGCGCTTCGTGGCGCTCGTCGGCGACGCCGAACTGGACGAGGGCAACGTCTGGGAGGCGCTGCTCGAGGAGGGCCTCGGCGATCTCGGGAACATGACGATGATCGTGGACCTCAATCGCCAGAGCCTGGACCGCGTGGTTCCAGGGATCCGGATCCGTCGAGTGGAGGCGATGTTCGCCGCGGCCGGCTGGCATGCGATCGAGGCCAAGTACGGCCGCCGGCTCGAGGCGCAGTTCGCGCGACCGGATGGCGACGCGCTGCGCGAGCGCATCGATGACATGGAGAACGAGGAGTACCAGATCCTCATCCGCCGCGCCGGGCCGGA
>CAYMTJ010000098.1:0-1225 GCA_964393345.1 uncultured Anaerolineaceae bacterium | reverse complement strand
ACGAACCTCGGGGGCTGGATCAACCGTGCCGGGGTCTTCGCCCGCGCCGACGGTCCGGATCGCGGCGACGTCAAGCGCCCGCTGTCATGGACGCTCGGCCCGAACGGGCGCCACATCGAGCTCGGCATCAGCGAGATGAACCTATTCATGTGGCTGAGCCAGTTCGGGTTGACCGGCGAGCTGTTCCGCGAGCGCCTCGCGCCCATCGGCACGGTCTATGACCCGTTCATCGCCCGCGGGCTCGATGCCCTCATCTACGCGCTCTACGTCCACGCCCGGTTCATCCTCGTCGGGACGCCGTCGGGCGTGACCCTCGCCCCCGAAGGCGGCGCGCACCAGTCCACGGTCACGCCGTCGCTCGGCATCGAGCTGCCGGGTCTGCGCGCCTACGAGCCGGTCTTCGGACGCGAAGTGGTGTGGACGATGCTCGAGGGCCTGCGCGGCTGCCTGGATCCCGATGACGGGTTCGCCACCTACCTGCGTCTGGGCACGCGGCCGATCGACCAGTCGCTCGCGGCGCCGGTCGAAGCGCGCCTGGGCCTCGATGGCTGGCGTGAGGCCGTGCTGGCCGGCGGGTATCGCCTGCTGGAGGCGGCCGACGCCGCGGAGCCGCTCCCGCCCGAGAGCCCGGTCGTCCAGATCATGGCCGCCGGTTCGATCATCCCCGAGGCGGTCGAAGCCGTCCGGATCCTCCACCACGAGGAGATCGCCGCGAACCTCATCGTCCTGACCTCGGCCGAGCGGTTGGCGAGCGGCCAGCACGGCGGCCGGCTCGACGCGATGCGCCGGGCGCGACGCGACGACGTCGGTCATCTGGGGACGTTGCTCCCGACCGGCCAGCGTCATGCACCGATCGTGACCGTCGCGGACGCCGCGTCGCACTCGCTGAGCTTCGTGGGTGGCGTGTTCGGCGCACCGGTCGTCCCGCTCGGCGTTGACACCTTCGGGCAGTCCGGGACGATCCCGGCGCTCTACCGTTCGAGTGGCATCGATGCCGCGCATATCGTGGAAGGCGCGATCCTCGCGCTCGACCTGACCGACCGCCCGACGACCCTGGCTTCTACCCTTGCCTCGACCACCGCCGACCGGGAGGACCGCACATGACCACCGACAACGACCCGCTCGGGCTGACGCCGAGCCATGTGACGTTCCTCGAGACCCAGATCCACGCGATCGTGGCCACGATCCAGCCCGACGGCACGCCCCAGCTCACGCCGAACTGGTA
>CAYMTJ010000097.1:0-4283 GCA_964393345.1 uncultured Anaerolineaceae bacterium | reverse complement strand
CGTCGACCGTCGACCGTCGACCGTCGACGGCATCAGGCCGGGCGGATCACCGGCAGCCCGACCGCACGCGCGGCGGCCGCGAGGCGGTCGTCGTACGTGACGAAGGCGTCAAGCTCGGTTCGCAGGCCTGACGCGGCGGCCAGGTGGATCGCATCGAGAGTCCGCAAGGTCTGTGGTGGCATCGATGACGCGGCTGTCCGTGTCACGTCATCCAACTCGAGCGAGATGACGCCCCGGAGCAGGTGATCAACCCGCTCTGGGGCGTCGACGATCCTGGCGACGGCCCGGCGTGTCTCGATCAACCCGACGACGCTGCACGCGACCCGCTCAGCCTCCACGTACCAGCGACGCATGGGCCGGGCATCCGGCTCGTCAAGGATCAACTTGACCAGCGCCGAGGCATCGACGTATGCCAGCGTCATCGGTCATCCTCGTCGCGCATCTGGAGGAGGACCTCCGTCAGCGTCGGCCCGCCCGGATCCGGGCTCGGCAGCGGTGGCGGCAGCAACCGATGATCGATGGTCGCGGGCGTCGCCCGCCCGTCCGCGATCATCTGGTCGATGATCGAGATCGGCTTCTGCGGCCGTGGCCCGAGCCGGGCGACCGGACGGCCATGCTCGGTCACCTCCAGGGTCTCGCCAGCCTTGACCCGATCCAGGTAGACGCTCAGATTCTGGCGGAGCTCCCGCACGCCGACGCGCGCCGGGTCGCGCTCGGTCCCGCTCATGTAGCACATGGTAGCACAATGTCGTGGCACGACGGTCCGCCGGTTGGTCGGCATGACTCTCCGAGTCCGACGGGCGCCGTCTACACTCCCGCGATGGACGTCCCGAGCGCGCGCGAGGACCTGTTCCTCGACCTGCTGCGCCGCCTCTCGGCGGCACACCCGAGCGTGATCCTGCTCAAGGACACGGACTCGGCGTTCCACGGGTATGGCGACCTCGACATCGCCGCACCCAGATCGGACTGGCCGGCGATCGAAACCACGTTCACGACCTGGGCCGCCGACCGAGGGATGGACCCGGTCGCGCTCTGCCGGCACGGTTCCCTCGGGCTGCTCCTGGCGGCGTGGCAGCCGAATCGGACGGAGATGTTCGAGCTCGATGTCCTCCGTGCTCGACGCGTCCGCGGGGCGCACCTGTTCGCGGCCGAGGAGCTCGACGGGATGACCGTGATGGATCCCCGGGGCTTTCGCGCCCTTCGACCTGGCGCCGAGGGGGTCCTGAAGCTGCTCTGGAACGGCATCGGCTATGGCGGACGGCGAAACGATCGCGGCCTCGAGATCAAGCACGTCCACGAGCGACTGGCCAGTGATCCGGATGGCGTCCGGATGGCGCTCGCGATGCTCGGCTCGATCGGGCCCGACGTCGAACGCGTCGTCGCGGCACTCCTCGACGGCCGCTGGGATCGTCGCGCGGCGCTCCGCGTGGAGATCCGCTTCCTCCTCCGCTCCGTGCGGGACCCAGGCGCGATCTTCCTCGGGCTGCGCTTCAGGTTCGTCACGCTGCGACGCGACCCGCTGTTCGTGCTCATGAGCCGTCCGGGCCGCCGCGCGCCCGACGACTTCGAGGCCTGGCTCGAGACGGTCGAGCGGACCCACGAGGTGGTTCGGTCGCCGCGGGATCCAAGCCGCTCGGTCGCCTGAGCCGCCGCGTCGCTACACTCGGGGGCGATGGATCTCCACGTCATCGGCCCGCTCGCCTCGCCCGCCGAGCGCGCCGCGGTCGACGCCGTGCTTGGCCCGCCCGAGTCCGGCTGGACCGGTGGCCGTCGCGACAGCGCGGTGGACGGACACGCGGCCCGGGGCGGCCATGCGATCCGGGCGAAGCGGTCACAGCTCCTCCCGGCGCTTCACGCGGTCCAGTCACGGGTCGGCTGGATCAGCCAGCCCGCGCTCAACTACATCTCCCGCCGTCTCGCCGTTCCCCCCGCGGAGGCCTACGGCGTGGCCACGTTCTATGCCCTGTATGCCACGAAGCCCCGTCCCCCGGTCGTCGCGCACGTCTGCGACGACATCGCGTGCCGGATCGCGGGTGCCGAGTCCATCTGTACGGACCTGCGGCGGACCCTCGGCGAGGCCGGCGAGCCGGCACGGGACGGATCCCTCGGCTGGCTTCGGTCGCCGTGCCTGGGGCTGTGCGACCTGGCACCCGCGGCGTTGATCACGGCCGCCGGCGAGACGCCTCGCAACGTCAGCCTCGCGCCGACGGATGCCGCCGCCGTGCTCGCTCGGCTCGAGACCGACGACGGCGGGGCGGCGCGACAGCAGCCCGCCCTCCGACAGGCCGGCGACGCCTCGCTCCGGCTCCTGCGCCGGGTGGGCGTGGTCGACCCCGCCTCCCTCGACGACTACCGGGCCCACGGCGGCTACGACGGGCTGGCGCGGGCGCTGGAGATCGGGCCGACCGCGGTCATCGACGAGGTCAGCGCGTCCAAGCTGATGGGGCGTGGTGGCGCGGCATTCCCCACCGGTCGGAAGTGGGCGGCGGTCGCGGCGCAGGCGGTCCAGCCGCACTACCTCGTCTGCAACGCCGACGAATCCGAACCGGGCACGTTCAAGGATCGCGCCCTGATGGAGGGCGATCCGTTCGCGGTCGTCGAGGCGATGACGATCGCGGCATTCGCCACCGGATCGAGTCTCGGCTACCTCTACATCCGCGGCGAGTACCCCGAGGCCGAGGCCGCCATCCGACGCGCGATCGATGCCGCGCGCGGCGCCGGGCTGCTGGGGGCGGACGTGGCCGGCTCCGGGTTCACCTTCGACATCGAGGTCCGCCGTGGCGCCGGCGCGTACATCTGCGGCGAGGAGACCGCCCTCTTCGAATCCATCGAGGGCAAGCGCGGTGAGCCGCGCAACAAGCCCCCGTTCCCCGTGGAAGTGGGGCTCTTCGGCAAGCCGACCGTCGTCAACAACGTCGAGACCCTCGTCAACATCCCGCTCATCCTGGCCATCGGCGGGGCGGCGTACGCGGCGATCGGCACCGAGGGATCGACCGGCCCGAAGCTCTTCTGCCTGTCCGGCCACGTGGCGCGGCCAGGGACGTACGAGGTCACGTTCGGGGCCACGCTGCGCGACCTGATCGAGCTGGCCGGCGGGGTGCCGGGCGGCCGGGAGATCCGGGCGATCCTGCTCGGTGGCGCGGCCGGCGTGTTCGTCGGCCCCTCGTCGCTGGATCTTCCCCTGACGTTCGAGGCGACGCGCGCGGCGGGCGCCACGCTCGGCTCGGGCGTGATCATGGTCTTCGATGCCACCGTGGATCTTGTGGACACGCTGCGTCGCATCGCGCAGTTCTTCCGCGACGAATCGTGCGGCCAATGCGTCCCGTGCCGGGTCGGCAGCGTGCGCCAGGAGGAGCTGCTGGCGCGACTCGCCGCCGGCTCGCGGGTCCGGAGCCGGGACGAGGAACTGGCCCTGCTCACCGAGATCGGCCAGGTGATGCGTGACGCGTCCATCTGCGGCCTGGGCCAGACCGCGTCGTCCGCGATCGAATCCGCGCTGCGACAGCCCGAGCTGGTGGCGCTGTGACCCACGACCCCGGGCATGCCTCGCGCGACGAGCCGCCGGTGGCGCTCTCCCCGATCCTGCTGACGCCACCCGCCCGCCCGTCGAAACCGCCAGGGCCGCCACCGGTGACGGCGCCACCGCCGGTCGAACTGACGATCGACGGCGAGGCCGTCATGGTCCCCGCCGGCACGACGATCCTCGGCGCGTGCCGCCAGCAGGGCATCGACACGCCGACCCTCTGTTACGCCGACAACCTCGCGCCGGTCAACGTCTGCCGCGTGTGCGTGGTCGAGGTCACCGGGTCGCGCGTGCTCGTCCCCGCCTGTTCGCGGGCCGCGGAGCCCGGGATGGAGGTCCAGACCGATTCGGCCCGGGTCCGGACGTCGCGGAAGATGGTCCTGGAATTCCTGGGGTCGTCGGTGGACCTCTCGCTGGCGGGTGCGACCGCCCCGGACGGTTCGACCGCGGCGTACGCCGAGCGATACGGCGCCGACGCCACCCGCTACGGACCGGCCGCTTCCCCGGCCGCTGCCGGCGAGCGCGACGCCGCCGAACCCGGCCACCACCACGCGCCGCACGGTGATGCGGCGGCGGCCACGGTCGCCCAGCCGACCAAGGTCGACAACGACCTCTACGTCCGCGACTACTCGAAGTGCATCCTCTGCTACAAGTGCGTCGAGGCCTGCGGCGAGGACGCGCAGAACACGTTCGCGATCGCCGTGGCCGGGCGCGGGTTCGATGCGCGGATCAGCACGGAGCAGGCCGTCCCGCTGCCCGA
>CAYMTJ010000096.1:2687-4438 GCA_964393345.1 uncultured Anaerolineaceae bacterium | reverse complement strand
ACTGGAAGGCGCGTCTCGACCCGGCCCCCGGACACCCCGCCGCGTGGCTGCGCCTCTCGACCGATGGCGGCGCGACGTGGCCGACGGACGTCCTGGTCGCACGCCATCCCGACGGCGCGCTCTACTACTGGGACCAGCGTCTCGAGACCCACCCGGATGACGGGCGCCTCGTCAACATGTTCTGGACCCACGACGTCCGGGTCGCTCGGGACGCGGACGTCCACATCTCGTGGGGCACGCCCGATGGCCGGACGTGGACGGAGCCGGTGGGGACCGGGCTGCCGGGTCAGCATTGCCAGCCCATCTCGCTTGGCGGGGACCGGCTGCTCGCGGTGTACTCGCACCGCAACGACCCGCCCGGGATCCGCGCCGTCCTCAGCGAGGACTTCGGGCAGACCTGGGATCGCTCGACGGAGATCGTCGTGTGGGCCAGCGATGCCGGCGACGAGCCGGGCGCGGACCGACCACGCTCACAGGACGAGTACTGGAACGATATGGGGGCGTGGCAGTTCGGCCACCCGCGAGGAGCCCGGCTTCCAGATGGCTCGGTCGTGGTGGTCTTCTACGGCGGCAGCGGGACCACGCGGAGTGCCCGTTGGGCGAGGCTCCGGATCTGATGGCCGGCGCCTCCCGCACCCCGCTCGTGCTCCGTGCCGTTCGCACGGCCGATGCCCGCGGCGCTCGCGACGGGATCGTCGACGTCCTCATCAGCGAGGGGCGGATCGCGGCGATCGGGGCGGACGTGCCGGCCGACGGCGCCGACGTGGTCGATCTCACCGGGCGTTGGCTGGCGCCCGGCCTGATGAACGCACACACGCACCTGTGTCTCGATGCCGGGCCGGACCCCGAGGCCACGCTCCGTGACGAGACACGGACCGAGACCGTCATCCGAAGCGCGGCGCGGCTCGCGGTCACGGTGCGTGCCGGGGTCACGACGATCCGCGATGTCGGCGGCGTCGACGGCATCGACATCGACCTCGCGCGACTCGTCGAGGCGGGGGTGATCGAGGGTCCCCGGGTCATCCCGAGCGGTCGCGTGGTGACGATGACCGGCGGTCACGGCTGGTGGATGGGGATCCAGGCCGATGGGCCCGATGCCGTCCGTCGGGCGGCCCGCGAGAACCTTCGCGCCGGTGCCGGATCGATCAAGCTGATGGCGACCGGCGGCATGATGACCGGTGGCCGCCAGGCCGGCCAGCCGCAGCTCACGGTCGACGAGATGCGCGCCGCGGTCGAGGAAGCGCACAAGCGCGGTGTCCCGGTGGCGGCCCATGCGGAGAGCCGGATCGGCGTCCTCAACGCGCTCCGGGCGGGCGTGGACTCCGTGGAGCACGGTCACGGCGGCGAGGACGAGGCGATCGAGCTGATGCTCGAGCGCGGCGCGGCCCTCGTCCCCACGATCCTCTCGGACCGGCGGATCATCGATCACGGCGTCGGCGCCGGGATCCCGGACTTCGTCGTCGAGCAGTGCGACGCGCTCCACGAGAGCCTCGTCGTCTTCCTCGAGCGGGCCATCGCGGCCGGGGTCCGGATCGCGGCCGGCAACGATGGTGGTGCCCCGCTCGTCCCGATGGGCGACATGGTCGACGAGCTCGAGCTCTACGTCCGCCACGGGATGAGCGCGACGGCCGCGCTCGCCTCGGCGACGACCGCCACGGCGGCGCTGTTCGGCCTCGCCGACATCGGGCTCGTGGAAGCGGGGCAGCACGCGGACCTGCTGGTCCTCGCCGACGACCCGACCGAGTCGGTCG
>CAYMTJ010000096.1:0-2587 GCA_964393345.1 uncultured Anaerolineaceae bacterium | reverse complement strand
GCGGGGCAGCACGCGGACCTGCTGGTCCTCGCCGACGACCCGACCGAGTCGGTCGCCGCGCTCCGTGACCCGCTCGCGGTCCTGAAAGGCGGGGCGCCCGTCGGCGGAACGGCCGTGCCGGTCGGTGGAAGCACCGCGCCTATACTGGCCGCCCTGACGCAAGCCCCTCGATGACCGAGACGGGAGTGGCGATGTTCCTCGACCCGATGGTGCCGCGATGACGAGCCCCGAGCCGGTCAACGCCGGACTGAACCTGCGCCGTGTCCAGCCGCGCGTGCTCCGCCAGGAGGTCCTCGCCGCGCTTCGCACGGCCATCCTGGCCAACGAGATCCCGGCCGGGTCGCGCATCCTCGAGGCCGAGGTGGCCGAGCAGATGGGCGTGAGCCGGGCCCCGGTGCGCGAGGCGATCCGGCACCTGGAGCAGGAAGGGCTGGTCGAGATCTTCCCGCACCGCGGCGCCGTGGTCGTGGGTCTGCCGGAGGCGGAGATCGATGCCATCTATGAGCTTCGCTCGGTCATCGAGGGTCGCGCGATCGCGGCCGCCGTCAGATCGGTGACGGACGAGGACCTCGAGCGGCTCGAGACACTCATCGACGAGATGGGTCGGGCGATCGACGCCCGCGAGGTCGAGACCGTGGCGGATCTCGACCTCCAGTTCCATGGGTTGATCGTCGAGCTGTCCGGGATGACGCTGCTCCGCCACATCTGGTCCGGGCTGGACGGGCTTGTCCGCGTCCGCTCGTACCAGGCGCTGGACCGTCCCGGTGCCACCGCGGAGTACTTCCTCGCGAACGCGGCGGGTTCGCACAGCGTGCTCGTGGACGCGCTCCGCGACGGCGATCCGGAGGCCGCGGCGATCCTGGCCCGTCAGCACGTGCTGGAGGTGCCGAACCTGCTCGCGGGGCTGTCCCGCCCTCGCCGGGCTCGTGCGGCCCGGACCAGCGGATCGGACGCCGCCGGCACTTGACCCTCGACGATCTCCGCGCGGCATGCCGCGCGATCGACCCGGAACCCATCGCCGACCTCACCATGGACCTGCTCCGCATCTGGAGCCCGCCCGGGCATGAGGCGCGGATGGCGGACCGCATGGCGACCGCCCTGAGCGACGCGGGCGCGCGCGTCCGGCTGGACCGCGAATTCCCGGACAGTCCGAGCGTCATCGCCGAGCTCGGCTCGGACGACGGACCCACGATCCAGTGGCACGGCCACCTCGACGCGATCGATGTCGCGCACGCACCACCCGAACGCGTCGGCGATCGGCTGCTGGGCCGCGGCGCCGCCGACATGAAGGGGCCGGATGCCGCGATGGTGACGGCACTGCGGCTCCTCCGCGGCCACGGCCTGCCGAACGGCGGGCGGGTCCTCGTCACGCTCCACGGGATGCACGAGAGCGGCGGCAACGAACCCCTCCATGCCCTCATCAAGCGCGGCATCCACGGGGACGCCGTGATCACCGGGGAGCTGGGCGGCGGCGTGGACCTGCCCGTGGGCGGCCTCGGGTTGACGTTCTGGGAGATCGCCGTGGAGCGGCCAGGGATGGCGATGCACGAGACGGTCGCCGACGCCGGGACGATCGATCCGGTCGAAGTCGGTCGAGAGGTCCATGCCGCGCTTGCGGATCTGCGCGACAGGCTGGCGGCACGACCCGGCGAGCAGCCCAAGCCATCGCTGTTCATCGGGAAGTTCGTTTCGGGTGACTACCCCAACCGGGTCGCGGTCCGCGCGGACCTGGCGGGCACGCGCCGCCACGACGAAACGACGGACCTCGCGGCCGTCGCCGCCGAGCTCGACGCGCTGGTCGCGGACGTTCGGGATCGGACCGGGGCGTCGATCGAGCTGCGCGCCGTGCCGATCGCGGAGGCGTTCACCGTGGACCCGGCCGAGCCGATCGTGGGCGCGATGCGCGACGCGCACCGTGACCTGTTCGACACCGAGCTGCGCCTGACCCGCGCGCGCGTCGCCACCAACGCGGTCCACTTCGTCCAGGAAGCGGGGATCCCGGCGGTGGGCTACGGCCCGGATCCGATCACGAACCACTCCGACCACGAGGAATTGGCGGTCAGCGAGTTGCGCCGGATCGCGGCGGGGTTCGCGCTGGCGTCGGTCTACTACCTGGACCGGGCTCGGTGACCGAACACCTCGGGGATCTCGATACGCCGGTTGCGCTCGTCGACCTCGCCCGGCTCGAAGCGAACCTCGCGGCCATGGCTGCCGTCGCGCGCGACGCCGGCGTGGCGCAGCGACCACACGCCAAGACGCACAAGACGCGCGAGGTCGCGGAACGACAGCTCGCGCATGGCGCCGTCGGTCTGACCGTCGCCAAGCTCGGCGAGGCGGAGGTCATGGTCGATGCCGGGTTCGACGACCTCTTCGTCGCCTATCCGCTCGTCGGCGAGACCAAGCTCGCCCGGTACCTCGCGCTGATGGATCGCGCGCGACTTCGGTTCGAGGTCGACACGCTCGATGGCGCGACCGGCGCGTCCGCCTTCTTCGCCCGACACGGGATGCGTGCCCAGGTCGTCGTCAGCGTCGATGGCGGCGCGGGACGATCCGGCGCCGCGACTCCCGAGGCCGCGGTGGATCTCGC
>CAYMTJ010000095.1:3796-5082 GCA_964393345.1 uncultured Anaerolineaceae bacterium | reverse complement strand
AGGCGCAGCCACGCGGCGGGGTGTCCGGGGGCCGGGTCGAGACGCGCCTTCCAGTGCTCGAACGGCTGGGCGAGCGCCCCGTCCGAGAGACGAAGCACGGGCCCGGTGGAGGACGCGCCCGGGTGCGGTTCGAGGCTGATCCGGCGACGGACCGGCCAGCTGCGCCCGCCATCGGTGGACACCAGCTGGTAGACGTGCATGTCGAGCAGGCCCTGGGTGACCGGGTGGACCCACGGTTCGTCGGGATCCGAGCGATCCGTCCAGAGCACCGACGCCGTTAGCTCGCCCGGGCGCAGTTCGGCCAGATACCAGCCGCGCGTCTCTCCCGTCACGCCATCCCAGACCCGCTCCCCAAGGCTCAGGTACCGCAGTTCCCACGACGCCCCCGCGTCGGTCGACGCGAGGACGGCCGTATGCCCGTCGGCGCCCTCCCGGTCGGAGCCGAGCCGGCACGTGGCCAGCAGCGTCCCGTCCGCGGTGAACAGGATCGACGTCGCCGACGCCGTGCGCTCATTGACCGGTGCGGTCCTGGCGTCCCACATGACGCCTGCTGCCACGACCTCCATCCGGCTCCTTCGCCTGCTTCGGCTGCTGCGGCCTTCGATGGGCGGTCCGGCACCGGCGAATCGCGCCCCAGGTTCGCGTCGAATGTATACGATATCCCGAGCCGCGGACGTCATCGTGTCGTCGGGCACCGTTCCGGAGACGCCCGTGCCGACCCAGCGCCTGCTCGCCGCCTCGCCCGCCGTCGGGATGACGAAGGCGGAGCTCGATACCCCGGTGATGCTGCTCGATCTCGACCGCTTCGAGTCGAACGCCGGCCGCCTGGCGAGCGCGATCATCGGTGGCGGCAAGGACTGGCGCCCGCATTCGAAGGGCCACAAGTCCCCCTGGATCGCGGCGAAGCAGATGGCGCTCGGCGCGATCGGCGTCACGTGCGCCAAGGTGTCGGAGGCCGAGGTGATGGTCGAGGGCGGCGTGCCGTCCGTGCTGATCGCCAACGAACTCGTCACCCGACGCAAGGTGGAGCGGGCGGCCCGGCTGCTGGACCGGGCGGAGGTGATGATCTGCGCCGACGACCCGTTCGAGGTGGATCTCGCCTCGGCAGTCGCCACGGACCTCGGCGTGGAGATCCCGATGATCGTGGACATCAACGTCGGGATGGATCGGACCGGCGTCGCGCCCGGGCCGCCGGCACTCGAGATCGCCCGGGCGATCGACCGGGCCCCGGGCGTACGGCTCGCCGGGATCATGGGCTACGAGGGGCACGTCCTGACGGCCTGGCC
>CAYMTJ010000095.1:0-3696 GCA_964393345.1 uncultured Anaerolineaceae bacterium | reverse complement strand
CGAGCGCGTCATCACGGACGCGGGGTTCAAGACGCTGTCCGCCCGCGAGGAGGCCGATCCGATCCTCCTCGGCCAGCCCGGGGTCGAGTTCGTGTACCTGTCCGCCGAGCACGGGGTCTGGCGGCGCGGGCCGGACAGCCCCGAGATCCGGATCGGCGACCGGCTCGAGGTCATCCCCGACTATCACGACACGACGACGTTCCGCCACGACGCCTTCGTCGGGATGCGCGGCGACGTCGTGGAGGCGATCATCCCGCTCGCCGCCCGCGGCAAGCTGGTCTGAGCCGATGGACGTCGACCTCCTGATCCGGGGCGGCACCGTGGTCGACGGCACCGGGGCGCCGTCGGTCCGGGCGGACGTCGCGGTCCGCGGGGACCGGATCGTGGCCGTGGGTGATCTCCCGGATGCGACCGCGGCGCGCGTCATCGACGCCACGGGCCGGGTCGTGTGCCCCGGTTTCATCGACGTCCACGTCCACTCCGAGACCGCGCTACGCGGCAACGGAGAGCTCCGCGGCTCCCTGCTCCAGGGGGTCACCACGCACCTGACCGGACCCGACGGGTTCGGCTGGGCGCCACTCCCCGGTGATGCCAGCCGGGACCTGTGGCGCTCGACGGCCTTCGCCTACGGGCAGCCCGATCTCGTCCCTGCCTGGCCGACGATCGATGCGTACCTCGCCGGGTTCGAGGGGACGCTCGGGGTCAACCTCGTCACGATGGTCCCGCACCAGGCCGTGCGCTTCGCCGTGGTCGGCTGGGAGCCGCGACCGGCCACCCCGGCCGAGCTGGACCGGATGATCGGCCTCACCGGTGACTGGATGGACGCCGGCGCCGTGGGCATCAACACCGGCCTCGACTACCAGCCCGCGGCGAGCAGCGACACCGCGGAGCTGATCGCGCTGTCGCGCGAGGTCCGCCGACGCGGCGGGGTGTATGCCGCGCACATCCGCTATGCGGGGATCGGCCGTGCGGCGGCCTACCGCGAGACGATCCGGATCGGCGCGGAGTCCGGGATCGCGGTCCGTCTCTCGCACGAGTCCGCCGACGACGAGACCGAGCCCATCCTCGAGGAGGCGCTGGCCGCTGGCGTCGATCTCGGCATCGACTGGTACGTCTATCCGGCCGGCTCCAGCCACCTGCTGGTGTGGTTGCCGCCGGAGGATCAGGTGGGCGGGTTCGACGCGGTGATCGAGCGGGTCCGCGACCCGGCCCACCGCAAGCGCCTCGCCGACTTCCTCGGGGAGCGGCTCGCCGAGAACGCCGCCGAGGGCGGTCGCGAATACTTCTCGGACACGCACTCCGGCCAGCACATCGGGCGCTCGATCGCCGAGATCGCCGCCGAGCGCGGCCGGCCGCTCGGCGAGACCGCGGTGGATCTGATCGTCGAGGAATCGCCCGAGGCCCTGCTCGTCTTCAAGCGCGGGCTCTCGGACGACGCGTTCGAAGCGCTCGCGCGCCGCACGCTCAAGCGACCGGAGTTCATGGTCGCGAGCGACGGGATCTACCACGGAGCCCGGCCGCACCCACGCGGCTACGGGTGTTTCGCCCGGATCCTGCGCCTGTACGTCCGCGAGCTCGGCGCGATCGGTCTGGAGGACGCGATCCATCGCATGAGCGGTCTCGTGGCCCGGCGGTTCGCCATCGCCGACCGCGGGCGCATCGAGGTGGGGCTCGCCGCGGACCTCGTCGTGTTCGACCCCGACACCGTGGCGGACCGGGCGACCTGGGAAGAGCCACGCCTGACGCCGCTCGGGATCGACGCCGTGATCGTGAACGGGCGCCTCGCCGCCGAGCGAGGCCGCGAGACGGGCTCGCTCGCGGGTCGCGTCGTCCGTGGCGGCACGTCCCGATGACGGCGCTCGCGGGTACCCCGACTTGACAGCCCAACCGCCGCTGTACATTGTCGACATCGTCGGCCGCCGGCCGACGCTCCGTCACATCCTTCCGGGCCGCCACTTCCGGCGTCCCGCGACCCGTCATTAGCGAGATCGAGGCCAGATGACCGACACGATGGACGCGCCGACGATCGTGCGCGATGGGCCGCGCCCCGGTTCGCCCCTCCTCTCGGTCAACGACCTGCACGTCGAGTTCGCGGGTCGCGGCGGCGTGGTTCGCGCCGTGCGCGGCCTGACCTACGACATCGGCGCCGGCGAGACGGTGGGCCTCGTGGGCGAGTCCGGTTCCGGCAAGAGCGTGAGCGCCCTGTCGCTGCTCGGCCTCCTGCCCAAGCGCGTCGGTCGCGTGGCCGCCGGGAGCGCGCTGTTCGAGGGCCAGGAGATCCTCCACCTGTCGGACGAGAAGCTCCGAAAGATCCGGGGCAATCGGATCGCGATGATCTTCCAGGACCCGCTCTCGAGCCTCAATCCGGTCCTGACGATCGGCCGCCAGATCACCGAGGCGCTCGAGACGCACCGGGGCGTCACCCACAAGCAGGCCCGAACTCGAGCGGCCGAGCTGCTGGAGCTCGTGGGCATCCCCGACGCCGACGCCCGGCTGGACAACTACCCGCACCAGTTCAGCGGTGGCATGCGCCAGCGCGCGATGATCGCGATGGCCCTGAGCTGCGAGCCGACCCTGCTGATCGCGGACGAACCCACCACCGCGCTCGACGTCACGATCCAGGCCCAGATCCTCGAGCTGCTGCGGCGCCTGCGGGACGAGCTCCACATGGCCGTCCTGCTGATCACCCACGACCTCGGCGTCGTCGCCGGTTTCGCGGACCGACTCGCGGTGATGTACGCCGGCCGGCTCGTGGAGCTTGGGCCCACCGAGACGATCCTGAGTGACCCGGCCCACCCGTACACCGTGGGGCTGCTGCGCTCGCTGCCGCGGCTCGACCGGCCGCGCCAGATCGCCCTGACGCCCATCGAGGGCTCGCCGCCGGATCTCGCCTCCGACCTGCACGGTTGTCCGTTCGCCCCTCGCTGCGCGTGGCGGCTCGACGTGTGTTCGACCGTCGACCCGGCGATCGTGGGCGTCGGCGGGGAGCGCGCGGCCGATGCCACCGCGGCCGATCACTTCGTCGCCTGCCACAACCAGCCGAGCCGGGCCGAGGCCATCGCCGGGCTGCCACTCGCCCAACGAATCGCGTCCACTGCGGCGCCCGTCGAGGACCAAGCATGACCGTCTCCCAGCACCCGACCGAGACCCGGTCGGCGCCGCCGACGACCACCGGCGATCGGGGCGACGGCGCCCCGCTCCTGACCGTGGAGGACCTCAAGGTCTACTTCCCGATCACCTCGGGCGTCCTGCGCCGACGGAGCGGGTGGGTCAAGGCCGTCGACGGCGTCGACTTCGACATCGCCGCGGGCGAGACCCTCGGGCTCGTCGGGGAGTCGGGGTCGGGCAAGACGACGATCGGTCGGACCATCGTCCGCATCACGGAACCCATCGGCGGATCCATCCGCATGGGCGGCCAGGACCTCCTCGCGCTCAAGGGCGAGGAGCTGCGCCGTCGTCGTCGCAAGTTCCAGATGGTGTTCCAGGATCCGTACTCGAGCCTCGACCCGCGTCAGACGGTCGGCGAGATCCTCGCCGAGCCGCTGCGCGTCCACGACCTCGCGACGGGCAAGGCCCGTCAGACCCGGGTCACCGAGCTGCTGGAGCTCGTGGGGCTGGACCCGGCGTTCGTCGTTCGCTACCCACACGAGTTCAGCGGCGGACAGCGGCAGCGGATCGGGATCGCCCGAGCCCTCG
>CAYMTJ010000094.1:0-5207 GCA_964393345.1 uncultured Anaerolineaceae bacterium | reverse complement strand
CTCCAGCCGACCGTCCTCGGCGGGGTCAACTTCGTGCTCCATGCCGCCGGCTGGCTGGAGGGCGGGCTGGCCGTCGGGTACGAGAAGTTCATCATGGACGCGGACCAGTGCGGGATGATGGGCGTCTTCGTCAACGGCGTCGACATGTCGGACAACGGACAGGCCCTCGACGCCATCCGCGGCAACGAGCCCGGCACCCACTTCCTCGGCACCGCGCACACGCTCGCCAACTTCGAGACCGCGTTCTATCGCTCCGACATCGCCGACAACAACTCGTACGAGCAGTGGCAGGAGGACGGTTCGCTCGACGCGGCCCAGCGCGCGAACGCGATCTGGAAGCGCCAGCTGCGCGAGTACGAGGCCCCGCCGCTCGACGACGCCACGGACGAGGCGCTCCTCGAGTTCATCGTCAAACGCAAGGCATCGATGCCGGACTCGGAAGTTTGATGACCGGGCTCCTTTCGCGGCGACGCGGCCTCGACGACGGCGCCCGGTCTGCCCTGCGCTCGGCCCTCGCGGACCCGATCTTCGAGCTGCTGCCGCTCAAGAACCTGCCGGACCAGGTACCGCACCTGCCGGCGGGTGCCCGCGTATCGGTGACCGCGTCGCCGGCCAAGGGGATCGACGCGACGCTCGACTGGGCGATCACGCTGCAGGCCGAGGGCTTCCGTGCCATCCCGCACCTGTCGGCGCGGATGATCCCGACGCGGGCCCGGCTCGAGGAGCTGCTCGGGCGGGCGCGCGACGGCGGGCTCACCCACGCCTTCGTCGTCGGCGGCGATGCCGACGAGCCCGGGGCGTACCTCGACGGTCTGTCGCTGCTGACCGCGATGCGCGAGATCGGCCACCCGTTCGCCAGCCTCGGCTGCCCCGCGTATCCCAACGGCCACGCGGACATCCCGGACGAGGCGCTCGAGACTGCCCTCCGCGACAAGGCGCCGTTCGTGGACCACATCACTTCCCAGATGGACTTCGATACCGCCCTCATCGCGGCCTGGGTGCGGCGGCTCCGCGGCCAGGGCTTCGGGCCGGACATCGTCATCGGCGTGCCCGGCGTCGCGGACCCGCAGAAGCTGCTCAACGTGGCGGCGCGCATCGGCGTCAAGGACGCCACCCGGTTCTTCACGAAGAACCTGCGCTTCGTCACCGGGATGGCTCGGTCCGGGGGCTTCTACAAGCCGACGAAGTTCGTGGAGGACGTCGCCCCGCTGCTCGCCGATCCCGGCGCGCGCGTGATCGGGTTCCACCTGTACACGTTCAATGCGGTCGAGGCCACCGAAGGCTGGCGACAGTCGATGCTCGACCGGCTGGGGCGGGACGCGACCGCGGGATGACGCGGTCGACCCACGTCGACGCATGGTCGACGTTCCCGGGGAGGCTCGCCGTCGCGGCGCGTGCGGCGATGGGCGGACCGGTACCCGAGGGGGAGTGGGGTCCCGCGGAGGTCGTGCGACACCTGATCGCGGTCGAGCGCGAGGTCGTGCAGGCAAGGCTCAGCTCGCTCGAGTCCGAAGACGTGCCACGGTGGTCGTGGACCGAACCCGGGCTCGAACCCGGGCTCGACGAGGCCCCCCTTGCCGCGATCCTCGAGCGCTTCGCCGAGGCGAGAGCCCGTTCCGTCGCGATCGTGGCCGCCTTCGATAACGCCGCATGGGCCCGGACCGGCATCCACGACACGTTCGGTCGTCTCGACGTGGCCGGATTGATCGGCATCACGGCAGACCACGACGACGAGCACCTCGCCGTGCTGGGTGGGACCGCGGTCCAGATCAAGCCACGGGCGCCGCGAGCCGAAGGCACGTGACGTCCCACGGTACGTGGCGTCGTTCGGGACACTGGGCCGGTGGCACGTGACGTCCCACGGTACGTGGCGTCGTTCGGGACACCAGGCTGGCGATCGATCACCGTAGGACGGTCGTTTCGTGCGATTTGACCGCACCGCGGCACCGTACGACGTGCGGCCCCCGCCGGGCGTCGCCTGCGGCCGTGCCACGTTACAAGCACCGGGGCACAACCCCTAGGAAGCCGCGCCTTCGCGGCCGACGATCCCGAGCGCGAGGGCGAGCGCGTCGTCGATCGTCATGGCTCGACCCTCCTCGATCAGGGCGTCGGCGGCCGCTCCGAGATGCTCCCGCGCCAGGTCCTTGGGATCCGCCAGGTGCAGGATGTCGAGGGCCGCGTTCGTGAGGCCGGTCTCCTCCCGGATCGCCGCGGCCGCGCCGGCCAGACGGGCGCCGTTCGCCGGGTCCGACGAGCGGATCGCGAGGTGCGCGGCGATCGACAGCCCGGCCATCTGATCGCTGATCTCACCCGAGGTCAGGCGGCGAGATTCCAGCAGGTACCCTCGCCCGGCATCGATGTCACCGGCGAAGATGGATGCGACGGCCAGCAGGGTCAGGCTGTCCTGGATCCGATACGTGGCGCCGGCCCGGCGGAACTCGGCGAGGTTGCGCAGCTCGAACTCCCGGGCGCCCTCGAAGTCGCCCGAGAGGACATGGACGAGGACGAGCGACTGGCGTGCCCGGACGACGCCCGCCGCGTCGCCGACCGACTCGAACAGCTCGATGGCCGCCTCCTCGTGGTGCCGCAGCATCTCGATGTCGCGTTCGACCAGACCGACGAACCCGAGGTCGTAGTGCGCCTCGGCGCGGATCGCCGGGTCGCCGAGCGTCGTCGCGAGGGCCAGGCGCTCCTCGTACGACGTCCGGCAGGTCCGGACATCGCTGTTCCAGTACGCCATGCCACCGGCAGCCGCCAGGGCGGCGATCCGGTCCCGGGGGTCGACCGGGCCCGGGTGGGCGAGGAGCTCTGCCGCCCACGCCGAGCCCTCGCCGAGATGGGATCGCCGCTGCCAGTAGCGCCAGATCGCGCCGACGATGCGCATGCCGATCCCTGGCTCGTTCACGTCGAGCGACCAGCGCATGGCCGTCCGCAGGTTGTGCTCCTCGTGCTCGACGACGTCCAGCCAACGCTCCGCCTCCTCGCCCAGGAGCATCGGCCCGACCCGTTCGGCGAGCTCGAGATACGTCAGGGCATGTCGGCGCTGGCAGTCCGGCCGCTCGCCGGCGTCGATCAGCCGCTCCAGCGAATACTCCCGGATGAGCATGTGCCGGCCGAAGCGCGGCTCGCCGTGCTCGGTGAGTGCCAGCCGGACCAGGCTCTTGTCGATCATCGATTCCATCCCGGCCAGCACGTCCAGCTCGAGCGAGCGGCCGGGATCCACCACGGCTTCGGCGGCATCGGCGGTCCAGTCGCCATCGAACACCCCCAGACGCCGGAAGATGACCTGTTCGTCCGACCCGAGGAGGTCGTGGCTCCAGGCGATCGTGCCGCGCAGCGTCCGCTGCCGCTCGGGGAGGTCGCGCGCTCCGTCGACGAGGATGTCCAGGCTCTGCCCGAGGCGCTCCAGCACGGCGGCGGGCGTCATGAGACGCGTCCGCGCGGCGGCCAGCTCGATCGCGAGCGGGAGGCCCTCGAGGCGATCGACGATCTGCCGGGCGGTCTCGGCGTCCGACGCGGACAGGGCGGCACCGCCCCGCCGGGCGCGGGCACGGTCGAGGAACAGCTCGACCCCTTCGGCGTCGCCGAGCGGGGGGACCAGGTACTCCTGCTCACCGGCGATGCGCAGCACCTCCCGGCTCGTCACGATCACCCGAAGTCCGGGGGCGTCGCGCAGCAGTCCCGCGACGATGCCCGCCGCGTCCGGCAGGAGCTGCTCCAGGTTGTCGAGGAGGATGAGGATCTCGAGCGGCCGGAGGCGCTCGCGGAGCGTCGTGGCGATCGGGACCCCCGGCTCCTCGGCCAACCCGAGGGCCGTGGCGATCGACCCGACGATGAGTCCGGCGTCGCGGACCGGCGCGAGGTCCACGAACCACGTCCCGCCCCGGAACCGCCCGCGGATGGACTCCGCGAGACCCACGCCCAGGCGCGTCTTGCCGGTGCCGCCGGGTCCGGTCAGCGTGAGCAGCCGCTCGCCGGCCAGCAGCTCGGCGAGCGCCGCGACCTCGGACCCGCGGCCCACGAAGCGCGTCGGCAGCGCCGGCAGGTTCGACGGCAGATCCTCGGTCCGGAGTGGGCGGGCGTCATCGGTCACGCCCGGGACGACCACGCGGTAGAGGGGTCGCGGATCGTCGAAGTCCTTGAGCTTGCGTGGACCCTCGTCCACGATGACGAGGCCGGCCGGCAGGCCCGCGGCCGACGGGTCCGTCACGTCCTGAAGGCCACGGCGGGTCGTCTCGGAGATGACGAGCTGCCCGCCGTTGCCCGCGGCGCTCACACGGGCAGCGTAGTTGACATCGATGCCGACGTAGTCGTGGCCGCCGCCCGTCGATCGTCCTTCGCCGGTGTGCAGACCGCACCGGATCCGGATCCCCTGTCCGAGTTCGCCCAGCGATCCGTCCACGGTACCGGCGAGGATGGCGAGCGCCGCCGCGACCGCGTCGACGGGGCGCCCGAACGCCGCGAACGCGCCGTCCCCCTCGTGCTTGACGATCACCCCGCCGAACCGGGCGACCGTCGAATCGATCAGCTCGTCATGGTCGCGCAGGAGCGCGGCCCAGCCGTCGTCGCCGAGTCGATGCGCGTGGCGCGTGGAGCCCTCGATGTCACTGAACAGGAACGTGACGTCGGGACCGGTCGGCAGAGCCACGGGCGTCGTGATCGACTCAGTCCTCGCCGCGGCGGGCGCGGCGGATCTGGTCGGCGTGCTCGTGGGCGTGCTTCGCGTAGATGGAGAGCCAGCGATCGACGTCGTACGCGCCCGAATCGGTGTGTGTCCCGCGACGCGCCCATTCCTCGGGCGTGAGCGTTTCCAGCAGGGCGAGGCTGGCGGAGCGGACGGCGCCCACGACCGCGATCGACGGTTCGATCGGCCGGTCGTAGTGGAGGCGCCGGGCCCACTCGGGCTCGTCATAGCCGGCGATCAGCGGATCGTCCTCGGCGAGCAGCCGTCGAAGCCGGATGTAGGCCATCGACTCGCTGTCGGCGAGATGGTGGGCGATCTGGCGCGCGGTCCAGGCCCCCGACGGCGGGACCCGGTCGAGGTCCGCGTCGGTCGCTCCAACGAGCGCGTCGCGCACGTCATCCGCCCCGGTTCGATATCGCTCCAGGAGCGCCGCTCGGTCAGCCGTCATCGTCACTGCCTCCATCCGCACCGGACCGGACCCTGCCGCACCGAAAGTACCAGAGCCGGCGTCCGTTGGGCCGAT
>CAYMTJ010000093.1:3544-5343 GCA_964393345.1 uncultured Anaerolineaceae bacterium | reverse complement strand
TGGAAGAAGTCCTCGAACCCTGGCGGGTTGATGACCTCGATCATCCGGGCCGGCGTCCGCCCGGCGTTCCACATCGCGTGGACCTGCGCCCGAGGCTTGATGATGTAGCCGCCCGGGCCAAGGACCGTCTCGGCGTCCTCGGACCGGAATCCGATCTCGCCCTCGAGCACGAACGAATACTCATCCTCGAGGTGATGCATGTGCGGCGGGACGAGCGCGCCGATGTCGAACGTGTGCTCGACGATGGACAGGGCGCCCGCGGTGTCGCGGCCTTCGATCTTGAAGATGACCCCGACGCCCGGGATCAGGGTGCCGCGCTGGCCCTCGCCGGGCTGCACGACCTTGAGCGCGGCGCCGGCCGTGAGTGTTGCAGACATTCCTTGTGCTCCTTTCCTGTTGTTTGTTGAACAGGCGTGTATCATGAACACATGACGAAGCCGTTGTCAATATCGAATGAACATGCGCGTTCTTCGAAAGTCCGTCCGTATCGCATGACGAGACGAGCGGAGTCGGTCGACGACACCCGTCGCCAGATCACCGAGGCTGCGGTCCGGCTCCATACCACGATCGGTCCCGCCGAGACGTCCATCGCGGGCGTCGCCGAGGAGGCGGGGGTCACGCGCCTGACGGTCTACCGGCACTTCCCCGACATCGATGCGCTCTTCGCCGCGTGCCGTCCCCACTGGGAAGCCCAGAACCCGATCCCGGATCCTGGCGCGTGGGCCGGTATCGCCGGGCTCGAGCCGCGCGCCCGCGCCGCGTTGACCGCGATGTACGCGTGGTTCGCGGACCACGCCGGCGAGCTCTTCCCGATCTACCGGGACCTGGCCGCCCTACCCTCGATGACCCGGGACGGCATGCGTGACGACACCCGCGCCCTCGCGGACCTGCTGATCGGCGCGGACCTGCCGCGGGGCGCGGGCGGTCGTCGGCTTCGGGCGGTCGCGCGCCATGTCCTCGACTATCGAACCTGGCGATCGCTCGCGGTCGATGAGGGACTCAGCGGCCGCGAAGCGGTCGAGGCGGCCGTCCGGATGGTGCTCTCGGCCCGCTGACGAGCCGCGCGCGCCGTCGTCGCGATGCGCCAGCGCCTAGCAGCGGTCCGTATAGGACTTGCCGGCCGTGGTCTTGACGCGGGCCCCTTCGCTGGTGCCCACCGCGTCGTTGTAGATCGACTGGCGCGTCAGGGTCTTCGCGTTCGATGCCGACGCGCCGCTGCCCGTGAAGTAGGTGATCGACTTCCCGGGCGCGAGGGTCTTGCTGACCCTGAACGGCTCGCTGCTGTACGGCTTGTAGATCGAGCCGACCGACTTGAGCGTCACGGTCTTCGAGCTCTGGTTCTTGATGACCGTCCGCTCCTTCGTCGAGTAGCAGTACACGGTCACCTTCAACGCCGGGGTCGCGCTTTCGACGTCGTCGGGTGGGGCGACGACGCCCGCGACGAACAGCAGCGCAGCGGCAAGGGCCGCCGGGATCGTCGACGCGCCCCTTCGGATCGACACGCACGCACTATGCACCTTCGTGTCGGGGACCCGTCCGCGCGGGGCAACGGCGGAGCTGCACGCGCTCGAATCCGTGGTGCGTCGACGCACCCGACGATGGCGGGCTCAGCGCCCACTGAGGCGCTGCTGCCGCTCGCGTCAGAACCGCGGTTCGGTCGGGTCGCCCGCCGAGAGCCTAGCAGCGGCGCGCCCGGGCGGCTAGCATCGGCCCATGACCATCTCGGCCATCATCGACTGCGATCCCGGGCATGACGACGTCATGGCCATCCTGCTCGCCGCGCGGACGCTGGACCTGCG
>CAYMTJ010000093.1:0-3444 GCA_964393345.1 uncultured Anaerolineaceae bacterium | reverse complement strand
TTCGGCAACGTGACGCCCGCGGCCGAGTTCAACATCTGGGCGGACCCGGACGCCGCGCACGTCGTCTTCACGAGCGGCATCCCGATCAAGATGATCGGCCTCAACGTGACCCGCCAGGTGCTCGCCCTCCGCCCGCGCCGCGACCAGATCCGCTCGATGGGCCGCGCGACCACGACCCACGTCGCCGACATGCTCGACTTCTACGCCCACGGCGAGGGTCAGTACTCCGGGCTGGATGGCGGCGCCATGCACGACCCACTCGCGGTGGCCGCGCTCGCGGCGCCGGACATCCTCACCTTCGAACCGATGCACGTGGCGATCGAGTTGACCGGCACCCACACGGCCGGCATGACCCTCTGCGACGGCCGACGACTGGACCCGGCGACCTTCCGACTCGAGGCGGGGCTCGCCCCCGTCGTCGAGGGCGAGGGCATGAACGAGTCCGGGCCGCCGCCGAACGCCGAGGTCGCCGTCGCCGTCGATGCCGACCGCTTCTGGGAGCTGTTCCTCGACGTGCTCGCCACGTACCCGTAGGTCGAGACGGGCACCCGTCAGCGGAGCTTCGCCAGCGTCGAGACGCGGGCCATCGCCACCGCCACGACCACGAGCAGCGAGCCGCTGACGGCCTGCACGATCGGCGCGCCGAAGCCCTCCGCGGCGGCACCGAGGGCCAGGACGCCGATGGGCCCGAAGCCGATGCTGACCACCCAGATGCCCATCGCCGCCCCGCGCTCGTGGTCCGGCGCCGTGCGCTGGAGCAGGACCTGACCGAGGCTGTCGAGCGTCGCGGCTGCCGCGCCCGACGCGAACATCAGTCCCACCGAGAGGACGAAGACCGTGCTGACCGCGAAGGTGGCGAGCGCGAGCCCGAACCCCGCGGTCGCCACGATGATCAGCACGCCGGCGCTTCGGCGAGCGCCGAGCGTCGCCAGCCACGCCAGCCCCACGACCCCACCCACCGATCGAGCCGCGACGAGCACCCCGAGCCCGGCGGCGTCCACCAGCAGCACCTCCTTGGCGAACGTCGGCACGAGCCCGGTGGTCGAGAACCCGAAGACCTCCGCCAGGATCACGAGGACGGCGATCGCGGCGACACCCGGGCTGCGGAGCAGGAGCATGACCGTGCGCCGCAGATCGAGGGTCGGCCTTGTCGCCCCATCGGTGGTGGACGCGGGTGTCCGAAGGAGCAACGCCGCCCCGACGAGCCAGGCCGCCGTCGCGATCAGGAATGTCGGCGGCACGCCGGCGGTCGCGAGGACGGCGCCTCCGACGAAAGCCCCGAGCGATGAGGCCAGCTGCGTGCTCAGGTTCGACAGCGCGATGCCGCTCGTCGCCTGCCGCGCGCCGACGATGTCGTAGACGTAGGCCTGCGCCGTGGTCGTGCGGATGGTGTCGACGATCCCGAAGACCAGGCTCACGACGAGGATCACGCCGAAGCTCAAGCCCCCGGCGACCGCCACCAGGGCCACGGCGCCCGACGCCGCCGCACCGAGGAGATCCGCCGCGATCAGCAACCGACGGCGATCCACCCGATCAGCGAGCGAACCCAGCGGGATCCCCAGAACGAGGAGCGGCAGCAGCCGGATGGCGACCGTCGCGGCCACCGCGAGGGCCGAATCCGTGAGCTCCAGCGTCACCCACGCGATCGCCACGTGGCCGATGGCGGTACCCAACCCGACCGCCGACAGGCTCAGCCACAGCGGGCGGAACCCCGGAACATCGAACGCCGGCGACCGTCTCACGGGCGAAGGTCGAGCCAGCCCTCGCGATCGGCGCGTAGTGCCAGTTCCGTCCGGCTGCCCACGTCGAACCGGCCGTACATCCGTGCGAGGTACATCTCGACGGTCTTGCTGGCCAGGCCGAGCCGGGCGGCGATCTCGTCGTTCGATCTCGCATCCACGAGGAGTCGAAGGATCGCCCACTCGCGTTCGGACATCACGACCCCGGCCGTCCTGGCCTGTCGCAGCTGCTCGGCGGTGAACGCGGTGCCGCCCCCGCCCACGATCCGGATGGCCGTCACCACGTCCTCGGTGGGGGCGGTCTTGAGCAGGAACCCCGCAGCACCCAGGCGGACCGCGGCCGCGACATAGGTCGCGTGGTCGAAGCTCGAAAGGACGATCGTGGCCGGATGGTCCTGCGCGGCGGCCGCGGCGATCAGGTCGGCGCCCGTGCCATCGGGGAGCCGCAGATCCACGATCGCGACGTCCACATCGTCCCGTGCCAGCGCGACCGTGCCATCCGCCACGCTCGACGCCACGGCCACGACCTCCATCCCCTCGACCGCGTCGATGGCCCGTCGCAGCCCGTCAAGGACGACCGGGTGGTCATCGATCAACGCGACGCGGATCGTCATCGACGCCAGCCGACCTCGACCGACACGCCGTGCCCGGCGCCGTCGGATGTGACCGAGACGGTCGCCCCGATGGTCGCGCCGCGTCGGCGCATCGACACGAGGCCCAGCCGGCCGGCCTGCTGTGCCCGTTCGGTCGCGGCATCGGTCATCCCGACGCCGTCGTCGTCGATCCGCAGCCGCACCTCGTCGATCGAGACGCGGCCGGTGATCTCGACCCGCGTGGCGCCTGCGTGCGTGACGGCGTTGTTGACCGCCTCCTCGCAGATCCGGTAGATCTCGAGTTCGACGTCGGGCGCGACGCGCTCCGCGGGCGTGATCCCGGTCGCGTCGTCGACGTTCACGGTGACCACGAGGCCCGGCCGGGCGGCCCGGTCCGCGAGGTAGCCGAGGGCCGGTCCGAGGCCGAGATCGTCAAGCATCGGCGGGCGCATCCCGGTGGCCACCTCGCGGAGCCGCTGGGCCACCTCGCGAAGCGCGTCACGTTCCGGGGCCGCGCCGGGGAGCCGCTCCAGCCGGCGGATGATCCCGCTCAGCTCCTGCATCGATGAATCATGGAGTTCGGACGCCATCCGGGACCGCTCGCGCTCGGTCGCGGCGATCGCGGCGGTCTCGCGGACGCCGCCGAGGACGAGTCGATCCGCACCGGCGGCCAGCCGGTGCCGAGTCGCCGGGTAGAGCGCGAGACCCGCCACGAGGATCCCGCCGACGATCAGGTCCGGCACATACAGGACGTTGAGCAGGACGACGCTGCCACCGAACAGGACGCCGAATACGAGCACGTCGAGGGGGCGGACGCGAATCCGCCCGCCGGCGCCACGACCGCGCCACGCGGGAAGCAGCAGGACGGCCACGGCGGCCACGACGACAAGCGCCAGCGCCACGGTCGAGCGGATGCCCTCGATGGCGGGGTAGGCGTCGAGGCCGGCAAGGCGCGCGACGGTCCAGGCGGTGAGCGCGACGATCCCCGTCGATGCGGCCGCGATCCGGATGCGCCGCCATCGAAGCCGACCGACCGCCCACCCGACAGGCACGATCGCCGCGGCCGCGAGCGCCACCGTCGACGCGAGCGGATCGCCCTGGACCGAGAGCGG
>CAYMTJ010000092.1:0-6871 GCA_964393345.1 uncultured Anaerolineaceae bacterium | reverse complement strand
TGTACGAGCGGGGCATCTTCTCGCAGGGGATCGGCTGGCAGATCCCGCGCCTGCCCGGCCTGGGCGATGTCGATTGGGGGGTCCTGTTCGCGGCCCTGTGGCGCGCCGGCTACGACGGCGACGTCATCATCGAGCATGAGGACCGCGACTTCGAGAAGACCGACGAGCTGATCAAGCGCGGCTTCCTGCTCGCTCGCAACGTCCTGCGGCCGTACATCGTGTAGTCCCCTTCGGGCGATCCTGGGATCCGCCCGTCCTTTACCCGAGACCGTGAGCGATGATATAGAAGGAGGAGGATTGGCAAGACACGGGCAACGTGACCCATCACCCCTGAGGCAACCAACGTCGACGCGTCCGGATGTGTCCGTCGACCGGCGAATGGAGGACAAGGAATGATCAAGGGATCGGCCCGCACGGTGCTGGTCGGGCTCGCGGCGATCGCGATCGTCGTGTCGGCCTGCTCCACTGGCACGGCATCTTCGGCCCCGCCCGAGGACATGACCTACGCGATCGGCTATTCGAACGGCGGCGGCGTCGGCAACGGATTCCGCGAGGAGCAGGTCTGCACCGCGAAGGCGCAGGCCAAGGTCTCCGGCGAGGTCTCCGAGCTGACGACCATCCACCGCGACACGGACGCAGCCGGACAGCTCCAGGACCTTCGCGACCTGATCGCCAAGGGCGTCGACGCCATCGTCTTCAACCCGAACGATCCGGACGCGCTCAACCCGGCGCTCGCCGAGGCGAAGGCCGCGGGCATCGTGACCGTCTCGGTCGACGCCTACGTCACCGACCCGGATACCTACAACCTGTACAACAACCAGATCAAGTACGCCGAGCTCGGCGCGACGTGGCTGTTCGAGCAGCTCGGCGGCAAGGGCAAGGTCTACTACATGCGCGGCATCGCCGGCCACCCGGCCGACAGCGACCGCGACATCGGGTTCAAGAACGCCCTCGCCAACTTCCCGGACATCGAGGTCGTCCCGAACGCCGACGGCGTCCACACCGGATGGGATCCGGTCCAGGGCACGACGCTCATCAACGACTTCATCGCCAGCGGGCAGTACGACACCATCCAGGGCATCTGGACGTCGGGTATCGACTCGGTGGTCGTGGACGCCATCAAGGCGGCCAACAAGCCGTTCGTGCCGATCGTCGGCGCCGACCTCGGCGGGTTCGTGGCCCAGCTGCTCGACCCGACCGGGTACCCGGACCTCAAGGGTGTCGCCGTCACCAACACCGCCGCCGTCGGCGGCGCGGGCGTCGGCCTGGCCCTCAAGCTCCTCAAGGGTGAGAGTGTCACGACCGGTGGCGATCGCCCCAACACGGTCCTCCTGGACCCGGTGGCCGCCGACAACACGACCGACGAGGGCAAGACCCTCCTCGCCTCGTGGCAGGTCGACGGTCTCGACCCGAACTGGCCGCTCGGTCTCCAGATCGAGGGCTACACCACGTACACGGGCGCCGAGGCCGTGGCCTGCAAGGGCCCGGGCGAGTAGCCTCCACCCTCCAGCGATCCGCGAGGGGGATGCCGGTTCCGCCGGCATCCCCCTTCGTCCACCCCCGTCACGGACGGTATCGATGACTGCCACCGGAACGGTCCTCATGCTCGAGGCGACGGATGTCGCCAAGACCTACGGCGCGGTCGTCGCGCTCAGGTCGGCGTCCCTGGCCGTTCGTCCGGGCGAGGTCCATGCGCTGATGGGCGCGAACGGGGCGGGCAAGAGCACCCTCGTAAAGATCCTGACCGGTGCGGTCCAGCCGGATGCCGGTCGCATCCTCATCCGCGGCCGCGAGCGGACCGCCCACTCACCGGCCGAGGCGCGACGTGGCGGCGTCGTGTCCGTCTACCAGGAACCGGCCCTCATCCCGGACCTCGACATCCGGTCCAACCTCCGCCTGACCGAGACGCCCGTCGAGCCCTTTCGCCACGCGGTCGATGAGCTCGGTCTGCCCGACCTGAACCTGGCGGATCTTGCCCGCGACCTCCCGCTGGCATCGCTGCGGATCATCGACCTGGCCCGCGCGCTCGCGATCGAGCCCGACGTGCTGCTGCTCGATGAGATGACGGCGGCGCTCCCGGCCAACCTCGCCGAGCGCGTGCTCGAGGTCATCGGCCGGATGCGCGGGGGCGACCGCTCGGTGATCTTCATCTCCCATCGGATGATCGAGATCGCCGCGGTCTGTGACCGCGCCACGGTCCTGCGCGAGGGGGCGACCGTCGGTATCGTCGACGTCACCGAAGGGTCCGAGGAGCGGATCGTCGAGCTGATGCTCGGCGAGATCGTCCAGGACATGTCCGGCCGGCTCGACGAACTCGCGGCGCCGTCGCCGCTCGCCAAGCGCCCGACGCCGCGGCTGGCGGCCCGCGGCCTGAGCCTCGGCTCGAAGCTGCATGACGCCACCTTCGAGCTCCACCAGGGCGAGGTCCTGGGCGTCGTCGCGCTCGAGGGTCAGGGCCAGGACGAGCTGTTCGACGTCCTCGCCGGCGCGGAACGACCGAGCGCCGGCGAACTGCACGTCGACGGATCGGCCGTCACGTTCGGACATCCCGCCGACGCCATCCGGGCCGGCCTCGTGTTCGTCCCGGCGGATCGCGCCGAGGCCCTGCTGATGCAGCGCTCGGTGGGCGAGAACATCGCCCTGCCGATCGTCGCCCGCCTGGCGCGCTGGGGTCTCATCGATACGAGACAGGAGCGCGAGACCATCGACGGCGCCGTGGCCACCCTCCAGATCGACGCGCGTGCCGGCGGCGAGGTCCGCCGGCTCTCGGGCGGGAACCAGCAGAAGGTCACCATCGCGCGCTGGGTCGCGGGCGGGGTCCGGACGATGCTCTGCTTCGACCCCACCCGCGGGATCGACATCCGGACCAAGCACCAGATCTACAAGCTGCTCCGCGAGCTCGCCCAGGAGGGTGCCGCCGTGCTCCTGTACACCTCGGAGCTCAAGGAGATCCAGCTCGCCTGCGACCGGGCGATCGTCATCTTCGGTGGGCGGGTCGTGGCCGAGCTCGATGCCGCCGACGCGGATGAGGCGGCGCTCCTGCGTGCGGCGCACAACCTCGCGCCCGAGACGACGACGGACGGGGCCGCAATGCCCGGGGCCGATCCGGCGGTCGTCCAGTCGTGAGCGAGTTCGGCCGGACGGTCACGGCCTGGCGCGCCGATCCGGTGTCGGAGGTCGTCGGGTGGGCGCGACGCAACGCCTGGGCGCTCGGGCTGATCGGCTTCCTGGTCGTCCTGCTCGTCTTCACCAAGATCATCCAGCCACGCTACGGCGTCGCGGGCGTCCAGGGGCTGGCGATCTCCGTGCTCCCGCTGGCCCTGGCGACCGTCGCCCAGGCCGTCGTCGTGATCGGTGGGGGGATCGACCTGTCGATCGGGTCGATCATGGCGCTCACGAGCGTGATCTCCGCGACCCTGATGAAGGGCCAGAGCGAGGAGTTCGGGGTCGTCGTCGTCATCGCCGTGCTCCTGCTCGGCCTCCTGATCGGCGCCATCAACGGCGCGCTCATCGTCGTGACCCGCGTCCCGGATATCGTCGTCACGCTCGCGATGTCGTTCGTCTGGGCCGGCTGCGCGCTGCTCGTCCTGAACACGCCCGGCGGCGGCGCCGCCCTCTGGCTCAAGGCGCTGGTCATCGGCTCGGTCGGCAGCGAATGGATCCCCAAGGCGCTGCTGGTCCTCATCGTGGTCGTCGCCGCGGTCTGGATCCCCGTCCGCTCGTCGACCCTCGGCTTGTCCATCTACGCGATCGGCAGCAACCGGCTCGCGGCGTTTCGCAGCGGGGTGTCGGTCAGCCGGACCAAGATCCTCTCGTACGCGCTCATGGGCGTGTTCGCCGCCCTGGGCGGGCTGAGCCTGACCGCGAGCACGGGGATCGGGACCCCGGTCCCCGGCCCCTACACACTCCTCAGCGTGGCCGCGGTCGTCCTCGGCGGGGTGAGCCTTGCCGGCGGGCGGGGCGGTCTCTTCGGACCCGTCGTGGCCGTCATCATCCTGTCGCTGATCCGCACGGACATGACATTCCTCAACATCAACACGAACCTCGCGGTGGTCGTGCAGGGTGTCATCCTGATCGGGGTCGTCATGTTCGGCAGCCTGATCCAGATGCGCCGGAGCCGACCGTCATGAGGCAGCTCTTCCGCGAGCGTCCGATCGTGCCGTTGACCGGCCTGCTGGTTCTGCTGGTCGTCCTGAGCGAGGTCACCCGGCCGGGCCTCGTCAGCGTCGACTGGGCGGCGGTCATCATCCGCGCGTCCGTCCCGCTCGCGATCCTTGCCGGCTGCCAGACCCTCGCGATGCTCACCGGCGGCATCGACCTCTCGGTCGGCGCCGTGGCGTCGATGTCCGGCTTCGTCGTGGCGACGCTCGTCAACGGTCCAGGCCTGGCCGCCGGCATCGCGGTCGCCCTGGTCGTCGCGGCGCTCGTGGGCCTCGTCACGGGCGTCGGCGTGGGCATCTTCCGCGTCCACCCGTTGATCATGACCCTGGCCATGAGCCTGGTGGTGCTGGGCCTGGCGAATGTCTGGCAGATCGTCATGGTCCAGACCGGCGTGGGCGTGCCGGACGCGATCCGCTGGATCGGCTCGGACAGCTTCGTCTGGATCCTGCCGAACAGCCTGTTCGTCTTCATCCCGCTGGCGGCACTGATCCTGATCGGCCTGCGGCGCACCGGCTATGGCCGGCTCCTGTACGCCGTCGGGGACAACCCGATCGCGGCCCGCCTCGCCGGCGCGCGTGGCTGGCAGGTGCTGATCGTCCTGTACGTCATCTCCGCCCTGTTCGCCGCGATCGCCGGGTTCCTCTACGCCGGGTTGACCAACGTCGCGAGCGTCACGCTCGTCGACTCGGCCGTGCTGCCGTCGGTGGCCGCCGCGGTCATCGGCGGGACGTCGATCATGGGCGGCCGCGGCGGGTACAGCGGGACGATCGTCGGCGCCCTGATCCTGACCGTCCTCACCTCGCTGCTCTCGTCGCTCGGCTATCCCGAAGCCGTCAGGCAGGTCCTCTTCGGGGCGATCATCGTCGCGGTCGCTGCCGCCTACACCCGGGTGACCGGCGAGACCTGATGGCATGACCACGGCCGGCGCCATCCCGGCCGAGACGGTGCGCGGGCGGCTGGTGCTCGACGACCGGGTCGTCGAGGGTCGCCTCTCGATCGAGCACGGCGTCATCGTCGGCGTCGACCTCGACGACGCCGGGGAGGCCGGGTCGACCACCCTCGGCGCGGGCGGGACGACCTACCTCGCGCCGGGGTTCGTGGATGTGCACGTGCACGGCTGGGGCGGGCACGACGCGATGGACGATCGCGACGCCCTCGACGGGATGGCGCGCAGCCTCCTGCGGCGCGGCGTGACGGCGTTCCTGCCGACGGCCGTGTCGGCGCCCCTCGATGACCTGGCCGCCTTCGCCGCCAGGGTCCGGGCGTGGATGCCCGGAGCCCCGGTGGACGGCGCCGAGCCACTCGGGTTCAACCTCGAGGGCCCGTTCCTTGCCGAGGCGCGTCGCGGCGCCCACGACCCGGCGGTCCTGCTCGCCCCGGCGGACGCGCCGGATGCGGCGCTCGACTCGCTCATGGACGGGCTGCGGCTCATCACCGTGGCCCCCGAGCTGCCGGGGGCCCTCGAGCTCATCCGCCGGCTGCGCGCGGCCGGCGCCGCGGTGTCGGTCGGTCACTCGGCGGCGACCTACGACGAGGCGCGGCTCGGCTATGCCGCCGGCGCGACATCGACGACGCACCTCTTCAACGCCATGAGCGGGCTCGACCACCGGGCGCCGGGTGTCGCCGTCGCGGCCCTGCTCGACGACGCGGTCTACGTCGAGCTCATCGCCGATGGGATCCACGTGCATCCCGCCCTGTGGGCCCTGGTCACCCGCCTGAAGCCAGCCGACCGGCTCGTCCTCGTGAGCGACGCGATCGCGCTCGCCGGGACCGGTGACGGACGCGGGATGATCGGCCGGCTCGCGGTGGAGGTCCGCGGGGACCGGGTGACGCTCGCGGGCACCTCGACGCTCGCCGGCTCGGTGCTCGCGCTCGACACGGCGGTCCGCAACAGCGTCGCCGAGGGGATCGCCCTGCCCGCGGCGGTGGCCGCGGCGTCGCGCCATCCGCTGGCCCTGTTGGGGGTCACGGACCGCGGCCGCCTCGCGGTCGGCCAGCGCGCCGACCTCGTCGAGCTTCACGACGATCTGCGCGTCCGCCGGGTCATGCGCGCCGGCACCTGGTTCGAGGCCGCAGCCTCCTGACGGCGCGTCCGCGCTGTCCCCGCCGTCGCCCGGACCGCGGTCAGCGCGGAGGCATCGCGGCCAGCGTGCGCTCCATGTCGTCGAACATCCGGATCGTCGCCTCGGTCACGACGTCGAGGTAGCGCTCCCCGTATTCGGCGGTGGCCTCGCGTGCGTCGCCCCACGTGCCGGAGTGGGTCGCGCGGTGGACCGACCCGGGGGCCGAGAAGAAGAACGCGGTGTGCACCGGTGCCTGATTCGTGACCTCCGGGAACGGCGGCATCTCGGCGTTGGCGGCCTCCATGTCGACGAGCGCCGGATCGATCGCGAGCACGGCCGATGTCTCCCCGCGGTTTGCGTGCAATCCCGTGCCCGGGCCGAAGAACTCGCCGGCCTCGTCGGGGGTCATCCCGTCCCAGTAGTTGAACGGGAACGCCCGCGCATCGGCGGGCATCCGTTCCGCGGCGTTCGCGCACGCGTAGGCGATCGCGTAGGTGTTGTCGTAGTGCCCGTTGAGGAAGACGACGCGCTTGAAGCCGATCGCGGTCAGCGACGCGCACAGGTCCTCGATCAGCGCCATGAACGTCGGGATCCGGATGTGGACGACGCCGGTGAAGCCCACGTGCGGGTACGACAGCGAGTAGTTG
>CAYMTJ010000091.1:0-7071 GCA_964393345.1 uncultured Anaerolineaceae bacterium | reverse complement strand
ACGAACACCGAGCGGGGTGTCTGGCCGCGGCCGAAGCCGGATGGCGGGTGCTCGAGCTCGGCGGGAGCGCGCTCGATTCCGTCGAAGCGGCGGTGCGCGAGCTCGAAGCGTGCGGCGTGTTCGGGGCCGGTCACGGCTCGCCACTGACCGAGGACGGTGATGTCGAACTCGACGCCGGGATGATGGACGGGGCGACGCTCGGCGTGGGTTCGGTCGCCTCGGTCCGCGGCGTCCCGCATCCGATCACGCTGGCGCGACGCGTCCTCGAGGGGCCGTTCGCCGTCCTGGTGGGGGAGGGAGCTCGTCGGTTCGCGGAGCGGACCGGCGTCGAGACCTGTGATCCGGCGGAGCTGATCTCCGCCCGCGAGCGCGCGGTCTGGCAGGCGTTGCGCGAGAACCCCGATCCGGACTGGGTCGGAACGTTGTTCGGGCACGACACGGTGGGCGCCGTGGCCCTCGACGCCGCGGGGCACCTCGCGGCGGGCACGTCGACCGGTGGGATGCCGTTCAAGCCGAGCGGCAGGGTGGGGGACTCGCCGTTCATCGGGGCCGGGCTGTACGCGGATGACGCGTCAGGCGCGGTATCGACCACCGGTCACGGCGAGCGGATCATCCCCCTCGTGCTTGCCAAGTCGGCGGCGGATCTGATGGGCACCGGGCTCGATCCGCAGGAGGCCGCGGAACGGGCGCTCGGCACGCTCCAACGACTCGACGCGCGCGGCGGTCTGATCACGCTGGACCGCCTGGGCCGGATCGGGGTCACCTGGAACACCCCCGCGATGGCCTTCGCCGCTCGCGCCGCCGGTGAGCGTCAGTTCCGCGTCGGTCCGAGTCGCTGACCCAAGCCCATGCCAGCCTGCCAGGCCGGGAAACCTGCGCGAACACCTCCGGCAGGTCGATCAGAACCCTCTGGCGGCAGATTCTCTGGTCCGACAGGCCACGTTTCGTGCGTCAAGGCGCTTCGTCCGAGTCCTGACGCTCCGCCACGCAGGTCTTCCAGCCCTGCAGGCTGGTCAGGCGCCCTGGCGCCACAGAGCGCTACCCCCAGGGTGACGGCAGGTGTGTCAGCGGTTCGCGGTCCGGGAGCACGTCGACCTGGAGCGCCGGATCGGCGGCCGGCACGTAGCGCGGCTCGAGGCCCAACTCCTTCAGGACGATGTTCCGTGCCTGCGCGATCGCGGTCGTCTTGTAGAACGCGATCGTCCGGCTGAAGCCCTGTCGGCCGAACCCGCAATCGCTCGACAGGATCAGCTTGTCCGGCGGGATCACCTCCAGCGCCCGGCGGATGCGCGCGGCGACCACCGGTGGCATGTCCGCCTGCAGCGTGCGGTGGTTGACCATGCCGACAGCGACCTTCTTCTTGAGCGAGTTCGCGTACGGCTTGAACAGGTCGATCTCGGCGAGGTCGTTCTCGGTCGCCTCGACGGTCCAGACGTCGCCCTTGAGCTGGTTGAGATAGATGTCGATCGAGTTCGCGTACGACTCGCCCGAGTAGACCTTCTGCATGTTCGGGTTGCCCCAGCAGGTGTGGATCCAGAGCTCGACGTCGTCGAGGCCGTCCACCTCGTGGTTGAACGCCTCGACGAGGAACTCCAGCATCTCCTTCTGGTCCGGATAGAAGGCGGCGACGAAGTGGATCGTCGGCTCCTCGATCTGGATCACCTTCGCCCCGGCGGCCGCGAGCTGTCGCAGCTCGATGTTCATGGCCGTCGCCATGTCCCAGATCAACTGCTTCTTGTCGTCGAGGTCGTATTCGGCCGTGTGGCTGTCGAGGAAGATCGAGAGCACCTGCGATGAGCAGGTCCCGAACTTGACCGGCTTGCCCGCGCGCGCCTGGGCGATCCGCCAGAGCTTCGCGTACTCGAGCGGGTTGCGACGATCGTGCTCCACCTTGCCGACGACACGCGGCCAGCGCCACGTCGTCTCGATCTCGTTCATCAGGGTGCCGGGCGGGAACTCGAGGAGCCGGTCGCGCGAGCGCTCGTACTGGAGTTCCTCGTGCTCGAGCCCCAGCCAGCGCTGGAGCGGGTAGTGGTGCCAGGAGCGACCCGCGAAGTCCTCGTCGAGGTGGTAGTCGCCGTTGGTGAGGATGTCGAGCCCGGCGCGCTCCTGATCGGCGATGACGGTGGAGTGGGCATCGAGGAACTGCTCGCGGAACTTGACGTCGAGCAGGGCGGTGTCGAGCGGCCGACCCCACAGGCCACCGTCGTACCAGCGCGGACGCGGCCACGAGCCGGTCACCGTGGCGGGGAGCATCAGGTCCTTGGTCGCCGTGAGCATCGGGGGCTGCGCCTCCTCGTCGGGATCGTGTCGACGTCGATGCCTAGTCTGACGGGTCACGAGCGTCCAGGGCCGAAACGACGGCGAGGCTGTCTGACAGGCTGGAAGACCTGCGTGCGACCGGCGGTTTCGGCGATCGGCGGCTGGCGACGCAGGAAATCGTGGCCTCGCCGGCCAGATTCGCTGCGTGGTGGCGTCGGAGCGGCGTCCCGAAGGCTCGTGAAGCAGAAGGTCCAGCCTGGCAGGCCATCGTTGGCCGGAAACTGAGCGCACCGAGCGCCCGCAGACCCGTCCGGTGCAGATGATTGCGCTAGCCGGGATCCCGCGTGTAGGAGCGGAGTCTCGACACCTCCCGGAACCCGAGGCGGCGATAGACCGGGAACCCCATCTCCGACGCGCCCAGGACCGCGACCGGGAGGCCCAGCCGGGCGCCTTCGTCGATCGCGGCGACCGTGACGGCCCGGCCGATGCCGCGGCCGCGCGCCTCTGGCACGGTGCACACGTTGTATATCCCGGCGACGGCCGCGCCGACGAACAGCGCCGCCGCCGCCACCGGCGCGCCGTCGAGCCAGGCGACCCAGTTCGTGAGCGGCTGCCCAGCCTCGAACCCCTCTCGCCGATGGGCCATCCACCACGCCTCGGCGGACGCGTCCTCGAGCGCCAGACCCCGCCGCTGGACCTCGCGCCACGCCTGCAGGCCTGACTCGTCGAGGACGGGATCGATGGTCACGCCACCCGGCGCCGCCTCGCCGATCTCCCAGCCGCGCAGGTCCAGCGCCATCCCCGGCGTGTCGCTCGTCTGGCGGAGGCCGGCGGCGAGGAGACGCTCGGCAAGGTCCGGCGGCCGGGACGTCGGTCCCACCAGCCAGCGCCAGCGATCCGTGCGCGCCGCCAGCCACGACGCGGCCTCCTCGATCCGGTCGCGGATGTCGGCGTCATGCCGGCTCCGGCCGCCGCCGTCGCGCTGGCCGACGTTGGCGCCGTGGCCGTCGAGATCCGCCATCGAGGCCGCATTGATCGCGCGGAACCGGACCCCCGACCAGGTCAGCAGCAGGTCGTCCCGCGCCACGATCTCGCCACCGGACCACGACGCGTACCAGGCCAGCAGGGCCCCGAAGTTCGCGTCGAGCGCCGCGGCCGGATGAGCTATCGGGTCGGGCGGGCGTTTCCCCACCTCAGGCCGCGACGGTCAGCCGACGGACGGCCGCCTCATCGACCTCGACGCCGAGCCCCGGCCCGTCCGGAATCGACATCCAGCCCGCGGTCGGACCCAGCGGCTCGGTCAGCAGGTCGGTCCTGATCGGGTTCTCGCCGACATCGAACTCCAGGAGCGGCTCGGCCCACTCCGGCGCGCCGGACGCGACCGGCAGGACCGCGAGGATCTGGAGCGTGGCGGCCATCGCGATCGCGCCACTGCACGCGTGCGGCATGGTCACCCGACCCGCGCTGGCCGCCGTCCGCGCGATCTCGAGCAGCCCGCCGATCCCGCCGCAGATGGACACGTCCGGCTGGACCAGGTCGAACGATCCGCCCCTGAGGAACGGCTCGGCCGCCGACGCCGATTCCAGCATCTCGCCCCCCGCGAGCGGGATCGGCAGATCGCGGGCGAGCGGCGCATACGCGGCGTAGTCGGCGGTCGGGAGCGGCTCCTCGAGCCAGCGGAACCCGAGACCACCGAGCGCGGCGCCCAGCCGGTCACTCTGGGCACGGTCATAGGCGCCGTTGCCGTCCGCCATCCAGGTCATGGACGGCGCCCCCGCGACCACCCGCTCGATCGCCGCGATCTCCTCGTCGAGATCCGTTCGCCCGATACGCAACTTCATCGCGCCGAAGCCGCCGTCCGAAACCAGTGTCGCCTCCTCGGACCAGGCCGCCTCCGGGCTCTCCCCGTCCACGTACCCGCGGCTCGACGCGTACGGTCGGACGCGGTCGCGGAGGCGCTCCCCGTACAGCGCGGACACCGGCACGCCGCGAACGCGCGCCCGCAGGTCATCGACCGCCATCGACACCGCGCCGAGCGCCCAGCGATGCGCCCCGGGTCGCGCCCCGAGCACCCCGGCCGCCACCTCGGAGTCGAGCCCGATGAGGCCCGCGGTCATCGCCCGGGACGCGTCGAGCGCCCCATCGACGAGGTACGTCTCCCCCCACCCGACCCGTCCGTCCGAATCCTCGATCCGGACCACGATCGAGTCGCGCGTGACGTTCGACCCCGTGGAGAACAGGCGGATCCGCGACAGGCGATGCGTGAGGACGAGGACCTCTGCGCGCCGGATCACTTGCGGGCGTCGGCCCGCAGTCGCTCGAGGCCGCGGTTGACGTGGGCCATCGCCGCCTTCGACGCCACGGCCGGTCGGCGGCCGCGCAACGCATCCACGAGCTCCCGATGCTCGATGGACGGCCCGATCAGCCACTCGCGCGCCTCGGCCGGGTCCGTGGGCTCCGGCACGACCGTCGCATGGAACGTCCGAGATCGGACGACGCCGTCGATGCTGGTCCACAGTCGACGCAGGTACTGGAACCCGGACAACTCCACGACCCGCCCGTGGAACGCGAGGTCGTGCTCGGTCACGGTGTCGACGTCGCCGGTCTCGCTGGCCTCGATCATCTTCTCGACGACCTCGGCGAGCCCGTCGATGTCCTCGTCCGTGAGCGTCCGGCAGGCCTGCGCGAACGCTCGACCTTCGAGCAGCGCCCGGATCCCGTAGATCGTCTCGACCTCGCTCTCGGCGACGCCCACGACGACCGCGCCGCGGTGCGGGAAGAACTCGACCAGCCCCTCCTGCTCCAGCTGGCGGAGGGCTTCGCGGACGGGTCCTCGGCTGACCCCGAGCTCCGCGGCCAGGGGGATCTCCAGGAGCCGCGTGCCAGGAGCGATCTCTCCCGCGAGGATCCCCGTTCGAAGCCCGAGCAGGACCTCGTGGCGAAGGACTCGTCGCTCGACCGGCGGCAGGTTCGCGAGGGCAGGCACAAGTCGCCTCCAGCTTCGGTCACCTCGGCTTGACTCGCTCGGAGCCAGAACCTAGATTGTCGACAATCTACATTGTCACGACAGGCCCGTCCATTCGGGCGCACGAGGTTCCCATGCCCTGCCGACCCACCGTCCGATGACCGATCCGCTCGTCGCCCGGCTCGCGCCGGCCCAGTACCGCGAGATCGCGCGCCACCTGATCGACGCCCCCGTCTACGAATGGATCCGATCGGGGACGGGCGACGGCTTCGCTGGTGACAACGAGGCCGCCTTCCGCCGCCGACGACTGCGACCGAGCGTCCTGGTGGACGTCTCGTCCGTCAAGACGGCCACGACCGTCCTGGGCGCCCCGATCGCGGCGCCGGTGATGGTCGGCCCGATGGGGCTCCAGCGCGCCGTCCACCCCGACGGGGAACTCGCGATGGCGGCGGGCGCGGCGAGCGCCGGCAGCCTGGTGATCGTCGCGGTCAACGCCACCACGAGCATCGAGGACATCGCCGCGTCCGCCCCCGGGCTGCCGCTCTGGTTCCAGCTCTACAACTGGGACGACCGCGGCGCCCTGGCCGAGGTCATCGCCCGCGTCCAGGCGGCCGGTGTCAAGGCCATCGTGCCCCTGGTGAACACCGCGATCGGCGTCAACCACACGCCGCCGCGAATCGGGTTCCGGCTCCCGGCCGGCGCCAGGTTCGCGCACTTCGAGACCTCGCCCGGGCTCACCGGCGCGAACACCTGGGAGTACCTCGACTGGCTCCGCACGGTGACGGACCTGCCGATCGTCCCCAAGGGGATCATGACCCGCCGCGACGCCGCCCGGGCCGTGGAGGCTGGTGCAGCCGGGATCATCGTCTCCAACCACGGTGGGCGCCAGCTCGAACGATCCATCTCCACCCTCGACTCGCTCGAGGACGTCGTGGCCGGCGCCGGAACGGCCGAGGTCTACCTCGATGGTGGCGTGCGGACCGGCGGCGACATCCTGACGGCCCTCGCGCTCGGGGCGCGGGCGGTCATCGTCGGGCGGCCGGTCATGTGGGGTCTGGCGGTGGGCGGGGCCCAGGGCGTCGCGCGGGTCCTCGACACGATGCGCGAGGAACTCGCCGACGACGCGGGCCTGTGCGGCCTCGCGGACGCCTCGACCGCCCCGCGCGACCTCGTCGTCGACGCCGCCGGCTGATCACGACGATGCGCGTCACCGCCGTCCGGACCGTCCTGATCACCGCGCCATGGACCGGCGACCCGTTCTGGGTGCCGGGCGTGCTCTTCGAACGCACGGCCGCGCTGGTCGTCGTCGAGACCGACGAGGGCGTCACGGGCGTCGGCGAGACGATCATGGGGTACTTCGCCGCGGACACCGTCCCGCCGCTCGTCGACTACTACGGCCGGCTGCTGGTGGACCTGCGGCTCGACCCGACGCAGCCCGAGGCGTGCTTCCGCGAGCTCTTCCAGCGCTCCCTGTGGTGGGGGCGTGTGGGTCTCGGGCTGTCCGTCCTCTCGGGCGTCGAGATGGCGCTGTGGGACATCGCCGGCAAGGCCGCCGACCGGCCGGTCCACGAGCTGCTCGGTGGTCCGGCCCATGACCGGTTGCCGCTGTACGCGTCCGGCGGCACGGGCAACTGGCCCATCGAGAAGACCGTGGACCAGGCACGGCTCTACGACTCGCTCGGGTTCCGGGGCCTCAAGATCGGCACGGGGTTCGACGGCCGACCCGGCGGGTTCACCACCGCGCCCGGCGACCCGCCGTACGGGACGTGGTACGCGGGCAGCACCGCGGAACGGATCGCGGACGAGCGCGCCAAGTTCGGGGCGCTGCGCGAGGCGCTCGGGCC
>CAYMTJ010000090.1:0-7110 GCA_964393345.1 uncultured Anaerolineaceae bacterium | reverse complement strand
TCCGGGAAGATCTGGTAGAAGACCGCGTCCCGGACCCAGTTCGGTGTCTCGATGGCCAAGGGTCGTCAGCCCTTGACGCCGCCGGCGGTCACGCCGGAGATCAGCCACTTGGACGAGTACAGGAACAGGGCCACGACCGGGATCGAGATGAAGATCGAAGCCGCAGCCAGGTCATTCCATTGCGTCTGGAACTGGGACTGGAACCGCTGGAGGCCGAGCGGCCAGGTCAGCAGCTCCTGCTTGGACAACAGGATCCGGGCCAGGAAGTAGTCGTTCCAGGCGGCGAGGAAGTTGAACAGGAACACGATCACCAGCGCGGGGGTGGACAGCGGCAGCAGCACGCGCCAGAACGCTTCGAGCTGCGAGCAGCCGTCGATCCGGGCGGCCTCCTCGAGTTCGATCGGGACCGTGTCGTAATAGCCCTTGAGGATCCAGATGCTGAACGGCACCGAGGTGACGGACAGCGCGATGACCATCCCGATGAACGAGTTGGCGAGCTTGAACTGCACGGCAAGGATGTAGAGCGGGACCAGCAGCATCGCGGCCGGGATCAACTGGGTCGCCAGCAGCATGGTCAGGCCGGCGTTGCGACCGGGGAACTTGAAGCGACTGAACGCATAGGCCGACGTCGCGGCGACCGCGAGACCGACGAGGGCCGTCCCGACGGTGATCACGAGGCTGTTGAACAGCCACAGCGGCAGGTCCGTCTCGGTCAGGACGTGGATGAATGACTCGAACGTCGCCCCCTCGGGGATGATGCTGAACGAACTGTCGAGCAGCCGGTTGCCCGGCCGCATGGCCACCCCGACGACCCGGATGATCGGGAACGCGGCGACGAGGCACGCGAAGATCAGGATGCCGTGGATGACGAGCCGCTTGCGCAGGCTGTCCTTGCGGCCGCCGGCGGATCGCGTCGTCCGGGTCGAGGTCCGCGCGGCCGGGATGGAGGGGACGGCCGTGCTCATTCGTAGGCTCCTCTCAGGCCGCCGGTCCGGCGGATGTAGAAGACGGTGAAGACCAGCAGCATCGCGAAGATGACGAAGGCGAAGGCTGCCGCGTCGCCGTATCGGTTGAACTGGAAGGCCTGGCGGAAGAGCGCGGTGACGAGGATGTCGCTCGTCTCCAGCTCGTTCTGGTTGATGAAGAACGGCACGTTGATGTTGTTGAAGGTCCAGACCGTGCCCAGGATGATCGCGGGCGTCAGGACCGGGCGAAGCAGGGGCAGCGTGATCGCCCGGAAGGACTGGCGGCTGCTCGCGCCGTCCATCTCTGCGGCTTCATAGAACTCGCCCGAGATGCTCTGGAGGCCCCCGAGGATCAGGACCATCATGAACGGGATCCCGAGCCAGACATTGGTGATGATCATCGCGGTGAAATTCCAGAACGGATCCGACAACCACGCGATGGGCGCGACGCCGGCGAGCCCCAGCAATTGGTTCACGGCACCGAATTCGAAGTTGTACTCCGTCCGCCAGACCAGCAGCGCGATGATCTGCGGGATCGCCCAGGGCAGGATGATCAGCGCCCGGTACAGGCCCTTGCCGCGCATCTGTCGATGCAGCAGCAGCGCCAGCGCCATCCCACCGGCGACGTGGAACGTGACGTTGATCACCGTCCAGAGCACGGTCTGCAGCAGGAGCTGCCAGAACGTCGTGAGCTGGAGGACCGGGTCGCGGAAGACCTCGACGTAGTTGTCGATGCCCAGGAACATGTCATTCGCCAGCCCCAGGAAGCCCGGGTCACGGAAGTTCCGGAGGCTCATGTTGGTGAACGAGACGTTGAGCTCCCACAGGAGCGGATAGACGATCAGGACCAGCAGACCCACCGCGGCTGGTGCCACGAGCATGAGCGGCACGGCGAGCTTGGTCTTGAGCCCCCGGACGAGCAGGAGATACAGCCCGCCTTCGAGCACGGCCACGAGGGCGACGATGACCAGGAGGGTCGCGCCGACCTGGGTGAGGGCGGTGGTCACCGCCTCGAGGTTCATGGTCTCCTCCTCCCGGCGAGCGGTGCCCGCCGATCTCGTCGGTCGAGGTCACCACGGTGAGTATCGACCCCGGGATGCGCGGCATCCCGGGGTCGGCGCAAGGGCTAGAGCTGGGCGATGCAGGTCTCGGTGGAGGTCTGCATGGTCGCTGCGATCCCCGCGACGTCCGAGTTGCCCGTGAACAGGTCACGGACGCCCGCGGTCATCGCATCGAAGACGCAGCGCATCTCGAGGTTGGTGGGCTGCGGGACGCCACGCTTGGCGGCCTCGGCGGCCCCGGCCAGGAGCTCGTCGCCGGTCACGATCGGATCGGCGATGGCCTCGGCGTTGCCGGGCAGTCGTCGAAGGGTCTTGACCAGGTCGACCTGCTGCTCGGTCGCGGTCGCGAACCGCATGAAGTCGCCCACGACGGTCTTGAGGTCCGGGTCGTCGCCCACGGCCTTGGAAGCCATGAGGAAGGTGCCGGCGATGTAGGGGTGCGGGTCCTCGTGACCCGAGATCATCGGCAGCGGGCCGACACCGAGATCGTCGCCGAGGCCGGGGGCGGTCGCGTCGTCCTTGGGCGCGGCATAGCCGCCGAGCGTCCAGTCGCCGTTGATGATGAAGGCCGCCTTGCCGTCCTTGAAGAGGCCATCGGCCACGTTGTAGTCGGCCTCGGCCGGGGTGACCTTCTCGGTGTACTTGAGGTCATAGAGGAACTGGAGGGCGCCGGTCATGGCATCCGTGTCCAGGGTGGGGGTGACGCCGTCCTCCGCGAAGACGCTGCCGCCGAAGCCGCCCAGGAACGGGACGAGCCAGAACGACTCGGTCTGGTTGAAGACGATGCCGTAGTTGCCGCCGGTCGTGAGGGTCTTGGCGGCCGCGATCCACGCATCGCTGTCGGCCGGTGGCGTGTCACCGGCGAGGGCCTTGTTCCAGTAGAGCATGAGCTGATTGCCGAACGAGGTGGGAGCGCCCCACAGCGTGCCGTCGACGGTGACGATGCTGGCGGCTGCCGGCACGTAGGTCGAGCTGTCGACCAGGTCGTTGAGTGGCAGGATCAGGTCGGCCGCCGTGAACGGACCGACGTGGTCGGCCACGGTCCACAACAGTGCCGGCGCGTCGCCCGCAAGGCTCGATGTCTGGAAGTCCTCGCGCAGCAGCTCGACGTCCTTGTTCACGACGGTGAACGTGACGTTCGGGTGGGCGGCCGTGTAGGCGTCCGCCAGCTTCTGGACGTACTGAAGGCTGCCGTCCGTCTCGCCCTCCTTGGTCCACAGCGTGAGCGCGAAGTCGCCCGTCGGGTAGTCGGCGGCGCTGGGGGCCGCGCTCGGCGCCGAGCTCGCCGGCGCCGAGGCGCCGTCGCTCGGAGCGGCCGTGCTGCCGCCACTCGAGCACGCGCCGACGGCGAACGCCGTCGCCGCGAGCAGCGTGATGATCCGATGTCTTGTGTTCATGGTCGGTCTTGACTCCTCCGGTGAGGCGGCTTGCGCCGCCGTGACGTTGCTGGCCCGTGGCGGGCGGATGGGTCGGATGTCGTCGCGGCGTGGTCGATGGTCGACCGCTCCTGACCGTCGGCGATGCCGGACCCAGGTCGTCAGCTGGGCGCACCTCCTGCCGCACGCGGCGCCGGGCCGGTGGAGCCGCGGACGATGAGTCGCGTCTCCAGCCGTCGATGCTCGGGCTTGGCATCCCGTCGTTCCACGACGGTCAGAAGCAGGCGGACCGCCTCCTCGCCCTTGCGACGGATCGGCTGATAGACCGTCGTCAGCGGGGGGTCCACGTGCTGGGCGAGGTCGATATCGTCGAAGCCCACGACGCTGACATCACCCGGGATCGCAAGACCGAGGTCTCGCAGCGCGCGCATCGCGCCGATGGCCATGGCGTCCGACATGGCAAGGATGGCCGTGGGGCGCAGGCCGGCCGCCCACGCGCGATGGACGGCGTCGACCCCACCCTCGATGCTTGCCGGACCGACGACGAGGCAGTCGTCGGTCAGCCGGATGTCGGGGTCGGACTCGGCGAGGCCCTCGCGATAGCCGCGGAGACGTCTGGCCGTCACGCCCTCTGCTCCGGCGGCGGTGCCGGCACCGGTCCGTGGTTCGGGCGGCTCCACGCCGATGACGAGGATGTCGCGATGGCCGAGGTCCGCGATGTGCCGCGCCGCGGCCCGCGACCCGCCGGTGTCGTCGACCTCGATGGATCCGTGGTCCGGCAGTGCCGTGGAGTCCACCAGCACGATCGGCAACCCCGCCCGTCGGATCTGTTCCACTTCCGGGTGGTCATCCGAGAGGCCGATGGCCACGACCCCGTCGACCGTCGCGCGACCGACGGCGAGCGCCAGGGAGCCGTGGAGCGGCGAGATGAAGTGCAGGCCGAACCCGAGTTCCTCGGCCGCGGCGGCCACGCCCTCGGTGAACTGGCCGAAGAACGGGTTCGAGAAGACGACGCTCAGCGCTTGCGGCGTCAGCACGCCGATCGTGTTGGTCTGGCCCTGGCTCAGCATCCTCGCCACGGGATGGGGGCGGTAGCCCAGGCTGTCGGCGATCTCGCGGATGCGCGTCGCCGTCTCCGGGGCGAGCCGGTACGGTGAGTTGAACGCGAACGACACGGCAGTCTTGCTGACGCCCGCCTCGCGCGCGACGTCGGCGATGCGTGGTCGCGTTCGCTGGTCCAAGGCCACGTTCCTCCATGCCGGTCAGGCTGTCGGGTCGCTGGCTCGCTGGTTCGCCGGGTCGCTGGGTCGCTGCGTGCACGTCGCCGTGCGTGACCGGACGGCCCGGAAGGGAGGAGGGAGGGTCCGGACCGCCCGTCGTGCACACAAACCGGTTTAGCAAACCGGTTTAGCCGAGATTAGTTTCCCGGCCGACCGGTGTCAAGTGGGTCGTCCTTCGGATCCCGCGATCGGCCGCCGCGCTACCATCGACACCCATGTGGCAACGCGTCCGCGACATGCCCGGCGGCATCCGCGCCTTCCTCGTGTACGGCACCCTGATCCTCGTCGGGATCGGGTTGAGCCTGCGCTTCGTGGTCGATCAGGCGATCTCGGCGCCGATCAGCCCGCTCGGGATCCTCGTGATGGTCCTGCTCGCGTTCACCATCTTCACGATGACCCTGGTCCTCCAGCGCAAGGAGGCGGCCCACCGGCTGGCCCTCGCGCTCTCCAGCCTCACGCTGCCCCTGATCCCGCTCTTCATCCTCGGCGGCCAGCTCGTGCCGGCGATCTTCGTCGCGGCACTGGCGGCGCTCCTGTTCCGCGGTCTCCTCCGACCCGAGGTCCGGTCGTACCTGCGCGAGCCTTGAGCGCCGTGCCCCACGACCATCGCGCATGGTGGCTCCCGGCGCTACGGTCGCGGCCCAACCCCGCGCCGCCCGACCAGCGTGGGTGAGCGCGCCATCCGTGCCTCGGCGCACGATTCGCGCCCGGCAGGGTACCCTCACGCCCGACCCCTTCGAACCTGAGGCATCGATCCGAACGTGAGCAAGGCTTCGCGCCGCCAGCAACGGCAGGCCAAGATCGACCCCGCGGCGACCGGCGCATCCTCCGCCGCGTCCCCCCGTCCGGCCGCTGCGCCGCGGACATCGGCCGCCGGGGGAGGCGCGCCGACCCGCCCGAGCACGTCGCCGGTCGGGACGGCGCGGATCGGTCGCACGCGGCGACCGACCATCGAGCGGTCCTTCGCGGAGCGCTATCGCACGGTCATCATCGCGGCGGTCGCCCTTGCGGCGGTGGGCCTCATCGGGGCCTTCGTCTTCGCTGGCGCGTCGCGCGCGGCCTACACGTGCACCACGCAATGGGTCCCCACCGAGACGCCGGTCCCCGGGCCCGGCGCGTCGCCACAGCCCGGTTACGTCCAGGACGACCTGGGCAACGAGCACGTGGCCCTCGGGGCGACGGCGCGCTACACGCTCTGCCCGCCCGCGAGCGGTGACCACTACAACGGCGGCGGACTGGGGCCGATCCTCGCACGGTTCTACGGCCCTGACGACAAGGCCCTGCCACAGAGCTGGATCCACAACCTCGAGCACGGCGGGCTGGTCCTGCTGTATCGGGGCGATGGGAGCGGGGCGACGGCGGAGGGACAGACCGCCCTGCGCGCGTTCTTCGACACCTTCCCCGCGAGCCCGGTCTGCGGTTTCGAGGCGGGTACGAACGTCAGCCCGCTGATCGCACGATTCGACGAGATGGCCACGCCCTACGCCGCCCTGGTCTGGGATCGCGTGCTGCCGCTCGAGACCCTCGATACCGAGCAGATCCTCCAGTTCCACGCCACGTTCGCCGAGACGACGAACCCGGAGAAGCTGTGCGCGAGCCCGACGCCCGCACCGTCGCCGTCGGGCTCCGCGACGGAGTCGGCCGGTGCGAGTCCCTCGCCGAGCTGAGCCGAGCTCGTCGCGTTGCCTGAGCCGACCGACCTGACCGACCCGACCGAGCCGACCGAGCCGACCCGACGATGACGCCGCCCGCGATCCCGCGACCCGGCAAGATCGTCTGCGTGGGCCTCAACTACGCGGACCACGTCGCCGAGGGCGGCCGTTCCGGACCGCCTCGACCGCTCCTGTTCGCGAAGTTCGCCAACACCGTGATCGGCGATGGCGACGCCGTCATCCGTCCCGCGGGGACGCACGCGCTCGATCTCGAGGTGGAGCTGGGCGTGGTCATCGGACGGCGGGCGCAGCGCGTCCGAGCCGAGGATGCCCTGGACCACGTGGCCGGGTACGTCGTGCTGAACGACATCAGCGCGCGCGACTGGCAGGGCTCGAAGCCGGCGCTGCGCGACGGCGAGGTGGGCGACGGCCAGTGGCTCCGGGCCAAGGGGTCGGATACGTTCCTCCCCATGAGCGCCGTCGTCGTCGGCACGGATCTCGTCCCGGACCCGCAGGCCCTGCACCTTCGCTCGTGGCGGATCCCCGGTCCGGACCAGCCGGGCGCCGGCGTGCCCGTCCTTATGCAGGACGGGCACACGCGCGACATGATCTGGTCCGTGCGGGAGCTCATCGCGTTCATCAGCGCCGCGATCACGCTCGACCCCGGGGATGTGATCGCGACAGGGACCCCGTCGGGTGTGGGCGTGTTCCGCGACCCGCCGGTCTTCCTGGAGCCCGGCGATCGCGTCCGCTGCGAGATCGACGGCATCGGCGCC
>CAYMTJ010000089.1:0-7164 GCA_964393345.1 uncultured Anaerolineaceae bacterium | reverse complement strand
TCGATCGTCTCCACCATGTGCACGGGCATGCGGATCGTCCGTGCCTGGTCGGCGATGGCTCGCGTGATGGCCTGCCGGATCCACCACGTGGCATACGTCGAGAACTTGAAGCCCTTCTCGAAGTCGAACTTCTCGACCGCGCGGATCAAGCCGATGTTGCCCTCCTGGATCAGGTCCAGGAACGACATCCCGCGCCCGATGTACTTCTTCGCGATCGACACGACGAGGCGCAGGTTGGCCGACGTCAGCTGCTCGCGCGCGTCGCGCCCGATGACCACGATCTCGCCCTTGCGGTCGCGCAGCTTCGTGTTGAGCGGCACCTCGGGGTCGAAGCCCATCTGCTTGAGGAGTTCGGCGTCGTTGCCGGCCTCCACCCAGCGCTGGAGCGCGGGGAACGCCACCTCGTCGCGGGTCCAGTCGTAGATGGCGCGCAGGCCCACGTTGTCGCGCGAGTCGAGATCCCCGTTGTGGACCGCGAGGTACGCCCAGTCGAGGAGTTCGAGGAACGCCGCCGGCGACGGCGCCTCGTTGTACGCGTGGAGGAGCTTCTTCGCCTCCTTGAGGCGCTCCTTCGTGCCGTCCGACTGCGCATCACGGCCGGCCTTGACGAGGTGGAAGTCCGGCGTCTGGACCAGCAGGTTCTTCGCGCCACGGTGCGTGATCGCCTTGCGGACCATCTCGTGCGCCTCGGGGCCGAGCGGCAGGCGGTGCTGCTGCTTGGCGGTCCGCGTCTTGCGCTCGGTGTCGTGGAGCGTCCATTCGTGGAGCGACACGATGGCCATCCACGGGGCCTCGACCATCTGCTCGCCGAGCTCGATGGCCTTGGCCAGCACCACCTCCTCCTCGGCGGTGAGCAGGGCGACCTTGCCGATCTCCTTGAGGTACATCCGGACCGGGTCGTCGATGCCGATCATGTCGGCGCTGATGGCCTCGAGGTCCTCGGCGGTGGGCTCCTCCACCTCCTTGGGATCGATGCGCGCGGGCGCATCGGCGGGGAGGCGGGCCGCCGCGTCGCTCGAGACGCCGTCCTCCTCGACCACGACGGTCACGTCGCCATCGGCCTCGACGTCGGGGCCAAGGTCGAGATCGTCGTCATCGTCATCGTCGTCGTCATCGTCACCGGCGACCGCGGTCGCGGTCTTGGCGCGGGACGGGCGGAGGCCGGCGAGCTTGGCCTCCTCGAGCTCCGCCTTGCCCCGACGGGGTCGGGACAGGACGGCCTCCACGAGTTGCTTATCGAGCGGGTCAGCGGACATGCGTTACCTCCGGGGTCCGGCGAGCAGCCGGGTCTGGTCTCGACGTCGGTCGAGCGACCGGCGCGTTTCGTTGATCTGACGGCCCTTGGCCATGAGCGCGGCTATCGCCTCAGCGTCACCATCGCGCTCGGCTTCGAGCAGGGCGGCTTCGTTGTAGTCGGCGAGATCGCGGATCTGATCGATCTCGAGGTCGATGAGCAGGCGATCCACCTCGCGCGCCTCGGGCGTCGGCCCCCCCACCGCGTACAACGCTTGGGCGAGCGAGCGCGTTTCCGTGTCGAGTCCCAGGAGCAGGGCGTCGCGGTCGAACGGCGGGTGGACGCCGGCGTCGTTCGGGGCGCGCTGGAGCACGATCGCCCGGTACAGCTCCCGAGCGAGCGTGGACGGCAGCTGATCCGGACCGAGCTCGTCGACGACACGGAGCTGGACGTCCGGCACGATCAGGAGCAGGCGCAGCAGCTCCGCCTCCACCGGGGTCACGCCGCGCAGGATGTCGCGGACCGGGAGGGCGTCCGGCGACGACAGCACCGAATCCGCGGAGATCCGCGACTGGCGATCCCCGGCCTTGCCCGGCCCGGCCGCCGCGAGGCGACGATCCAGCACCTGGCGCAGGACCCGCTCCTCGACGCCCGAGACGCGCCGGACCTCGCCGAGTGCCTCGTCGCGGCGGAGCGGATCGTCGATGTCGCGGATGGACGGCATGACCGCGTCCACGAAGCCGATCCGGCCCGACGACTGCTTGAGGTCGAACCGCTCGGCGTGATGGCCGATGAGGTAGTCGACGAGCGGCTTGGCGGCGCCGATGATCGCCGGCCAGGCGTCGGGCGTCTCGCGGACGACCTCGTCGGGATCCTTGCCGGCCGGGAGGCGCGCGACGCGCACATCCTCGAGCTTGACCCCAGACGCGTCCGCCTGGAGCTGGCGGATGAGCTCGGCGAGCGCGGTCACCCCGAGCGTGCCGGCCTTCTCGCCCGCGGCATCGACGTCATAGGCGAGCACGATCCGCTCCGCGTACCGCGTCAGGAGGGCGACCTGACCGGGCGTGAGCGCGGTCCCGAGGCTCGCGACGACGTTGTCGAACCCGGCCTGGTGGGCCATCAGCGCGTCCGTGTAGCCCTCCACGATCACCGCCTGCTTCTGGCGCCGGATCGGACCCTTCGCCCGGTCGATCAGGTACAGCGTCCGGCTCTTGTCGAACAGCGGCGTCGCCGGGGAGTTGAGGTACTTGGGCCCCTCCCCCTCCAGCAGCCGGCCGCCGAGGCCCACGGCATGACCGGACGCATCGCGGATGGGGAACAGGACCCGGGCCCGGAACTTGTCGTAGACGCCACCGCGGCCACCGGTCCGTGGCGAGGCGAGGCCCACCTCCACGAGCTCCTCGGGCCGGACGTCGCGCTTGGCGGCGAGCGTGCGGGTCATCGAGTCCCAGCCGGACGGCGCCCAGCCGAGCTGATGGGTCTCGATGGTCTCGTCGGTGAACCCGCGGCGGTGCAGGTACTCGAGGGCGGCGGCGCCGGTCTTCGAGGAGGTCAGGACCGCGTGATAGAAGGCGATCGCCGAGTCGAGGACCGTGCGCAGCCGCGCTTTGTGGGCGTCCTCGCGCTTCGTGCGCTCGTCGATCTCGACGCCGGCGCGCTGGGCGAGGGTGCGGAGCGCCTCCACGAACGGGACGCCGTCGCGCTGCATGACGAAACTGAAGATGTCGCCTCCGAGGCCGCAGCCGAAGCAGTGCCAGTTCTCGCGGCCCGGGGTGACCACGAAGGACGGGGTCTTCTCGCCGTGGAACGGGCACAGGCCCTTGTAGGTGCTGCCGGCCTTCTTGAGCGACACCGTCTCGCCCACGACCTCGACGACCGACAGCTTGCTCTTGACTTCGGCGGTCACCCCGACCGACAAATCGGCGCCTCCTGGACTCGCTCGACCACCCTGCCAGGTGCCGGACATGCTTGTGGGCCTGTCAAGTCTTGACAAGCCCAAGTGACCCGAATGATGACGCATCCAGGGCGTCTTGTCAAGGTCCTGTCAATACCCTCGGGGAGTATCTCCGAAACCGACGACGCGATCGAGTTCACTGCTACCCTCCGTGTATGCCAGTGTCGAGCGATCGCGTCGCTGCGTTTCACGCGCTCCATGCCTCAGGCTGCTTCGTCATGCCGAACCCGTGGGACGTGGGGAGTGCCCGTCTCCTGGCCGGCCTCCGCTTCGAGGCGATCGCCACGACGAGCGCCGGGTTCGCCTGGTCGCAGGGCCGGCCGGACAACGGCGTCACGCTGGACCAGGTCCTGACCCACTTCCGAGCCGTCGCGGGGTCGGTCGACATCCCGGTCAATGCGGACTTCGAGGGTGGGTTCGCCGTCGAGCCGGACCAGGTCGCCACGAACGTCCGACTCGCCGCCGAGACCGGCATCGCCGGGTTGTCGATCGAGGATTCCAGCGGCGACCCGGCGGATCCCCTCTTCGACTTCGACCTGTCGGTCGCGAGGATCCGCGCCGCCCGGAAGGCGATCGACGAGAACGGGTGCCGGGTCCTGCTGACGGCCCGCTCGGAAGGGTTCGTCATCGGCCGCCCGGATCTGGCAGAGACGATCCGACGACTGCAGGCGTACGCCGAAGCCGGCGCGGACTGCCTCTTCGCACCCCGGATCGGCACGCTGGACGAGGTCGCGGCCGTCGTCAGGGCCGTCGCGCCGATGCCGGTCAACGTCCTCGCGTTCAGCGACTTCGCGACACTCGCCGAGCTCGCGGATCTCGGCGTCCGGCGGATCAGCGTCGGTGGCGGGCTCGCCCGGGTCGCCTGGGCCGCCTTCCTGGAGGCCGCGGGCGAGATCGCCGAGCACGGCACGTTCGGGGGGCTCAACCGCGGGACCCCGTTCGCGGAGATCGACGGCGCCTTCCCCCGGGACGCGCCTCCCCCGACCTGATCCACCGGGCGCGTCGAGGCCGTTCGATGGATGATGGGCGTCCGTGCCGGCGCCCGTGGCACCGACCAGCCTGGAGACGACCGAGATGACCCTGCCGCCCACCGAGCGACCACCGTTCGTCGCCGCGCCCGACCGCTACGACACGATGCCCTACCGGCGGACCGGGAACAGCGGGCTGCTGCTGCCGTCGATCTCGCTGGGCCTGTGGCACAACTTCGGGGAGGACAAGCCGCTCGCCACGCAGCGGGCGATCGTACGGCGCGCCTTCGATCGCGGCATCACCCACTTCGACCTCGCGAACAACTACGGCCCGCCGTTCGGGGCGGCCGAGGAGAGCTTCGGGCGCATCTTTGGTTCGGACCTGCGCGCGTACCGCGACGAGCTGATCCTCTCCACGAAGGCCGGCTACGAGATGTGGTCCGGGCCGTACGGCATCTGGGGATCGCGCAAGTACCTGCTCGCGAGCCTCGACCAGAGCCTCGCCCGGATGGGCGTGGACTACGTCGACATCTTCTACTCCCACCGGGTCGACCCGCTGACGCCGATGGAGGAGACGCTCGAGGCCGTCGCGACGGCCGTCCACCAGGGTAAGGCGCTGTACGCGGGGATCTCGTCGTACTCGGCCGAGCGGACCTCGTTCGCGGCCGCGTTCCTGCGCGATGCCGGCGTCCCGTTGCTCATCCACCAGCCCTCGTACTCGATGGTCAATCGCTGGGTGGAGGGCGGGCTGCTCGACGTCCTGGCTGCCGAGGGCGTCGGCCTGATCGCGTTCTCGCCGCTCGCCCAGGGCCTCCTGACGGATCGCTATCTCGATGGCGTCCCGGCCGACGCCCGCGCGGCACAGGGCAAGTCCTTCGACCCGACGATGCTGTCCGACGAGAACCTGGGCAAGGTCCGGTCGCTCGCGACGATCGCGGCCGGTCGCGGGCAGACCCTGGCCCAGATGGCCATCGCCTGGCTGCTCAAGGACGAGCGGGTGACGTCCGTGCTCGTGGGCGCCAGCTCGGTCGCCCAGCTCGATCAGAACCTCGGCGCCCTCGATCGCCTGGGCTTCGAACCCGATGAGCTCGCCGAGATCGACCGCTACGCGACCGACGGCGGCATCAACCTGTGGGCGAGGTCGAGCGACGCCTGATCCCGTGATGGAGCCGGGCGGGCGTCAGCGACAGGCAGCCGATCACGAGCAGGGAACCGAACGCGACCAGCAGCCACAGGCTGGCTTCGAAGTCGCCGGTGAGGTCGCGCGCGAAGCCGAGGACGAGCGGACCGGCTGACGAGAGGACGTAGCCGCCGAGCAGCATGAAGGCGGCGACCGAGCCGACCTGGGTGGGACCGTCGGCGACGTCGATCGGGAGCGTCAGGACGAGCGGGAAGATCATCCCGATCGAGAACCCCGACAGGAGGACCCATGCGACCGCGAGGGGCGGGACGGTCACGAGGCCGACGAGCCCGATGAAGATGCCAAGGGCGGCGATCACCGCCTGCTGCCGACGATCGCCCAGCCGATCGGCGACGAACGGCACGCCGAGGGTCGAGACCAGCGAGATCGCGTTGAAGAGCCCGACCTGGGCACCGGCGTCCGTCGGGGTCCAGCCGCGCTCGACGAGGACGTTGGGGAGCCACGCGGACATCCCGTGATAGAGGACGGACTGGAGTCCGAACACGACGACGAGCAGCCAGGCGGTGCTGCTCCGCCACGGGAGGCGTGGGGTGCGGACCTCGATGGGTCGGGCCGCAGGATCCGGTCGGATCAGCACCAGCCAGGCCGCGACCGGGATCAGGGTCGCGAGCGAGATGATCAGGAGGGCCCGGCGCCAGTCCTGGTCGGCCCCGGCGAGCGGGACCGCGATCGCAGCGGCCATCGCCGATCCCAGCGTGATCCCACCCGCGTAGGCGCCGGTACCGAGGGCCGGCCGCATCGAGATCCGCTGGGCGACCACCATCGACGGGATCGCGCCGGACATCCCGATCCCGATGCCGAGTCCGAGCGTGCTGAGCAGGATGATGGGCACGCTGGGGGCGCCGGCTCGGAGCACGCCGAACCCGGCGATGATCACGAGACAGACCGTCAGCGCGGACCGCGCCCCGAGGCGCGCGGCGATCATCGGACCGAACGGCGCGAAGACGCCCATGCACAGGATCGGGATCGTAGTCAGGAGCCCGCCGACGGCGGCCGGGAGCGAGAGATCGGTCCGGATCAGCGGGAGCAGCGGCCCGATGGCGAGGATCTGCGGTCGGAGCGCGATCGAGGCCAGGAACAGCGCGGCGATCGCCGCGAGCGGCACACGGGCGGACGTCGGGACGGAGACCGGATGGGACACCGTGGGAGGCTACCCGATACGAGACCTCCGTGGACGCCGCCGCCGACCACGCGATCGCCCTCGGGTCACGACCCGAGCAGGCCCATCACAGCGATGATCGGGACGCCGACGATCACGATGCCGACGGTCCCGATGATCAGCGCGGCGGCGGGACGCGGGACCCACCGCGATGCGACGCTCGAGGCGACCGAGGTGACCGCGACGACGATCCCGACGCCCAGCAGCACGATGCCCGGCGCCGACAAGGCGAGGCCGAGGTCGTGCAGGACCACGATCCCGTTGACTCGCGCGTAGCCATCCGTCCCGAATCCGAACGCTCCCGTCGCCTCGACCAGCTGCGCGAAGGCGAAGGCGAGGAGGCCGAGCATCAAGGCGCGCGCGCCGACGCCGAGTACCGGTCGGGATCGAAGCAGCACCGCGCAGGCACCCAGCAGGACCACCGCCACGAGGGCGTGGAACTGCGCATGACCAGCGGCGACCCGACCGCCGAAGGCGACCGATGCCGCGAGGATGATGACTGCGCCCGCCGCCGCCACGGCGACGACCCAGCGCGTCACGTCACGCATGTGCCGGCAGCTCGCCGCGGTCAGAGAGGCCCACTGATCCCGCCATCCTTGCGGATGCGCCAGAAGTGGACGGCGAGGAAGATGGCCGCCACGAGCGGCA
>CAYMTJ010000088.1:5134-7204 GCA_964393345.1 uncultured Anaerolineaceae bacterium | reverse complement strand
CCGTATGGGGCGTGGCGATAACGACGGCGTCGATGTCCTGGCGAGCCAGGAGCGAGTCGATGGACGGTTCGGTCTCTGCCCCGAACTCCGCGGCCAGCGCCGGGGCACGGGAGCCGCTGGTCACGGCCACCAGTCGAGCCTCCCCGGGCGCCTGCTCCGCGAGGGCCACCGCATGGATGTGGGCCATTTGCCCGGCCCCGATCATCCCGAACCCGACCGTCATCGCGACGCCTCACGTAGCCGATGGATTGTCGACAATATACGTCGGCTGGGCGACTATACGAAGGCACGTCGACCGCTGTCAATGCGGCCTGACCCTCAGGGAGGCGACTCGCGATGATCAAGCACCGGCCGACCGATGTGATCGACGTGCTCGTCTGCGGCGCGGGGATGGCCGGGCTGTGTGCCGGCGCGAGCGCGGCCGGTCTCGGTGCGCGGACGGTGGTCATCGAGAAGGGCGACGAGCCGGGCGGTTCGATGCGGATGTCGGGCGGCACGATCTGGACGGCGCCGTCGATGGAGGTCATGGAGACGTGGGTTCCCGCCGGCGACCGCGTCCGCCAGCGGCAGCTGGTCGACGAGCTCGCGCCCAATCTGGCCTGGCTGGAGTCGCTGGGCGTTCGACCGACCGCACCAATCGAATCGGATCGGCAGGTCGGGGCGGAGGTGGACGTCCACCAGCTGACGACGCGGATGGTCGAGGTGATCGAAGCGGACGGTGGGCGCGTCGTCACCGGGACCGCCTTGGCGTCGATCAGGTTCGCGGATGATGGGATCGTGGAGGTCGGCGTGGTCGACGCCGACGGGGCGAGGACGATCCGGGCACGCACCGTGATCCTGGCGACGGGCGGGTTCGGCAGCAGCCCGGCCATGACCGAACGCTACATGGGACCGTACGTCGGGGCGATGCTCATCCGGGCGAACCCTCGCAACGTCGGCGACGGGCTCGAAGCCGCGCTGGCGGCGGGTGCCCGGACCTCCCCGTCGATGTGGACGTTCTACGGGCACACGATGCCGGGCCTCCCCGCGGACCCGCCACCCGACCGCTGGGTGTCGGTCACGCAGTACTACACGCAGGACACGATCCTCGTGAACGCGGACGGCGAGCGCTTCTTCGATGAAAGTCGCTCGATGGCCGACGAGACCGCCCCATTCGAGATCGTCCGACAGCCGGGCGGGGTCGCGTGGCTGGTCATGGACCGGCGCATCCACGACGACGAGCCACTCCCCGGGCGATCGAGATCCGCCGCCGGGCGCGCCTACGCCAACGCGGTCGCCGCCGGGGCACCGAACGTGACCGCGGACACGCTCGAGGCGCTCGCCGATGGACTGGCCGCCCAGGGGGTGCATCGCGGTGGCTTCCTGGCCACGGTCGAGACCTTCAACACGGCGATCGCGGCTGGGGGCGGCGCCGGCCTTCCCGTGCCTCGCCGCGGGTCGGCGTTCGGGCTCGTGGAGCCGCCCTTCCGCGCGCTCGCCGTGCGACCGGGGATCACGTTCACGCACGGCGGGATCGATGTCGATGCCGACCTTCGCGTCCTCGACGGCGAGGGGCGACCGATGCCGGGCTTGTTTGCGGCCGGCGCCGATGCCGGCGGGACGTACGACGGCGGCTACATGGGCGGGCTCGTGCTCGGACTGGTCCAGGGTCGGGCGGCCGGCCGAACGGCCGCCGCGGCCGCGGCGCTGACTGGAGGCACTCGATGACCACCACCGGCGAACCGCGCGTCTTCCACCTGGTCGATGTCCCCGCGCGACCGAACCATCCCCTGGCGCGCTCCGCGCGCATCGTCACGCCCGAATCGAGCGGCTCGCAGCGGCTGTTCGCCGGGATGTTCTGGAACGACCCCGGCGCGACCGGCGGCTGGTCGTTCCGCGACGACGATCCCGATGAGGGGACGTCGGTGGATTGCCTCCCCCACCTCGGCGCGCACGACGAGGTCTACCTCTGCCTGTCGGGGCGCTGCCGGATCACCTGGGACGAGGGCGAGTTCGAGTTCGGCCCGAACGACGTGGTCTACTTCGCGGCCGGCCGGACCTATCGGAGCGAGGTCATCGGCGACGAGCCGC
>CAYMTJ010000088.1:3230-5034 GCA_964393345.1 uncultured Anaerolineaceae bacterium | reverse complement strand
TCGGCGTTGTCCACCATCGGGACGATGATCGCGGTCGCGCCGACATCGAGCGCCATCCCGATCTCGGTGAAGCTGTTCGTCGGGACGCGCGTCGTGGGCGCGGCGCCGTGGAGTTCGATCGAGCGGAAGAGGCTCGCGAGCATCCCGCCGTCGGCGATCCCGTGCTGCTGGTCGATGCAGATCTCGTCGAAGCCGCACGTCGCGAGGTACTCGACGATCTGGGGGTCGGCCGTCGTCAGCCAGCCGCCGAGCGTGGGCTTGCCGGCTCGCCAGCGCGCGAGAAGGGGGTTGACCGACGCCATCAGGACCTCCGGATCACGGGCCGCCCAGGCAGGGCGCGAAGACGAGCCGTGCGATGTAGATTGTCGACAATCCAGAGCATACGACGAGGGGCCCCACCGTTTCCCGGCTCGACGCTTTCCCTGCCCTGCGGGTCGCGCCGTACCGGCGACTCCTGTTCGCCCTGACCGCGGGCCAGCTCGGGCTGTTCGTCTTCGAGACCACGATGTTCTGGACCGCGCTCGAGCAGACGGGGTCGGCGGTCCTGGTCAGCCTCCTCCTGATCAGCCTGGTCGTCCCGGTGCTCGTCCTGACGGTCCCCGTGGGGATCATCGTCGACCGGTTCGGCCCCCGGCGGCTGTTGCTCCCGGCGACGACGGTCGCGGCGGTCGTCGTGGGGCTCGCGGCAGTCGCCACCGCGATGTCCGGTCTCTCGTACGAGGCGACGCTGGCCCTCTCGCTGGCCGAGGGGACGTTCTTCGCGTGCTGGGCGATCCCGGCTCAGGTGCTCGGCAGCCGCGTCGTGGACCGCGAGCAGATGCCGAGCGCGATCGGGCTCAGCATGCTGCCGTCGGGCATCGGTTCGGTGCTGGGGGGCCTGGGCGGCGGCATCATCCTCCAGGTCGGCGGACCGGTCCCGGCGATCGCCGTGGGTGCGGCCGGATTGACGATCGCCGCGGTCGCGATCGCCGGGTTGCCGAATCTTCCTGGCTACGGCAGCGCCGGCGGCGGGACGCGGGTCGTCGGCCAGCTGACCGACGCCGTGGGATGGATGCGCCAGACCCCGGCCGCGGTCGCGGTGGTGGTCCTCGGCGCGGCAGCGGGGTTCTTCGCGATGAGCCGGTTCGGACTGACGCCGGTCCTGGTCCGCGACGTGTTGCACGCCGGGCCGGCCGGTCTCGGGCTCATGACGATGGCGAGCGGGATCGGGTCCATCATCGGCACGAGCCTGACCGACGCCGCGGGCCGGCGGCATCGCCGCGGCCCCGTTCTGTTGATCGCGCTCGGCGTGTCAGGTCTCGCCATCGTGGGGCTGGGGGTCGCGCCATCGCTCATCGTGGCGCTGGCGTTCGCCGCGCTCATCGCCATGAGCCTGATCATCTACCAGGTCACCGCGATGACCGTGCTCCAGGTCCTCGCCCCGCCTCGGATGCGCGGACGGACGCTCGCGCTGTATGACCTGGTCCGGCTCGGACTCGTGCCCGCGGGGAGTCTGGCCGCCGGGTTCCTGGTCGCACTCCTCGGGGTGAGCGGCGTGCTCATCGTGTTCGGTGGGATGGTCCTCGTCGCGGTCGTCGCGGTGACCGCCGTCTTCCGGCCGCTGGTCCGGCTCGAACTCGACGAGGCGCTGGTCCAGACCGACCTCGTCCCCGAGGAACCGCCCGCCGGATAGATCGCGTTCAGGCCGGCGTGGCTAGATGGCGCGCCAGACGAACCGATCCAGGCGAGCTTCCTCGCGGAAGCCGATCCGCGCGTACATCGCGCGGCCCATCAGCGACGCCGTCAGGCTGGCCTGCGCGTAGCC
>CAYMTJ010000088.1:0-3130 GCA_964393345.1 uncultured Anaerolineaceae bacterium | reverse complement strand
TCGATCGTGTCGCTGTCGACCGCGCTCACCTCGCCGCTGGGCGGCGGGACGCCGTCCACGTCGATGACCATCGCGAACTCGGGCTCGTCGGGGACGAGGCCGCGCGCGGCAAGACGCCGGCCGAGATCCGCGGGCGTCGTCGACGGGCCGAGCCACCAGGTGACCGGGAGCGCGCCGCGGTCGCTCACGACCGCCTGGACCGCATCGATGCGCGCGTCGATCGCGGCATCGTCGCCGGCCAGCCGGATCGAGTGGACGTGGTTGAGGCTGGCCATCGAGCGACCCGAGGCGTGCCAGCTCAGATCCGGCTCCTCGCGGATGACCAGACCGGGGAGTCGACGCATCAGCCCCAGCGCGGCCGCGAGGGCCGCCTCGGCCTGGGTCATCCGGCGCGGGCGCCGGCCGAGTCGACCGTGCGGATCTCCACGGCGTGCTGGCGCAGGTACGCCTCGTCGACCTCGACGCCGAGCCCGGGGCCTGTGGGCACCGTGGCCCAGCCGTCCTTGAACTCGATGCCATGGGACAGCAGACCCGCGCGGTGCGGGTTGTCGTCCATCCCGTACTCGAGGTAGAGCTGGTCCGAGGCGGGCGACCGGTTCGGATCGTGGAGGCACGCGAGCGCCTGGAGCGCGGCCGCGATCCCGATCGCGTTGTTGGACGTATGGGGCATGGCCGCGATCGAGTGCACGGCCGCCAGCTCGGAGATCCACAGGGTCTCGGCGATCCCGCCGCAGATCACGGGTTCGGGCTGGATGATGTCCGCGCAGCCGCGCGCGAGGAAGTCGATGGCGGCGCTGCGCTTCTCGATGATCTCGCCGCCCGCGAGCGCGATATCGAGGCCGTCGCGCAGGCGCTCGTAGCCCGCGTAGCCCTCGCGCTGGTGGATCGGCTCCTCGAACCACACGAACCCGAGACGCTCGAGGACCTTGCCCATCTCGATCGCTCGCGGGAACGTGTACCCGGCATTGCCGTCGGCCATCATCTGGAAGTCGTCCGGCACGCTCGCGCGGATCTGCTCGAGCAGTTTGGCCTCGTGCGCGACCGGGTAGCGTCCCACGCGGAACTTCATCGCGGTGAAGCCCGCCGCGCGGATCCGCTCCACTTCGGCCGGCCACGTGTCGGCGGGGTCGCGACCCTCGATGTAGCCGCCACTCGCCCCATACGCGCGGACACGGGTCCGGACCGGGCCGCCGAAGGACTCGGCCACGGACACGCCGAGCTGGCGGGCTCGCAGATCCTCCACCGCGATGACCATCGCCGACACCGCGTACGGATGCTCCGCCGACCAGCGGATGTCGCGCGCCAGCGACCGCGACGCGATGGGCGACCGGCCGATGAGGACGGGTGCCACGGCCTCGACGATGGCCGTGATCCCCGGGATCAGGTACGTCTCGCCCCAGCCGGCGCGGCCATCGGCATCGGTGACCTTGACGAGCGCGTAGGCGTGAGCATCTGACAGCGCGATCGACGGACCGGTCCGCGGGTCCAGCTTGTGGCTGACCACGAAGCACTCGACCCGGGCGATCTTGCGGCCGTCATCGGTTCCCGACGTCATCGTTCAATACCCTCGTGCTGGATCGACGCGATTGATGAGTGGCTGTCCCTCGACGAACCGCCGCAGGTTCTCGGCCACGAGCCCGGTGAGCGCCTCGCTCGAACCGCCCGACACGTGCGGCGTCACGATCACGTTGGGCAGCCGCCAGAACGGGCTCGAGACGGGCAGCGGCTCCTCCCCGAACACGTCGAGGACGGCTCCGCCGATCCGGCGAGCCTCGAGCGCCTCGGCGAGTGCCGCTTCGTCGATGACGGGTCCGCGGCCGGTGCTGACGATCCAGGCATGCGGCCGGACCGCGGCCAGGACCTCGCGGCTGACGAGACCCCGGGTGCGCGCGGTGAGGGGCAGCGTCACCGAGAGGTAGTCGGCTTCACTCGCGGCGGCGGCCAGGCCATCCACGCCCACGATCCGTTCCGGGATCGTGCCGTCCGGGTCGCCCGTGCCGGGGACCCGGTAGGACTCGTCCGAGCGCGTCGCCGGGTCCGCCTTGACCGCGAGGACGCGCATCCCGTGCGCGGCGGCCAACCGGGCGATTTCGCGCCCGATCCCGCCGTATCCCACGATCAGCAGGGTCTGGCCCCGGATCTGATCGCCGAGGAGGCCATCGAGCGAGTCGTCGGGCCAGGCGACCCGCTCCTGGAGTTCGCGCCGGCGGTCAACGTGTTCGGCGACGCGCAGGATCGCGCCGATGGTGTACTGGGCGATCGGGGTGGCATACGCACCCCGGGCGTTGGTCAGCTCGATCTCGGCCGGCCAGGCCTTTCCCTCCCCCACGTGGCGCTCCACGCCCGCCGACAGGACCTGGAGCCAGCGCAGGCTCGGCGTGCGCGAGCGGTCGCTCGGCAGGGCCTGGCCCACCAGGCCGTCGAGGTCGGAGGCGGCCATCTCGTCGATGGCCGCCTGGTCCGTGCGCTCCGTCACGACGAGGTCGAGCCGCGGCGAGACCGACCGGAAGGCGGCCACGGCCTCGGCGTCGAAGTCGAACGCGATGCCGACCCGGACGGTCCCCGTCGTCGATGCCACCTAGGCGTACTCGAGCGGGCCGGGGCGGTAGGGATGTGCCTCGATGAACGCCTCGTCGAGCGTGATCCCGAGACCCGGACCGCTCGGCCGCTGCATGAACCCGTCGGCCAGCTCGACCGGGGTCGTCAGCAGGGCCTTGCGGATGTTGTCCGGCGCGAGCGCGTACTCCACGAACCGGGCATTCGGGCTCGCGAACGCGACGTGGAGGTTGGCCATGAAGCCCGGGCCGACCGCGGCACCCGTATGGACGATCATCCCGACGTGCCGCGCCTCGGCCAGGCGGGCTACCTGCCGGGTGACCCCGACGCCCCCGACGTGCGTGGCGTCGGGCTGGATGTAGTCGAGCGCCTCGAGGTCCAGCCAGCGGGCGAACTCCTCGACGCCGGTGAGGCACTCGCCGCCGGCGATGGGGATGCGCGTCAGCCGGCGCAGCTCCGCGTAGCCCTCGGGATCGTCGTAGCGGAGCGGCTCCTCCATGAACAGCAGGTCGAAGTCCTCGATCGCGCGAGCGAGGTCCAGCGCGGTCCGGCGCGACCACGGCTCGCGGACCTG
>CAYMTJ010000087.1:0-7418 GCA_964393345.1 uncultured Anaerolineaceae bacterium | reverse complement strand
TTCGCGGCGTGGGCCGGGGCGATGCGGGCGACGTACGTGACGAGCCGCATCACCGACCTGCGGGGCTGGGCGCTGCGCTCGCCCGTCCTGGCGCTGGCCCTCGGCGCCATCGTCGTCGCGGCCATCGGCCTCCCCGGGCTGGCGGCCTACGAGGCGCGGTCGCGGCTCGTGGACCTCGCGCTCGACGGACCCCTGGAGGGAGCGGTCTTCGTGGCCATGTTCGCGCCGCTCCTCTACTACGGCCGGCTTGCCGGGATCGGGCTGATGCGACCGGATCCCGGGCTGGTCCGGGATCGGGCGATGGCCGGTCTCCCGCGCCGCACGCCGATCGACCTGACCGACGTGTCCGGGTCCATCCGGGCGTTCTGGGCCGGCAACCGGGCCGCCTCGGCGCTCGCCGTCACGCTCCTGATGGCCGCGCTGTCGCTGACCGTGACCGCCGGCGGGTTCGAGATCCGCGCGGCCGCCGCGGGGTTCGGGCCGAGTCCCGAGGGCCCGAGCGAGAGCGTCGGGCCGGGCCCCGGTCCGGTGGACGGCGGGTCGGACGCCCCGTCACTCGAGCCTGGGGCGTCGGGTTCCTGAGCCTTACTCGTTCGGGGCGAGCACCCAGCGGTCGACGTCGCGGTCGTAGTCGAACAGCTCCGACGCGGTGAACCACAGCGCCAGCTCGGTCGACGCCGCCTCGGGCCCGTCCGACGCGTGGACGATGTTCTGGGCCGTCTCGAGGGCGAAGTCCCCGCGGATCGTCCCGGGCGCGGCCTCGTGCGGCCGGGTGGCGCCGTTGATCGCGCGCACGACGGCGATCGCATTCGGGCCTTCCAGCGCCAGGGCGACCAGCGGCGCGGACGTGATGAAGTCGACGAGACCGCCGAAGAACGGCCGCTCGCGGTGCGCGTCGTAGTGGGCCTCGGCCAGCGCGCGCCCGACGTGGACGAGCTTGAGCCCGACCACCTTGAGACCGCGCTCCTCGTAGCGGGCGAGGATCCGGCCGATCAACTGGCGCTGCACGCCGTCCGGCTTGACGAGGACGAGGGTCCGTTCAGAGGCTGACATGGTGTCCTTGCATCAGTGCTCGTGGGTGGACGCGTATGGTACGCGATGCCCGGCGTCGGACCGGCGAGGTGGCCGGACGGGGCGCCTTGCGCCGACCGCCGCGCGGTCCGGTCCGCCGATCCGTCAGAGCCCGCCCGTGGCCCGATCGTAGGCGGCCCGGGCTTCCGATTCCCGGCCGACCACCCGCAGCGCATCACCGCGGACCATCAGGAGCGACGGGTCATCGTGATCCCCGATCAGGTCGATGACGTCGTCGGCGAGGGTCGGGCTGAGCCGAACCAGGAGGCCGAGGTGGAGCGCGGCGCTCCCCGCGTCGCCGGCGGCCAGGGCGGCCCGCGCGGCGGCGAGTCGGGCGTGGTTCGCGTCGGGATCGGGGGTCGCCGATGGCCGCGGCTCGGTCAGGGACGCTCCGGTCGCGAACGCGGGGGCGGACCCGGTCGCGCGGGATCCGTCCTCGTCGCTGTCCCACAGACCCGGCCCGGCGGGCGGGTCGGGCGACACGGGAACGGGCGACTCGGCATCCTCCTCGGCGATGCTCGCATCCATCGGCACCTCGAGGGCGTGGCGCTCGGTCGGGAACAGCGTCGCCGGTGGAGGAAGCGGCTCGGACGGGTCCGACGGCCAGACCGACGAGCGGGCCATGCCGGCGAACAGGCGATCGATGCTGGCCCGGTCAAGATCCAGGGCGCGGCTCGCCAGGCGCCGTGCCTCCGTGGGCCGGCCGAGCGTTGACGCCGCCTCGGCGGCCACGACGAGGGCCATCACGGGTTCGTCGCCGGTCGCGAGGATGGCCTTGGCGACCTCCCCGGCCCCCGTCAGGTCACCTGCCCGCCAGCGCGCTTCGACCAGGTCGATCCGGCCGGCGGGATCGAGCCCGCCCGCCACCGCGAATGCCTCCAGCTCGGCCCGCGCGAGCGCCGGCGAGCCGAGCCGCAGGTGGGCGCTCGCCAGGGTCAGGCCCGGGTCGCGTCCGGCCGGATCGCGCTCGTGGGGTTCGTGGTCGCCCGGGTCACGCTCGCGGGGATCGCGCCCCCCGGGATCGCCGTCGACCGGGGCGGTGTCGGCCATCGGTCAGCCCGGCAACCGAAGGCGGGCGTCGAGCCCGCGCAGGTACCGCGCCGGGGCCACCGCGGCCAGCCGCAGGGCGTCATCGCGGAACAGGCGACCGGCCAGGGCCTGGACCTCGGCGGCGGTGACGGCATCCACGAGGGCCAGCGCCTCCTCGAGGTCGAGCACGCGGTCGTGGAGGGCTTCCTGGCCCCCGATCCAGGACGCGACGTGCCGGGTGTCGTCCATCCGGAGCTCCATCCCGCCCTGGAGGTAGCGCTTGGCCTTGTCGAGCTCGTCGGCCGGGACCGGCTCGTCACGCAGGCGGGCGAGCTCGTCGAGGATCGCCCCGAGCGCCTCCGGGAGTCCGTCCGGGTCGACACCGGCGGAGATCTCCAGCGCTCCGGCATCGGCGTAGTCCACCAGCCCGGACGAGACGTCGTAGGCCAGCCCGCGTTCCTCGCGGACCGAGAGGAAGAGGCGGCTGCTCATCCCGTCACCGAGGACCGCGTTGAGCACGGCGAGCGTCCAGCTGTCCGGATGGTCGCGATGCAGGGCCGGCAGACCGATGCACAGCTGGGCCTGCGCGGTGCTGCGCTTGCCGACGTTCACCCGCGGCCCGGCGGGGAGGACCGGCGCCGGACCGTAGCCCGGGATGACGCCGTTGCCCGTGCCGAACGCCGCGCTCACGAGATCCACCGCCTCGGCGTGCCCGAGGTCCCCGGCGACGGCCACCACCGTATTCGCCGGCCGGTAGGCGGTGGACCAGAACGAGCGGATGGTGTCGGCCGGCAAGGCCCGGATGTCTGCCTCCTCGCCGCAGATCTCGCGACCGAGCGGCCCGTCACCGAACATCGCGGTCTGGAACAGGATCTGGCAGTACTCGGCGGGATCATCCAGGTACGACCGGATCTCCTCGACGATGACCGCCCGCTCGCCGTCGATCTCCGCGTCCGCCAGCGTGGGGCGGATGATGAGTTCCCCGAGGACGTCCACCGCGCGGCGCGTCTCGCGGCGAGGGACGCGCACCCAGTAGACCGTGGATTCGCGGTCGGTGGCGGCGTTGAAGGAGCCGCCGACCCCCTCGATGGCCTCGCTCAGGGCACGCGTCGACGGGTACGCGGCCGTGCCCTTGAAGGTGATGTGCTCCATGAAGTGCGCGACGCCGGTCTCGGCATCGCTCTCGAGGCGTGACCCGGCCAGGACGTAGGCCGCCAGCGAGACCGATCGCGCGCCGGGGACCCGGGCGCTGATGACGCGCGGCCCCGATGGCAGCGCGGTCCGTTCGAACATCGTCGGGATGGTACAGGAACGGACCGGCCCGCCCGGACGGACGGCCGGGAATCGACGACGCCGGCGCCACGACGGCGTCGGCGTCCATCGACACGCGGACGGGACGTGGTCCCTCGTCCGCTCAGATCATCGCGCTGATCCAGTTCTGGAGGAAGTACACGAGGAACGCGATGGCGACCGCCCACAGGAGTGGGTGGACATCGGCGAACTTGCCGCGGATCACCTTGATCGCGACGTGGGCGACGAATGCGGCACCGATGCCGACGGTGATGCTGAACGTCAAGGGCATGAGCATCATGCCGAGCAGCGCCGGGAACCCGTCCTCGACGTCGCTGAAGTCGATGTCCTTGATGAGGCTGACCATCAGGAACCCGACGAACACGAGGACCGGACCGGTCGCGACGTAGGGCACGATCGCGGTCAGCGGAGACAGCAGGATGGCGATCAGGAACAGGACGCCGGTCACCACCGACGCGAACCCTGTCCGCCCACCTTCGGCCACGCCGGCCGCGCTCTCGATGTAGCTGGTGTTGGAGCTGATGCCGGCCGCACCGCCGATGGCGGCGCCGACGGAGTCGACGAGCAGGATCCGTCCGACGTTCTCCGGCTGGCCGTCCTCATCGACGAGTCCGGCCTGCTCGCTGATGGCGGTCGCCGTCCCCATCGTGTCGAAGAAGTCGGTGAGCATGAAGCTGAAGATCGTCAGCACGGCCGCCAGGGTCCCGAGTTGCGTGAACACGTTGCCCAGATCGAAGGCGCCGATCGTCGAGAAATCGGGTGTCGCGGTGAACGACGCCGGCAGGGCCTGGACCCCGACCACGATCGCCACGATCGTCGTCACGATGATGCTGATGAGCAGCGCGCCGGGCACCTTGCGGGCCCACAACGCGATCGTGATGAGCAGGCCCAGCCAGAACACGAAGTGCGCGGGCTCGGTCGGGAACACGAAGGTGACGGGCACCGGGTTCTCCGCCGACGACCCACCGGTCTTGATGATCACCCCGGCATCGATGAAGCCGATGAACAGGATGAACAGCCCGATCCCGACGCCGATGGCCCGCTTGAGCGCCATCGGGACCGCCCGCATGATCGACTCTCGCAGCCCGACGAGGACCAGGACCGTGACGACGAGGCCCTCGAGGACGATGACGCCCATCGCGCCGGCCGGCGTCAGGCCCTGGGTCAGGACCAGTCCGAAGGCGACCGCGCCGTTGATGCCGAGGCCGGCGGCCATCGCGATCGGCGTGTTGGCGACGACGCCCATGGCGATCGTCAGGATGCCGGCGATCAACGCCGTCGCGGCCGCCGCGGCGGGGACCGGGATCCCGGCGGCGGCCAGGATGCTCGGGTTGACGACGATGATGTAGGCCATGACCAGGAAGGTGGTCAGGCCGGCCTTCGCTTCGATCGCGAGGGTCGTCCCGCGTTCAGCGAACTTGAAGTACGAGGCGATACCGTCCACGCGTTCCACTCCCTCCTGTCGGCGCGCCGTGACCCTCGCGGGGCCCGGTCCGCGCGCGGTGCACCCCCGGCCGGGCCGTCGGGCCCGACCCTCCGGATCCGCTACTCGTCCTCGTGGGCGTCGAGGCTGAGCAGCTCCATCTGGACGTAGTCACGCATCTCGAACGCGAGCTGCGTGGGCGCGAATGGGGATCCGTCGTCCGAGCCCGGACCCACCGGGGCGAACTCGACGACGACACGCTCATCGCCCTGGACGAGGGCGTACACGAGGAGCTGATCGGGACGGGTCTCGAACTCGAGGTGCTCGAATGAATCGATGTTGAGGGTGATGGCCAGCGGCGTGAAGTAGGTCGAGGTGTCGTCGGCATCGACGACGATGCGCTCCACCCAGCCGGTCCCGTGGGCCACGACGTCGCGCCCGCGCAGGTATCGGTACGTGACCGTCTGCTTGAGGAGGGGTCGCAGCAGGTGGAGCATGTCGGTGCGGCTCGTCACCACACCGTGGTTCACGAAGAACTTGGCCGCCTGCGGCGTCGTCACGAAGCGTCTCCAGGGCAAGGAGGGAACGCGAGGGACCGGTCGCACGGATGGTACCGCAGGCCGGGTCGTTTGCGACGCGTATCATCGCGCCCATGCTCCTCGCGATCGACATCGGCAACACGAACGTCACGCTCGGGCTGTTCCGGGCCGGCGCGCTCGTCGCCACGCGCCGCGCGGCCACGGATCCGCGGGCGAGCGCCGACCAGTTCGAGGCGATGATCGACGGGCTGCTGCGCCTCGACGACGCGTCGCTGGCCGACGTGAGCGCGATGGTCGCCGCCTCGGTCGTGCCGAGCGTGACCGCGTCCGCCGAGGCGCTCGCCGCCCACCGCGAGCGACCGCTCCTTCTCGCGACGGCCGGGACCGTGCCGATCCCGATCCGCGTGGACCGACCCGCCGAGGTCGGCGCGGACCGCCTGGTGAATGCCCTCGCCGCCCAGCGCCTCCACGGGACGCCGGCGGTCGTCGTCGACTTCGGCACGGCGACCACGTTCGATTGCGTCGCTGCCGACGGGGCATACGTCGGCGGGGCGATCGCGCCCGGGCTGGAGCTTGGGCTGGAGGCCCTCGCGGCGCGGACCGCCAAGCTGCCCCGGATCGAGCTCCGCGCCCCGGACCGGGCGATCGGACGGGACACCGTCGGCGCCATGCAGTCGGGCACGGTCCTCGGCTACCAGGCGCTCGCCGGCGGGCTGCTCGCGAGGATCCGGGCCGAGCTCGCCGACATGAACGGCGTGGCGCCGAGCGACGTCAAGGCGATCCTGACCGGCGGGCTGTCCGCGGCGTCCTGGGCGAGCGCCCTGGACGGCGTCGACGCGATCGACCCGGACCTGACGCTCAAAGGGCTCGCGATCCTGCACGCCGAGGTGGTCCGCGGGGAGCGGCTCGAACTGGGTCTCTCGTGAGCGGGCGGCTCGATGGGCGCCTGATCGGCCTCGGGGTCACCGGATCCATCGCGGCCTACAAGGCGGTCGAACTGTTGCGTCTCCTGCGGGAGGAGGGCGCCGACGTGGCGGTCATGTCGACCCCGTCCGCGGCGCGCTTCGTGGGACCCCTGTCGTTCGCGGCGCTGTCACGCCACCCGGTGGAGACCGACGTCCTCGAGCTGCTGCCGGACGGTCGGATCGGGCACATCGTCATCGCGGACAGCGTGGACGCGATCGTCGTCGCGCCGGCCACGGCCGCGTGGCTCGGCGCGATGGCCGGCGGCCTGTCGGGTGATGTGGTGACCGCCACGTGCCTGGCGACGTCCGCGCCCGTCGTGGTGGCGCCGGCGATGGACGGGGACATGTGGTCGCACCCGGCGACGATGGCGAATGTCGCCCGGTTGCGCGACGACTTCGGCTACGCGATCGTGGGGCCCGCGAGTGGCTCGCTGGCCTCCGGTCAGGCCGGCGTCGGCCGCCTGGCCGACCTGGACGCCGTGCTGGACGCGGTGGTGGCGGCCATCGCCGACCGTCCGATCCGGGCCGCCGCCGCGGCGTCGCGGCCGCCCGTGACCGGTCCCGCCCGGGAACCCGACCTCGTCGGTCGGCACATCGTCGTGACCGCGGGTGGGACGCGCGAGCCCATCGACCCCGTGCGGTTCATCGGGAACCACTCGACCGGCAAGATGGGGGTCGCCGTCGTCCAGGCGGCCCTCGATCGCGGCGCGACCGTCACCCTGCTCGCCGCGAACGTCGGGCTGGCGCTCCCCGCGGAGCCCGCGCTTCACGTCGTGGAGGTCACATCCACCGCGGACCTCGAGCGCGCGCTCGAGGACGCCCTCCGGACACCCTTCGATGCGCTTGTCATGGCCGCCGCCGTCGCCGACTTCCGCCCGGCGACCGTCGCAGGCTCGAAGCTGGCTCGCGCCGATGGCCTAACGCTCGAGCTCGAGGCGACGCCGGACCTCCTGGCCGGCGCGGCCGCGTCCGTCCGGGACCGCGGGCCGCGACCGGTGCTCGTGGGCTTCGCGGCCGAGACGGGCTCGCTGGACCGTGCCGCGGACAAGCTCCGGCGCAAGGGCGTGGACCTGCTCGTGG
>CAYMTJ010000086.1:0-7874 GCA_964393345.1 uncultured Anaerolineaceae bacterium | reverse complement strand
AGGAGGCACTTGACGAGAGTGGTCTTGCCCGCGCCGTTGGGCCCGATGATCCCCACGATCCCGGCCTTCGGCAACGAGAACGTCAGGTCCTCGATGAGCAGCCGATCCCCGAACCCCTTGCGCAGCCCTGCGACATCGATGACCGAGTCCCCGAGCCGTGGCCCCGGCGGGATGGCGATCTCGAGCTCGCGCTCGTTGCTCCTGGTGTCGTTCGCCTCGGCGAGCAGCTTCTCGTACGCGCCGAGTCGGGCCTTGCCCTTCGCCTGCCGAGCGCGTGGCGCCAGTCGAACCCACTCGAGTTCGCGGGCGAGCGTTCGCTGTCGGGCGTCGCTGGCTCGTTGCTCCCCGGCGAGCCGCGCCAGCTTCTGTTCCAGCCAGCTCGAGTAGTTGCCCTGGAACGGGATCCCGCGTCCGCGGTCCAGCTCCAGGATCCACTGCGCGACGTTGTCGAGGAAGTACCGATCGTGCGTGATCGCCACGACGGTGCCCGAGTACTCCTGGAGGAACCGTTCCAGCCAGTACACCGACTCGGCGTCGAGGTGGTTGGTCGGTTCGTCGAGCAGCAGCAGATCCGGGTGGCTCAACAGCAGCCGGCACAGCGCCACGCGCCGCTTCTCACCGCCCGACAGGGTCGTGACGTCGGCGTCGTCGGGCGGGCAGCGGAGCGCGTCCATCGCGATGTCCACGTTCCGTTCCAGGCTCCAGGCGTCCGTGGCCGCGATCCGGTCTTCCAGCACGGCCTGCTCGGCACCGATCGCCTCGTAGTCGGCGTCGGGGTCGGACCACTTGGCCATGACGGCGTTGTACGCATCGATCAGGTCCTGGACCGGCCGAACGCCGTCGAGGACGTTGCCCTTGACGTCCTTGGCCGGGTCGAGCTGGGGCTCCTGGCTCAGGAACCCGACGGTGAACCCGGGCGTCAGGCGGGCCTCGCCGACGAACCCGTCATCCAGCCCCGCCATGATCCGGAGCAGGCTCGACTTGCCGGCCCCGTTGGACCCGATGACGCCGATCTTGGCGCCCGGATAGAACGAGAGCGAGATGTTCTCGAGCACCGTCCCATCGGGCGGGTAGTGCCGGGCGAGCTTGTACGTCGTGTAGATGAATTCCGCGGGCATGGCCAAAGGGTAGCCGCGACCGGCCGCGCCGTGGGTCGACCCATGTCGGATCGGGCTGCCGGCCGCACCTCGAAACGCCTATCGTGCCCTCGATAGGCCTGCCACCGGAGGGTCGAGGGATGCGCGCACGACGTCGTGGTCTCCTGGTCGTCGGTTTCGTCGTCGGGGCGCTGATCGCCGGCTCGGTGTCGACGGCCGCGGCCGCCACGCCCGATCCGATCCTGCTGGTCCATGGCTATCGCGGCGATCCGTCCACGTGGGCCGACATGCAGGCGAGGTTCGCCGGCGTCGGTCGCACGGCCGAGGCGATCGATCTCACCAGCGAGGACAACATCGTCAACGCCAACGCGATCAAGGCGTACATCGCGGCCAGGGGCTGGACGAGCGTCGACATCGTCGCGCAGTCCATGGGCGGGCTGTCGGCTCGCCACTTCATCAAGTTCCTCGGGCCGACCGTCGTCGACACGTACGTCTCGCTCGGGACGCCGCAGTACGGGATCTCGGCCGCCTGCCTCCTGCCGACCAGCTACGGCGGGCAGATGTGTCCGTCGCGCTCGTTCCTGAAGAACCTCAACAACGGTGACGACACGCCGGGCTCCGTCTACTGGACGACGATCTACAGCCGGACCGACGGGGTCGTCCCGACATCGTCGTCCCGCCTCGATGGCGGCGCGTGCCACGTCTACGAGGATCCGGGCGTCAACCACAACTCGATGGACAACGACGCCACGATCTTCCAGCACGTGCTCGCCGCGGTCGACCGGGTCTGCGTCGGCACCTTCAAGTAGGTCGTCGGGGCGACTCGAACCGGTCGTCGGTGCAGAATGGCCGCCCGCCCCGAGGAGCCCGCGATGACCGACGACCACCACGACCACGAAGGCCACGACCACGAAGGCCACGACCACGGCGAGCACGAGCACGACCACCACGAACATCGCGCGTTCACGTACGAGGAGGCGGTCGCCGCATTCCGCGAGGACAAGGACGAGTACTTCAAGACCGGCGCGCGCTCACCCATCCCGGCGGCCGAGCGCGACGCCTTCGCCGGTCTCCCGTACTACCCGGTCGACGGGGCCTACGCCTTCGAGGACCGGACCCTCGAGCCGTACACGGGCGACGAGCCCTCGCAGTTCCAGATCCCCACGTCGGACGGCAAGCTCCGGCCGGCACACCGGGCGGGGATCCTTCGCTTCGAGCTCGCTGGCGTCCCGTCCCAGCTGACGGCCTACACCTTCGACGGCGGCGACGGCGAGTCGCTCTTCGTCCCGTTCCTGGACGCGACCAGCGGGACCGAGACGTACGGCGCGGGCCGGTATCTCGACCTGGAACCCGAGGACGACGGGACCTACAGCCTCGACTTCAATCTCGCCTACCACCCGTCCTGTGTCTACGACGCGGTCTACTCGTGCCCCCTCACGCCGGCCGAGAATCGGCTCCCGTTCCGTGTCGAAGCCGGGGAGCGCCTCCCGCCGCCGGCCGCCTGAACCGGTGTCGACGCGCAACCCCCGCGAAACCGCGCCGGTGATGCCGGCGTCTCCGGGCCATCGGCGACCGCTCGTGTCGCCAGCCCGGATGACACGGAGCCACCCATGCCTCCCACGACCGTCACGCTCACCCTTCCCGTGCCAGACTCACGGACCCGCTGGGTCGCCATCGGTCTCGCCGCCGGTCTGCTGATCGCGGCGATCGCCAGCCCCGCCTTCACGCCGCGCGCGGCCCTTGCCGCAGGAGACACGATGCCCGAACACACGATCAGCGTCAGCGGCACCGGCCGCGTCGTCATCACCCCCGACATCGCCGACTTGCGTCTCGGCGTGACCGTCACCAAGAACACGGTCAAGGCCGCACGCGAAGCCAACGCTGCGGCGATGACCAAGGCGATCGCCGCGCTCAAGGCCCTCGGCATCGCCGACAAGGACATCCAGACGAGCGGACTCAGCCTCCAGCCCGTCTACGACTACAACTCGAATGCGAACCCGCCCAAGCTGACCGGGTACATGCTCACCAACGGCGTCGCGGTGACGATCCGCGACCTCGACAAGATCGGCGACGCGGTCGACGACGCGCTCACCGCGGGCGCCACCTCGCTCGACGGCGTCAGCTTCCGCGTCGAGGACCCGTCCAGGGCCGAGGAGCAGGCACGCAAGGCCGCGATGACGACGGCCCGGGCCCACGCCGACACGCTGGCCGCCAGCGCGGGGGTCCGGATCTCGGGTGTCGCGTCGATCAGCGAGACGAGCGGCCCCACGCCGTTCCCCATCTACTGGGGCGCTGAGCGAGCCGCCGCGCTCCAGGCCGACGCCTCCACGCCGGTCGAGGTAGGCACCAACGAGGTGACCGTCACGGTCTCGGTCGTGTACGTCATCGACTGACGCCGATCCGTCCTGGATCCCGTCCGGCGGCCCGTCCCGGGCCGCCGGTCAACGGGGTCGGAACCCGATCGGTCGACGGTCCTCCTTGGGACCCGTGCCCGGATCGACGATGTCGTCCGGGATCATGTCGCGAAGCTCGGTCGTGTCGATCGCCCCGTCCACGACGGCCCGGGCCGCCATGTTCGCGTAGGCCCCCTCGAAGATCGTCCGAACGAACCGCGCATTCCCGAAGTCCGGACGATCGATCGCGTCGGCCACGAGACGGCGCACCCGCTCCTCCACCCCGGCACCGAGCGTCACGCCCGCGGATGTCGCGATCGCCGCGAAGATCCGGGCGAGTTCGCCCGCGGTGTAGTTCGGGAAGTGCACGTAGTGCGTGAAGCGGCTCTGGAGTCCCGGGTTCGAGTCGATGAATCGGCGCATCTCGTCGTTGTAGCCCGCGACGATCACCGCCAGATCCGCGCGCTCCTCCTCCATCATCTGGACCAGCGTGGCGATGGCCTCGTCACCGAAGTCGACGAACCCGGGCGGCGCCAGCGCGTACGCCTCGTCGATGAACAGCACCCCGCCGATCGCCCGACGGACCACGGCCTGGACCTTCAGCGCGGTCTGCCCCACGTAGCCCGCGACGAGGTCGGCTCGGCCGGCCTCGACGAGGTGGCCCTTGCTGACGAGGCCGACGACGGCGTACAGCCGCGCGACGATCTTGGCGACCGTGGTCTTGCCCGTGCCTGGATCGCCGGTGAAGACGAGATGCTTGCTCGCGTTCACGACGGGGAGTCCGGCACGGGCGCGCTCCTCGTTGAGGCGCTGGAGCGCGAGGAGCCGGCGGATCGTGGCCTTGACCTCGGCCAGGCCGATCAAGGCATCGAGCTCGGCGAGGAGCGCGGCCTCCGTGTCGGTCCCGGGAGCCACGTCGGGCGGGGTCGCCGCGACGACGGTCGCCCCGCCGGCATCGATGACGGCCACGGCCGGCGTGCCGGCTGCCGGGCCGCCGACACCGAGTTCGGTGGCCAGCGACCGCGCCAGGGCAACGGCGGCATCGCGCGACGTGATGGTCTCGAGGGCGGCCGCGACCCCATCGGAGATGGTCGGCACGGTGTACGACGAGCCGGCCGCCCCGAGTGCCGCCCGGACCGCGTCGAGCGACGGTTCCGCCGGGGCGTCGGCCCGGAGTGCCCGAAGGAGCCCCCACAGGAGATGCGGCTTCTCGACCGCGGGGTGTGCAAGGGTCTTGGCCATGGCCACGGCCTCATCCCGCGCGTTCTCGGCGAGCGCGATCACCCGGGGATCACTCGTCGGTGAATCGCTTGCCGCCGAAGGTGTCGTGGACGATGTCGTCGAGCGCGTCCGCGCTGAAGAACAGCATCGCGACCGCGGTCTCGAGCTCCATCGGGTCGAGGAAGTCACCCAGGAGCGTGTGCTCGAAGGTCACGTTGCCCTGCTCCCCGTTCTCGTACGGGTAGACGTGGGCGCTGCCGAAGTACTTGTCCTGTCCGTCCGTGGCCGCCCACTTGTAGAGCTCCGGGGTGAGCTTGACCTCGCGCGCCAGTGGTGCCCACAGGTAGACGAGCGTCTGCGGCTCGCCCTTGGCGTCCTTGCCCCAGTCGCGCACATCGACGAGGACCTGGCTGCTGCCATGCGGCACGGCGAAGCCCGTACTGGTCAATCGAACATCCGTGAAGGCGGCCGCGAGGAGCCGCTGGACCTTCTGGGAGACCTGTTCGACGGTCGCCATGTGCCCTCCCGTGTCAGCCGTGCGTGCCGATCAGGACGATGTACTCGACGCCATCGGGTGCCGTCACCTGGGGGTCGATGAGCACGCCATCGAAGTCGAAGGAGACATCCAGGCTCGCGCGACTCGGCGACAGGGCCGGGCACTCGAAGGTGCTGGAGCTCGCCTCGACCGGCGCCTCGAGCTCGCCACCCGATGCCACGAGCGTGACGGTGATCGTCCCGGCGGTGGGACCCGCGCAGACCACGGCGACCGAGACGACGGGGCCGACCGTGGACAGGATCTTGACCCCCGGCTCGTCGCCCGCGTTGGTCGTGCTCGACGCGAGCGTCCAGCCGGCGCCGAACACGGAGACATCGAGGGGTGGAAGCGTCGGGACCGGGGTCGGGACGGGCGTGGGGGTCGGCACGGGCGTCGGGGAGGCCGGGATGGAGGTTCCGGACGGGCCGGGCGTCCCTCCGGTGGGGCCCGGCGATCCAGTCGGGTCCGTGCTCCCGCACCCGGTCAGGGCGAGCGCGACGGCCAGCGCGATGACGGCGACCCGGCCGGCGGCGTGACGGGCGGGCTCGATGAGGGCGATCTGACGATGCATCCCGCGAAGTCTAGCGGTCCATCGAGGATCATCGGGTGGCCGGTGGGTCTCCCCGCGCTGGCGGCGCTTCCGCGCACATAGGACCAACGGGTCATGGTTCGGGCCTGGCTCGCGCCCGCACGATCGTGGTCGCTCACCCTCCCGATGAGGAATCCGATGACGTTCGATCCGACCCTCGCGCTGATCATGCCGGCCGCGATCATCCTCGCGTTCATCGCCGAGATGGCCGTCCTGATCCTGAAGAAGTCCGAGGACTATCAGTAGGTCCGACGCCCGCTCGCGTTGAGTCATCCGCGCGCGACGCGATCGCCGTTCGCTCGCCGCGTCTGACGCGGCCGCCGAGCCTGGCGGTCGACGCCGCCACCACGGCTCGCGGGACCCGGACGCCGTCGGCCAACGAGGACGTTTGACCGTTCCGCCCTCGGCGGCCACGCTTCCCCGATGACCCGTCGGCCACCGTTCTGGCTCGTCCTGGGGCTCATCACCGCACTCGTGGTCGTGGGCACCCTCGGCCTCGCCTCGCTGCTGGGTCGTGGTCAGGATCCGCTCGGCGTGGCGACGACCTCGAACCCGTCGGCCACCGGTCCGACCGTCACCCCGATCCCGACGCCGCGGCCCGTCCCGGGGCACGAGGTCTTCGGGTTCGTCCCGTACTGGGAGATGGACGGTGGCATCGCGGCGCACCTCGCGGACACCGACCTGACCACCCTCGCGTTGTTCTCGGTCACGAACCGCCGGAATGGGCAGCTGAACCAGACGCTCAACGGGTTCGAGGCGATCACGGGGCCGATCGGCCGACAGGTGATCCGCGAGGCGCGCGATCGGGGCGTCCGGGTCGAGCTGGTCTTCTCGAGCTTCGGCCTGACGCGGAACGAGCGACTGTTCGGCGGGACGATCGCGGATCAGGATGTGGTCATCGCCTCGCTGGCGGCCTTCGCGGACGAGATCGGCGTCGATGGGATCAACGTCGACGTCGAGCAGCTCGGGAGTGCCCACGTCGCCGCCTATGGCGGCTTCCTGTCCCGATTGCGCGAGACCCTCCGCGCGGACCATCCGAAGGCGCAGGTGTCGGTCGCGACCACCGCGAACCAGGGCGGGGCGGCGATGGCGGCCGCGGCCGCGCAGGCCGGCGTCGACCGGATCTTCCTCATGGGCTACGACTACCACTGGTCCGGATCGGCGCCGGGTGCCTCGGCGCCGGTCGATCGCGCCGACGGCGACCCCAAGGACCTGGTCTGGTCGCTGGACCTGTACGAGGCCGCAGGCGTGCCGGTCGAGCGAACCGTGCTGGGCCTGCCGCTGTATGGGATGGCCTGGCCGGTCGAGAGCGACGAGCCGGACGCGGCGCAGCTCGGTCGCGGATCCACGTGGGATCCCAGCCAACACCTCGATGTGCTCGACGACCCGACCATCACGCCGTCCTTCGACCCGATCGAGGTCGTGGACGTCTATCGGCTTCCGACGACCGGCGAGGACGGGCGGCCCGGCTGGCAGGCGGTCTACGTGGACTCCGCGGAGACGCTCGCGGTGAAACTGGCCCTCGCCGACGACCGCGGCCTCGCCGGAGCCGGGTTCTGGACGATCGGCTACGAGCGCGGGCAGCCGGACATCACCAGGCTGATCGAGCGGTTCGGCGCGGGCCGCCTCGGGACGTAGCAGCGGAGCGTGACGTGACCAGATCCATCGACCTGCGCCTGACCATCGACGACGACGCCGACGTCGACGAGCTTGAGCGCGCGCTGCTCAAGGCCCGCGCGGCCGAGCTGGGCGAGGCCCGTCGGCGCCACGTCCGCCTGACCGCCGGGTACGGCGACGAGACGAACCGCGAGGTGATGGACGACGAGGCGCGCCGGGCCGAGATCCGCCACCGCCTGCTGGGTGCCCTGCTCGAGGCGCTTCGCGCGGCTCGCTGATCGCCCGACCGGCGGGCGTCGGCCGGAACGTTGTCGTAACGGTCGTCGACGACGATGCCCTCATGGCGGCAGACGACCGGCGGCCAGGCTTCCTCGAGCGGGTGGATCAGACCATCCGCCGAAGCCCCGTCTGGCGGTCGATCT
>CAYMTJ010000085.1:0-8057 GCA_964393345.1 uncultured Anaerolineaceae bacterium | reverse complement strand
CCGGTTCGGCCGAGGGGTCGCTCGTCAAGAGCGGCCTCTTCCTGCGCGAGTTCCGGACGGTCCCGTGGGCCCATCTGGACATCGGGGGCACGGGCTACTTCCGCAAGACCATGCCGTACGCGGCTCGTGGCGCGACCGGCGTCACCCACGCGACGCTCGTGGAACTGGCGCTTGCGGGCGCCAGCCCGGACTGACCCCGGCCCCGGCGATCGGTGGACGCCATCCCCATCGCCCTCGCTGCGGCCGGTGGCCTGCTGGGTCTCGCCGCCGACCGTCTCGCGACCCGCTGGCCTGAGCACGACGAGGAGCATCCTCCCGGGAGACGGGTCGACTGGCGGACCGCGGTCACGATCGCGGTGGGTGCGGCGGCGTTCGGGCTGCTGACGATCCGGTTCGGGGCGGCTGGTCTGCTCGCCGTGGGGCTGTTCGGGGCGTGGTTCGTGACGCTCGTGGTCGGCCTCGGCACGGACCTCGATCAGCGGGTCCTGCCCGACGAACTGACCCTGCCGGTGATCCCGATCGCGCTCGTCTACGCGATCAGCGGCCAGAACCCCCTCGTCGGCGCGGAGCTGGGTCTCGCGATCCTTGCCGCGATCGCCATCCCGGCGGTGCTCTACCTGCCGTCGATCCCGTTCGGCGCGGGCGCCTTCGGCCTCGGCGACGTCAAGCTGCTCGCGGGCGTCGGGTTGATGGCCGGTGGTGAGCGGGCCCTGAGCGGGATGCTGATGGGCCTGGTGGTGGCCGGGCTCACGCTCGTGGTCCTGCTCGCGACCCGGCGGATCGGGCGGCGCTCGTACGTGCCGTTCGGGCCGTTCCTGATCATCGGGGCGTTGTGGGCGGTGCTCGTGCGGCCGTGACGACGGCCGATCCGGGCAGCCGGCCCCGCATCCGGCGATCCCTGCCGGCGGGCCCGGTGATCCGTCCGCACCGCCCACGACGCGGTGGGACCATCGTGGGATAGGGGGCGATCGGACCGACCCCTAGACTCCCCGGTGTAGGATGCCGTCAAGCCGGTTCGCCACCTGGTCGTGCCCCTTCGGCGATGGACCGGCGGGCGCCGCCGTCAGACGGCACCGGGTCCCCAGGCCCGGCGACGAACCACGGAGCACTCGCACGATGACCACGCCAGCGTGATCCGCCGACATCTCGACGACCCGGCCGCCGTCACGACCGGGTGGTCCGACGCGTCATCGCCCCGCCGATCGACCCGTCGCCGCGGCATCGTCGCGCTCCTCATGCTCCCGCTCATCGTCGGCCTGCTCGGCACACCGGCCAGCGTTCCGTCGGTGCACGCCGACGAGCTCGCCGATGCGAAGGCCAAGCAGGCACAGCTCAAGAAGGAGATCGCGGAGCAGAAGGCCCAGGTCAAGGCCCTCGATGCGCTGCAATCCGGCCTGGCGTCGGAGATCTCCGAGACGCGTCGCGAACTCAGCGGGATCAACGCGGACCTCGGAGCGGTCCGCAAGAAGATCAACGGCATGCAGGCCAAGATCGCCGTGGTCCAGCGCGACTACGCGAGCCTCGTCGCCGAGCTGGCCGCGCTGGACGACCAGCTCGCCGCGTTGACGGTCGCGGAGGGACGCAAGCGCGCCGAGCTCGGCGAGCGACGCGGGATGCTAGCCGACCGCATCCGGGCCGCGTACGACGCCGAGCGCACGACGCTGCTCGAGGCGTTCCTGTCCGGCGGCACGTTCGCGGATCTTCTGACCGAGATGTCCTACTACATCGACGTCGGACAGCAGGACAAGGCGCTGGCCGAGCAGATCGTGCGGGACCAGGAAGCGCTCGCGGTCATGCACCAGAACACCGAGGACACCCGGACGCGCACCGACGAGCTTCGCCTCGAGACGGCCGCGCGCAAGGTCCAGCTGGATGCGAGCCTCCGGGAGCTCAAGGCCGCGAAGGCCGAGCTGCGGAAGCTGGAGCGGGCGACCAAGCGGGCCCTCGCCGCGCAGCGCCAGCTGTTCGCCCGGGTGCTCGCCAACAAGCGCGATGCCGCCAAGGCGCTCGCGGCCGCGGACGCGGCCCAGAAGGAGCTGGCGGGGAAGATCGCGAAGATCGTCGCCGCGCAGGCCCAGCAGGGCAACATCCCGTCCGAGTACAACGGCACGCTGGACTGGCCCATGCCGGGCAACGTGACCCAGAACTTCGGCTGTACCGGGTTCGCCTGGGAGGCGCCGCTCGGTGACTGCGCCCACTTCCACCGCGGCATCGACATCGTGGCCCCCTATGGGACCAAGGTCCGCGCGTCCGGTGATGGCGTCGTCGCCTATATCGGCTGGAACTACGCGGACGGCGCCGACCCGGCCTGGATCGTGATCATCGCCCACAGCGGCGAGCTGCAGACCTGGTACGCGCACATGCAGCCCAAGTACCCGGGCGGGATCCGCCAGGGCAGCCGCGTGAAGGCGGGCCAGGTCATCGGCTACGAGGGCAATACCGGTCGCTCCACCGGCGCGCACCTGCACTGGGCGGTGATGTTCAACGGGTCGTTCGCGAACCCTCGCCTGTTCCTGTGACCCGGGGCCGGGCGACCGGCCGTGCTAGCATCGCCTCCAGGGCGTCACCACCCGACCTGGAGGTCGACCCGTGAAACGAACGATGGCCGTCATCCTTGCGGGCGGTGAGGGCGAACGCCTGTCGATCCTCTCGCAGGAGCGCGCGAAGCCGGCGGTCCCGTTCGGTGGCAAGTACCGGATCATCGACTTCACGCTGTCGAACTGCATCAACTCCGACGTCGACGACGTCGTCGTCCTGACGCAGTACAACCCCCGCTCGCTCAACGACCACATCGGGCTGGGTCGGCCGTGGGACCTCGACCGGAACCGGGGCGGCGTCAAGCTCCTCCAGCCGTACATCGCCCGGGGCCGCGTCGCGGAGTGGTACCGCGGGACGGCGGACGCCGTGCTGCGCAACCTGAACGTGATCGAGCACGACCCGGCCGATACGGTGCTGATCCTCGCTGGCGACCACATCTACAAGATGGATTACCTGCCGTTCCTCGCCGCGCACCGGCGTCACCGCGCGGACGTGACGATCGCGGTCCGCCAGGTGCCGATCGCGGACGCGCCACGGATGGGTATCCTCGCCATGGACGAGCACGACCGGGTCGTCGAGTGGCAGGAGAAGCCCAAACATCCCAAGAGCGACCTCGCGTCGATGGGCGTGTACGTGTTCTCCAAGAAGGCCCTCCGCCAGTGGCTGTCCGAGGATCGCGTGGACTTCGGCGGGCACGTGGTCCCGGCGATGATCGAGGGTGGCGCCCGGGTGTTCGGCTATCGCTATGGCGGCTACTGGCAGGACGTCGGCACGATCCAGTCCTACTGGGAGGCCAACATGGCGCTCCTCGAGGACCTGCCGCAACTGGACCTGTACGACAAGGGCTGGGTCATCCATACGCGCTCCGAGGAACGCGCGCCGGCCAAGGTCAGCTCCACCGCACAGGTGCATCGCAGCCTCATCAGCCACGGCTGCGTCATCCTCGGGACCGTCGTGAACTCGGTGCTGTCGCCGGGCGTGCGCGTCGAGATGGGCGCGGTCGTGCGCGATTCGATCATCATGTTCGATGCGGTCATCCGCTCCGGGGCCGTGGTGGACCGCTCCATCCTCGACAAGGAGGTCCTCGTTGGCCAGGGGGCGATCGTGGGTGACGGCCCGTACGACGATCGCCCGAACAAGGCCGAGCCGGGTCGGCTCAACACGGGCATCACGGTCGTCGGAAAGCGGGCGGTGATCCCTCGCGGCGTGCGGATCGGGCGGAACGTGCGGGTCGCCGCCGACATCCGCTCGTCGGACTTCGTCGGCAAGGTCGTCAAGAGCGGGGATTCGGTCGATCCGCGGCCGGGCAGCCGGCGGGCGCACGACCACAGCCCTTCGACGCCGCACCACGAGCACGAGGCCACCGGGACGGCCCGCGGCCGGCGAAAGGGCTAGACTCCCGGGCCATGCCACCCGCCGACCCTGGCGCATCCCCGGTGCGCCCGGCCGACGTCGAACGCTGGATCGCCGACCTGGGTCTCGAGACGGTCGGCCGAGCCGAGCGCGACGGGATCGCCTCGTGGGATCTCGAACTCGACGGTCGACGCCGCTTCGATCTCCGCGTCACGGTCATCCTGGACCCCGGGCTGGCCCTCCTCGCCTGGGCGCACTACGCGCCGCCGATCAACGACATGTTCCGCAAGTCCTACCGCAAGCTGCTGCGCTGGAACGACGAGTTCCCGCTGGTCAAGTTCAGCCTGGGCGAGGACGAGGCCGTCGTCCTGGCCGCCGAGCTGCCACTCCCCGGCCTTGATGCCGAGGGACTCGGGATCGGCCTCGCCCGGCTCGTCGGCGTCGCCGATCGACTGCTCGACGAATCGGTCGACTGGCTGTGGCTCGACGGGCGCCGACCGGACCAGACCGCCCGGACGACGCGCAACGCCGCCTTCCTGACCCGGTTCGAGGGCCGGCTCCCGGAGCTGTTCGAGCCGTGACCATCGCGCGACGGATCTCCCCGCTGATCCTGGCGGTCATCGCCGCCGTGAGCCTGCTGGTGGCCCCGCCGGCCGCTGCCGAGGTCCGTGCCGCGACCCCGGATCTGACCATCACGAGCGACGCGCGCTACGTGGTGCAGCCCGCCCAGGGCCGGGTGCGGGTGACGCTGGAACTCACGCTCACGAACCGGCTCAAGGACACGGCCACCACGCGCTACTACTTCGACCGGGCGTTCCTGGCGGTCCTGCCGGAGAGTTCCGGCTACCGCGTCAGCTGGGACGGCAGCGGGACGCCGACCGTCCGCGCGACGTCGCGGACGAAGGACTACACGATCGTCCGCATCGACCTGGCGCAGCGGATCTACGGCGGCAAGTCGGCGACGTACACCCTGCGCTTCGACCTCGTCGATCGGGGGGGCACCGCGACCCGTGACCTGCGCGTGGGCGATTCGCTGGTGTCGTTCCCGGTCTGGGCCTATGCCAGCGATGACACGCCGGGGAGCACCGTCACCGTGACGTTCCCGGCCGGGTTCACCGTGGATGTGGCCGGTGGGTCCATCCCGGCTCCCGAACAGGATGACCAGGGACGGACGGTGTTCCGCAGCGGCACGCTGGCCAAGCCGCTCACGTTCTTCGCGTTCCTCATCGCGGACCGGCCGGGGGCATACACGGAGCGGACGATCGCCCCCACCGTGGGCGACGACGTCGCCTCGATCACGATCCGGGCATGGCCCGACGACCCGGCGTGGGACAAGCGCGTCGGGCGGCTGCTCCTTCGCGGCCTGCCCGTGCTCGCCGATGGGGTGGGTCTGCCGTGGCCGACCGCCGAGACGCTCACGGTCCAGGAGGCGGTCAGCCGGACGACGGATGGCTACGCCGGACTGTTCGATCCATCGCGTCGGCTCGTCGAGATCGCCTACTACGCGAGCGACTTCGTCGTCCTCCATGAGGCGGCCCACGCCTGGTTCAACGGCGCGCTGCTGGCCGATCGGTGGGCCAACGAGGCCTTTGCCTCGTACTACGCGCTCGAGGCCGCGGCGGCGCTCGACATCAAGGCATCGGGCGAGACGCTGACTCCCGAGCTGGCCGAACACCGGATCCCGCTCAACGCCTGGGGAGCGGTCGGACGCGAGCCGTCCGGGGTCGAGGACTACGCGTACGCGGCCGCCCTCGCCCTTGCCCGCGAGATCGCCGCGCGGGCCGACGCGGACGGACTGCGGGCCGTCTGGGCCGATGCCGCGGCGGGCGTGGGCGCCTATCCGGCCACGGGCACCCCGCTGCAGGCCGGCGCGATCGACCCGGCGCCCGAGCCACCGCCCGATTGGCGTGGTCTGCTCGACCTGCTCGAGGCGAACACGTCGGCGACGTACGACGACCTGTGGCGCGAGTGGGTCGCGCGGGACGAGGATCTCCCCCTGCTCGACGCACGGACCGCCGCGCGGGCCCGCTACGACGAGGTCGTCGCCGACGCGGGGGAGTGGCAGCTCCCCGAACCGATCCGCGCCGCGATGCGAGCGTGGCAGTTCGAGGACGCGCGCGCCCTGCTCGACCAGGCCGCGGACGTCCTCGAGCAGCAGGCGATCATCGAGGGTGCCGCGGACGCCGCCGGGCTGACCCCGCCCGAGGCGCTGCGCCTCGCGTTCGAGGGCGACGACGGGTTCGAGGACGCGATCGACGAGGCCGCGGCCGAGATCGAGGCGATCGCCCGCTATCGCGAGGCCGTGGCGAGCCGTCCGGTCGTGACCGACCAGATCATCGCCCTGGGCCTGTGGAACGAATCGCCCGAGGCCGACCTGGCGCGGGCCGCCGCCGCGTTCGCGAACGGGGACCTCTCGGGTTCCGCGCGGGCCGCCGACCATGCGGCCGCGGTCTGGGCCGGGGCCGCCGAGCTGGGCCGGGGTCGCGCCATCAGTCTCATCGCCCTGGCCGTCGCGGCCCTGCTCGCGATCGTCCTGGGGCTGCTCTGGCGCCTCGGCCGGCGTCGTCGGCGCGCCTATCGGCAGGCGCATCGGCTCGATCGCTGACGGCGTCGTCGCAGGCCGGCCGGCGCAGGTTCGCCAGCGGGGTGGGTGCCGCCCGGGCTTGCTACACTCGCCGCCACCTCGGCGGCGGCGTGCGCCGTCCCGGGATCCGGCCAGAGTGCCGGTCGACGTCCGAGGCACGGACCGTCACCTGGAGTCGAACGCACCGATGGGCCTGAAGCGGGTTCGACCGTCGCACGAGATCCTGTCGGGCGATTCGGCCGACGTCTACTTCGCGCGAGCCGAGAGCATCCTCGAGCGCGAAGGGCTCGACCCTGTCGTGACGATGGAGGTCTTCACCCGGCAGCACGCGGTGCTGTGCGGGATCGACGAGGCGAAGAACCTGCTCGGTCATGTGCTGGCCTCGGCCGATCCGTCCGAGACGAGTCTCGAGGCACTCGACGACGGGGACGTGATCGGGCCGAAGGAGATCGTGCTCCGCATCCGGGCGCGCTATCGCGCCTTCGGGCTGTACGAGACCGCGTTCCTCGGGATGATGGCCCACTCCACGGGCTGGGCGACCGCCGCGCGCGAGTGCGTCGACGTCGCCGCGCCGGAGCCCGTGATCAGCTTCGGCGCCCGCCACATCCACCCCGACATCACCGATGTCCTCGACTATGCCGCCATCGTCGGCGGGTGCGTGGGCGCGTCGACCCCGGCGGGTGCCCGTCTTGCCGGTCTGGCGCCGACGGGTACGATGCCCCACTCCCTGGTCCTGATCTTCGGCGATACCGTGGATGCGGCGGTGGCGTTCGACAAGCACATCGGACCGGACGTGCCGCGGATCGTGCTCATCGACACGTTCAAGGACGAGGCCGAGGAGGCCTTGCGGGTGGCGCGGGCGCTGGGGGATCGGCTCTATGGCGTTCGGCTCGACACGCCGTCGGAGCGCGGTCGCGTCACCGCGGATCTCGTCCACGAAGTCCGTGCGCGGCTCGACCAGGCCGGCTTCACGCACGTCAGGATCACCGTCAGTGGCGGGCTCAACCCGGAGCGGATCGCCTACTTCAAGGAGGCGGGAGCGCCGGTCGACTCGTTCGCCGTCGGGTCCCACATCAGCGGCGCCACGCCGATCGACTTCACCGGGGACATCAAGGAGATCGACGGCGCCCCGATCGCCAAGCGTGGCCGCATCCCCGGCCTGACCGTATCCCCGCGCCTCAAGCCGGTGGACCTGTCCGCCTATCGCGAGGGCTAGGTTCGGCCGCTCGTGCGACCATCCCGGCATGCACGAGGAACGCGAGCCACGCCCCGACCGGCGCGAGCCCGCCGCCGATCGGGACCCGGCGGCCGATGATCGTGACAGCGCCTACGAGCTGCTCCAGCGTGGTCATCAGCTGCTGGAGCGGCGCCATCACGCGCAGGCCGCGACCGTCCTCGAGCGCGCGGATCGGCTCGAACCGGGGAAGGCGTCGATCCTCGAGGCGCTCGGACGGGCGTATTTCAACTCCGGCCAGCACGATCGGGCCCGCGCCACGTTCGAAGCGTTGCTCGACATCGACCCGTCGGCGCACTACGCCCACTTCGCGCTCGGCCAGAGCCTGAAGAAGCTGGGGCGGCGCTC
>CAYMTJ010000084.1:0-8312 GCA_964393345.1 uncultured Anaerolineaceae bacterium | reverse complement strand
CCGGATGTGGACGACGCCGGTGAAGCCCACGTGCGGGTACGACAGCGAGTAGTTGATCGTGGGCGCGACGAGGGCCCCGACACGCGGCGCGACGCGACGGGCCACCTCGGTCGGGATCAGGGCATCGGTCAGCAGCGGGCCGTGCGGCCCGTGCTGCTCCGTGGACCCGGTGGGCACGATCACCGTCTGGTGCTCGCGCAGGAAGGCCGCGACCTCCGGATCGGTCATCTCGCCCATGAACACGGTGGCTGGCTTCTTGGTCATCGTTGCGCTCCTGGATCGGGTCAGGCGATGGTCGTAGACAGCCGTCCGATGCCTTCGATCGAGATCGTCACGGTATCGCCCGCGCGCAGCCGGCGTCCGGGGCCTGGCGGTGTCGTGAGGCGGGCCGGCGTCCCGGTCGCGATCAGGTCGCCCGACCGCAGTTCGAGGTGCCGGCTGAGGTGGGCGATGATCTCCGCGATCCCGAACCGCATGGAGGTCGTCCGGCCCTCCTGGATGGCCACGCCATCGATCGTGCAGCGCAGCCCGACGTTGGCCGGGTCGAACGCGTCGGCGGTGACGATCCACGGACCCACCGGACAGAACCCGGGCATCGACTTGCCGAGCAGCCACTGATCGCCGTCCAGCCGCTCGTCGCGCGCCGAGATGTCGTTGATCGCGGTGTAGCCGAAGACGTGGTCCATCGCGGCCTCGGGGGTCACGCGGAACGCCGGCGCCCCGATGACGACACCCAGCTCCACCTCGGCGTCGACGTCGTCGGTGACCGTCCGGTCCCAGGCCAGCGTGGCACCGTGCCCGGCCACGGAACTCGCCGCCTTGCCGAAGATCATCGGGCGGTCGGGACGCGGCGCGGCACCCGGCCCGTCGTAGTTGAGGCCCACCGTGTAGATCGCGCCCGGGTCCGGGAGGGCCGGGCCCAGGGTCACGGCCGAGAGGGCGGTCCCCGCGTCGGGTGGTTGACGGTCCAGCCACGCGCCCAGCCGCTCCATCGCCTCGTCGCCGCCGGCGGCGATGGCGCGGATCCCCGGCAGCCCGGTCGCCCGCGTGTCGATCGTGACGACCGTGTCGTCGTCGCGGACGACGGCCGGCCGGGGTCGCCCGTCGATGAGGATCGTCGCGAGGCGCATCGGGTCAGGCCCGGACCGTGGGATCGGCCAGGAGTGGCGCCACCGCGTCGCGCATCACGTCGGCCATCCCGCCGACCCCGGTCCAGCGCTCGAAGGCGATCGCCGCCTGCGCGATGAGCATCTCGGCGCCGTTGGCGGCCCGCAGGCCACGGGCCCGCGCCGCGGTGAGGAGCGGGGTCTCGGGCGGCACGTACACGAGGTCGAACACCGTGGCGTGCGCCGGCAAGGCGTCCACGGGGATGGTCATCCCGGGATGGAGCATCCCCACGGTCGTCGCGTTGACGGCGAGATCGGCGGTCGCGAGGGCGGCGCGAACCCCCCGATCCTCGGTCGCGACGGCCTGCGCCGCACCAGGCCGGACGACGTCCAGTCGCTCGACGAGCGCCGCCGCGCGCCCCACCGTCCGGTTGGCCACGGTGACCCGCGCCGCGCCGGCATCCAGGCAGGCGAAGACGACCGCCTGCGCGGCGCCGCCCGCGCCGACCACGACGACCTCGGCGCCCTCGATCGACCGGCCCATGGCCAGCTCTGCGCCGACCCGGAACCCGGGGGCATCGCTGTTGAATCCGATCAGCCGGCCGTCCGCGGTCCGGACGACGTTGTTGACCGCCCCGATGGCCGCCGCGTCGGGTTCGACCTCGTCCACGAGCCCGGCGACGACCGGCTTGTATGGCGCGGTCACCCCGAGTCCCAGCCAGCCCGGCCCGCGCGCTTCGATCACGGCGCCCGCCACCGCCTCGGGTTCGATCTCGAGCAGCACATATCGGGCGTCGATGCCTGCGGCCGCGAACGCGGCGTCGTGCATGACCGGCGAGTGCCGTCGCTTGAGCGGCGTCCCGATCAGCCCGACGCGGCGGGTCATCGCTGCCAGGGGGACGGGGGGCGCCGGACGGGTCCCACCGTGGCCGGGAACCGGACGTTCGGGATGATGTGGTCGACCCACAGCTGGAGCTGCGCCGGATCCGGGGTCATCGTGTGGAGGAAGAAGTACTCGACGCCCGCGTCGACCCGCGCCTGGAGCGAGGCGATGATCTCGTCGGGCGTCCCGAACAGGTAGACCGATTCGAGGTACGCCGGCCCGCGCTCGTTGCTCATGACCTTCAGGAACGCCTCGTGCTGCTGGCGACGAGCCTCCGCGGGGTCGTCGGTCATGACCAGGTGCAGGAAGTTCTCGTGGGCCACGAGGCAGTCGGACGGGTCCTTGCCGGCTTCGCGCATCGCGGTCTGGAGCTCGTCCCAGTCGCGCGCGATGTCCGGCGGCGGGCAGGTGGGTCGCGGGATCCATCCATCCGCCTTGACGGTCCGCGCCTTGACCGACTTGACGAACTTGGGGACGTCCGGGGACTTGGGATCGGCGAGCTGCGAGCCACCACCGATCCACAGGAGCGGGCGCTGCGACGTCCGCGGCTCGATGAAGACGTCGTCCACGTCGTAGAACTCGCCGTGGTACGTGACGCGCTCGCCCTCGAGCAGCGGCATCATGATGTCGAGCATCTCGTCCGTCCGCTTGCCGCGCTCGGACTTGTGGACGCCGACGGCCTCGTATTCGACCTCGTTCCAGCCCACACCCGCCCCGAGGATGACCCGGTTGTCCGACAGGAACTGGAGCGTCGCCAGTTCCTTGGCGAGGATCACCGGGTTGCGCAGCGGCATGATCAGGATCGACGTCCCCAGGCGCACCCGCTCGGTCGCTCCGGCGGCCACCGCGAGCGTGATGAGCGGTTCCAGCCAGTCCACGCTGTAGAAGCGCCTGGCCGCGAGCAGGTGGTCCGTGATGAACAGCGAATCGAACCCGAGCGCCTCCACCTGGCGCGCGAACGCCTTGATCCCGCGGGCTCGCTCCGGCCCGTCGCCCTCCCAGACGTACGAGGGCAGGAACACGCCGAAACGGCCGACATCAGTCATGGACGAACGAACCTCCGAACGGCTGGGGGCGACTCATCGGCCGCGATACTCCGGGTCGCGTTTGGCGAAGAACGCGGCGGCCCCTTCGAGCATGTCCTCGCTCGCGAACACGCGATCGGACGCGTCGAGCTCGGCGGCGAGACCGGCGTCGATGTCCGTGTCGGTCGCCAGGTCGATGAGCCGCTTGGCTTCGCGGACGGCGACGGGGCCGCGCTGCGCGATCTCGGTGGCGATCTCCGTGGCGCGCGCCACCGCCTGGCCCGCCGGCACCACCTCGTTGACGAGCCCGATGCGCTCGGCCTCGTCCGCGGTCAGCACCTTGCCGGTCAGGATCAGTTCGCGGGCCCGTGCCGGACCCACCACGCGCGGCAGGCGCTGCGTCCCGCCGGCCCCCGGCGTCACGGCCAGGCGCACCTCGGGGAGACCGATCCTGGCGCGCACGGACGCGATCCGGAGGTCGCAGCACAGCGCGAGCTCCAGGCCACCGCCCAGCGCGTTGCCCTCGATCGCGGCGATGGTCGGCATCGGCAGCTCGGCCAGCCGCCGCGCCACACCGGATTCCTGTTCGTGTCGAGCGCGCCCGGCCGGCCCGCGCTGGGCCTCGAACTCGCCGACGTGCGAGCCCGCGGAGAAGGCCCGATCGCCGCGGCCACTGACCACGACCGCGCGGACCTCGTCCGGCGTGGCGGCCTCGAGGGTCGCGAGCGCGGCGGCTAGCTCGTCGAGCAGGTCGCGGGTCACGAGGTTGAGCGGCGGGTTGACCAGCTCCAGGTGAGCCACCCGCCCGAGCTCGAGCTCGACGAGACCGCTCACGTGGCGGCTCCCGACGCCGCCGCGAAGTCGGCGGCCAGACCCATCGCCCCGGTCGCGTACAGGCGGGCGTCCATCGTGCCGAGCGGGTCGGCGACGCGCGGCCGGAACCCCATCTGGCTCAGGACGTCACGCTCGAGGTCGATGCCCGGCGCGATCTCGATGAGGACCAGCCCGTCATCGGCGAGCGCGAAGACGGCGCGATCGGTGATGTAGCGGACCTCCTGGCCGCGCTCTCGCGCGAGCTGCCCGTTGAACGAGATCTCGCGCACGGCCGGCACGAACTTCTGGAGGCTGCCCTCGTGGACGACGCGGACGCCGCCGTCGATGGCGAGTTCCAGACCCTGCGCGGTGAACGTCCCGACGAAGTTGATCTTGCCGGTCCTGGCGCTGATGTTCGGGAAGCCGCCCGGTCCGCGGACCCGGCCCTCGAACGCGTGGACGTTGACGTTGCCCTCGGCGTCCACCTCCGCGAACGACAGGCTCGCGACGTCGAGTCCGCCACCATCGTAGAAGTCGAACATGTAGGGCTGATCGATCATCGCCTGGTAGTTGAACCCGGCGCCGCCCTCGTTGCCCGCGACCGGCGCCCCGCCGAAGATCCCCTGCTCCACGGTCAGGACCAGCTGGTCGATGATCCCCTCCTCCCAGGCCACCCGGCCGATGAGCTGGCTGATCCCGAACCCGAGGTTGCAGATCGCGCCGCGCGGGAACTCCAGCAGGGATCGACGGGCGATGATCTTGCGCACGTCGAGCGGCAGCGCCGGCTCCGGCGTCACCGGCTTGCGCAGCCGGCCCGCGTAATACGGCGAGTCCTGCGTGATGTAGGTCTGCCACTGGTCCGGGTCCACGTACACGTGATCGACGAGGGCGGCCGGCACCTTGACGTCGCGGAGCGGCAGGCTCCCCCGGCGGGCCAGCTGGCGGACCTGGGCGATGACGATCCCGCCGCTGTTGCGGGCGGCCATGGCCATCGCGAGCATCTCGCCCTGGACGGCCTCGCCTTCCATCGTCAGGTTGCCGTCCTCGTCGGCCGTCGTGCCCCGGATGACCGCCACGTCGATGGGGAACGCGTGGAAAAGGAGCCACTCGCGCCCGCGCAGCGTGACCAGCTCGACCAGATCCTCGGTCGTGACCGCGTTCTGCTTGCCGCCGGTCTGGCGGGGGTCCACGTAGGTGCCCAGGCCAACGGCGGTGACGAGGCCCGGGCGCCCGGCCGCGATCTCGCGCATCAGCTGCGAGAGCACGCCCTGCGGGAACGAGTACGACTCCAGCTGGTTCGCCTCGACCAGCGCCCCCAGGCGCGGCTCATTGCCGATGTTGCTGCCGATCGTCCGGCGCATCAGCCCGGGCAGGCCCAGCTGCGAGAACCCGCGATCGGCAAAGTCCCCGATCCCCACGACACGGACCGTGGTCAGGTCACGGGGCTTCGACTCGGCGGTGTAGACCGCGGCCAGCTCGTCGATGAACCGCTGCGGCAGCGCATGGCCGGCCCCGGAGCCGCCGATGACGATGGTGGCGCCGTCGCGGACGAGCCCGACCGCCGCGCGGACGTCGATGACCTTGGTCACGGCATATAGCCCCCGCTGTTGGGATTGAGGGTCTGGCCCAGGTACAGGCTGGCGGCGTCCGACAGCAGGAAGATGACCGAGTCGGCGACCTCGTCGGCTCGACCGAAGCGTCCCAGCGGCATGTCGCGCAGCCGCCGACGCCCCTCCTCGCTGTCCACGAGGTCGGCGGTCATCTCGGTCACGGTCACGCCGGGTGCCACAGCGTTGATCCGGATCCCGTGCGGCCCGAATTCGCGCGCCAGCGCGCGGGTCAGCCCGATGAGGCCCGCCTTCGCGGCGCTGTAGGCGGCGGTCTCGGGGACCCCCATCTGGCCGAGGCGGGACGCGATGTTGACGATCGACCCGCTCCCGCGCTCGACCATCCCGGGCAGGACCGCCCGGCACGTGTGGAACGCGGCACTGAGGTCCGTGGCGATGATCGCGTCCCACCGCTCGGGCGTCGTCTCGAGGAACGGGCCGACCAGCGTCAGGCCGGCGTTGTTGACGAGGGCGTCCACCCGCCCGAAGTGCGCGATCACGTCCTCGACGAGACCGGTCGCCTCGACGCTGTCGGCGAGGTCCGCGCCGAACGCATGCGCGATCGCGCCGGCCGCACCGATCCGTTCGACGACCGCGATCGCGGCGTCTTCGCCCTGGTGATAGTGGACCCCGACCCGCGCGCCCTCGGCGGCGGCCTTGATCGCGATCTCGGCGCCGATGCCACGGCTGCTGCCGGTGACCAGGACCACCCGGTCGGCGAGGAGGGTGCCCATCAGGCCACGACCGCGGCGGCGGGTCGTCGTGCCGCGTCGATCCCAACCGGGGGCACACCCGTCGAGCCGCGCAGGACCAGGGTCGTCGGCAGGACCTCGTTCGGCGGCGTCTCGCCCGCCAGCTGGCGCTCGGCGTGCGCGAACGCTCGTCGCCCGATCTCCTGGAGCGGGAGCCGGACGGTCGACAGCGCCGGGGTCGCCATGGCCGCGGTCGGGAGGTCGTCGAAGCCCGCGACCGAGATCTCGCCCGGGACGTCGATCCCGAGCTCGGCCAGTCGACCGATGGCGCCGAGAGCGAGCAAGTCATTGGCCGCGCTGATCGCGGTAAACGGCACGCCGCTCGCCAGCAGGGCGTCGACCCCGAGCGCGCCGGCCTCCCGGTTGAACCCGGTGCGGACCACGAGCCGCGGATCGAGCGCGAGACCGGCCGCTTCCAGCCCCCGCCGGTACCCATCGAATCGCTGCTGCGACACGTACAGCGACGCCGGGCCAGCCAGGAACGCGATCCGGCGATGTCCGAGTTCCGTCAGCGCTCCGACGATCCGCGCGATCCCGGCCGCGTTGTCGATCCCGATGTCCGCGTCGCCGTCGGCGTGCGGTGAGAGATGGACGACGGCGGCACCGTACGCGCGCATGGCGGCGAGATGCTTGGCGACCTCGGCGTTGAGGGCCGGGTCGACGAGCCCACTGCCGGCGAAGATGACCGTGGACGCCCGCATCGAGCGCAGCAGCCGGACATACGAGTGCTCGCGCTCGGCGATCCGGTCCGAGCTGCAGGTGATGACCAGGAACCCGCCGACCGATGCGGCGTCCTCGACGCCGCGGACCACCTCGGCGAAGTACGGGTCCGTGATGTCATGGACGATCACGCCCACGACCGGGACGTGGCTCTTGTGCAGGCCGCGGGCCAGGGCATTGGGGACGTAGTCGAGGGCACGAGCCGCCTCGAGGACGCGCGCCCGCGTCGCGGGGCTGACCGCGTACGGCGCGAGCGAGACGACGCGCGAGACGGTCGCGGTCGAGACGCCCGCGAGCCGGGCGACGTCGGTGATCGATGCCATGCGGTCGCGGCTCAGTACGGGAACGTCGGTGGTTCGTCGCGCACCGTGACCCACTGCCACTCGGTGAACGTGTCCAGACTCGCTTCGCCGCCGTAGCGGCTGCCGTTGCCGGAGTCGCCCATGCCGCCGAACGGGATGATCGCCTCGTCGTTGAGCGTCCCGTCGTTGACGTGGACCATCCCCGTGCGCATCCGGTCCGCGATGGCCATCCCCCGCCCGATCGATCGGGTGTAGATGGACGCGACGAGGCCGTACGCGGTCGAATTCGCCAGCGCGATCGCCTCCTCGTCGGTCTCGAACGTGACCACCGGCGCGACGGGCCCGAAGATCTCGTCGGTCCACGCGGGCGAATCGGTCGTCACATCGGTCAGGACCGTCGGGCGGTAGAACAGGCCCTCGTGCGTGCCGCCCTCGACGAGGGTCGCACCCGCGGCGAGCGACCGCTGGACGATGTCGTCGACGCGTCCCAGCTGCTTCTCGTTGACGATCGGCCCGAGGTCCACCTCCTCGCGGTACGGATCTCCGGTCCGCAGCCGCTTCGCCTTCTCGGTGAGGGCCGCGGTGTAGGCCGCCGCGACGTCGCGATGGACGAGGTGCCGCCCGGCCGCGAAGCAGACCTGGCCCTGGAACTGGAACGTGGTGTAGGCACCCGCCGACGCGGCGGCGTCGATGTCGGCGTCCTCGAGGACGATGAACGCGTTGTTCCCGCCCAGCTCGAGCGACACCTTCTTGAGCAGCCGCGCCGCGAGCTCGCCGACGCGCCGCCCGACCACGGTCGAGCCGGTGAACGACACGACCGGGATGTTCGGGTCCGTGACGATCGCCTCGCCGACGTCCGCGCCGCCGACGACCACCTGGAGCAGGCCGTCCGGCAGCCCGGCCTCGGCGAAGACCGCCGCGAACATCGCGCCGCCGACGACCGGCGTCTGCGGATCCGGCTTGAGCACGACCGCGTTACCGAGCGCGAGTGCCGGCGCGACCACCCGCATGCCCAGCACGGACGGCGAATTCCAGGGCGTGATGGCGCCGATGACGCCTGCCGGGACGCGCCGGACCATGGACAGGCGCCCCTTGACGGCGGAC
>CAYMTJ010000083.1:0-8699 GCA_964393345.1 uncultured Anaerolineaceae bacterium | reverse complement strand
GCGAAGATCGAGGCGAGGTCGTCGCGGGTCACGCTCGCCAGCCACTCGCCGTCGAAGATGGGCTGTCCCGCGCTCCAGGCACGGTGCCAGCAGGCGAGCTTGGCTTCCGAATCCACGTAGCGCCGACCCAGGTAGTCGACCTCGAACTTGATCGACGTCGCGAAGTCGGTGAAGGCGAAGTTGAGCGCCGACTCGAGCAGCACGAGATCGGTCAGGACGTCGGGGTCGCGCCCGAAGTCGAAGAGGAACGATCCGTCGTGGAGGCCGAACTCCTCGTAGGCCATCCAGCCGGCGACGCGCTGGATCCCTTCCTCCGAGGTGCGGACGTTCCGCGAGGCCTCGATCACCGGCAGCGTCGATGACAGCACCTGGCTGTCCCATCGATCGATCGCGTGCATGAACCCTCCGTGCAGGCCGGACCGCCGGCCACTCCGGGCCGCCGGTCACAGTACCGACGACCCCGTCACGATACGGGAGCGAGCCGATCTCGACCGGGCGACCGAGCAGCGCGGGTTGCCGCCGTGGTCCTCGGACCGGCACCATGACGGCCGCCATCGAACAAGGAGGACCTGTGACGGATCGACCCGGGATCGTCGTCGTCGGGAGCACGATGATCGACCTCATCGCCTACGCGGACCGGCTGCCGGACGACGGCGAGACGGTCGTGGGGAGCGCGTTCCAGTCCGGGTTCGGCGGCAAGGGCGCGAACCAGGCGGTTGCCGCGGCCCGGTTCGGGGCGGACGTCGCGATGGTCAACGCCGTCGGCGATGACGACTACGGATCCGCCACGATCGCCAACTTCGAACGAGAAGGGATCGCCACCGACGACGTCATCCGCGTGGCCGGATCGTCGGGCGTGGCGCCGATCTGGGTGGATGGCGGTGGCCGCAACCGCATCATCATCGTGCCCGGGGCGAACGAGGCCGTCCCGCCGGACCTCGCGGCCGCGGCCGTCACGCGCCGACGGCCGGCGGTCGTCATCGGGCAGTTCGAGATCCCGCAGGCGGTGACCGCGGCCGGGTTCGCCGCCGGCCGGACGGTCGGGGCGATCACGATCCTCAACCCGGCCCCGGCCGCGGCGATCGACCCGACGCTGCTCGCGGTCACAGATTGGCTGGTCCCCAACGAGACCGAGTTCGCGCTCTTGGCCGGGCACCCGCTCGGCGACGACCCCGACGCCGAGGACCGCTCGATCAAGGCGTTCGCGGGCGCGAACGGGACGTCCGTCGTCGTCACGCTCGGTGCCCGCGGCGTGGCGATCCTGCCGCTCGGCGGCGCGCTGGTGCGGGTCCCGGCGCCGATCGTCGATGCGGTGGACACGACGGGCGCCGGAGACGCCTTCGTGGGCGCGTTCGCCGTCGGCCTCGCGATGGGTTGGCCGCCGGAGCGCGCCGCGCACCTAGGCTGTCTCGCCGCCTCGGACAGCGTGACCCGGCCGGGTACCCAGCTGTCGTATCCCGATCGAGACCGGGCCGCGTTCCTCCGAGCGTCAGCCGCCGACTGAGCCGGGCGAGCGGCCACGACGACGCGGGAGGGGGACGCGCCGCCGTGGCCCGGGATGTGCCGGAGGGTCAGGCGGCGGCCTCGATGTCGTCCTCCTCGTCGTCGTCCGGATCGGACCCTGACGCGACTTCGGCGCCGACCGGGATGGGCTCGGCGGCCGGGGCTTCGCCGAGCGCCTCGGCCTGGGCCACGAGAGAGTCGGCCGCCTGCTGGGCCTCGTAGTCCTTCTTCTTGCGGCCGCTGAGCATCTCCACGTGGGCCGCGACGATCTCCGTGCGCCAGTGGCGCTTGCCCTGGTCGTCGTCCCAGGTGCGCGTCTGGATCCGGCCTTCCACCGCGACCTGCTGGCCCTTGCCGAGATAACGGCCCGCGATCTCGGCGAGTCGGTCCCAGGACACGACGTTGTGGTACTCGGCCTTCTCCTTGCCGGCACCGAGGAACTCGTTGCTGGCGACGGTGAAGGTCGTGACGACCTTGCCGCTGGCCAGGCTGCGCATCTCCGGGTCGCGGGTGAGGCGCCCGGTCAACAGGACCTTGTTCACGGTCCGTACTCCTTCTGGTCGGCCCGGTCGCACCGGGACACGACCCTGCTTCTGGCGGCGGGCAGACACGGCGGGACGGTGGAAGGTCGCCGGCCCCGGCGGTTCGAGCCCTGGCGGGCGGCGGTTCGGCGGGACCGGCTTGGAGACCTGGCGGGCGAGACCCACGGTAGCGAGCGACGCTCACCCGGCGGTCAACCGGTCCTTATCGGCCGATCGCCGCGGAGCGAACCTGACGAGGCGGGCGCTCCGCCGCCGCTTGCCACCCGTCCGCCGCCCGCCGCCACCGTCCGCCTGGGATCCTCGGTGACCGGTGTACGCTACGTCGGCCCGCCGACCGTCGACGGGCCCGGCGTCCGGTGGTCGACGCGTGGACCGAAGAGGGTGCCGATGACGCCGACCCGCGTGATCGCCGTGGTCCAGGCCCGGATGACCTCCACGCGGCTCCCTGGCAAGGTCCTCGAGCCCATCCGCGGCCGACCGCTCGTGCTCTGGACGATGCGCGTCGTGGCGGCCATCCCGTCGGTCGACGCGGTGGTCGCCGCGGTCACGACCGAGCCCGAGGACGATCCGCTGGTCGACGTCCTTGCCGAGGCGGGCTACGCCTACCATCGCGGGTCCGTGCAGGACGTCCTGGCGCGCTGCTGGGACGCCGTCGCGCCGTACGAACCCACGCACGTGGTGCGCGCGACCGCGGACTGTCCGTTCATCGACGGGGCCGTCTACGAGCGCCAGATCCGGTTCGCCCTCGACGGTGACTACGACTACGTCGGGATCGCCGGCTGGCCGGTGGGGATCGCCGGGGAGGTCGCGCGGGCCAGCGCCCTCGAGACGGCCGCGCACGAGGCCGTCGAGCGCGCCGAGCGCGAGCACGTGATGCCATTCCTGTACGCGCGCCCCGAGCGATTCCGGATCGGCACCTGCCCGCCGCTCAGCCCGCCGCCGGCGGGCCGCTTCGCCGTCGATACGGCCGAGGACCTGGCGGTGATCCGGGCGATCGCTGATCGACTCCCGAGCGACGACCCGCCGTCGCTCGACCAGCTGGGAGCGATCATCGCGGCCGAACCCGAGCTTGCCGAGGGCAATCGGGGGGTCCACCAGCGCACCTGGCGCGAGACGGAGGACTAGCCCTCCGGACGGTCGCTCATGCGGACCGTGATGGTCAGCCCGCGGCGCCGTGGGGGTGCGGGTGCAACGGCCCGTCCGCGGTCGCCGCGGCGGGCGACGCGCCAGCGTCGTGCATCGCCATGGCGGCCTCGGCGTCGGGGGCCATCGTGGCCGACGGTCCCGCCGACGCGGTCATCGGCTTCGTGCGGCTCGCCCGCCGGACCGGCGTCCGCGTCGTCACCGAGGGCACGAGGGCCGGTTCGTCGTCGATCGCCTGCCGGGTCATCGCGACGATCGTGGGGTCCGGGGTGGGAGCGTTCGCCGCGTACAGGTCGCAGAAGAGGCTGACGAGCTCCGGGTCGAACTGCGTCCCGGCGTGGCGTCGCAGCTCGGCGATCGCCTGGTCGTGGGTCATCGCGCGCTTGTACGGCCGGTCGTGGATCATCGCGTCGTAGGCGTCGGCGATCGCGACGATCCGCGCGCCGAGCGGGATCTCGTGCGCCCGCAGGCCGAACGGATAGCCGTGCCCGGCATAGCGCTCGTGATGGTGGAGGATGATCGGCACCGCGTCCTTGAGCGCCGCCGCCTGCTCGAGGATCACCTGGCCGATCCGGGGGTGCTGGACGACGGACCGCCACTCACCAGTGGTCAGCGCCGAGGGCTTGTCGAGGATCTCCTGCGGGATGGCGACCTTGCCGACATCGTGGAGCAGCGCCGCGAGCTGGATCCGGTCGATCTCCGCCTCGGGCAGTTCCAGCTGCCGGGCCAGTTCCACGACGATCGAGGCGATGAGCGCCGAGGGCTGCCCGCGGTAGTGGGGGAGCGGCATGACGTACGACGCGAGGGCCGCGGTGGCCGCCTGGCGGGCGTGACGGCCGATCTCCATGGCCTTCGCGCGCCCAGCGTTCGAGATCGGGGCCCGCGGGACGCGGGCATCGTCGTCCGGCTCCGCGAAGATGTAGGTCTGGTTGCGCCCGAGCGACTTGGCCGAGTACATCGCGGCGTCGGCGTCGCGGACCAGCGTGTCGACGCGCAGGACGGGTCCGCTGCCGCCGACGATCCCGATCGAGATCGTGACGGACAGGTCGGCATTGCCCTCGACGCTGAACCGCTGCTTCTGGACGAGCGTGCGCAGCTTCTCCGTGAGGACCGCGCCCTCCTCGACGTCGGTCTCGGTGAGGATGAGCATGAACTCCTCACCACCGTAGCGGCCGATCATGTCGCTCGCACGCAGGTTGACCCCGAGGGTCTGCGCCACGCCCCGCAGGACGATGTCGCCGGCGGCGTGGCCGTACGTGTCGTTGACGGCCTTGAAGTGATCGATGTCGACGAAGGCCACCGACAACGGCCGGCCGTAGCGGACGGCGCGCTCGACCTCGGAGAAGAGCGAGGCGAGGACCGCGCCCCGGTTCGCGACGCCGGTCAGGCGATCGACGGTCGCGGCGTCATGCGTCTGGGACAGGGCGACGCTCAGATCGTTGATCGCGCGGGCGAAGCGCCCCTCGAGGCCGCCCCGACCGCGGGTCACCACCTTCACGTTGTAATCGCCGGCGGCGAGCCGTTCGGCGGCCTTGATCAGCCGGCCGAACTGCAGCCGGAAGAGGATCATCACCGCGCCCGCGGTGATCGACACGGCGATGGTCGCGGCGGCCACGGCCACCACCACGACCCGGTCGTTCTGGCCCATGACATCGGCCGCGAAGGACGGCTTCGTCACGAGCAGGATCCCAAGAGCGACGGGGGCAGCGAGCAGCAGGACCCCCAACAGGCGCATCACGTGGCAAGGCTAGCGGCGCGCACGCGCCATCAGGCCTATGTAGGAGGTACCGGTCGCCACCCGCCGGTGGTACGCCCGTTCGTACGCCTGCCCGCGATCGCCGGCCCGGTGTTGCCGGGTTCGAACCGGGTTCGAGCCCGCGGCCCTGCTATACTCCGGCCGTCCTCGTCCGCAGCGGCTCACCCCGCGAACCAGGAGGTCCGACGATCGCGCTAGGAGGGCGCATCGGCCGCCCCGTGAGGCGACCGGGCGACCGCACACTGGCGATCCGCCGAAGCACCGGCGGCGCGACGCGGGATAAATCTATCCAGGACCCCGGCCAGCCCGACCGGGGCCTTTTCATGTCCGCGGGCTCCGTCTCGGTCGGGCCGCCCGCCTGATGCCGGCGACCGTGATCGTCGGGCTCCAGTGGGGCGACGAGGGCAAGGGCAAGACCACCGACTTCCTCGCCGAGCAGGTGGCGATGGTGGTGCGCTACCAGGGTGGCGACAACGCCGGTCACACCGTCGTCAGCGGCGACGAGGTCTTCAAGCTTCGCCTCACCCCGTCCGGCGTCCTGTATCCGCACATCACCTCGGTGATCGGCAACGGCGTCGTCGTCAATCCGGTGACGCTCATTGCGGAACTCGACGAGCTGACCGGCCGGGGCATCGACGTGGCGCGGGTCCGCGTCAGCCGCAGCGCGCACGTGATCATGCCGTACCACGTCGCGCTGGACCGGGCGAACGAGGCGCGGCTCGACGGCGCGAAGGTCGGCACGACCGGCCGCGGGATCGGTCCGGCCTACGGGGACCGCGCGTGGCGGCTGGGGCTGCGGATGGAGGACCTGCTCGATCCGGTCGTGCTGCGGGAGCGGATCGGTCGTGTCCTGCCGGACAAGAACCTGCTGCTCGGTTCGATGGGCGGCGAGGCGTTCCGCGTGGACGAGCTGGTCGACCTGGCGCTCGGCTGGGGCACCCGCCTCGCGCCCCACCTCGATGACACGACCTGGCTCGTGCAGGCCGCGCTCGCGCGCGGCGAGCACGTGCTGCTCGAGGGGGCCCAGGGCACGCTGCTGGACCTCGACCACGGGAGTTACCCGTTCGTGACGTCCTCGAACCCGGTCGCCGGCGGCGCGTGCACCGGTGGCGGGATCGGCCCGCTCCAGGTGGACGAGGTCATCGGCGTCATGAAGGCGTACTCCACGCGGGTCGGGTCCGGGCCGTATCCGACGGAGCTCCACGACGGCGTCGGTGCCGGCATCGCCGAGCGTGGTCACGAGTTCGGGACCGTTACCGGGCGACCCCGTCGCGTGGGCTGGTTCGACGCCGTCCCGCTTCGATACGCCGTGGCGGTCAACAGCGTCAGCTCGATCATGCTCAACAAGCTCGACATCCTGTCCGGGATCGACACGGTCCGGATGTGCGTCGCCTACGAGATCGACGGGCGCCGGGTGGAGGTCTGGCCGTCGTCGGGTGCCGCGCTGGCCCGAGCGACCCCGATCTACGAGGACTTCCCCGGCTGGAGCGAACCGATCCACGGCGTCCGCTCGCTGGGTGACCTTCCTGAGAACGCGCGCCGCTACGTGAGCGCGATCGAGTCGTACGCCGGCGTGCCGATCGTCCTGGTATCCGTCGGGCCCGAGCGGACGCAGACGATCGAGCGCGCCTGGCGGCCGATGCGGCATCGCCCGGGGATCCCGGCGTGAGCGCGGCCAGCCTCCTGATGCCGACCCGCATCCTGATCGTGGGCGGCGGCGGCCGGGAGCACGCGCTGGCCTGGAAGCTGAGCGCCGAACCCGGTGTCAACGAGGTGATCGTCGCGCCGGGGAGCGGCGGCATCGCCGAGGAACCACGGGTGCGCTGCGTGGCGGTGGACCCGCTCGATCCAGACGCCATCGTCGACCTCGCCCGACGCGAGGCGGCCGAACTCGTCGTGATCGGGCCGGAAGCCCCGCTGGCGGCCGGCGTGACCGATGCGCTCGCCGGGGCCGGGGTCGCCGTCTTCGGGCCCACCCGCGACGCCGCCCGGATCGAGAGCAGTAAGGCGTTCTGCCACGAGGTCGCCGCGGCGGCCGGCGTCCGGATGGCCCGTGCGCACGTCTGCGCCGACGTCGGGACGGCCCTGGACGTCGCTCGGGCCATGGCTCGCGACGGCGACGGCGTCGTCGTCAAGGCCGACGGTCTCGCCGCCGGCAAGGGCGTCACCGTCTGCGACGACGCGCGGTCGGCCGAGCCGGCGATCCGGGACATCCTGGCGGACCCGGGGTCCATGGTGGTCATCGAGGAGCGCCTGCGCGGCCCCGAGGCGAGCCTGATCGCGCTGTGCGATGGTCGCGACGCGCTGGCCCTGCCGCTGGCGCGCGATCACAAGCGACTCGGCGACGGCGACACGGGGCCGAACACCGGCGGGATGGGCGCCATCAGCCCACTTGCCGATCTGCCGGATGCGGCGATCCCGGACCTGCTGGACCGCTTCCATCGGCCGATCCTCGCCGAGCTGGCCCGACGCGGCACCCCGTTCCGTGGCGCGCTCTACGCCGGCCTGATCCTGACCGCCGATGGCCCCGTCCTGCTCGAGTGCAACGCCCGGTTCGGCGATCCCGAGACCCAGGCGCTCATGCCACGGCTCGCGGTCGCGCTCGGCCCGCTGCTGCTGGCCGCGGCGCGCGGCAACCTCTCGAGCGCGATCGGCGCGCTCGGCATCCGCGACGCTCGGGTCCCGGTGCTGCCCGGGGCGACCGTCGCGGTGGTCCTCGCGGCGGCCGGCTACCCGGAGATGCCCCGCAAGGGTGATCTCATCGAGGGGCTCGACCGTGCTCGCGGGCTCGGATCGCTCGTCTTCCATTCCGGGAGCTTCGTCGGGTTCGACGGTACGGCCCGGACCGCCGGTGGCCGCGTCCTCGCGATCGTCGATCGCGGCGCGGACCTCGCGGCGGCCCGCGAGGCTGCGGAATCCGCGGCGGACGGCGTCACCTTCGATGGCCTCCAGCGACGCCGGGACATCGGGCTGAGCACGATCGGCCAGGGCCCCGGGCTGGCCGGGGCGGTCTCGGCACTGACGGGGGCGGCCTCGTGATCCGGCGCTACACGCTCCCGGAGATGGGCGCCATCTGGTCGGACACGGCCCGGTTCGAGGCGATGCTCCGGGTCGAACTCGCTGTCGCCCGCGCGCAGTCGACCCGCGGCCAGGTCCCGCCCGAGGCGCTCGCCGCGCTCGAGGGCCGCGCGCGGATCGACATCGACCGCATCGCGGAGATCGAGCGAACCACCGATCACGACGTGATCGCGTTCGTCAGCCAGGTCGCCGAGTCGGTCGGGCCCGAAGGCCGCTACCTCCACCTCGGCCTGACGAGCAGCGACGTGGTCGACACGGCGCTCGCCCTCCAGCTCCGGTCGGCGGGGCAGCGGCTGCTCGACGACGCCGATCGGCTGCGGGCCGTGCTCGTGACCCGGGCGCGCGCCGAATCGGACACCGTGATGATGGGTCGCACGCACTCGGTCCACGCCGAACCCATCACCTTCGGTCTCAAGCTCGCCGGCTGGGCGTTCGAGGTCGATCGCGCTCGGCGGCGCCTCGCGGCGGCCGTCGACGAGATCGGCACGGGCAAGATCTCCGGCCCGGTCGGGACGTACAGCCACCTCGGACCCGAGATCGAGGCCGAGGTCCTGGCTGGCCTGGGCCTCCACGCCGACCTGGCCAGCACCCAGATCGTCCAGCGCGACCGGCACGCCGCCCTACTCGCCGCGATCGCGATCATGGGCGGGTCGCTGGAGCGCTTCGCGACCGAGATC
>CAYMTJ010000082.1:0-9008 GCA_964393345.1 uncultured Anaerolineaceae bacterium | reverse complement strand
TACCGCAAACACATCGAGAAAGATCCAGCCCTCGAGCGGCGATTCCAGCCCGTGATGGTGGAGGAGCCGACGCTCGAACAGACCGTGGACATCCTCATGGGGATCCGCGAGCGCTACGAGCAGCACCACAAGGTCACCATCACCGACGACGCCGTGCGCGCCGCCGCCGACCTCTCCACGCGCTACATCACGGACCGCCACCTGCCCGACAAGGCCATCGACCTGATCGACGAGGCCGGCAGCCGCGTGCGCCTGCGCAATTCGAGCTCGCCGCCCGCGCTGCGCGAGGCCCAGAAGGACCTCGACCGGATCACCAAGGAAAAGGACGCGGCGATCAATAACCAGGAGTACGAAGAGGCCGCGACCCTCCGCGAGACCGAAGCGACCGCGCGCGAGACCGTCGATACGCTCCGCGCCGAGTGGCAGGCGACGCTGTCGGGTGACCTTCCGGTCGTCGACGAGGAGGAGATCGCCCAGGTCGTCGCGATGTGGACGGGGATCCCCGTCACCCGCATCGCCCAGGAGGAGTCCGAGCGCCTGCTCCACATGGAGGACGCGCTCCACGGTCGGGTCATCGGCCAGCAGGAAGCCATCGAGACCGTCTCGAAGGCCGTCCGCCGGGCCCGGGCGGGGCTGAAGGACCCGAAGCGGCCGATCGGCTCGTTCATCTTCCTCGGGCCCACCGGCGTCGGGAAGACGGAGCTCGCGAAGGCGCTCGCGGAGTTCATGTTCGGGAGCGAGGACGCGCTCATCAAGATCGACATGAGCGAGTTCATGGAGCGCCACAACGTGAGCCGGCTCGTCGGCGCACCCCCGGGCTACGTCGGGTTCGACGAGGGCGGGCAGCTGACCGAGGCGGTTCGGCGCAAGAGCTACGCCGTCGTCCTGCTCGACGAGGTCGAAAAGGCCCATCCCGAAGTCTTCAACATCCTGCTCCAGATCCTCGAGGACGGGCACCTCTCCGATGCGAAGGGCCGACGGGTCGACTTCCGCAACGTCATCATCATCATGACCTCCAACCTCGGCGCGAAGCAGCTGCAGACCAATTCGAGCCTCGGGTTCCGCGTGACCGGCGACTCCGACGAGTCGAAGGCCCAGATCTCGTATGAACTGATGCGGGACAAGGTCCAGGCCGAGCTGAAGCAGAGCTTCCGGCCGGAGTTCCTCAACCGCATCGATGCCACGGTGGTCTTCCGGTCCTTGACGGTCGAGGAGATCACCCAGATCGTCGACCTCATGCTGGCCCGGGTCAGCGACCAGCTCCGAGCCCAGCAGATGAAGCTCGAGGTCACCCAGGCGGCCAAGGAGCACATCATCAAGCTCGGGTACGACGTCGCCTACGGGGCGCGGCCCCTGCGTCGGGTCATCCAGAACATGGTCGAGGACGTCCTCGCCGAGCACCTGCTGATCGGCCGCTACGAACCCGGGACGACGATCGTGGTGGACAAGGACCCCGAGGCCGGTCTCGATATCCACGCCGCGGAGCAGCCACTCGCGCCGGTCGAGGCCTGACGTGGTCGCGACCACCACCCTCGCCCGCTGAGGTGGCGCGGCCGGAGAGCCGCTACGTCTGCGGGAGCTGCGGCGAGGTCTACCTCCGCTGGGAAGGGCAGTGCCGCGTCTGCGAGACCTGGAACAGCCTCGTCGAGACCGTCGTCGCCTCGTCGCGTCGCGGTGATCGGGCGCGCGCCGCGGCCGTGCCCGCGGCGGCGGCGGCGCCTCTCGCAAGGATCGGCACGACCGACGCACCACGGCTCCGCGTCGGGATCGACGAACTCGACCGGGTCCTCGGGGGTGGCCTCGTCCCGGGCTCGGTGATCCTCCTCGGTGGCGAACCCGGGATCGGCAAGTCGACGCTGCTGCTCCAGGCCCTGGCCGCGCTCGTGGACGGCCCCGCCGCTGAGCGGACCACGCTCTACGCGACCGGGGAGGAGTCCGCGAGCCAGGTCCACCTCCGTGCCGCTCGCCTCGGGTTGCTCCAGGGTCCAGCCGCGGAGCGGATCAGCATCCTCGCCGAGCATGATGTCGGCGCCATCGTCGCGACGGCCACGGCGGCCGCACCCGCCGTCCTCGTCGTCGATTCGGTGCAGACGGCGACCGTCGACGACCTCGACGGGGCGGCCGGCAGCGTCGGACAGGTCCGTGAGGCCACCCTTCGGCTGATGGCCTACGCCAAGGCGGAGGGCACGGCGGTCATCCTGGCCGGGCACGTGACCAAGGACGGCACCATCGCGGGACCCAAGACGCTCGAGCACCTCGTGGACGCGGTCGTCAACCTCGAGGGCGAGCGGTATGCCGCCCTGCGCGTCCTGCGCGCCTCGAAGAACCGGTTCGGGTCGACCGATGAAGTGGGCGTGTTCGAGATGGGGGAGACCGGACTCACGGAGGTCCGCGACCCGGCCCGCGCGTTCCTTGCCGACCACGACGCCCCCGCTCCCGGCAGCGTCATCGCGCCGACCCTCGAAGGCAGTCGGCCGATCCTGGTGGAGGTCCAGGCCCTGGTCTCGACAGCTCGCTTCGGGTCTCCGGTCCGACGCGCGAGCGGCCTCGATCCGAACCGCCTCAGTCTGCTCATCGCGGTCCTCGGCCGCCGGGCGGGGATCGGTCTCGGGGGCCACGACGTCTACGTCAACGTCGCCGGTGGGCTGACCGTCGCCGAGCCGGCGATGGACCTGCCGCTCGCCCTCGCCCTCGCCTCGTCGTTCCGGGATCGCCCCATCCTCCCGGGGACCGTCGCGATCGGTGAAGTGGGATTGCTGGGGGAGTTGCGGGCGGTCGCGGGGGTGGAGCGCCGGCTTCGCGAGGCCGCCCGTCTCGGGTTCCACCGCGCGATCGTGCCGCGTCCAGCGGCGACGGGCGGGATCGTGGAAGTGCCCGGCATGGAGGTCATCGGTGCCGCGACGCTGTCGGATGCGGTCGCGGCGGCCCTGGGTCGCGGCGCTCCGGCGCGTGGCGAGCCCGTCCCCACGATGCTAGGCTGACGCCCGATCCGGCCGTCCGTCTCGGCACGGGACGCGCAGAGCGTCCCCGAGGGAGTCCTTGATCCGCTACATCCGTGTCCTCGGCGCCCTGCTCGGCGGTTCCATCGGTCTCGTCCTGGTCACGTCCGGCGGCGGGCTCTTCCGCGCATCCGATGCGGCCGGTGCCCTCGTCGCGCTGTGGGTGATCGCCTGGATCGTGGTCGGCTTCGGGTTGCTGCCCTACCTCACGATCGTGCCCGCGACCTGGCTGATCCGCCGCGTCGAAGAGCTCTCGACCGCCGAGTTCGTCACCGCGGTCGTCGGTCTGCTGATCGGCCTCCTGATGGGTCTGCTGCTGGGGCTTCCGCTCGCCGGGCTTCCGGAGCCGTTCGGGACGTGGTTGCCGCTCGGGGTGTCCATCTTCCTCGGCCTCGGCATGGTGGGCCTGACCGTGGCGAAGCGTCAGGATCTCCTCGTTGCCGCCGAGGCGGTCGGCCTCGTCCGTCGCCCGGATCCCGCTGGTGATGTCGCGCACGAAGGCGACCCCCGGATCGTCGTCGACACCAGCGCGATCATCGATGGGCGGATCGCCGAGATCGTGGAGTCCGGGTTCATCTATGGGACGCTCGTGATCCCACGCTTCGTGCTCGACGAACTCCAGCACATCGCCGACAGCAGCGACACGCTCCGGCGGAACCGCGGGCGTCGTGGTCTGGAGATCCTTGCCCGGATGCAGAAGGGCTCGTCCACGCCGGTCGAGATCGTGGAGGACGACGTCCCGGAGGTCGCGGAGGTCGATGCCAAGCTCGTCGCCCTCGCGCGGGCGCGCAGCCGCGTGATCCTGACCAACGACTTCAACCTCAATCGGGTCGCCGAGCTCCAGGGCGTCCGCGTGATGAACATCAACTCGCTCGCGAACGCGGTCAAGCCGGCCGTCCTTCCCGGCGAGGAACTGCGCGTCCGCGTGATCCAGGAGGGCAAGGAGGCCGGCCAGGGCGTCGGGTTCCTCGACGACGGGACGATGATCGTCGTCGAAGGCGGCGCCCGCCATATCGACAAGGACGTCGACGTCCTCGTGACGCGCGTCCTCCAGACGGTCGCGGGCCGGATGATCTTCGCCCAGCCCCGCCTGGATTGAGCGAGGCGTCCGCGGCCGAGGCGCCGAACGAGGCGGTGACGTCGGCGGACGTCATCGTGGTGGCCGCCGGCCGGTCCGCCCGGATGGAGGGCGTCGACAAGGTGTACGCCGCCATCGGCGACCGGCCGCTGCTCGCCTGGACGCTCTCGCGCATCGCCGCGACGCCCGGCGTCGAGCGGATCGTGGTGGTCGTGGCGCCGGCCCGCGTCGCCGATGTCCGTGCGGCGCCGTGGCTCCCCGCCAAGGTGCATGCCGTCGTCGGCGGCGGGGACCGGCGACAGGCCTCGGTCGCGGCGGGGTTCGCGGCGCTCCCACCGGCGGGCGACGGGCGGGTCGTGCTCGTCCACGACGGAGCCCGGCCCCACGTCGCCGCGACGCTGATCCGCGCGGTCATCGAGGCCGTCGCCGCGCATGGTGCGGCGATCCCGGCGCTTCCGGTCGCCGAGACCGTGAAGCGCGTTGCCGGCGACACGGTCGCGGCGACGGTCGACCGGTCAGACCTCGCGACCGCCCAGACGCCACAGGGTGCCCGGCGCGGCACCCTGCTGGCCGCCTACGCGCGGTTCCCTCCGGACGGCCCGGAGACCTGGACGGATGAGGCCGCGCTCCTGGAGGCCTGTAGAATCGCCGTCCATGTGGTCCCCGGCGATCCGAGCAATCTCAAGGTGACGACCCAGTCCGATCTCCGTCGGGCCACGGCCGCGTTGGCCGCCGCCGCGACCCCGCGAACGGGGATCGGCGTCGACGCGCACCCATTCGGCGCCGGCGAGCCCCTCCGGCTCGGGGGCGTGTCGATCGATGGGGCGCCGCGGCTGGACGGCCATTCCGATGGCGATGTGGCCCTGCATGCGGTCTGTGATGCCCTCCTGGGGGCCGCGGCGCTGGGGGACCTCGGCCGTGTCTTTCCCGCGGACTCGTCGACGCCCGAGGGGATCGACAGTCGGACGATGCTCATCGAAGTCCGTCGTCGCGTGGCGGCTGCCGGCTGGACCATCGGGAACGTGGACGTCACGATCACCGCTGCCCGCCCACGGCTGGCCGGCCATCTGGACGCGATGCGGGACGCGATCGCCGCCGCGCTCGGGACCGACGAGGGCGCCGTGAACGTCAAGGCATCCACGGGCAACCTGCTCGGCGACGAAGGGGCGGGTCGCGCGATCTCGGCGATCGCCATCGCGACGCTGACCCCGCCCGGATGAACCTCCGCCTGCACGACACCCTGACCGGCCTGACGCGCGAGTTCGAGCCACGGACGGACGAGGTCGGGATCTACTCCTGCGGCCCGACGGTCTACGGGCCCGCGCACATCGGGAACTTCCGGTCATTCCTGTTCGCCGACCTGCTCGTGCGGCACCTCCGCTGGCGCGGCCTGACGGTCCGCTGGGTGATGAACATCACCGACATCGATGACAAGATCATCCGCGGCGCGGCGGCGGCCGGGATCGGGATCGACGCCCTCGCCGACCAGCACCTGGCGGGGTTCCTCGCGGATTCGGCCGCGCTCCGGATGACGACCCCGGACGTCATGCCGCGGGCGACGGCGCACATCGACCAGATCGTCGGCCTCATCGAGACGCTGATCGAACGCGGGCACGCCTACCGCACCGACGACGGGTCGATCTTCTTCCGGATCGCCTCGTGGCCGGCCTATGGCCGCCTCGCTCGACTCGATCCCGAGCAACTCCGCGTCGGCGAGCGCGTGGAGGCCGACGAGTACGCGAAGGACGACGTCCGTGACTTCGCCCTGTGGAAGGGCCCCAAGCTCGGGGAGCCGAGCTGGGAGACGGCCGTCGGACCGGGGCGGCCGGGCTGGCACATCGAGTGCTCGGCGATGAGCATGGCGGCCCTCGGCCCGTCCTTCGACATCCATACGGGCGGCGTGGACCTGATCTTTCCGCACCATGAGGACGAGATCGCCCAGAGCGAGGCGGCCACCGGGCAGCCATTCGTGGGGACGTGGCTGCACTGCGCTCACCTGCAGATGAGCGGCACGAAGATGGCGAAGTCCACGGGCAACATCGAGCGGGTGAGTTCGCTGCTCGCGAGCGGGACGTCGCCGCGGGCGCTGCGCTACGCCCTGATCTCGGTCCACTACCGGGCAAGCCTCAACTACACCGAGGATTCCCTGGCGGCCGCCGGTGCCGCGGTCGACCGGCTCGATGCGCTCGTGGCTGCCCTGGATGCCTACCGCGAGGCGCGGCCCGATGATCCGACGCTCCCCGACGCCCTGGCCGCGGCACGGGAGGCCTTCGGAGCGGCGCTCGATGACGACCTGAACATCTCGGAGGGTCTCGCCGTGGTGTTCGACCTGGTGCGCGACCTGAACCGGCGGATCGAAGCTCGCGGACTCTCGACGGAGGACGCCGCGCGCGCTCTGTCGGCGGTGCGCGACCTCGACCAGGTGCTGGGGATCCTGCCCGATGCCGACGACGCCCTCGACGAGGAGACGACGGCGATGATCGATGAGCGCGCCGCCGCACGGGCCGCGCGCGACTGGGCCGCATCCGACCGGCTCCGCGATGCCCTCGCCGAGCGCGGGATCGCCGTCGAGGACACCCGGGACGGACAGCGCTGGCGTCGGGTTCGCGAGGCGTCGCGTGCCTGACCGACCGCGCCGAGGCGACGATCGCGGACGCCGCTCCGGACCGGATCCGCGGCCGGGCTCGAAGCGCGACGGCCCCAGACCCGGCGGGCCTGGCCGCCCGAGCGGTCCCGGGCGACCGGGCGGACCGGGTCGATCCAGCGGCCCCGGCGGCCCCGGCCGTCCGCCCGGTCCGGCGCGCCCCGGGTTCGGGTGGCGCGGCGGCGACGATCCGGCCGGTGCCGCCCGCGAGCCGCGCGAACCGGGCACCCCGCCGGATCCTCGTCCGTTCGACCGGCCGCGGACGACGCGGCCCGGCTCGGGACCTCCCTTCCGCTCGAACCGGCCGACCGGCCCCGGCCGACCCAGAGACGGTCGCCCGTCGGATCGGCGCGGCCCGCCCGACCGGGGCCGCGCACCAGACCGGGGCGGCCCGCCGGACCGGGGCGGCCCACCAGGACCAGGCCGCCCGCCAGGTCCGTGGCGATCGTCCGGGCCGGGTCGCCCTTCCCCGACCGGGCCGTCGACCGGGCACGGAGACAGCGTCCCGCCGCCGCGTCCCTTCCCCGGCCGACCGTCCCGTCCCGCCGGCCCGCCGCCCCGACCGTTCGGTGGCCCGCCGCCCCGACCGTTCGGTGGCCCGCCGCCACGGCCGGCGTACCCGAGGCCGGCGCTGCCCCCGCCCGATCTGATCGGCCAGGACGAGGAGATCGTCGCCGGTCGTCGTCCCGTGGAGGAGGCGTTCGTCGCGCGACGTGAGGCGTTCCGCCTCCTCGTGGTCCCGCAGCGGCGCCAGGCCCTCGAGCGCGTCGTCCTGCACGCCACCAGTCTGCGGATCCCGATCATCGAACTCGAAGGCGGGACACTCACGGCCCTCGCCGGCTTCGATGGCCACCAGGGCGTCGCCCTCGTCGTCGGACCGCGCCGCTACGCGTCGCCGGAGGACATCCTCGCCCGTGCCGCGGAGCGTGGTGAGCCGCCGTTCGTGCTGGCGCTCGACTCGCTGGAGGATCCCCAGAACGTGGGCACCCTGCTGCGCAGTGCCGAGGCCGCGGGCGTGCACGGCGTGCTGTTCCCCACGCGGCGCCAGGCGCCGCTCAGCCCGTCGGCGGTCAAGGCGTCGGCCGGCGCCGTCGAGCACCTCTTGCTCTGTCCGGTCGACGACCTCCCCGCCGCGCTCGCCGACATGCACGGCCGGGGGCTGCGCGTCGCCGGAGCGGAGGCCGCCGCCCCGCTCACCGCCCGGGAGAGCGACCTTCGCGGGCCCCTCGTGATCGTGGTCGGGAGCGAGGGTCAGGGCCTCGGCCCGACGGTCCGTCGGCGCTGCGACCTGCTCATGCGGATCCCGATGCGAGGCGCGATCGGTTCGCTCAACGCCGCGGTCGCCGGGTCGATCCTGCTGTTCGAGGCGCTCGCCCAGCGCGACCCGGCGGGACACGCGACAGGGGCGCCGGAGACGGACCCCGCGCCGGCCGATGCGCCTGCCGCGGACGCGCTGGCCGCCGGTGACCCGATCGCGTTCGCGGCGTCCCCCGAAGCGGCCGCCCCCGCGGCCGGACCTGACGCCGCCTTGGCAGCCCCCAAACGCGTCCGATCGCGCGCGAAGGCCGCGCCGAAAGCCGATCCCCCCGTCGATCCGGGGCCGGATCTCCTGCCCGGCGGCCCATCCCCGTCGGCCGCCGACAAGGCCTCCTCGGGCTCATCCGGGCAGCCCGCTCCGGACGACGTGTCCGCGGCGCCGCGTCGCGCATCACGACCCCGCAAGCCGCGCGCTTGACCGCCGGACGCGGCCGGCCATATCATTCCCCGGCGCCGGAACGGGTCATCTGCGGTATGCCCCTGCCCGTCGTGCCGACGTAGCTCAATTGGTAGAGCAGCGGTTTTGTAAACCGCCGGTTACGGGTTCGAGTCCCATCGTCGGCTCCAGCGTGAACCATCGGAACCGGGTCCACCACGAGTCCGCAGTCTCGGCCCGGGACCGTCACCGTGGGTAGGTTGAGCAGGTGGTGAGCTCCGCTGACTGTAGATCAGCCGTCTTCGACTGTGGGGGTTCGATTCCCTCCCTGCCCACCACATCCAGCGTCCATCGCGTAGCACTCGGGCCCACATAGCTCAGCTGGCAGAGCACTTCCTTGGTAAGGAAGAGGTCATCGGTTCGAGTCCGATTGTGGGCTCCACCCAGTCGGCTCATCGATCCTGGGAGTCCGGTCCGTCGCGGCGAAGCCGCCTCACGAAGGAGTACATGGTCTCGTGGCCAAGAAGAAGTTCGAGCGCACCAAGCCGCACGTGAACATCGGCACGATCGGCCACATCGACCACGGCAAGACGT
>CAYMTJ010000081.1:5036-9261 GCA_964393345.1 uncultured Anaerolineaceae bacterium | reverse complement strand
AGATCGACCGCCAGACGGGGCTTCGGCGGATGGTCTGATCCACCCGCTCGAGGAAACTCACCGGGCTCCTCCTGCCACGCCGGGGGTGCCGGCCAGTTGTGCGTCTCGGTAGGACTCCTTGTACAGGCGTCCGTCCGTCGAGATCTCCTGCAACTCGAACCGTTCCATCGTAATGGCGTCGAACGGGCACCGCTTGACGCACAGCGCGCAGCGGATGCAGCGCTCCTCGTCAAGGATCATGGCCCCGCCCTGGTCCCACCCGTACGCCTCTTCGACCTCGGGGAGGAGCCCTTCCGACTTGAGCTGGTTGATGTCGACCATGTGGATGACGCCTTCGGGGCAGACATCCGCACACGCGCCGCACAGGACGCAGCGGAACGGGTCGAACCAGATGTTGTAGTTGCACATGAGGCAGCGCGTCGACTCGGCGACGGCGCCCGTCGCGTCGTAGCCCAGCTCGACCGGGGTGTTGAAGTTGACGACGGGTTCCGTCGAGGGCATGCGCGCCGTGAGCGGCACCATCGGGATGTGCTGACGGGGCAGGACGTCGTAGAACTCGGGCATGTCGTGGCGCCACGAGCTGGTGATCTTGACGTTGGCGGCGACGGTCACGTCGGTCCGGCCGGACAGGTACCGGTCGATCGCGTAGGCGCACTTCTTGCCGTGGCCGGCCGCTTCGATGAGCGTCGTGGGACCGGTCACGAAGTCGCCGCAGGCGAAGACGCCGCGAACGTTCGATGCGTAGGTGGCGGGGTCCACCTTGACGCGACCCCGATTGATCTCGAACTTGGCCTCGACCGGGAGGAACGTCAGATCGGCCGCCTGGGACACGGCCGGGATGACGGTCTGGGCCTTGATGACGAACTCGGATCCCTCGATCGGCACAGGGGAGCGCCGGCCGGACGCGTCGGGCTCACCGAGCCGGTTGCGGATGAATCGGACGCCGGCCACCTTGCCGTCCTCGCCGATGATCTCGATCGGGCTCGCGAGGAACTCCATCCGGACGCCTTCGCGTTCGGTCTCGCCGAGCTCCTCCTCGTCCACGACCAGCTCGGAGCGCGTGCGTCGATAGACGATCGACACGTGCTCGGCTCCGTGCCGGAGGCTCGTCCGCGAGCAGTCCATGGCCGTGTAGCCGCCGCCGATGACCACGACGTCGTTGCCGACCTCGAGCGGCTGGCCGAGGTTGGCCTTCTTCATGAAGTCGACGCCGTAGTCGACGCCCTCGAGGTCCGCCCCGGGGATGTCGAGCGCGACGGCATCCATGGCGCCCGCCGTGATCGCGATCGCATCGAAGTCGCGCTGGAGCTGGTCGAACGTGATGTCCTTGCCGATCGTGGTGTCGAAGACGAACCTGACGCCGAGCCGCTCCACGAGCCGGATATCCATCTCGATCGCCTCGCGGGGGAGGCGGAACGCGGGCACGCCGATGAGCATCGTGCCGCCGCCGTACGGGAGGCTGTCGAAGACCGTGATCTGGTAGCCCTTCATCGCCAGCTCGCGGGCGACCGCGATGCCCGCCGGGCCGGCCCCGACGACCGCGACTCGCTCGGCACGGGCCGTGATCTGCGGCATGACGTCGGGGATCCCGGAGGCCTCGTGCCACTCGACGAGGAAGCGCTTCATCGCCCGGATCGCGAGCGGACGATCGATGTCTCCGCGGCGGCACGCGCGCTCACAGGGTGCCGAGCAGACGTACGAGCACATCGCGGCGACCGGATTCGGGTCGCGCGACAGGATGTACCCCTCCTCGAACCGCCCCTCGGCGGCGAGATTGAGGTAGCCGCGGCAGTTGGTCCCGACCGGGCAAGCTTCCTGGCACTCGATGTTGCACTGGAGCCAGGAGGCGTCTACGGGCTGGACCAGGAATTCCTGGGGCGAGTCGATAGCCAAACGGTGTCGTGCCTTTCCCTGGGAGGGGCAAGAGCGGCGAACGGAGGCAGGAGGAAACGGACGGCTCGTGGCCGGTGGTCCGAATCTACCATCCGCGTCTCCGGACCTGCAAAACGTGACCGCCCCGCGCGAGTTGACGCGTCATGTGAGCGCAGCTACCCTGCGAGCGTGGGCACCCCCGCGATCGTCGCGTGTTCGAACCCGTCGTCGTCGACCGCGTGACCGCCACCGAGTTCGCCTTTCTCGCGCTCGGGCTCCTGCTCGGCCTGGTGAGCGGCGCGGCCCTCATCGAAGTCCTCCGCGCTCGACCGCCCGTTCCGCGCGACGTTCGGCTGACGATCGCCGAGGACGCCATCCCTCGCCGACGGGCCGCGACCCTGTCCGACGACGCCTTCATCACGGCCGTGCCACAGCCCGCCCGTGGTGGGCCCGCCGACCGACGCCTGACCGACGATCAGCCGGCGATCGCCGACATCGACCGTCGAACGGCCGTTCGGTCCGTGGCCTCCGTGGGATCCGCGGCGGCGGGGGTCACCTCGATGACGCTCCCCGGAGACGCGGTGGCCGCGGGTCCGTTCCCCGGCCGGATCCTCGAACCCGCCCGCCCGTTCGCCGGGCCCCTGGACCGGGACCGCGACGGCGCCGTGTCGCGCAGCATGGCGGCGACCGTCCCGGCACCGCACGTGCCCGAGGCAGGCCCGGCGCCCGCGTCCGGTCCGCCGTCCCCGGCGCACGCGGTACCCCAGCCGCGCGCGATGTCGATGCCCGCGTTCGGTCCGGCGTCCCAGGCGCCCGCGCTGCCGGCGCTCGCCGAGGCGCCTGCGCCCGGATCCGATGTCGACACCGATCCGGATCCCATCCTGACGGCCGTCCGGCTCGGGATCGTCGTCCCAGAAGCCCTCGACGGTCGGTTCGGCCTGAAGCGGGCCGCCGGAACCCTGACCCGGGTGGCCGGTTCGATGCCCGACGGCGCAGCGGCCGCCCCCGTGGCGACCCATCGGCCGACCGCCGGGCGGGCCACCGCGGTCGCCCTGCTCGAGCGGCCGATCGCGATGGCCCGATCCCACGCCGCCGATGCGGCACCGACAGCGCCGGCGAGCGGACCACCTGCCGACGCCGCACGTTCTGACGCGACGGCCGATGCCGGCGCGGGCGCCGCGTCCGACGCGAGTGCCGACACGACGGGGATCGGTGCCTCGTCCCTGGCTGATCCATCGGCGACCGATACCTGCGCCGCGGAACGTCGGATCGCGGCCGAGCGCTGTGGGCTGGCGGTCCGGGCCCGGGCCGGCGCGACGGACGCCGCGGACGCGGTTCGCGCCGCCCAGCGGGCCTATGACGAGCACATGTCGAAGGCGGACATCGCGACCGAGGCGGCCGACCCGCGCACGGTCCGGCGCGAGAAGGAAGCGGCACAGGCGCGCTTCCGCCAGACCTACGACGGATCGCGAACCACCGACGAGGCTGAGGCCGCCGCGCGCGACTGGCTGGTCGCGATCAACGACATCAACACGGTCGCACGGAGTGCCGCGACGACGGCGAAGCGCGAGCGGGCGGCCGCCGCGGCCGTCGGGACGACACTCGAGCGACTCGGGCTCGAAGCGGACGCGGCACGGATCGCCGCCGAGACGGCCGAGGCCGCCTGCCTCGCGGCCCGCCAGGCGCTCGCCGAATGTGACGAGCGATCGGTTGAGGGGATCGCACCTCCGCCGGATGTCCCGTCGGAGCCCGCCGTGCCGCCGTGGTCTGATCACCCGGGCCCGTTCGAGGGCGAGCCCGAAGAGGACGAGCCATTGGCCATCGCGCTCAGCGGCGGCGGGACACCCACCATCTTCCGACTCGTCCGCGGCGACCGCAGCGCGCTGATCGCCCTCGTCGAGCGGCTCAGCGGCGGGGACACCGCCGCCCGGCGGCGATGGCAGGGATCACTGACGGGCCTGGTCGATGGGATCATCGCGGTCAGCATCGAAGCCGGCGCCCTCGTCTTTCCGGCGGGACATCACTTCTGGAGCATGTTCACCGAGGTCCAGGACCGCGAGATCGCCCAGGCGCTGTCGTCGCTGGGGCATCGGTTCGATGGGCTCGGGGGGTTCGTGGACGAGCGGGTACCGTCGCAGCGCGACCTCGCGCTGGCCCTCGGGTATGCCGGCATCGATCCGATGCGCATCCGGCCGTGGCCGACCGAGACCGAGATGGCCGCGCTCTACAAGGACGTGACCGTCGCCGCCGACGCGCACCTCGCGGCCACGGCCGGCGACCTGAGCCTGGCCGAGCTCGTCGCCCTGCTGGGTCGGCGGGCCGACGCGCTCGCCGATCTGTGGAACGAGTGGGG
>CAYMTJ010000081.1:0-4936 GCA_964393345.1 uncultured Anaerolineaceae bacterium | reverse complement strand
CCGACCGGTCCGGCACGACCGACCGGTCCGGCACGACCGACCGGTCCGGCACGACCGACCGGTCCGGCACGACAGACCGGTCCGGCACACCCACACATCGTGCCCACGGCCGGCCATGACCGTCGTCCGCTAGCCGGGGCCCTCGTTCTCGTCGTCGTCGATGACGATGAGGCGCAGCGCCTCGGCCGCGACGACGCCGACCGGCTCGCCCTCCTCCGCGCCCCACGCCCGGATGCGATCGGCGAGCGCCTCCGGTTCGTGGATCTGGCTGGCGTGCTCGCGGAGCGCCGCGATCTTGCGCTCCAGGGTCGAGGTGATGTCGACGCGGACATCGGGCCGATCGGACCAGAACAGGTACAGTCGGCGAACCCGATGCGCTGGCAGCCCGGCTCGCGTCAGCGAGGGGAACGCCATCGGGTTCCGCGCGGCCGGATAGACCGCATCGACCGCGGCCGCCCCGGCCGCCCGATGATCCGTGTGATTGATCCCACCGTCGCTGTGGAAGATGGTCTCGGGGTCAGTGGCGAAGACGGCGTCGGGCCGGAACCGTCGGATCTCCCGGACCAGGTGCTCCCTCAGGGCGAGATCGTTGGCGAGCGCCCCGTCGGGCTGATGCAGGAAGGTCACGCCGGCGTAGCCGATGACGGCCGCCGCGGCGCGTTGCTCGCGTTCCCGAAGTGCGGCCAGCACCAGCGGATCGGCGCCGGCGTCCTCGCCGCCCTGGTCGCCGCTGGTACAGCACACGAGCCAGCCCTCGGAGCCTTCGTCGATCCAGCGAGCAGCCGTTCCCGAGGGCCCGAACTCGGCATCGTCCGGGTGCGCCGCGATCACCATGAACCGGTCGGGTCGCCACTCGTGTGGCTGTTCCGGTGCTGTCGCCACCGGTTGCATCGACGCATCGGAAGCGCTCATCGAGTCGCGTCGCCACCTTGCAGCGGGCTCGAGGCGGCGCTACCCTTGCGGCCGAGGCTTCGCTCGTCTCCCCCCACGAGCGAAGCCTCGTTGCGTGCCCGGCGCATCGGTCGCTGACCGACGCTCACCGATCGCGAGGCGCTCGCCCGTCGCGGGCCGCTCACCCGTCGCTGGCCGACGCTGACCGGTCGCGAGGCACTCACCCGTCGCTGGCCGACGCTCACCGATCGCGAGCCGGCGCTCGCCCGTCGCGGGCCGCTCACCCGTCGCTGGTGGCCGAGGGGCCGCGCGCGGCCACGGCCTGCAGCTCGTCGAGCGTCGAAAGGACGTCCGCCGCGTGACCCTCGGGCTTGACCTTGGTCCACGTGCGGGCGATCCGGCCCTCCGGGTCCACGAGGAAGGTCGTCCGTGCCACGCCCCAGTAGGTCTTCCCGTAGTTCTGCTTCTCGACCCACGTGCCATACGAATCGGCGACCTCGTGACCCCCATCGATCAGCAGCGTGAACGGCAGCGCGTATCTGTCGCGGAACGCGACCTTGCTCGCGGCGCCCTGCGGACTGATCCCCCACACGTCAGCCCCTCGCTCGCGGATGCGGTCGTTGGCGTCGCGGAACTCGCACGCCTCGGTGGTACAGCCGGGCGTGTCGTCCTTCGGGTAGAAGTAGAGCACCGTCCATCGGCCGCGCTGGTCCGCGAGGCGATGCACGCGTCCGGTCTCGTCCGGGAGGGCGACCTCCGGAGCCGTCTCCCCGGGCTGCGGGATGCTCATCTCCGGAGCGTAGCAGCCGTCTCGATGATGAGCAGCCCCCCGCGCCGCAGCGAGACCCACGCATCGGGCGAGGTCCGGAGATTGGACAGCCCGCGGGCCGGCCCGGCGGATAGGGCCTCGTCGGCGAGCGGATACGCGAGGCCGCTGGTCGTGACGCCCTCGACCCCATCGCCCATCGGCAGCAGACTCACGCCGTCGCCGACCGGCCCGTCGAGCCGCCGCCGCGCGGCCTCACCATCCTCGCCCGGAGCGAACAGCGCGGTCACCCTGGTGGTCGCATCGAGGATGACGCTCGGACGCCGCCGGAGTGCGGGGAGTGCCAGGAGCCCGATGTTCGCGAGGCCGTGATCGAGCCGTGGACCACCAAGCCCGCCAAGGATGACCACCGAGTCGGCGCCACCCTCGATCGCGGCGCCGACCGCCAACTCCGTGTCGGATGCGTCCTTGTCCGCCGGATAGCGGCGAACGTCCACGCCGTCGGCGGCCAGCGACGCGAGCAGTCCGGGATCGATGGAGTCGCCGTCGCCCGCCCAGATGTCGATCCGCAGACCGAGCCCCGCGGCGTGTCGAGCCCCGCCGTCGGCGGCCACCACGATGGCGTCGGGCGTCGACCAGCCCGGCCAGACGGCATCGAGCCGGGCACGCGACGGCACGTCACCATCGGCCAGCACGATCGCCTGCATCGTTCGGATGCTACCCGGTCCGATGCTAGACTCCGCGCCGTGCCCGACCCACTGGTCCATCCCGCCATCCTCCGTGTCGTCGAAGCCGCCGCGCGCAAGGGCGTGACGCTGGCGGTCACCACCTTCGACGAGTCGACCCACACGGCCGCCGAAGCCGCCGCCGCGCTGGGCGTCGAACTCGGTCAGATCGTCAAGTCGCTGGTGTTCGTCGACGATGGCGATGAAGGCCCCGAAGCGATCATCGCGCTGGTGTCCGGACCGAATCGCGTCGACGTCGCGCGCCTCGCGGCCGTGACCGGCGCGGCCGATGTCCGACGGGCCACCGCGCGCGAGGCGAACGCGCTCACCGGATTCGTCATCGGCGGGATCCCGCCGATCGGGTTCGGTCGGCCCGTGCGGGTGGTGATGGATCCGGACCTCGGGCGGTACCCGGTCGTGTGGGCCGCCGCGGGCATCCCCACCGCGGTCTTCCCCGCCCCGCCCGGCACGTTGCGGATCCTGGCCAACGCCACGGTCGCGCCGATCACCGAGGACCCGGCGCCGCCTCCGGCGATGGCCCCGCGGGGAACCTCGGCTGCCGGCGGGACCTCCTCGGCCGCGGACGTGAGCGCCTCGAACACCGACGCGTCCTCCTCGACCGCCACGCCCGGGGCCCCGTCCGAGCCGGAGCCCGCGCCAGGCCCGTGACGTCGGAACCGCACAACGCGACCGTCGCCTACCCGGGTGGCTTGCGCGCCAGATGGCGCTGGGGCGGGAGTGGTCAGGGTCCGGCTGTATTCGCCCTCTCCGAGGTCGGCGGGACCATGATCGATCTCGGCGAACGCGTCGCCTCGGACCCGGAGCCCCTGTGCCGCGCGGAACTTCGACTCGAAGGACCCCGGGGAGCCTGGAGCGCCCGGTTCGCCTCGACGATCTCCGATGAGCCGCGGGCGTTCCACTGGGATACGAGCGGACTGCTCGTCGTGGCCTATGGCTTCCACACGTTCGGCCTCGACGTGGCTGCCGGGACGATGGCCTGGGACCACCGCTCCGCGACCCCGATCGTGGCGCTCATCGGGTCGTCCCGGCTGGCTCACGTCATCGTCCAGTCGGAGATCGAGACCTTCGCCATCGAACCCGATGGATCCGTCGCCTGGCGCGTCGCGCACTCCGACGTGGTGACCGGCGCCGAGATGGTCGGCGGCCGCCTGATCCTGACGGGCTATGACGGGCAGCTCAATGCCCTCGACCCGGCGACGGGGCGCCAGACCGGCTGACGACCGCCCGGTCCGGACGGCGACGGGCGGACGCGCCTGTGGACGGACGGTGGATAACCCGCGGCGAGCGACGGAACCCGTGGACAACACCCATTGCGCGCCCGGGTCGATGGCGCGTATCGTCAGCGGCAGCCCGGAGGGGTCGAGCGACACTAACGGCGGCGATCGCCTCAACGCCCACGTGTCGGGTAGGTTCCTTCGGGCCCTTCCATGTCCGGCGCTATCATCGCGGCCGTGATCCCCGTGACGTTCCTGTTGGCTGGCCTTGCGTCGCTCGGCGTCGGGATCCTGATCCTTCGCTCGTTCGGACCCCGGTACCGGGTCGGCCGGCTGCTCTCGACGACACCGGCGATGTCCGTGGCTGACGCCCTCACCGCGGCCGACGGACCGCGGCGCTACGTCCGGATCGACGGTCGCATCGACGCCGAGGCGGAATTCGAGGACGACGCGCACCGTCCGTTGGTCCTGCGCCGGACACGGCTCGAGCTTCGGGACGGGCGAGACTGGCGGGCCGTCGAGGATCGCCGAGAGGTGGTCCCGTTCCAGGTCCGCGACGGGCTCGACGCGATCTTCATCGACGGCGATGCGCTCGACGACGGGCTCGTGGTGATGCCGCGCGAGTCGATCGGCACGGCGGGCGAGGTGCCGGAGCGCGTCCCGGCCGAGACCCGGCCGGAGACACCGGTCCGACTGCGGGTCGAGCAGGTGTCGTCGGTCGAGCATGCGGTCGTCCTGGGCACCCCGATGCGCGACCTGGCGGGGGCGGTCCGCATGACGGCCGGCCTGGGTCGGCCGCTGGTCCTCACGACGCTCGAACGTGACGAGGCGATGCGCGTGCTCGCCGGCGGCGGTCCGCGCCGACCGCTGCTGGCCGCGATCGCGCTCGCCGCCGGCCTCATCCTCCTGACCATCGGTCTGGCCTGGGCGGTCGTGGAGGCATTGACGTGAGCCGCGCCGCGCCCGGACACCGCCTCCCCGTGCTGGTCGCCCGCGGGACCCGGCTGGCCGTCGCGCTCGTCTCGGCCGCGACGCTCGCGGTCGTGCTGGCAGGAGGCGTGCTGGCCGCATCGCCGACACCGGGCGTCGGCGGCGATCCGCGCAGTTCCGGCGAGGGTCCGGGACTCATCGGTGATCCCGCCTTCGCGATCGTCGCGGTGCTCGCGATCGGTGCCGCGTCGGTCGTGCTCACCCTCGCGTTCATCCGGCTGACCGGGGGTCGCACCCGCTGACGCCTGTCCGTCCCGCCGAACGGATGCCCGCCGCCGTGACCTCCACCCGGCGGGCCAGTCCGCCCGGGACCATCGGCCTATTGGCAA
>CAYMTJ010000080.1:0-10053 GCA_964393345.1 uncultured Anaerolineaceae bacterium | reverse complement strand
GCCTTGGCGAGCGTCCCGGTCCCCTCGATGATGCCGGCGTACGTGAGGGTGGTCCCGGCCGAAACCGAGATGGTCCCCGTCCCGCCCGTGTTCAGCACCCCCCGACCCGGCGCCAGCGTCATATCGGCGGTGGTGGACAGCGTCGCCGTCCCGATCGTCAGGTGTCCCGGCGTCGGCGACCCGGGCGGTGTCCCCAGGCCGGAGTCCGCGGCGATCGACAGCGTACCGGAGCTCACCGTGGTCGCTCCGCTGTAGGTGTTGACCCCGTCGAGGGCCAGGGTGCCGGCGCTCGTCTTGACGAGCCCGCCCGGCCCGCTGATGACGCCGGGGATCGTCAGGGTCGTGCCGGTCGCCACCGAGAACGTGCCGGCGGTGAGGAGGGCGATGCCACGGCGCGGGTCGAGGGCGGCATCGGCGGTGCTCAGGACGGTGGCGCCGTCGATCGTCAGGTGGCCGGTGGTCGGCACGGCGGGCGGAGCGCCCAGGCCGCTGTCGTCGCTGATCGAGATGGTCCCGCTCGCGACGGTCGTGCCGCCGGTGTAGGTGTTGCCGGCCCCGAGGACGAGCGTGCCCGACCCGGACTTCGTGAGCGAACCGGTCCCGGTGACCGCGCCGTCGACGGTCAGCGTGTTCGTGACCGCGATCGCCGCCGCGCCGATGAGCTCGATCCCCCGGTTCGCGTCGAGCGGGAACGTTGCGCTCGAGGTCAGCTGCGCGCCATCGATGCGCAGATGTCCCGCCGTCGGCGTGCCTGGTGCCGTCCCCAGACTGCCGTCCGAGGCGATGGCCAGGGCTCCCGCCGCGATGGTCGTGCGCCCCGTGTAGCTGTTCGCGGTGCCGCTGAGCGTGAGCGTGCCCGTCCCAGTCTTGGCCAGTGCCAGCTGGCCGCTGCCATCCGCGACGAGTCCCGAGAACGTCGTGTTCGCGCCGTCGCCGCCCGTCGTGAGCGTCACCGCGCCGGCGGCGGAACTGGTCACCGTGCCCGCTCCGGCGATCGAGCCGACGGTCGCGTCGAACCCGCCGAGATCGAGGACGCCGCCGCTCCCGACGGTGACGGCGCTGCCGGCGCCGATCGCCCCGGCGGCACCGAACCTGACGGTCCCGGTCGTGATCGCCGTGGCCCCGGCGTAGGTGTTCGTGGACCCGAGCGTGAGCATCGCGGCCCCGGCCTTGGTCAGCCCACCGGTGCCGGTCAGGACTCCGTTCAACGTCAGATCGTCCGTCCCGTCGACGGTCAACCCCGAGCTGAGCACGATCGCGTTGGCGATGGTCCGGGCGGCGCCACTCGCCCGGATCGTGCCCGACAGGCCCGTGATGGCCCCAGCCCCGTCGACCGTTCCCGAGTCCTGGAGGACACCGCCCGACCCGAGCGCGACATCGGCGCTCGAGACGATCGTGAGCGTGCCGACGACATCGACCGTCCCGCTGACGTCGAGGTCGCTCCCGACGCCGTCATCGATCGTGAGGACGGTCGCGGCGGCGACCGTGATCTGGCCACCAGCCGCCACGACGACCTGGTCGGCCGCGGAGGCGACATCGACGGTCACGATGTGGCCGGTGCGCACGGTGATGATCCCGTCCCCCGTCGCCGGCGAGCGCGTCGCCGACACCCAGCTCAGCCCGTTGAAGCGCTCCCAGGTGCCCGCCGCCGCCCACGTTCCGGTCGCGGCAGAACGGTAGTCGCTGGCGGCCCACGTGCCGGTCGAGAACGTGTTGTCGCCGACACCGACGGTCGACGTGAACAGCGCGACGGAACGAAGCGTCGCGCCGCCACCGACGAACAGCGCGGCGATGAGGAGCAGCCCCGCGATCGGACGATCGAGACCCAGCCAGACGCCTCGCTCGACGACCCGGACGGGTCCGCGAAGTGGGCCGCGACCGAGTGACCGCCACAGCCGGCGATGCCGCCGACCCCTCGGGCCGGCGCGACGACCGATGACGGCGATGCTGAGTGCCAGCAGCCCGACGAGCGCGACATAGGCCGCCAACCCACCTGGCTGGCTGAGCCACCAGGCGAGGTAGCCCGCCGCCGGGATGACCATCGTGACCCGTCCGACGAGGCGCTCGAGCGAGATGGTCGACGGGTCCGCCGACGCGTTCGCGTCCCCGCGGAGGACCATCGCCGGGTCACCATCGAGCGTCGCCAGGGCGACCACCCGGTGCGTCATCAGACCGCCGGGATCGGACCGGACCGTCACGACATCGCTGGGCCGGATGGCACCCGGCTCGACGCTCTCGATGATGGCCAGGGCACCGGCGGGGATCGCCGGTGCCATCGAGCCGGTTCGAAGGGCGACCGCCCGGTGGCCGGATGGCCAGGTCGACAGCACGATGCTCGCCAGCAGGAAGCCACCCAGGACCATCGTGGCGAGGCCCGTGCGAAGGGCGATGAGTGTCGCGGCGCGCAGGCGGCTCACGGGTTGCTCGCCACCTGTTCGGCGAGGAACGTGAAGGTGACCGTCGTGGCCGCGTTCTCGTAGGTGGTGTCAGCGCCGGAGGGCAGCGTGGCCCGGACGCACAGGACCTCGTCGACGCCACTCGCGAGGGGGCGATCCCCGGCCTGGCTTCCGGCGGTCGGGTCGCCGAACGCCACCGACGAGGCCGGCCCGCTGGCCACGACCTCCTGCAGGGGTCCGCCGCAGCCGGTTCGCCGCTCGACATCCACGTGCAGGATGTCCCCGAGGGCCTTGCCGTCGGGGTCGGTCGCGCTGGACGTCATCGCGTACCGCAGGTCGCCCGATCCGTCGTTGCGGACCGTGAGCGCGGCCTCGATGCTATCGCCGGGGATCATCCCGGAGAAGGCGACGAGCGTGGACACCGGTTCCGCTCCGAGGACGATCGTGCCGACCGAGAAGGGCTCGGGCACCGGCTCCTGGTTCGTGAAGATCGCGAGCGACAGGACGCCGGCCCCGGTCCCCGCCGCGAGCACGAGGGTCCATGCCAGAGCCAGCGAGCGCTGACGTCGTCGAAGACGAGCGACGGTCCCGACCGCGCGGGGCGTGCTCGCGCCCGGCGTGCGCGCGCGAGCGCTGGACGACGGACCGCGCCGCGCCCTCCCCCGGGTGGCCGCTGCCTTCACAAACACCTGCTGCTCGTTGACCGGGATCCGCGCGGGACAGGCGCGGATCAGGGTCCCCCCGCTCCCCGTCGGTGGTTGTACCTCCGCCGCGGTCGTGCGGCCATAGCCCGATGGTGCCGCCAGGTACGGTACGGTGAGGTCCGGGCGGGACCCTTGCCGCGACCCGCCGGGACCCTTGCCGCCACCCTTCGGGTCCTGGATGTGAGAAGGTGCGCGTGGCATCGAGGTCGCCCGACCACGAGCCGACAGGATCAGGAGCGCCCGTGCGAAAACGCAAAGTGACCTATCCGGTGGCCAAGACGGCGACACGACAGCCGCAGACCATGGGCACCGAACCCCGGATCGAACGACCGCAGGTCGCCACCATCGATGTCAATGCCAGCCGTGGCCGAGCCGGACTCGCCATCGGCAGCCGGGTCCGGATCACCGGGTCGGGCCTGTACGCCGGGGAACCGGCCGTGATCGAACGACTCATGTCGAGCGTCATCCCCTCCGCCCTGGTCCGCACCGAGAGCGGCAAGACCCGCCAGGTCCGGACCATCGACCTCGAACCGATCGCGCCGGCCTCCACGTCGCCGACGCCAGCCGCTGCGCCGTCGGCCAGCGCGCCTCCCCCGGCCGCGTCGGCCAGCCCGACCGACTGACGTCCCCCGCGGCGGCCCGGCCCGGTCGCCAGCGAGGGTGCCGGGCTCAGGCGTCCCGGAGTTCGGCCGCGATCCGGGCCCCGGCCGCGACCACGAGCCGCGCGAGTTCCGGCTCCTGCCCGGCGGGCGGGAACCGATACGACGGCCCGTGGATGTGCACGGCCGCGATCACCTCGCCCGACGCGTCCGCGATCGGTGCCGCGACCGACGAGATCCCGGGGTCGAATTCCTCGATCGCCCACCCATAGCCCTGTCGTCGGATCTCGCGGATCCGGGATCGGACGGCCTCGGCGTCCGCCGGGGTCCGATCGGTGAAGCGCTCGAGCGGTCCCTCCAGGTAGCGCTCGATGGCGGCGGGTGTCCGGAACGCGAGCAGGACCTGTCCCGACGACACCGCGTGGAGCGGCGCCCGCGATCCCGTCCAGTCACGGACGAGCACGGGATTCGGGGTATCGACCTGGTCGATGTAGTGGATCAGGTCACCGTCGGGGATCCCGAGGCCCGCCGCCTCACCGGAGTCCTCCGCGAGGCGCTCGAGGGTCGGTCGCGCGAGGGCCGCCAGCGAGCGCGCCATCGAGAACCCGGCGGCGAGCAGCACGAGCCGGGGCCCGAGCCGGTACAGCGTGTCGCCGGGGACCTGCTCGACCGCCCCCTCGCGCGCCAGCGTCGCCAGCAGGCGAGCGGCCGTGGACTTGGGCAACCCGGACCGGTCGGCCACCTCGGTCACCCCGAGCGGGCCGCTCGCGAGCGTCCCGAGGACGTCGAACGCGCGCCTGATGGATTGGACGCTGGACATGGACCCCTTCGTCGGCTAGATTCCGCCCAAGCGGTTCCACTATACGGCACGGTTCCGCATCGTGGAACCCCGTCACCCAGGAGATCCGACGACGATGGCGCAGGACGACTACGCGGAGATCGACCTCGCGGCCCTGTCCGACGACGAACTCGTCGAACAGATGCACAACGATCTCTACGACGGGATGAAGGATGAGATCGTCGAGGGGACCAAGATCCTCCTCGAGCGCGGCTACAGCGCGACCAGGGTCCTGGACGACGCGCTCGTGGCCGGGATGAAGATCGTCGGCATCGACTTCCGCGACGGCATCCTGTTCGTCCCCGAGGTGCTCCTCGCGGCCAACGCGATGAAGGCCGGCATGGCCATCCTCCGCCCACTGCTCGCCGAGACCGGCGCGCAGCCGGTCGGCAAGGTCGTCATCGGGACGGTCAAGGGCGACATCCATGACATCGGCAAGAACCTCGTCGGGATGATGCTCGAGGGCGCCGGGTTCGAGGTGTTCGACCTCGGCATCAATACCGACGCCGACAAGTTCATCGCCGCGCTCGAACAACACCAGCCGGACATCCTGGGCATGTCGGCCCTGCTCACCACCACGATGCCGTACATGAAGGTCGTGATCCAGACCCTCAAGGATCGCGGCATGCGCGACGACTACATCGTCCTGGTCGGCGGTGCGCCGCTGAACGAGGAGTTCGGGATGGCCGTCGGCGCCGACGCGTACTGTCGTGACGCCGGCGTCGCCGCCGAGACGGCCCGCCGCCTCATCGACGAGCGCCGTGCCCTCGTCTCCTGACGCGCCGCGCGTCCTGATCGTCGGCTGCGGTGCCCTCGCCCGCGAGATGGTCGCCCTGACGCGCGACCTCCCCAACGTCGACATCACCTGCCTGCCCGCGACGCTGCACAACCGGCCGGGCGGCATCCCGGGGGCGGTCCGCGAGCGCATCCGGCGGAAGGGTGCCGGCTACGACCGCGTCTTCGTGGCGTACGCCGACTGCGGTACGGGCGGGATGCTGGACCGCGCGCTCGAGGCGATGCCCGACGTCGAACGCCTTCCCGGCGCGCACTGCTACGAGTTCTATGCCGGCCAGGCGGCCTTCGAGCGCATCGCGGAGGAAGAGCCCGGGACCTTCTATCTCACGGACTTCCTGGCCCGGAACTTCGATCGGCTCGTGATCAAGGGGTTGGGCCTCGATCGCCATCCGGAGTTGCTGGCCCAGTACTTCGGCCACTACACGCGGCTCGTCTATCTCGCCCAGACCCAGGACCCGGCACTCGTGGCGGCCGCCCGTCGCGGGGCCCGGCGGCTCGGCCTCCGCTTCGAGCTTCGACGGACGGGCTATGGGGACCTCGCCACGACGCTCGCGGCCGCCGCGTCCCCGGGCGGTCCGCCCCACGTGGCCGGGATCCTCTAGCCATGGGCACCCTCACGATCATCTGGTGGCGGGACATCCCGGCGCAGGTCATCGCGCGCGACGGGCGCCGCCAGAGCAAGCAGGTCCTCCACCCCCGGTTCCAGGTGGCGATCGACAAGGCCGCCGCCCGTGCCGGCAAGAGCGCGTACAACGACTACATCGAGGAATGGCGCCGGGAGCAACGGCGCTGCGGGGTCGACATCGAAGCCGAGGTCGCGACGGTCGCCGAGCGGCTCGAGACCGACTACACGCGGCATCGCCTCGCCGAGCTCATCCAGTCCGGTGGCGTCGAGGGCGGCCCGGCGCTCGCGCCCGCCGTCGAGACGCCCATCCCTCGCCGCGGGGACGCACCGGCATGACCGAGACCATCGTCAGCTCCGCGACCCGCGAGGTCGCGATCGGGTTCGACCGGCCGTTCGTGATCATCGGCGAGCGGATCAATCCCACGGGTCGCAAGCTGCTGGCCGAGGAGATGAAGGCCGGCGACTTCAGCCGCGTGGAGCGTGACGTCGTCGCCCAGGTGGAAGCCGGTGCCCACATGCTCGACGTCAACGCGGGCATCCCGCTCGCCGACGAGCCGGCCATCCTCGCCCACACGATCCGCCTGGTCCAGTCGCTGACGGACCTCCCGCTGTCGATCGACTCCTCGATCGTCGAGGCGCTCGAGGCGGGGCTCGCGGCCTACGTCGGCAAACCGCTGGTCAACTCGGTCACCGGGGAGGAGGAGCGGCTCGAACGCGTCCTCCCGTTGATCCGCAAGTACGGCGCCGCGGTCGTGGCGATCAGCAACGACGACTCAGGGATCAGCGAGGATCCGGACGTTCGGTTCGCGGTCGCCAAGCGCATCGTGGAGCGCGCCGCGGACCACGGGATCCCGGCCTCGGACATCGTCGTGGACCCGCTCGTGATGCCGATCGGGGCGATGGCGACGGCCGGGCGGCAGGTCTTCGCGCTGGTCAACCGGCTCCGGACCGAACTCAAGGTCAACACCACCTGTGGCGCCTCCAACGTCAGCTTCGGCTTGCCGAACCGCGAGGCGATCAACGCGGCCTTCCTGCCGATGGCGATCGCGTCGGGGATGACCTCGGCCATCACGAACCCCATGCAGCCCGATCTCAAGCGCGCCGTGATGGCGGCCGACGTCCTGATGGGCAATGACCCCGACTGCGGCCGCTGGATCCTGACGCACCGCGAGCCCACACCCGAGGGCGAGGCGCCCCGCCGGCGCGTCAACCGCCGTCTCGTCGGCGCCGCGGGCTAGCCACTCGGCACGATGGCGCCGACCGCGACCGATCCGACCAGGCCGATCGTCATCTTCACGCCGTCCGGACGCCGCGGGCGGTTCGCGGAGGGGACGTCGGTCCTCGATGCCGCGCGCTCGCTCGGCGTCGATCTCGATTCGGTGTGCGGGGGTCGCGGGATCTGCGGTCGCTGCCAGGTGGAGCCGTCGTTCGGGTCGTTCGCCAAGCACGGGATCACGAGCGCGCCAGAGCACCTGACGCCACGCGGTGAACCGGAGGCGGAGTACGACCGGACCCGCGGCCTCGCCGACGCCCGGCGCCTCGCCTGTCACGCCTACCTCCAGGGCGACCTGGTCGTCGACGTCCCGCCGGAGAGCCAGGTCCACCGGCAGGTCGTCCGCAAGAGCCTGCCCGTTCGGGACTTCGCGGTGGATCCGGTCGTCCGGCTGCACTACGTCGAGGTGGTCCCGCCCGACCTCGCCACGCCGACCGGGGACCTCGGACGGCTCTTCGAGGCGCTCGCGAGCGAGTGGTCGCTGACCGACCTGACGGCGGACCTCGACGTGATCCGTGGCCTCCAGCCCGCCCTCGAGCAGGGCAAGTACGGCGTCACCGTCGCGGTCCACGACGGACGGATCGTGACCGCGATCTGGCCCGGTCTCCACGAGAAGATCTACGGCGTCGCGATCGACGTCGGGTCGACCACCATCGCCGGGCACCTCGCCGACCTCGACGACGGGTCCGTCCTCGCCTCGGCCGGCGTGATGAACCCGCAGATCCGCTACGGCGAGGACCTGATGAGCCGGGTCTCGTACGCGATGATGCACGACGGCGGCGCGCTCGAGATGACGCGCGCGGTCCGCACGGCGCTTCGCACGCTGGTGACGGGGCTCGCGACCCAGGCTGGCGTCGAGCCGACCGACATCGTCGAGATCGCGCTGGTCGGCAACCCGATCATGCATCACCTCGTCCTCGGCATCGACCCGATCCCGCTCGGCTCGGCGCCATTCGCGCTGGCCACGGACACGGCGGTCCGGCTCAAGGCCTCCGAGCTGGGCCTGAGCGCGCACCCCGGCGCGCGCGTCTACGTCCTGCCGTGCATCGCCGGTCACGTGGGCGCCGACACCGCGGGCGTGATCCTCGCCGAGGCGCCCCACCGCGCCGAGGCGATCCGGCTCACGGTCGACGTCGGGACGAACGCCGAGATCGTGCTGGGCAACCGCGACCGGCTGCTGGCCGCGTCGAGTCCCACCGGGCCGGCGTTCGAGGGGGCGCAGATCAGCGCCGGGCAGCGCGCCGCGCCGGGGGCCATCGAACGCGTCCGTATCGATCCGGCCACGCTGGAACCGCGGTTCAAGGTCATCGGTTCGGACCTGTGGTCGAACGAGCCCGGGTTCGACGACGTGGCCGGTGAGCTCGGCGTGACGGGCATCTGCGGGTCGGGGATCGTGGAGGTGGTCGCCGAGATGTTCCTCGCGGGCATCGTCACGGCGGATGGCGTGATCGATGGGGCGATGGCCGCCCGCACGCCGCGCGTCATCGCCGACGGCCGGACGTTCAGCTACGTCGTGGACGAGGGCCGGATCGCCGGACCGCGTATCGTGGTCACGCAGAACGATGTCCGCGCGATCCAGCTGGCCAAGGCGGCCCTCTACGCGGGCGTCCGCCTGCTCATGGACCATCTCGGGATCGACGCCGTGGACGAGATCCGGCTGGCCGGGGCGTTCGGGAGCCAGATCGACACGACCCACGCGATGATCCTGGGGCTGATCCCCGATGCCGACCTCGCGAAGGTGGGACCGGCGGGGAATGCCGCCGGGACCGGGGCACTGATCGCGCTGCTGTCCGGCGCGGCCCGCACCGAGATCGAGGAGGTCGTGCGCCGGGTCGAGAAGATCGAGACCGCGGTGGAGCCGCGCTTCCAGGCGCATTTCGTCGACGCGATGGCCTTCCCGCACAAGACGGCGCCGTATCCCCACCTGTCATCGGTCGTCGCGCTCCCGGCGCGGGCCGACGACAGCGACGAGGCGACGGCCGCCGCACGACACGAGCGACGACGACAACGCCGCGCGGTGGGCGCGGGACGGATGGAGGAACGGTGATGGACGAGGGTCCGAGGCGCCGCAGTGGCGGTCGCGCCGCACGCCAGGCGGCGCGACTCGCGTCGCACCTCGAGCACGTGCCGTACCTCACGCGGACGCTGCCGCCGTTCGAGGTGCTCGGCGAGGAAGGGTTGGCCGCCATCGAAGCGAACGCCGACACCATCCTCCAGGAGGTCGGTCTCGAATTCCGCGGCGACGCCGACGCGCTCCGTCTCTTCCGCGAGGCCGGTGCCGACGTCCGGGGCGAGCGCGTCCGCTTCCCGCGCGGGATGTGCCGCTCGATCGTCCAGGCGAGCGCCCCGCGGCAGTTCACGCAGGTCGCTCGCAACCCGGAGCGCAACGTCGAGATCGGCGGACCCCACACGGTCTTCGCGCCGAACTACGGCTCCCCGTTCGTGCGGGACCTCGACCGCGGCCGCCGCTACGGCACGATCGAGGACTTCCGCAACTTCGTGAAGCTCGCCTACGTGTCGCCGTACCTCCACCACTCCGGCGGGACCGTGTGCGAGCCGGTGGACGTGCCGGTCAACAAGCGCCACCTCGACATGGTCTATGCCCACATGCGTTACAGCGACAAGCCGTTCATGGGCTCGGTGACCGCCCCGGAGCGGGCGCGCGACACGGTCGAGATGCTGCGCCTCCTCTTCGGCGCGGACTTCATCGAGGATCACACGGTCTGTCTGAGCCTCATCAACGCGAACTCGCCGCTGGTCTGGGACTCTGTGATGCTCGGCGCCGCGCGCGCGTACGCGGAGGCCAATCAGGCCACGCTGCTG
>CAYMTJ010000079.1:2828-10130 GCA_964393345.1 uncultured Anaerolineaceae bacterium | reverse complement strand
CGGACAAGTCCGGGCCCGCGACCCGGACCGCGAGGCACTCGAGCGCCGCGCGCACGACGTAGGCCTCGGTGATGTCGCGGCGTGACGGCCGTCGCACGCGGGCGCCACGGAACGGCGTGATCTCGACGAACCCGAGCCCCTCGAGCCCGCGGAGCGCCTCGCGGACGGGCGCCTGGCTCGTGCCGAGGTCTCGCGCCACCTGCGTCTCGATGATCCGCGCGTCGGGCGGATACCGGCCGGACAGGATGTCGTCGAGGAGCCGGTCCTTGACCTGATCGGCGAGGACCGTCCGGGACAGCGCGCCGGCCACCGTCATCAGCGGGACCCTCAGCGCCCGACGGGGGCAAGCACGGTCACCTCGCCGGTGGTGCCGTTCACCGCGATCCGATCCCCGGTCGAGATCCGCTGCGTCGCGTTCGACGTGCCCACGACGGCCGGGATCCCGAACTCGCGCGACAGCACGGCCGGGTGCGAGGTCGTGCCACCGGTGTCGGTGACGAGGCCGGCGATCTTGGTGAACAGCACGACCCATGCCGGATTGGTCATCTGGCACACGAGGATGTCGCCGTCGCGCACGTCGTCGAAGTCGTCGACCGTCCGCACGACCCTGGCGATCCCCTCGACCTGACCCCGGGACGCGGCGATCCCGCTGATCGTCTGCCGGTCGTCCGAGGTCGCCCGTTGGAACCGCTCCGGATACCCCCAGTTGACGAGGTACGGGAACGCGAGCTGGGATGGCGTGACGGTCCCCACCCAGTCGCGCGGGTGCCGCCGAGCCGCCGCATCGCGCTCCGCCCGTCGCGTGGCCACGAGCTCCCGGGCCGGGATCGCGCCCTCGGCGCCGATCAACGCCCGGAGCTCGTTGTAGCGCAGGAACAGCACATCGTCGGGGGCATCCAGCCGACCGGACGCCACGAGCTTCCGACCGACCTCGAGGAGGACCAGTCGGAGGTGCGCGTTCGCCCCCTGGTCGATATAGAAGTGGTGGTCCGGCGTCAGTGGCGCCATCCGCAGGTTGACCTCGTTGGCGGCCCGCATCGCGTCGAGGGCCTCTCCGGACAGCCCCTCGAGGATCTCGCGCGACGCCGCCTCGATGTCGAGACGCATCGCCTCGATCGCGCTCGGATAGTCGTAGTCGGTCTCGAGGTAGCCGCGGATGAGCTCCAGGATCGGCCCCATGTCCTCGCGTGCCGTCGGGAAGATGAACTCGTGGCTCCAGACAGCGTGCCAGCCGTACTCGCGCTGGTAGGGCTCCATCCGTCCGGCGAGGAACCGGCGTCCGCGTTCGTCGGCCCGCAGCGCCCGCGCGATCTCGGCGACATCGGTGGCGCCGAACGCCGCTCGGAGCACCGGATCGTCGCGCACCTCGTTCTTCATCCGCCACAGCGCCTCGATCGAGTCCCAGTTCCGGTCCGACGCCGAGTTCTGGAGTCGCCCGAGCAGTGGCTCATCCACCGACCCGCGCGTCCGCTCCATGACCGCGCGAAGGTCCAGCGTCGCCGACAGCTGGGCGAAGTTGAGCATCCAGTGGATCTTCCAGTGCCGGTCGTGGATGTCGATGGCGTCCTCGAGGAGGACGGCGACATCGGCGAGGCCCATCGTCTCGGCGGCGTCGAGACGGGCCTCGAGATACGCGAAGTTGCGCTCCATCTCCGGTCGGAGCCGGTCCCGCCACCAGTCGGCGAAGTCACGCCCGTACACCGGCAGGACCGTGTCGAGATACGGCCCGATCGTGGACGCGAACGAGGCGTCGCGCGGGACGCGGGCCCCGTACCGTGCGCTGTATTCCGTGCCCTCGAGGCGCAGATCGGGGTCGGCGGGGATCGCGGCGGTGTATACGTAGCCGTTGATGTTCTTGGCGAGCCAGTCGACCGCGAACGGTGTCCCGAACCGTCGGAACATGTGGTCGCAGCTCAGCCACCAGCCGCCGATGTCGAAGAACATCGGGCTGACCGGGTGCGGGATGTGCAGATCGTCGTAGACCCAGAAGAGGTCCTGCTCGGCCGCCGAGTCCCACTCGACGGGGAACGTGTCGTCACCGTGGAACTGCCCGAGGATCTCCTCTGTCACGGCCATCGCCCGTCCTCCACGGCTCGCCGGCTCCGGCCGGTCCTGTCCGTCATCGATGATCGATTATGATACGGATCGTGACCCGGGACGACCGCGCGGGGCCACCGCGCGAGGCAGACGACCGATGACGACCGCTCCAGCCGCGTTCGTCGACGGCCCCATCTGGCGGACGGTCCGGGACGGCCCGACCGATATCTGGAACGATTCGTGCGCGATCGACGAACTCGACTACGCCATCGCGCGCGGCGCCACGGGCGCGACCTCCAACCCGAGCATCGTCCTCGAGGTCCTGCGCAAGGACCGCGACCACTGGCTCCCCTGGATCCGGCGGGCTATCGACGCTGACCCGGCGGCCGACGAGACGGACCTCACCTGGTCGCTCATCGAGGCCATGGCCGTCCGCGGCGCCGAGCGCCTGGGCCCCGTCTTCGCCCGCGAGGGCGGTCGGAAGGGCCGCTTGTCGATCCAGACCGACCCGACCAGCTACCGCGCTGCGGACCGGATGCTCGCGCAGGGACGCCGGTTCGCGGACCTTGCGCCGAACATGCAGGTGAAGTTCCCGGCGACGCGCGCCGGGATCGACGCCATCGAGCGCGCCACGGCGGCGGGCGTGACCGTCAATGCGACGGTGTCCTTCACGGTCGCCCAGGCCGTGGCCGTGGCCGAAGCGGTCGAGCGCGGTCTCGATGCCCGCGTCGCCCGCGGCGAGGACATCGCCGGCATGACGCCGGTGTGCACGATCATGATCGGGCGACTCGACGACTGGATGAAGGTGCTCGTCGAGCGCGAATCGATCGCCGTCGACCCGACGACGCTGGACTGGGCCGGGATCGCGGTCTTCAAGCGGGCGTATGGCCTGTTCGGGGAGCGCCGCTTCCGGACCCGGATCCTCGCCGCGGCGTACCGGCATCGGCTGCACTGGACGGAGCTGGTGGGCGGTGACGTGGTCCTGACGATGCCGCACGCCTGGCAGGTCCGGTTCGAGGGCAGCGGCATCACGCCGACGAGCCGGATCGACGTCCCGGTCGACCCGGCGATCGTCGCCGAGCTCCGCGAGCGTCTCCCGGACTTCGGACGCGCCTTCGAACCGGACGGGCTGGCTGTCGACGCGTTCGACGGGTTCGGGCCCACGGTCCGGACCCTGCGCGGGTTCATCGCCTCGTATCACGAGCTGATCGGAGCGGTCCGCGACGTCATGCTCCCCGACCCGGACGTCCGCCGCCCCGCCTGACGTCGATCCGCGGCGCGCCGCCGTCGCTGCGCCGGGACCTCGCTATCCCGCGGCCTCGTCGGCGGACGATGGCGGGCGGCGCTCGCCCTGGCTCGACCCGGGTCCGGGATCCGCCCCCGAGAGCACGCCGCTCACGCGCCGGGCATGCTCGCGATACGCGGCGTCGAAGAGGGCGGCCGATCGCTCGGGTCCCACCACGGCGGAACTCGTCAGGACCGGTGGCAATCGCCCGATCGCGAGCAACCGCGCAGCCGTCTGGACCTTGATCTCGTTGACGATCGCCGCGTTCGCGACCGTCGACCCGGGCCCGATCGGCGTATCGAGCCCCTCGAGCGTCACGAGCGCGTCGCCGGCTGGCGTGCAGAGATCGATGACGATGTCGGCGTGATCGAGCAAGCGGGTGCCGCTCGGATGATCGGGCGGCCTCGCCATGGACTGGGCGACCGACGTCACCGCGATGACCGCGAGCCCACGGGCCTGCGCGCCCATCGCCATCTCGATCGGGACCGCCGTGAGGCCGCTGGCGGAGAACACGACCATCACGTCCCGCGGCCCGAACTGGAAGTTGGCCAGGATGACCTCGGCGAGCCCTTCCATCCGCTCGATGAACATCGCCTGGCGCTGGCCGTTGGCTCCCGCCACCTGGGTGTGGAAGGTCATCGACAGCTCGGCGATCGGATGGAACCCGGGATACGAGCCGTAGCGCGGGAACATCTCCTCGAGGGGGATCCGCGAATGACCCGTCCCGAACAGGTGGACGAGACCGTCGGCGGCGATGGCCTCGGCCGCGAGCTCGGCCGTCCGGGCGATCGCGGGCATCTGGGTGGCCTCGATCCGGTCGAGGACGCCACGCGCCTGCGCGAGCCAGGCTCCAGCGATCGTCACGTCGGTCTCCGTCCGCGGCCAGGACGGCCAAGATGTCTAGACATGTGTGCCATCCTAGGAGCGGCATCATGACGACGTCAATGTCCACCGTCCCGACGCCCCGGTACCAGGAGATCGCCGCCTACCTGCGGCGGATCATCGCCGCCTCCCGTCCGGGTGACCGCCTGCCGTCCGAGGCCGAGCTCTGCGAGCGATTCGCCGTCAGCCGGATGACCGTCCGCCAGGCCCTCCAGGTGCTCGCCCATGAGCGGCTCCTGGTCCGCCGCCGGGGCGAGGGCACCTTCGCGGCACCGCGGGTCGTGGCCCGGCTGCTCGGGTCGCCACTGTCGTTCACCGAAAGCATGCGCCGACGCGGCCTGCGCGCGTCCTCGCGGCTCCTCCACGCGGGCTGGATCGATCCGTCCGTCGAGGATCGCGCCGCGCTCCGCCTCTCGGTGGGGAGCCGAGCCATCGTCATCGAGCGACTGCGGCTCGCCGACGGGCGACCGATGGCCATCGAGCGCGTCGTGGCCGCGCCGACGTGTGCCGGGATCCTCGAGGACGACCTCGAGGGGGGCTCGCTCCACGAAGCCTTCGAGCGGCTCGGACGGATCCCGTCGCGAGCGCAGGCGCGCGTGTCGGCGCGACGGGCGACCGACATCGAGCGGCGGCTGCTCGGCCTGGACCCGGACGGCGTCGTGCTCAGCGAGCGGCGGACGATCGACGACCAGGACGGTGTCCCGATCGAGCACACGGAGACCCTCTACGCCGCCGAGCGCTACGAGTTCGAGGCGGTCCTGCAGCGCGGCGAGGACGCGGAGGTGTCATGAGCGCGATCCGACACCTCGGCCTCGACCTGGGCGGGACGAACATCAAGGTGGCCGTCCTCGAGCGCCCCGACACACCGGAGGCGGTCCCCCACCTGATCGCGAGCGACTCGGTCCGCACCCACGCGGAGCGCGGGCCCCACGGGGTCGCCGAAGCGATCGTGGCAGCCGGTCTGGCGGCGGCCGACCGGGACGGGCCGTTCGAGACGGTGGGTGTCGGCGTCCCGGGCCTGTTCGACCGGTCCGCCGGGACGATCACGCTGTTCCCGAACTTCCCGGGACCGTGGGGCGGCTACCCGCTCCGTGACCGGATCGCCGCGGGGCTCGGGCAACCAGTCGCGTTCATCAACGACGCGCGGGCGCACACGCTGGCCGAGTCGCGACTCGGGGCCGGACGCGGGGCCGCCACGATGGCGATGCTCACGCTCGGGACCGGGATCGGGGGTGGGCTGATCATCGAGGGAAGGCTGCACCTCGGGGCCACGGGCACCGCCGGCGAGATCGGCCACCAGACGGTGCAGCCAGACGGCCCGGTCTGTGGCTGCGGCAATCGCGGGTGCGCCGAGGTCTTCGCGCAGGCCGGCGCCATGACCCGGGCCGCGGGCGTCGAGACCGTGGAGGACGTCATGGCCGGCGCGGCGGCCGGGGATCCACGCTGCCAGGCCGCGATCGACACGGCGATCGACGCCCTCGCGATCGCGATCGGCAACATCGTCACCGTGCTCGTCCCCGATCGCGTGGTGATCGGCGGAGGGATCGCCGAGGCCGGCGAGACGATCATGACGCCGCTCCGCGCGGCGGTCGCCAGGCGAACGCCGTTCGTGCCCGATGCCCGTGGGATGTCGCTGGTCCCCGCCGAGCTCGGCCCGATCGCGGGCGCCATCGGCGCGGCCGTGGCGGGTGCCGAGCGTCTCTAGCCGGAAGCGGCTACCGGCGGCCGACGGCCTCGCCAGGCTCGGTGGTCAGCCGCCGGCCGCGGCCTGCGCGGCGGCCTTGCGCGCCACGAACTCATCGAGCATCTCGGCGGTCTTCGTCGCGCCGGCCCGATCGGTCCCCACCGCCATGACCTCGATCAGCTGGTCGAGGGTCCGCACACCCCCGGCGGCCTTGACCTTGACCCGGGGCGAGACGCTGGCGCGCATCAGCTTGAGGTCGTCGATCGTCGCGCCGCTCGGGGCGAACCCGGTCGAGGTCTTGACGTACTGGGCACCGGCGCGCTCCACGGCCTGCGAACCGCGAACGATCTCGTCCTTGGTCAGGTACGCGTTCTCGAGGATGACCTTCACGATCCGACCGCCGGCGGCGTCGACGACGGCACGGATGTCGGCTTCGACCCGGTCGTCGAGCCCCGATCGGAGCCAGCCGATGTTGATGACCATATCGAGCTCCGTGGCACCGTCGGCGATCGCGCGCTCGGTCTCGAAGACCTTGGTGGCGGTTGTGGACGATCCGTGCGGGAACCCGATGACCGTCCCGACGGCCACGTCCGAGCCGGCGAGCGACTCCGCGCAGAGGGCCACATCCGCGGGCCTGGCGCAGACCGAGGCCACGTGATAGCTGGCCGCGATCGCGCATCCCTCGCGGACCTCGTCGAGCGTCAGTTCCGGGCGGAGGAGGGAGTGATCGATGGTCTTGGCGACGCGCTCGTAGGTGAGCTCGTCGATCGTCAGGGGGTGGTCCATGCCGACATCATGCCACCGGCGGGCGAACCTGTCTAGACAACTTCGTCAGGCGCCGGTGTCGGTGACGCTCCAGCCGCCATCGACCGCGATCCGCTGACCGGTCACCTGGGCCGCCTCGTCGGAGAGGAGGAAGGCCGCGACGTCGGCCACGGACTCGGCGGTCAGGAACCCGGCCGCGAGCGGCTGCTTGCGCGCGGCATAGGCCGCGGTGGCCTCGTCGCCCTGTGCCCGCGCGGACATCGGCGTGGCGACCAGACCAGGGGCGAGGGCATTGACCCGGATCCTGTGACCGGCGTACGTGGCGGCCATCGTCCGGACCAGCGCCTCCTGCGCCCCCTTGATCGCGGCGTAGGCATGGGTCGCGAAGAGCGCCGGCACCGGATCGGTGGCGAGCACGCTCGTGACGATCACGATCGAACCACCGTGGCCATCGGGCGGGAGCATCGCGCGGACCGCCTCGCGCGCCGCGAGGAATGTCGGGACCCCGTTGAGCTCGAGCGTCTCGCGCCAGCCGTCGAGCGACGCCTCGTGGATCGGGCCATCACCGAACCGCCGCCCGGATCCGCCCGCGACGGCGAACAGCCCGTCGGGTGGTCCGATCACGGCACGGAGCGTCGCGAAGGCGGCG
>CAYMTJ010000079.1:0-2728 GCA_964393345.1 uncultured Anaerolineaceae bacterium | reverse complement strand
ACGCACGTACGGGGCCCGTCCACGTCCACCTCGGTGGCTGGATGCAAGGGCCCGCGATGCTGGCCGGGAGTGGAGGTTCGCACATGGCGACCGTGACGTTCGACCACGTCGTGAAGAACTACGGCGAGGTCAAAGTCGTCAAGGACATCAGCCTCGAGATCGCGGACGGCGAATTCATGGTCCTGGTGGGACCATCGGGCTGCGGGAAGACCACCTGCCTGCGGATGATCGCCGGTCTCGAGGAGATCACCGCCGGGACACTCAAGATCGGTGACCGCGTGGTCAACGACGTCCCGCCGAAGGACCGCGACATCGCGATGGTCTTCCAGAGCTACGCGCTCTACCCGCACATGTCGGTGCGCGAGAACCTCGCGTTCGGGCTGAAGCTGCGCAAGGTCCCGAAGGACGAGATCGAGCGCCGGGTCAAGGAAGCCGCCGCGACGATCCAGCTCGACCAGCTGCTGGACCGCAAGCCCAAGGAGCTCTCCGGCGGGCAGCGCCAGCGGGTCGCGCTCGGACGCGCCATCGTTCGCGAGCCGGCCGTGTTCCTGATGGACGAACCGCTCTCGAACCTCGACGCGAAGCTGCGCGTCCAGACGCGCGCCGAGATCGCCCGCCTCCATCAGCGGCTCAAGACCACGGTCGTGTACGTGACCCACGACCAGGTCGAGGCGATGACGATGGGCACCCGGATCGCGGTGATGAACGAGGGCATCCTGCAGCAGGTCGGGACGCCGCAGGTCCTGTACGACCAGCCGGTCAACCGATTCGTGGCCGGGTTCATCGGGAGCCCCTCGATGAACTTCGTCGAGGTCAAGCTCGCGGATGGCGCCCGGCTCGTCGGCGCGGACGACTGGTCGATCCCGGTCCCGCCGCAGTTCCGCGACGCCGTCGGTCCCACGACCGGCCGCGAGCTGGTGGTGGGCTTCCGGCCCGAGCACCTCGACATCGGGGAGGGCAGCGCGAACGCCGCGCCGTTCCGTGCTCGTGCGGACGTCGTCGAGTACCTCGGCAACGAGGAGCTGTTGCACCTCAACGCCGCCGGCCAGGACATGGTCGCGATCGTCGGATCCGAGCACAAGGTCCGTCCGGGCGACATCGTCGACCTCGTGGCGCCGCTCGACAAGGTCCACCTGTTCGACGCGCAGACCGGCGCGTCGGTCGCCGTCGATCGCGTCGCGGTCGCAAGCTGACCCGCGAACCCTCGCCAGCGAGCTCGTCGGCCCCGGAGCCTCCCTCCGGGGCCGATCTCGTGGAACGCGTCGTCGCATCGCGCGTGGTCCATCAGGGCCGCTACCTGACGTTCCGCGTCGACACGGTGGAGCACGCCGATGGCTCGCGGTCCGAGCGCGACATCGCCGGGCACCCGGGGGCCGTGGCGATCGTGGCCATCGACGGCGAGGACCACGTGCTCCTCGTCCGGCAGTTCCGCCTGGCGACCGGCGACACGCTCCTCGAGATCCCGGCCGGGACCCTGGATCGGGACGAGTCGGGCGCCATCGAGGCGCCGGACGGGGCCGCCCGCCGCGAACTCGAGGAAGAGACCGGGATGCGCGCCGCGACCTGGCGGCACCTGACCGAGTTCTACACGGCGCCCGGGTTCACCGAAGAACTCATGCAGCTGTACCTCGCCACGGACCTCTCGCCCGCGGACGGTGACCGGCTGGGTCCCGATGAGGACGAGCGCCTGCTCCTCGAGCGACGCCCGTTCGCCGATGCCCTGGCCGCCGTCGAGCGCGGGGAGATCCGCGATGCCAAGTCGATCGTCGGCCTGCTGTGGGTCGCGTCGTTGCGCGCGAGAGCCGTCCCGGTGGAGACCGATCTCGCCATACCGGTCGAATCGACCGGGGAGTCCGTGAGCGTTAGGTTCGCGTTCACGCGCGATGAGTTGATCCGTGCCCAGATGTCCCTCTGGCAGCGCTCGAAGATGACCCTGGTCTTTGTCGCCCTCGGGGCGATCAACGGGCTGTTCGGATACCTCGACGGAGACCTGTTCGTCGTGGCGTCCTGGGCGGTCTTCGCTGCGCTGATGGCCCTCGGGGTGTTCCTGATCCCGTTCGTTTGGTGGCAGGTCAGGAAGCGGCCAGACCTCTTTCGCGCGGAGACGCGCCTGACGGCCGACGCGACGGGGATCCGATATGCGACGCCGCTATCGGACTCGCACGGTGGCTGGGAGACGTTTCGACGCATCCGGGACATCGGCGGCTTCTTCTTCCTCGATACCGACGCTGGCATCCTGCAGATGGTGCCAAAGCGCGCCTTCGGCTCCATAGAACTCGCCACGTTCTACCGCCTTGTCCGAGACGCGGGCCTCCTCAAGGGCGGATGAGTGATCCTGCGCCGGGTCCCCGAGCCATGGTGATCGCCCAGGTTCGGGAGGCCGCGGTCGGTGACATCCCAGAGATCCGAACGATCATGGAGGCGTCACTCGCGCAAGACGCCATCCCGGGGTTCACGAGGGCGGACATCGAGCGGCAGCTCGTCCGGATCGTCCCGGATCTCGCGGGCACGCTCGTCGCGGTCGACGATGACCGGGTCGTGGGGTACTGCACGCCTGATCACGACGACCTGACCGTCCACCCCGCCCACCGTCGACGCGGGCACGGGCGTCGCCTCGTCGCGGCCGCGGTCGATCTGGTCCGCAAACGGGGGCGCCATGCCCTCCAGCTCTATGTCCCGCCGCACCTCCCGGCCTCGCTGGCCTTCGCCGAGGCGCTCGGGTTCCGCT
>CAYMTJ010000078.1:7196-10554 GCA_964393345.1 uncultured Anaerolineaceae bacterium | reverse complement strand
CGCGAGGACCAGCGCGAACCCGGTGCCGGCGCCCGGATCCCCGATGCTCGCGATGGCCTGCTCCCCGGCGCCGGGGTTCGTGGGCCAGAGGGCGACCGAGAAGCGCAAGTCCGGCCCGACGACGCCGTCCGGGAGCGGGATCTCCACGTACGAGCCGCTCCGGATGTCCTGGTGCCGACCCGGGTATCGGCCATCGATCGGCGACGGGACCTCGACCTGCTTGAAGCCCGGTCCGGCGGGGTTCTCGTCGCCGTGGATCAGGCGGACGAGCCGGGCGTCGAATTCGGGGTGGTCGCAGCTGACCATGAACCGGATCGTCTGCGCCGGCGCGACGCTCAGCCGGTCGCTATAGCCGACGAGGGACAGCACGTCAGGACCGACGCGCGCCGCTCGCGGCCCGCGCCGCCCGCTCGAACGCCGCCACGAACCCGTCCGCGGCCTCCATCGTCCGTGACGGGTGGATCGAGAGACGGATGAACGGCCGGTCGCGGATCTCGCCGTAGCCCTGGCCCCAGCCCTCGTCGGCCATCCGCTCGTGGATGTCGACCAGGTCCAGCGCCTCCGAGGTGAACCCGACGACGGTGATCAGCGGCGGGGCGATGAGCGTCATGCCGTCGATCGCGGTGACGCCCTCGACGATCCGGTCGCGCAGCGCGAGGACGTGCGCGGTGGACGCCCGGTAGCCCGCGCGGCCCAGGTGCCGCATCGTCGCCCAGGCGCTCGCCGCGCGGCTCCCGGGCTTCGTCGAGGAGGTCGTGTGGATGAGCGTGTCCTCGGTGGGGATCGCTTCGAACATCGCGGGGTCGCGTGCCAGGAAGAACCCGGTCGCGATCGGCAGCAGCCCCAGCTTGTGACCGTCGGTCATCATCGTGGTCACGCCGGGGAGCGCGAAGTCGAACGGCGGGACCTCGTGTCCGAGATCGCGCATGAACGGCAGGATGAAGCCGCCGAACGCGGCATCGACATGGAGCGGGAGCCCGGCCCGTACCGCGAGATCGCTGAACGCCTCGATCGGGTCGAGCAGCCCGAAGCTCCCCGCCGGTGCCGAGGCGACCAGCCCGACCGTGTCCGCCGTGACGGCCCTCGCGACGTCCTCGATCCGTGGCCGGAAGTCGTCCCCGACATCGATCTCGACGAGCCGGATGCCGAGCAGCTCCGCGCCCAGGCGGAACGAGAAGTGCATCGTGACCGGCGCGATGACCTCGGGCGTGGCTCGCCGTCCCAGGTTGCGCATCAGCCGCAGCGCCGCGATGTTCGATTCGGTGCCGCCGGTCGTGATGACGCCCGCCGCCTCCGGCGCGCCGAGCAGCGAGCCCATCATCCGGACCGCCTCGCGTTCGAGGGAGAGCGTGCCGGCTTCTGCGTGCTCGGCCCACTCCACGAAGTACGTGCCGCGGGTCAGCGCCTCGACCCGCTGGCTGATCGGATGCGGCATCCCGGAGTAGGTGATGCCGAAGTCGCGCTCCGTCGCGAACCGGTTGTCGCCGAGCCGGGCCGTCACCCCGGCGAGGACGCTCGCCTCGTCCTCGCCGGCTTCCGGGAATGCGGTGGGCGCGGCCGTCGGGAGCGCCGCGTGCCCGGCCGGCCGATCGAACTCGGCGGTGGCCATCGGGCTACCCGTCCTCGGGGAAGGTGAAGGCATCCACCGGGACCGCCGACGGGACGTCCCGCGCGCTGACTCGATCCCCGGGCAGGTCGGTCGGGTGGTAGACCTGCGCCAGGACGCGCGGGGTCATGGGCAGCTCGTCGTACGTGCGGCCGCCGCGCACGAAGGGCTCGGCGTAGGCGGTGCCTGCAAGCATCCCCCAGCGACCATCGCGGGCCTCCACGATCTTGCGACCCACCGACCCGTGATAACCCTGGCTGACGATCTGGTCGAGCGCCTGGACCTTCCGCCCGATCACCGCGGACGTGTCGATCCAGACGTCGCAGACGATGCCCTCGACGAACGGATCCCGGGAGTCCGCGATCTCCCCACCCATCGGGTAGAAGAGGAGCTCACGTGTGTGATGCGCGGGCACGCCATCCACCTGCCGGATCCTCGCGGCCGCGTGCGCCCTGGCGAGCATCGTCAGTCGACCGACCGTCGCATGCGGATCCGTGCCGCCCATCTCGTGGTGGGGGAGTGGCGAGAGGATCAGGTCCGGGCGGACGTCGAGGATGACCGCGGCCAGCTCGTCGATCCCGGCCTGCGTGATCTCGAGATGCCCGTCGTCCCAGCCGAGGAACCGGATATCGTCGACGCCCAGGATCTCTCCGACGCGCCGGGCCTCCCGTCGCTTCAGCGCCCGGATCTGCGCCATGGATCCCTCGAGGAACGGGAGGTCGGCCGGGCGGCCCGGCGCCTCGTCGGCATCGAGGAACAGCGCCGGGTGGTGCCGTTCGCCGTCGGTGCAGATCACGGCGGTGATCGTGTCACCCAGATCGGCGTGGATCGCGATGGTCCCGGACGCCTCACCAGCGGAATCGGCGACGTGCGCGTAGACCGCCAGGATCCGGAGTGGCCGTCGCGTCGACATCCGGGCTCGCTAGAACTCCTCGCGGACGCCGTCGGGACCCTGGGTGAGCCATCCCGGCTTGAAGCGGATGACGGTTCCGGACAGGCTTCCGATCCAGAGCAGCCCATCCTCGGCCACGGCCACCATGTGTCCCGGGGTCGGCAGGCCACCGATCACCGCGCCCGTGTCCGGATCGAGCTTGAGCAGCCGTCCGGCGAGCGAGTCGAAGGCGAGGATCTCGTCGATCGACCGATGCGTCATCGCCCACAGGTCGCCCCGTGGCCCGAACGTCAGGCACTGCGTCGCCCCGAGATGGCGCCACTCATCGAGCCACTCGCCGTTCGGATCGAAGATCTGGATCCGGTGGTTGTGTCGATCACTGACGAGGACGCGGCCGTCCGGCGCCACCGCCACCGAATGCGGGGTGTCGAACTCGCCACGCTCGCTCCCGCGTCGGCCCCATGTTCGGACGTACCCGCCATCCGGGTCGAACTGGACGACCCGCGAGTTGCCGTAGCCGTCGGACACATAGACCGAGCCGTCCGGTCCGAACGCGACATCGGTGGGGGCGTTGAACGTGCGCTCGTCCGTGCCGCTGACGTCGGGCGTGCCGAGTTCGAGGAGGACCTCGCCGTCGATCGTGGTCTTGACGACTCGGTGTCGCCCGCAGTCGGTCAGCCACAGGTGACCGGCCGGGTCCACGCGCATGCCGTGCGGCAGCCCGATCGAGGCATCCCAGCTGGACAGCGCGTTCGCGTCGGCGTCGAAGAGGACGACCGGCGCGATCGCGGGGCCGCGGTGGAAGACCACGATCCGGCCGTCGGGCGCGGGCACCACCGCCGAGACGCGCCCGAACCAGG
>CAYMTJ010000078.1:0-7096 GCA_964393345.1 uncultured Anaerolineaceae bacterium | reverse complement strand
ACCACGATCCGGCCGTCGGGCGCGGGCACCACCGCCGAGACGCGCCCGAACCAGGCGCCGGGCGGGAGCCCATCCTGCCCCCAGCGGCTGTCCGCGACGTAGCGGAGCGGGTCGCGAAGCGGCGAATCCCAGGCGTTCGGCAGGGGGGCGGGGGCCATGCTCGCACTGTACAGCGTGGCGACAATCCATACCGGATGTTGCCGCCGCACTGTAAGACTGCGGCACCGGTCGGGACACCGATCCGTTTGCACCCGGCGCCCTCTGGCGGGTAGGGTCCGGGGCACCATGTCGACCCCCGAGGACATCGTCCAGCGCCAGCTCGACGCGTTCAACGCGCACGACCTCGACGCGCTGCTGCCGCTGTTCGATGCCGACGTGGTCATCATCGATCTCATCGATGGGTCCGAGGTCCTGCGCGGGATCGACGCCTTCCGCGAGCGCTACGTGGCGGTCTTCCGGGACCGGCCGCAGGTCCATGCCCACCTCGTGGGGCGGGTCATGCTCGGAACCTTTGTCGTCGACCGGGAGCGACTCACCGATGGTGACGGCAGCGAGGCCGAGGATGCCCTGGCGATCTACGAGGTCGACGGCGAGGTGGTGACCCGGATGTGGTTCATCGAACCCGAACACCGGCGGGCGGCCCGAGACTGAGTCAGCCTTCGCTGGTCCTGGCGTCCGCCTCGGCCGGGGGAGCGTCGAGGATCACCGGCCCGAACGCGGAGGTCAGGACGCCGGTCCCTGCGAGATCGCCCGCGATGCTGAGGCCATCGCGCGACACCGCGAGCGTCAGGACCTGTGGCCGTCGGATGGCCGCCGCGACGCCAAGGACGACGAGGATGACCCCCGCGCCGAGCATCGTCGTGCGCGCCGTGAACGCCTCGGCGGAGAAGCCGCCAAGCAGCCCGCCGACGGGCATCAGTCCCCAATAGAGGAGCGAGAACACCGACGTGAGGCGCCCGCGCAGGGCCGGTGGCGCGAGGGCCTGCACGAGCGTCAGGCTCGCGGCCGCATACACGACGAACCCGCCGCCCACGAAGCCGACCGAAGCGATCGAGACGGGAAGCGGCGGCCCGAACCCGAAGACGATCAGCCCGCCGGCGGCGCACGACAGGCCGAGCATGATCGAGCGACCGTGACCGAGGCGGCGCTGGATCGGCTCCGCCGCGAGCCCGGCGATGAGCCCCCCGAGCCCCGCGGCGGCCAGCAGCGACCCGAGGCCGCCCGGCCCGATCCCGAGCTCCACGGCCGCGACGGGCAGGAGGAAGTTGTAGGGCAGGCCGATCAGACCCGGTCCGGCCGACAGGAGCAGGATCACGGCGAGGGTCGGGTAGCGGGCCGCGTGCGCGGCCGCCTCCACGATCGGGCCAACGAGGGCGGTCCCGCCGATCGAACGGCTGGCGGCTTTGGGGTTCGCGATCCGCAGTCGCCAGACGAGCAGTCCGGGTCCGGCGAAGAGGACCGCTCCGACCAGGATCGTGAGGCCCGGCTCGCGGCCGTCGGCGAGGAGCAGGCCGGCACCCAGCCCGCCGATGATGCGGGCCACATTGAGGACCAGGAACGTGAGGCTGACCGCGCTCGAGACCGCCGCGGGCGGGACGAGCTCGCCGACGATCGAGATGGTCCCCGGGGCGCCGACGGTCATCAGGACGCCGGTCAGGAAGGCGAACGCCAGCACCACGGGGATCGAGGGCGCCGGGAACAGCGTCACGAGCGCCACGAGCCCCATGAAGATCCCGCCGCCCACGAACGAGGCCGCGATGAGCCGCCGGGCGCCGAACCGGTCGGTGAACATCCCGGCGTGGAGCATCAGCAGGAGCCACGGCAGCCCCATGATCGCGGACGCCAGGCCCACCATCGCCGCGGATCCGGTCTCGGCCTGGATGAACCAGCCGAACGCCGCCATGAACAGGAAGATCCCGACGTTGGCCGCCAGGTTCGAGGCGAAGAAGATCCGGAACTGGCCGTGGGACAGGGCCGGCAGACCGAGGCCATCGAGCGAGACGGTCCGCACGACCCGCCCTAGCCGGTGCGGGCGTCGACGAGGGGCTTCACCTCGGAGACCAGGCGCTCGATCGTCTCGTGGTCGTAGGGCCAGCCGATCTGCGGGCTGAAGGATCCGGCGCCCGCCTCCACGAACGGCGTCAGCCAGTCCGCGACCTGCTGCGGCGTCCCCGCCCAGACGACGTCGCGGACCGATGGCGGCCACTTGTGGACCGCGATCAGCGCATCGGCCACGACCCCGGCCTCCTCGGCCGACGAGCGCAGGATGAACTTGCAGCCGATCATCCGCTCGATCGTGGCATGGTCGCGTCCCTCGGCGTCGCAGTGCTCGCGAAGGACACGGTCCTTGTGCCTGAAACGCTCGACATCGTCCGTGCCCGCGAACCACTGCCAGATGTCGGCATGGCGCGCGACGAGGCGAAGCCCTCGCTTCTCGCCTTCGGCGCCGATGACCACCGGGACCGGCTGCTGGACCGGCTGTGGCGCATGGCGGACGTGGTCGAACTGGTACTTGGCGCTGCGATGGGTGACCTCCTTGCCGGCGAGGAGGTCGCGGACGATCTCCAGCGCCTCCTCGAACCAGTCGATCCGCTGGCCGAGCGTGTCGCCGGGGTCGATGCCATGGGCGAGGTTCTCGAACTCCACGTTGCCCGCGCCAAGTCCCAGGATCGAGCGTCCGCCGCTCGCGTGGTCGATGGTGGCGGCCATCTTGGCCACGACCCCGGGGTTGCGGAACGTGTTGGCGCCCACGAGCAGACCCAGCCGGACGCGCTCGGTCGCCATCGCCCAGGCCATCAGCGTGGTCCAGCCCTCGAAGAACGGCTGATACGGGTCGCCGCCGGTGGAGTAGAGGTGGTCGTGGCCCCACAGGTAGTCGTACCCGAGCGTATCGACGAGGCGGCCCGCGGTCATGGCGTCGTCCCACGAAGCCCCGTAGGTGAGGATCTGGGCGCCGATCTTGAGCGTCATCGCGGGTCCACCTCCAGCTCGATCGCGGCGCCGCTCCGCGCCGATCCCTCGGCGGCGGTCAGCATCGCGGTGGTGCGGCGGCCCTCATCGCCGCTGACGAGCGGGTCGTGCCCGCCGTGCACCGCGGCGACGAGGTCCTCGAGCTGGCGAGCGTACGCGCGAAGTCGGATGGGGTCGTTGGCATCGAGCGGGTCGAACGACGGCATCTCGGCGACCACCTCCCAGCCATCCCCGCGGCCGAGGCGCAGCTGGCCGTAGGGGTCAAGGTCGATGATCCCCTCGGAGCCCATGATCACGAACTCCCAGTTCGACGCCAGCCCGGGCTTCGGCGTCTCGTACGTCATCCAGATCTGGACGAGCGCCCCGGACGCCATCTCGTAGAGCGCCATCGCGCTCTGGCCGACGTCGGGCGGCGTGCCCGAGAAGTTCGTGATCCGGGCGAAGGCGCGGACCGGCTCGCTGCCGCTCAGCCAGCGGATGAGGTCGCAGCCGTGGGCGGACCACGAGGCCCAGGCGGTCTGCTGGGCGGGATCGAGCTTCCACTCGTCGCCGCGCGCCTTGAGGTCCCACCAGCCGACCTCCGCGCCCGTGAGGCGGATCATCCGCACGTCACCGATCGCCCCGTCGGCGATCAGCTTGCGGGCGGCGGCCGGCGTGTCCCGGAACCGATGCTGCGACACGACCGACAGCCGCACGCCGGCCGCGCGGCACGCGTCGACCATCGCGGCCGATTCACCGGCATCCTGGGCCATCGGCTTCTCGACGAGGACGTGCTTGCCCGCCGTGGCCGCCGCGAGCGTCTGGGCCATGTGGACCGCGGGCGGCGACGACAGGACGACCAGGTCGACGTCAGCGCGGGCGATGAGGACCTCGGGTGACGCGTCGCAGGGCACGCCGTAGTCGGCCGCGAGGGCGTCGGCACGGCGACCACCGGCCACCGCGACCAGCGTCGTGCCGGTCGCGTGGTTGGCCGCCACCTCGGACCACGTCCGGCCCATGAACCCCGAGCCCACCACGCCCACGCGCATCGTCATCGCCTCGCTCCGATCTTCATGCCCGTGCACCTGCGTCGGGCGGCGTCAGTTCGATGCCGGCCGCCCGCAGGTCATCGATCAGCTCGTAGACCCCCTCGTCCGTGTCCGCCATGCCGGGGACGCCGCAGATGACCGTCCCGATCCCGAGCTCCACCCAGCGGGCCATCTCGTCGGCGCGGGGGAGCAGGGCGTCGAAGTCGTACGGCATGATCGCCGGCAGGTCCTCCTTGCGCATGAACCGCTGCCGTCCCACCGCGCGGAGGCCCGGGTACGGCCACGCGGGATTGGTGCCGGTGGTGATGCCCAGCGTCGCCGGATCCCGCCCGATCTCGTCGCAGCGGTCGGCGAGGACGGCCATCGCCTCGGCCATGTCCTCGGGCGGCACGTCCACGTTGATCTCATCGCAGTACTTGGCGGCGAGCCGGAACGTGACGTTCTTGCCGTGCCCGCCGATCGCGAGGCGAACATGATCCCCGCCCCCGGTCCTCGGGCTGTTCGCGACATCCTGCACCCGGGCGTGCGCACCCTCGAAGGTGAACGGGGCCTCGCCCTGGCGCGTCATCCGGCTGATGATCTCGAGGTGCTCGCCCAGGATCGCGAGCCGCTCCTTCATGTCCGGGAACGGCACGCCGAAGGCCGACGCCTCGCTGACCTTGAAGCCGCACCCGAGTCCGAGGATGACCCGCCCGCCGGAGATGGTGTCGAGCGTGGAGGCCATCTTGGCCGTCACAGCCGGGTTCCGGAACGTGGAGTTGATGACGCCGAACCCGATGTCGACGCGCGGGACGGCGGCGGCGACCGCGGTGTGGAGCGTGACGCAGTCGAGGATCATGCCCTCGGGATCCCATTTCGCGAGCACGTGCTCCCCGGTCCACAGGGAGTCGAAGCCGAGCCGCTCGCCGAGTCGGGCGATCTCGAGGATGCGCGCCCAGGCGGCCGTCGGGGTCCAGCCGTCGAACTCGGCGAAGTACCCCTGGGGCAGCAGCAGACCGATCTTCACGCGCTGGTTCCTCCTGGTGTCGTGACGGGTGGGGCCGACGGGCGGCCGAGGGCCTGGAGCTGTTCGGGGCTGCCCTCGATCCGGTCGACGAAGTGGCACGCCACCTCATGGTCGGTGCCGGTCATGGCAAGGACGGGTCGCTCGGTCCGGCAGCGCTCCGGCTCGCCCAGGCGCTGATAGAGCCAGCACCGGGTATGGAAGTGGCAGCCCGGCGGCGGATCGGCCGGACTCGGGATCTCGCCGCGCAGGATGATCCGGCGCCGGCCGGCCTGGACGGCCGGGTCCGGGATGGGGACCGCGGACAGCAGCGCGATCGTGTACGGGTGGGTCGGCCTCGCGTAGACGGCCGCTGTCGGCGCGCGCTCCACGATCCGGCCGAGATACATCACGGCGACCTCGTCGCTGATCCGACGCACGATCGCGAGGTCATGCGCCACGACGACGTAGGTCAGGTGCAATTCGGCCTGGAGGCGCTCGAGCAGCGCGAGGATCTGGGCACGGATCGAGACGTCAAGGGCACTGATCGGTTCGTCGGCCACGATGAGGTCCGGGTTGAGCGCGAGCGCGCGGGCGATCCCGATGCGCTGGCGCTGGCCACCGCTGAACTCGTGCGGAAAACGGTCCGCGGCGCGGCTCGACAGTCCGACGAGTTCGAGCAGGCCGCTCACCCGTTCCGCACGCTCGGACCGCGACCCGATGCCGTGCACCTCGAGCGGCTCCTCGACGATGGAGCGGACCGTCATCCGCGGGTTCAGGCTCGAATACGGGTCCTGGAAGATCATCTGGAAGCGCTGACGGAGGCGCCGCAACGATTCACCGCGCAGGTCCGCGATCTCCTGACCGTCGAAGCGGATCGACCCGCTGGTGGGGTCCAGGAGCCGGACGATGGCCCGACCGGTCGTGGTCTTGCCGGAGCCGGACTCGCCGACCAGCCCGAGCGTCCGGCCACGACGCAGCGACAGGCTGACCCCGTCGACCGCGCGGACCACGTCCTTCGAGCGTCGCCAGCCGAACCGTCCGCCGACATCGAAGTGGACGGTCAGGTCCTCGACCTCGAGGAGCGGGCGATCGGCCGGGGCGGGCGAGTCGGGGGTCGTCGGGCGCGCGCCGGCGCCACGTTCGCTCACGGGGCGACCGTCGTCGGAAGGGCCGGGGCGGGCGCCGCCACGAACCCGGGGCGCCGTGGCCGGCCGGCCTCGACCTCGTCGGGTCGCACGGGGTTGTGACAGGCGCTGAGGTGGCTCGCGTCCGGCCCGGTCGAGATGACCGGGAGCGACCGATCCTCGGCGACCAGCGTCGGGTCGTCCTCCCAGCAAACCGGCAGTCGCCACGCGCACCGCGGCGCGAACGGGCAGCCACGGGCGATCAGCGACCCGTCCGGCGGTGCTCCCTCGATGGGTCGCAGCTCCCGGGGTTCCTGGTCGATCCGGGAGATCGAGTTCAGGAGCCCCACCGTGTAGGGGTGCCGAGGTCGGGCGTACAGGTCAGCGGTCGTTGCCGTCTCCACGATCCGCCCGGCATACATGACGCACGTCCGCTGGGTCATGTCCGCCACCACGCCGAGGTCGTGGGTGATGAGGAGGGCCGCGGTGCCGGACTGGCGCGTCAGCTCCTTGATGAGGTCGATGACCTGGGCCTGGATCGTCACGTCGAGCGCGGTCGTCGGCTCGTCGGCGATGAGGAGCTTGGGCTTGAGCGAGAGGGCCATCGCGATCATCACGCGCTGGCGCATCCCGCCGCTGAGCTGGTGCGGATACGCCCGGATGCGGCGCTCGCCGTCGGCGATGCCGACCATGGCAAGCAACTCCACCCCGCGCGCCGCCGCTTGGGCGGGTGACAGCCCCTGATGCGCGACGAGGCCCTCGGTGAGCTGGTTCCCGATGGTCAGGACCGGGTTGAGACTCGTCAGCGGGTCCTGGAAGACCATCGCGATCTCCGTGCCGCGGATCTCGCGCATCTCGGTCTCGGGCAGATCGAGCAGCGATCGCCCCTCGAGCAGGATCTCGCCGGCCTCCACGCGCCCCGGCGGGGTGGGGAGCAGGCGCGTGATCGCCAGGCTCGTCACGGACTTGCCGCATCCGGACTCGCCGAC
>CAYMTJ010000077.1:0-10879 GCA_964393345.1 uncultured Anaerolineaceae bacterium | reverse complement strand
CGGCGAAGATGATCGTGGAGCCGCCGACCGCGTTGTACATGAGCGGCGAGACCGGCGTGTCGTCCTCGACGATCGGGTAGTCCTGGGCGAGGCCGCGCACATTCGGGCTGGTCGCCCAGTCCTTGCGGGCCTTGAGTTCCCAGTCGAGCTTGTTGCCCGGATAGTCCGCCCGGTCCAGCCAGTCCCCCTGCTCGAGGCAGACGACCTTGAACCCCGCCTGCGCCAGCCGCAGCGCGACGACCCCGCCGGACGCGCCGGCCCCGATGACGAGGACGTCCGCCGGTTCGGCGCTCATCGGGCGGCGACCGGCGCCGCCGAGATCTCGGGCCGGAGCCCGACCTCGGCGAGGACGCTCGCGAGGAAGGCACGCTCGTCGTCGTCGATCGGCAGCAGCGGACGACGGACCGTGGCGTTCTCGAGGACGCCGAGGATCCGGAGGCACTCCTTGAGCCGCACCCGGTAGTCGCCGACCGGGGCGGCGAAGACGACGTCGGCGAGGCGCTGGACGCGGCGGCCGAGCGCCATCGCGGTCTCGGTGTCGCCCGCCTGCCAGGCGGCGATCATGTCGACCTGCTCGCGGGTCATGACGGCACCGAACCCGATGAGCGCGCCGGTGGCGCCCAGCAGGAACGACTCGAGGATGAAATTGTCGTTGCCGGTCAGCAGCGTGATGCGGCGCGGCAGCTGCTCGAGGAGCCGGGCGGTGTCGACGAACCGGCGGGCGTCGAACGACGCCTCCTTGATGGCCACGACGCCGTCCACCGACGCCATCGCCTCGAGCGTCTCGGTCTCGAAGTTGACACCGGCGAGCGCCGGCTGGAGCTGGAACAGGATCAGCGGCAACCCGACGTCCGCGATGGCCTCGTGGTAGGCGACCGGCACGCGCGGATCGAGTGGCTGGCTCAGGTACGCCGGGATCGGGAAGACGAGCAGGGCGTCCGCACCGGCCGATCGGAAGTCCTGCGCCTGGCGAACCGCGGCCTCGGTGGAAGGGCCGGCGAGCCCGGCGACGATCGGCACGTCCGTCACGTCGCGGACGATCCGCAGGATCCGTACCTTCTCGTCGTGCGTGAGATGGGGCCCCTCGCCGGTGTCCACGTTGATCGCGAGGGCCACCGGGCCCTGGGCGACGACCCACCCGATGTACGACCGCAGGGCGGGCTCGTCGATGCGGCCATCGGCATCCATCGGCAGCACGGTGGCGGGGATCAGACCGTCCAGGTTCAGCGCCATGGCACGCTCCGTCGTCGGGGGGATCAGGGTCCAGTAACCGTTTACTATCGTACCCCGGTCGCCGCCGTCCCTGCTCACCCGCCGTGTCTTTGACGCATCGATCAGGACCCGGCTATCCTCGATCATCGATGATGTGGATCGCTGATCCCGGCGTCCGGATCGATCTCGGCGGGCACCGGATCTCGCCGGCCGCCGCCGGGATCGTGCGCACGAAGGGACGTCCATGAGCCAGCTCGACCTCTTCCGGCTCGACGGCCGGGTCGCCCTCGTCACGGGAGGCGGTGGCGCCATCGGGTCGGCTCTCGCGGAGGCCCTCGCGGGCGCCGGGGCACGCGTCGCGGTCGCCGGCCGAACGGCCGAGACGTGCGAAGCGACGGTCGAGCGCGTCCGCGCGGCCGGGTCGGACGGGCTGGCGATCACGGCCGACGTGACCGATGAGGCGGATGCCGAGCACGCGGTCGGTCAGACGGTCGAACGCTTCGGGCGGGTCGACATCCTCGTCAATGCGGTCGGCGGTGGCGCCGGCAAGGCGCTCCACCCGGCCGAGGCCTATCCCCGCGACCGATGGGACTGGATCATGGAACTCAACGTCCGGAGCACGGTCGTCCCGACGCAGGTCGCCGCCGCGCAGATGATCGCCCAGGGCGACGGCGGGCGGATCCTCAATCTCTCGTCGGTCCGCGCCAACCTCGGCATCAACGCCGGGTATTCCGCCTACGTCGCCGCCAAGGGGGCGATCAGCTCGCTGACCCGCCAGTGGGCCACCGAGTGGGCGCAGTACGGCATCCACGTGAACGCGATCATGCCGACGTTCGTGGACACGCCGCAGGTCGCGACCCTCCTGGAGGATCCCGCGTTCAAGGCCGCGATCGTCAACCGCATCCCGCTCGGACGGGTCGGCGAGACGCGCGATCTCGTGGGCCCGGCGATCTTCCTGTGCTCCGACGCGGCGTCGTTCGTGACCGGCCAGATCCTCGGGATCGATGGCGGTCTCACGGCGACCCAGTAGCCGGGGAGACGCCGGCATGTCGTCCGCGGCGATCGAGCTCGAACGGGTCACGGCGAACATCTTCACCACGACGAAGCTGCGCGGCTGCAACCCGAGCTTCGTGACGACGGCGGATGGCGTCGTCTGCATCGATACGCCGCAGCTGCCCACGCGCGCCGTGGCGATGCGCGCGGCGGCCGAGGCTCACGGCCCGATCCGCTATCTGATCAACACCGAGCATCACGTCGACCACATCTTCGGGAACTACTGGTACAAGGGCGTCCCGGTCGTCAACCACCAGGGCCTGTACGACAACTTCATGGATCCGAACGCGGCGCTCGATCCGTTCGCCTACGCGCTCGAGGCGATCCCGACCGACGATCCGGACGCCGCGCCGCTCCTCCCCGACCGCGACCTCTACTACCAGGACCCGAACAAGGGCACGGTGGTCTTCACCGGGGACCTGACGCTGCGGGTCGGGGACCACACGTTCCACCTGCTCCACACGCCGGGGCACACGCCGGGGCAACTCGCGATCCACGTCCCCGAGGAACGCGCGGTCTTCACCGGCGACTCCATCTTCAGCGAGTGCCAGACGTGGCTGATGACCTCGGACGTGGACGAGTGGCTCGAGGCGCTGGAGCGGATCCGCACCCTCGACGTGGACCACCTGATCCCCGGCCACGGCCCGGTCCAGACCCTCGCCTATGTCGACACACAGCGGTCCGTGCTGCTCCAGTGGAAGGCGGCCATCGCCGACGCGGTCGCGCGGGGCTGGTCACGCGACGAGACGATCGCTCGGGTGCGCTTTGACGACGCCTTCGGGCCGGTGGACGTGGGTCAGGCGTACATGATGGATCACATCCAGAACAACAACGCGGGCACGCTCTGGGACAAGCTCACCGCCATCGGGTACGCCAAGGGCCGCTGAATCCCTGGCGCACGGACGGATCAGCGGAAGCGGGCGAGATCGAGCCTGGCCAGCCGATCCGGGTCCGCGAGGATGTCGATCGCGATGATCCGATCCCCGCCGAAGGCGAAGCCGAGGACGGCGAACGGTCGCTCGTCGGCGAACACGACCAGGCCCGCCGTGCCGTTGACGAGCGCCGCGCTGGCCCCCTGCGCGAGGACGCGGAACCGCGCGGCTTCGGCGAGCACGGCCGGCGCCCCGCGGACCTCCCCGGACAGACCGCGATGAAGAGGACCGCCGTCGGAGCGGATGACGACGTCCGGGTCGAGGACCCGCAGGAGCGCTTCGAAATCGCCGGCTCGCGAGGCGGCGAGGAACGCGTCCACGACCTCGCGCTGGCGGCGGTGGTCCACCACGCTCGACGTGATGCCGGCCGCCCCCCGAACGCGACGCCGTGCCCGGCTCGCCAGCTGGCGCGTCGTCGTCGGCGAGCGGCCGACGATCGGGGCGATCTCGTCGAACGGCACGGCGAAGGTGTCGTGGAGGACGAAGGCGAGCCGCTCGGCGGGCGTGAGGGTCTCGAGTACCACCAGCAGCGCGAGCCCCACCGATTCGGCGAGCATGGCCTGCTGCTCCGGATCGTCGGTCTCGGGGCCCGCGACGACGGGCTCCGGGACATGGACCTCGAGTGGCTCCTCGCGGCGCGATCGCCGGGACCGCAGCGCGTCGAGGCAGAGCCGGGCGACCACCGTCGTGAGCCACCCGCGCAGGTTGACGACCGTCGTCGTGTCCGAGCGGCGGAGCCGGAGCCAGGCGTCCTGGACGACGTCGTCGGCCTCGGTCATCGAGCCCAGCATCCGGTAGGCCACCGCCCGGAGATGGGGGCGGTCGTCCTCGAATCGCCGGGCGAGCCAGTCGGCGTCGTCGATCGGTCGGTCGGTCACATCGTCCATCGGTCACGTCTCGTCCCACGTTCCGTCAACCCGATGACGAACGCAACCCACGACGACGTGACCGAGGAGACCACGATGACCCAGGCACCCGCGCTCATCCGCCATTCCCGCCCGATCGTGAGCCGGTTGCTGCGGCTCGGGATGCCGATGGGCCCGAACCTGCTGCTGACCGTGCGCGGGCGAACCAGCGGTCTGCCACGAACGGTTCCGGTGGCGGTCGTGGACATCGGCGGGCGACGCTGGGTGGTCGGCACGTTCGGGGACGTCAACTGGGTGCGCAACCTGCGGGCGGCCGGCGAGGCCGAGGTCCGGCTTGACGGGCGTGCCGAGCCGGTGACGGCGCGCGAGCTGCCGGAAGCCGAGGCCGGCCGCTTCTTCGGTGAGACGGTCGTCGCGTTCCGCCGCGACCTGCCGCTCGTGTGGCGCCTCGGGACCGGGCTGCTGCTTCGACTCGCGGCGCCGGACGTCCTGTCGGATCCGATGGCTGCGGCGCGCCACATCCCCGTCTTCGAGCTCCAGCCGTTGCCGCCGGCGTGAGGCTGGCGACGCCCGGTCTCAGGCGCGCCCGGCGGCCGCCTCGTCCTCGCGCGTCCGACCGGCGAGGCGGATCAGGTCCTCGTGCAGTTCGAACCAGATCCCGTGGTAGCTGTCGACGCGTGGCGACGCGACGTAGCGGCCGTCGCCACCCACGCTCGCGTCGAGCGCGCGGCCGAGCCGTCGGCCGTAGGTGCACAAGCGGGGCAGGCTCGCCTCGAGCGGGGCAAGCCACTCGGCCGCCTCGGCGTGGAGGTCCTCGAGCCGCCCGAGCACGCCACGGTCGTACCTGTCGTCGGCGTGGTCGTTGACGACGGGGCCGTCCGGTCCGTCGCGCATCTGCCAGGCGGTCACGGTCGCCTTCAGGCGGTGATCGAGGGCGAGAAACGAGTCGAGGGCACCCGCGGCTACATCGGCGCCCCAGGCGTCGCGATCGGCCGCGAGGAGGTCCGCCGCGCGCGCGGAGCCCGCGTCGGTGAGCCGGTACGCGCCCGCCGCCGACGCCACCGCCCCGTCGTCCAGCAGGGACTCGATGATCGATCCTGCGACCTGGGGCGTGGATCCGAGCGCGTCGGCGATGCCGTCGGTCGTGGCGAACCCCTTGATGGCGATGGAGCGGATCACGTCGTCGACACCGATGGACCCCCCGCCAGGCGGTCCGGTGGACGGTGGCGGCTCGGCATCACGCCCGATCGGGATCCCGAGTTCGGCGGCCCAGGCCTGCAGCTCGCGCGCCTCGGGCGCCACTTCCAGTGAGCCCTCGACCGCGCCGTCGAAGACCTCGCCGGTCGAGCCGTCGATCGTGATCGTGTCGCCCGCGCGGAGCACCCGGCCGCCGACGACGACCTCGCCGTCGCGGACCTCGATCTCGGACGCCCCGACGACCGCGGGGATCCCCCACCCCCGTGCCACGACCGCGGCGTGGCTGGCCAGACCCCCGCGCGCGGTGAGGATGCCGGCCGCCCGGGCCATCCCGTGGACGTCGTCGGGGGAGGTGTCGGTTCGGACCAGGATCGCCGGCCGGCCGGCGTCCGCGGTCGCGACGGCCGTGTCGGGCTTGGTGACGATCTCGCCGCTCGCGATCCCGGGGGATGCGGGCAGCCCGCGGGTCAGCGGCGGCGCGGCATCGAGCGGCGTCGAGACCCGCGGCGGATCGGCGAGGAGCGCCGCGACCCGGGCGACCGCCTCGGCGCGGGACAACGGGAACGCCTCGTCCAGGGCCAGGTCGCGCGCGATCCGGAGCGCGGCCTGCGGGCTCCGCTTCCCGACCCGCACCTGGAGCAGCCACAGGCGAGCGGTCTCGATCGTGAACTCGATGTCGCACAGGTCGCGATAGTGGCGCTCGAGCCGGGCGGCGTGCGCTCGCAGCTCGGCCGCGACCGCCGGCAATCGCTCGTCGAGCGCGGCAAGGGGTTCGGTGGCATGCGTCCCCGCCACGACGTCCTCACCCTGGGCATCGAACAACACGTCGCCGTACAGACCCGGCGCGCCGGTGGCAGGGTCGCGCGTGAACAGGACACCGGTCGCGGACGTGCCGCCTCGGTTCCCGAAGACCATGGCCTGGATCGTGACCGCGGTCCCGAGATCGTCGGGGATCCCTTCGCGCGTCCGATAGGCGCGGGCGCGGGCGCCGTCCCACGAACGAAAGACCGCGTCGATCGCGAGCCGCAGTTGGGCCCACGGGTCGGCGGGGACCTCGTCGACGCCCACGATCGAGCAGAAGCTCGAGACGAACCGCTCGTGACAGCGTCGAGCGAACGCCTCGTCACCGGCCGCGCGGGCGAGCCCGGCCGCCGTCTCGTCGTTGAGGCCCAGGTCCAGGATCGTGTCCATCATCCCGGGCATCGAGACCGGAGCGCCCGAGCGGACGCTCACGAGGAGCGGGTCCACCGGGTCGCCGAACCGACGGCCGACGGCCGCCTCGACCTCCGCCATGCGCGCCCGCAGCTCGGCATCGAGCCCGTCGGGCCAGCCACCGGCGCGGAACGCTCGGCACGTCTCGGTGGTCAGCACGAACCCGGGCGGGACCGGCAGCCCGAGCTCGCGGGCCATGACGCCAAGGTTGGCGGCCTTGCCGCCGAGGAGCGCCCGTGCGCCGTCAGGGTCGAGGCCATGCGCGGCGTCGAGGGCGAGGGTGTAGGTCAATGTCGTCGATGCGTCGCCAAGGTCCCGAAGCGCGCGCCAGACCCGCTCCGGGCTGAGTGGCAGGTCCCGGATGTCGGCCCCGGTCGCATCGCGGACCGCCTCGGCGACCGCGGGCGCGACACACAGCAGCGCGCCTTCGCTCATGCCCTTCGCCCCGTACGGCCCGGGCCCGTCGCCGTTGGCGATGACGTCGCTCTCCATGCGGAGCGGCAGGTCCATGCTCGTCGGGATGCGATAGTCGATCGCCCCGAGGTTGCGGATGCGGCCCTCCTCGTCATGGATCAGGCGCTCCATGAGTGTGTGACCGAGCCCCATGATCGCGGCGCCCTCGTCCTGGCCGCGGACCTGCATCGGATTGAGGGCGGTGCCCACGTCGGACACCGTCACATGCCGGGTCACCGTCACATCGCCCGTCTCGCGATCCACCTCCACCTCCACCGCGGTGGCGTTGAACTCGAAGAACGCCGACGATCCGCCCAGCGGGTGGGTCGGATCCGGTTCCTTGCGCGCCTGGCCGACGCCGACGACCTCGCCGCCGAGCGGCTCGAGTCCGCGCCGCAGCACGTCCCGCAGCGGCTCCTCGCGATCCCCGATCGTGACCACGCCGCGCTCGACCACGACCGACGCCTCAGCGACCCCGGCAAGGCGCGCCGCCATCGCGCGGACCTGGGCCTGGATCTCGCGACACGCGTCCCGAATCGCCCGCCCCATGAAGACGGTCGATCGGCTCGCCGACGTCTGCTGGTCATACGGCACGATGGCGGTATCGCCCATGACCACCGTGATCGAGTCGTTCGAGGTCCCGAGCTCCTCGGCGACGATCTGGGCGAAGATCGTGCGGGCGCCCTGTCCCATGTCCGACGTCCCGGAGTAGAGCACCGCGGTGCCATCGGCGAGGAGATGGACGCGCGCGTTCGACAGCGCGGTCGTCGGGCCGGCCTTGAGCCCCACGGCGATCCCGCGACCACGGCCCGCCGGCACCGGCTCACCCCAGCCGATCAACTCGGCCGCACGGTCGAGCGATGCCCGCCAGTCGCCGTCGGCGGGGGTGTCGCCGCGGATGAACGGGTCCCCGGGCTTCGCGAGGTTGAGCCGGCGCAGCGCCACCGGGTCGATGCCGAGGGTCCGGGCCGCGTCGTTGAGGTTCGACTCCACGGCCCAGATCTGCTGCGGATTGCCGAAGCCTCGGAAGGCGGTCGATGGAGTGGTGTGCGAGAGGACGCTCCGGGCGAAGATCCGGACCGCCGGCACCAGGTACGGCCCGTTCGAGGTGAAACTCCCCTTCCCCACGGTCCGGTCGGCGATATCCGCGTAGGCGCCGATGAGGTAGTCGGCCCGGATGTCGCGAAACGCGATCCGGCCGTCCGGGCGGAACCCGGTCCGGACGTGGACCTCGGACGCGCCCCGCCGAACGGCCTGGAACGTCTCCTCGAGCGACAGGACGAGGCGGACCGGTCGACCCGTCCTGCGCGCAAGGAACGCGACCAGCGGCTCGTACTTGGCGTGCTGCTTCCCGCCGAACGCGCCGCCTGGGTCCGGCGCGAAGATCCGAACGCGCTCCAGCGGCAGGTCCAGCACCCCGGCCACGATCCGCTGGAGCCAGTAGGGATGCTGGATGGAGCTCCAGACGGCGATGCCGTCACCGTCGGGAGCCGCCAGGAACGCATGCGGTTCGATCGCGAACTGGGTCACCATCGGGAAGGCATACGTCCCCTCGATGACCCGCACACCGGGCTCTCCCGCCGCCGCGTCGACATCACCCCAGCCATAGCGGTGCTCGCGCAGGACGTTGGTCCCGGCCAGCGGATCATCTGGCCGCAGGGATGGATCCTGGACGAGCGGCGCGTCCGCGGCCAGCGCCGCGGCCAGCGTGACGACCGCCGGCAACGGCTCCGCGTCGACACGGACGATGCGTGCCGCCTCCTCGGCGGCGTCGAGCGTCTCGGCCGCGACCGCGGCGACGGGCTCCCCGTGGTAGTGCGTCTCGCCGATCGCGATGACCGGACGATCGACGAACTGCGGCCCGAAGCGTGGCATCGGCGTGGGCAGGTCCGCCGCCGTCAGGACGGCGTGCACGCCCGGGACGGCCAGCGCCGCGCTCGTATCGATCGCCCGGATGCGCGCCCGGGCGTGGTCGAGCGTGACGAGACGCACGTGCAGTTCGCCTTCGAGGTGGATGTCGGCCACGTACGCCTGCTGACCGGTGACCCGCTCGAGCCCGCCGACGCGGTCCGGCGACCCGCCGATCCCGACGACCGTCATCGCGGCGCGTCTCCCGACCCGGTACCGGCGGCCAGGAGCACGGCCTCGATGATCTGCTCGTACCCGGCACAGCGGCACAGGTTGCCGGCGAGGCCTTCCTCGGCCTCGGCTCGCGTCGGGTTCGGCCGGTCGGCGAGCAACGCCCGGGCGGCCAGCAGCTGGCCGGGGATGCAGAACCCGCACTGCGCCGCACCGGTGTCGAGGAAGGCCTGCTGGAGCGGGTGGAGGCGGCCATCGACGGCGAGCCCCTCGACCGTGGTCACGCTCGCACCGTCCGCCTCGACGGCGAACACGAGGCATGAATCCACGCTGACGTCGTCCACGAGGACGGTGCACGCGCCGCACTCCCCGACGAGACAGCACGCCTTGGTGCCGGTCAGGCCGAGATCGTCGCGCAGGACCTCGAGCAGGGTGTGGTGCGTCGCCACGTCGAGCGAGCGCGACTGCCCGTTCACGACGAGGTCGATCCGGCGGTCGCCCGACACGACCGTCACGCGGGTTCGCCCTCGCCCGCCAGGCGGGCCGCCGCGGTCCGCACGGCACGCGACCCAAGCACACGGAGCATCGCCAGCCGATAGTCGGGGCCAGCCCGCATGGAGGTCGCGGACGGACGCGCGTCGACGAACAGGGCGTCGAGGCGCTCGAGCTTGGCGGCGTCGGCCGCGGATGGATCCGCCAGGATGCCCGTCTCGTCACGGACGAGGAACGGCCGCGGCCCGACGCTGCCGTAGGCGATCCTGGTCACGCCGTCGAGCCCGATCGCGCACGCGAGCGTCACCGAGGCGAGGTCATGGCCGCGCCGGCGCGTCCGGCGGACGTGCACCGTCCCGCGCGCGCCGGCTGGGCTCGGGAGCTCCACCGCCGCGATGAGTTCCCCGTCGGCCAGGGTGGTGACCCCGGAGCGCACGAACACCTCGTCGATCGGGATGCGGCGTCGACCCGACGGCCCGGCCGCGATCACGACGGCGTCCGCGACCAGCAGCGCCGGCACGGTGTCGGCGGCCGGGGACGCGTTGGCGATATTGCCGGCGAGGGTCGCACGGTTGCGGATCTGGGCCGAGCCCACGACGGCGGCGGCTTCCGCCAGCGCGAGGTGCTCCCGCCGGATCCGGGGATGCGCCGCGATCATCGTCATCGTGCATCGCGCGCCGATGACGAGGCGATCGTCGGCCTCGGCGATCGTGTCGTCGAACTCGGCGATCCCCTTGAGATCGACGACGACGCGGGGGCCGATCGACCCGTCGCGCATCCGGATGATGAGATCGGTCCCGCCGGCCAGTGGCCGGGCATCGTTCCCGTGCTCGGCCATCAGCGCGACGGCATCGGCCAGGCTGGTCGGCCGCGCATAGGCGAAGCCGCGCATCATCCGACCGCGGGGGCGGCGCGGACCGGCACGGGGTCGTCCGCCATGACCGGCTCGGGGTCGTCCGCCCAGACCCGCGCCATGTGGTCGCGCACCTCGTCGAAGTGATGCTCCAGGGCCAGCACGACGAGCTCGGCGTCCCGAGCGCGAAGCGCCTCGAGGATCGGCGCATGGAGATCCGCCGACCAGTGCGGATCGGCGCCCGGCGCCACCAGGGTGAGGTAGGTCCGCGCGACCGGCTCCAGGGACGACCACACCTTCGCGAGCGTCGCGTTGTGCGCCAGATCCACGATGCGGGCATGGAACCCCGCATCGGCCGCCGCGACGCCGTGCCCGTCCCCGTCCCTCGCGGCGGCCTGCATGGCCTCGAACCGCGCCGTGAGATCGTCGAGGTCCGCGTCGGACAGGTGCGGGACCGCGACCCGGGCCGCGAGGCCCTCGAGCGCCGCGCGCACGACGTAGGCCTCGGTGATGTCGCGGCGTGACGGCCG
>CAYMTJ010000076.1:8561-11719 GCA_964393345.1 uncultured Anaerolineaceae bacterium | reverse complement strand
CTTGCCTATCAGCGCTTTGTCGAGATGCGGGACATGTTCACGCAGACCATCGGGGCGCTCGCCGAAGCCGTTGACAAGCGCGACCCGTACACGGCAAGGCACAGCCATCGGGTCAAGGAGATCGCGGTCGACATCGGGCGGGTCCTGCGCGTGTCGGATGCCGAGCTCGAGGCCCTGGAGTGGGGTGGCCTGCTCCACGACGTCGGCAAGATCGGCGTCCCCGACAACGTCCTGAACAAGCAGGAGCGCCTCAATCGTCAGGAACGGATGATCATGAACGCGCATCCGGTCCTTGGGGCCCAGATCATCGCGCCGGTCACCAAACTGGCCCCCGAACTCCCGATCATCCGCCACCACCACGAGTGGTACAACGGCTCGGGCTACCCGGACCGGCTGATCGGTGACGAGATCCCGAGGCTGGCCCGCGTCCTGCATGTGGCCGATGCGTTCGAGGCCATGACGGCCGCTCGCCCGTACCGGATGACACCGCTGACATCGGAGCAGGCGCTGGCCGAGTTGCGCAAGTTCGCGGGCGTCCAATTCGACCCGGTGATCGTCGATGCGTTTGTCCGGACGCATCACGTCGACGGCGTCGCCGATCCGGGTCGAACGCCCGAGCCTCGCCAGATCCCGCTCATCGCCCAGGCGGCCGACAAGGCTGCCGCGACGGCCGACCGAGCCTGACCTCACCGTCCGGCGTCACGCCGCCCGAGCGGGCAGTCCATGATTCCGGGCGACATGATCCCGAGTGCCGACTGACGTCCCCGTGATCCTGACGGGCATCACCCTTGGGCTGATCCTCGGTCTGCTGGCCGGCGGGCGGATCACCCACCTCGCCTCCGTGCGCCTTCGGTGGGTCCCTCTGCTGCTCGCGGCCCTGATCCTCCGCTTCGGGACCGACGCGCTGCTCGATGCGGATGTCGACCTGGTCAACACCCTGCGGCTCCCGCTGACGGCCGCCGCGTTCGGGCTGCTCCTGGTCGCGCTGTGGGCCAACCGGACCTATCCGGGCATGACCCTCGCGTTCGTCGGGACACTCGCCAACGCCCTCGCCATCCTGGTCAACGGCGGGTATATGCCGATCTGGGCGCCCAGTCTCGGCATCGCCGGATTCAGCGTGTCCGACGTCCCGACCACGCTCAACGTCATCCTCCCGCCGACCCTCGACGCCGACTTCCTCCTGCGGCTCGGGCCACTCGGCGACATCATCCCGGTGCCCCTGCCGTTCATCCGGACCGTCGCCTCCATCGGTGACCTGTTCCTGATGGCCGGTCTCGCCTTCTTCCTGTTCGCGAGTGTCGTCCGCGTCCCGCCGGACATCGACGATGACGGTGCCGCCGAGGCGCGGGACCGCGCCGCCGGGTACCGGGAGACGGGTCTGGTTCCCGCCTTGCGAGGCGTCGCGGCCTTGGAACTGCCCGTCGTCCTGGGCGGCGTGCGTGGGCGGTTCGCCTCCCCGTCGCTGACCTCGGTGCCGGACGTCGCGCCACCGGTCGGCGAGCGGATCCTCCAGCATCCGTACGTCCGTCTCGCGCTCAACGGCTCGTTCTCGGCGCTGTGGGCCGGCCAGCTGATCTCGATCTTCGGTGATCGCGTGAACACGGTCGCGCTCGCCGCGATCATCTATACCGCGACGGACTCGGTGACGGCGACCGCGATGGCCTTCGTGGTCGCGACGCTGCCGAGCCTGTTCCTGTCCCCATTCGCCGGCACGTTCGTGGACCGCTGGGATCGCAAGGAAGTGCTCGTCGTCAGCGACATCCTGCGTGCTGCGCTGGTGCTGTTGGTCCCCCTGGCCGTGATCGTCAACGTCCTGTTCGCGTATCCCTTGATTCTCCTCATGACATCGATCTCGATCTTCTTCCGCCCCGCGCGCGTCGCGATCCTTCCGCAGATCGTCGGTGACGACGACCTCGTCACCGCGAACTCGGCGATGTGGGTCGGCGAGACGGTCGCCGACGTCCTCGGGTACGCCGTTGCCGGTCTGCTCGTCTTGGCGATCGGCGCGGCACTGCCGCTGGCCTTCTGGCTTGACTCGGCCACCTACCTCGCATCCGCCGTCCTCCTTGCGTCGCTCGTCGTGAAGCGTCGCGTGGATCACGTCGAGGACGACGCCCTGGGACCGCACGCCGAACCGTCCGGCTACTTCGCGCAGATGCGGGCCGGGTTCGTCTTCCTGCGTGGTGATCCAGCCCTCTTCGCCAACACGATCCAGGCCGCCGTCGCACAGGGGACCGTCGGTGCGCTCGGAGCCTTGACGGCGTCATATGCCCTCCAGGTGTTCTCGAGCGAGACCCTGGGCTGGGAGGCGGCCTTCGGGTTCATCGAGACGAGCGTCGGTGCCGGCAATCTGGTCGGAGGGTTCGTGATCGGCCTCCTCGGGGCGCGATTCGCGAAGGGCCGGATGATCATCGGCGGGTATGTGGCCTTCGGGATCGCGACCATCCTCATGGCGGTCTCGACGAACCTCGCGTTCGCGCTGGCGTTCGCGTTCGGGCTCGGCGTCGTCAACATGGCCTTCATCATCCCGAGCCAGGCGATGTTCCAGATCCGGACGCCGTCGGGGCTGATGGGCCGGGTCGTGAGCTTCCGATTCGCCCTGGTGTTCGGGGCGATGACCGCCTGGTCCGGGCTGGCGGCACTGCTGCTCCTCGCGCTCCCGGCGGCCACGGTCCTGGTCCTCTTCTCGATGGTCACCATCGCCGCCGGCGCGGCCGGCTGGCTCGTGCCCGCCCTGCGCGACGCATAGGACCGTTGGGTACACTGGCGCCCGCGTGCCGGTGGCCTCATGACGGCGGCGCACGCGAGAGGTGACACGAGCGGATGACTGAACGACCCGAGGGCGCACCGGACGAGCCGACCGACCCGATCCCTGAGCCCGACGCCGTCTCCTCGACCGACCTCGCGCCCTCGCCGATCGATCTGGACGCGGTCGAGGCCGAGGCCGAGGCCGAGGCGATCGCCGACGCCGAGGGCGCCGCGCCGGAGGCCGACACGAGCGAGCCGGTGACCGACACGGAGCCGGAGCCGGAGGCCGAGGCCGACGAGGCCGAGGACGAGCCGGACGCCGACGAACCGGACGCCAAAGAGCCCGACACCGACACCGATCAGGGGTCCGAGCCCGAGGCGCCCGAGGACGAGGACGGGGACGGGGACGA
>CAYMTJ010000076.1:0-8461 GCA_964393345.1 uncultured Anaerolineaceae bacterium | reverse complement strand
GGACGGGGACGAAGACGAAGACGAGGCCGAGCGCGACCGCGAGGACGACGACCGCGAGGACGATGACCGCGATCACGACGACCGCGATGCCACCGTGGCTGTGGCTCCATCGAGGTCGCGACGCCGCGGCGCCGCCCAGCCGACGCCGGCCCGCGCACCGACCCCGTCCGAGCTCGCGGTCCACGTCAACGACACGGCCTCGAAGGTCTTCGTGATCGGCACGGTCGTCGTGTTCGTGGCGATCTTCCTCAACGGGATCCTGCTCGGTGACGGCGGCCTGCTCACCGGCCGGGCGACGCCGAGCCCCACGCCCATCCCCTCGGCGAGCGCGTCGGCCTCGGTAAGCGCGTCCTCGTCACCGAGCGCATCTGCGTCGGCAGGCGCCAGTCCATCCGCCGGTGCGTCGGCCTCGGCGAGCCCCTCCGCAAGCGCCTCCGCGTCGGCCAGTCCGTCGGCGTCGGCCTCGCCGTAGCCGGGGACCGGCCGATGGACGCGGGATCGGTCGGGAAGCGCGCGCGGATGGTCGCGGACCAGCTGCGAGGTCACGGCATCTCCGACGAGCGAGTCCTGCGCGCCATGTCCGTCGTCCCGCGAGACCGCTTCGTCAGCGCCGGCGAGAGCCGACGTGCCTACGACGATGTCGCGCTCCCGATCGACGGCGGGCAGACGATCAGCCAGCCGTTCATGGTCGCGCGGATGACCGAACTGCTCGCGACGCAGCCGGGCGACCGGATCCTCGAGATCGGCACCGGGTCCGGCTATCAGGCGGCGGTCCTGGCAGAACTCGGGTGCCTGGTCACGTCGGTGGAGCGATTGAGGCCGCTGGCGGCCGACGCGCGCGCACGTCTCGCTTCGCTCGGATACGGCGCTGTGGTCGACGTGCGCGTGGGCGATGGCACGATCGGCCTTCCCGACGAAGCGCCCTGGGACGGGATCATCGTGACGGCCGGGGCCCCGCACATCCCCGACGCGCTCCGTGAACAACTCCGGGATGGCGCCCGGCTCGTCATCCCGGTCGGCCCGCGCGATCGGCAGCTGCTGATGGTCGTCACCCGACGCGGTGACACGTGGGACGAGGTCTCCGACGTCGCCTGTGTCTTCGTCCCGCTCATCGGGACCGAGGGCTTTGCCTCGGACGACGCGTGACCGCCGGCCTGTCACGACGGTCGGCGTTCGACGGAGCCGGCTCGGTATACTCGGCCGGCCATGACCCATGTCTTCGTCGCGCCGCACCCTGATGACGTCGCGCTTTCGTGCGGCGGCCTGATCGCCAGCCTGCGGGAGCTGGGTCAGAACGTCACGATCCTGACCGTCTTCTCGGGGGACGGTGCGACCGACGGGCTCTCCCCCTACCAGCGCGAGGCGCTGGGTTTTGGGTCCAAGACGATGTGGCCGGCCACCGAGGCCTTCAATCGCAGCGACATCCTCGCCGACTGGCCGACGGCCGCGCTGGTCCCGTCATGGGCCGCTGATGATGACCGGCTCGATGCCACGCAGACCGACGCCGACGCCGCCGCGAAGCGCTTCTGGCAACGGTCGTCGTGGTATCGCCGGGCCAGCATCCGCAATGAGTCGATCGCCGAGCAGGCCGTCATCGATGACCTCCCGACCCAGGGAGCGGTGTTCACGGACGAGGTCATGGAGGCGGCGGCGGCGGGCGAGCTGATGGCGCGACGGCGCGTGGAGGACGAGCGGTTCGCCTACTTCGCGGAAGCGTCGATCGTGTTCCTCGATCTGCCGGATGCCGTGTTTCGTGGGTACGAAGGCGACGAGCAGCTGCTTGGCGCGCCGCGGGCCGACGATCAGGCACCGTACGAGCTTCTGAGCCGCGAGATCGCCCGACTGGAACCGCAGAAGGTGTATCTGCCGCTGGGCGTCGGCGGGCATGTGGACCACCAGCTCTGCCGGGACGTCGGCATCCGGCTGCTCCAGGAGGGCCGTCGCTGGGTGATGCCCGGGCCGGAGTACGCGGGGATCGTCACGTTCTACGAGGACTTCCCGTATGCGTGGTGGACGGACTTCCGTCGACCGGAGGACCTCGGAGCTGGCGTATTCGACGGGCTCCCTGAAGGTGTCTCGATCATGCCGACCTTCGCCGACATCACCGATCAGCTCGAGCGGAAGATCCAGGGCATCAGCCTGTACCAGAGCCAGCTCGAGCGCCTCTTCGACGGCACGCGCGCCATGGCCGACAACGTGCGCGCCTACGGGCGGGCGATCGCCGAGTTCGGCGAGGTCGACGGCTCGGCGGAGCGGTACTGGTCCTCGGTCCGGGTCTGACGCAGCAACGGGATCACGCCCAGCAGCATCGCGAATCCGTGCCACCAGATGATCGGGAGCGCGAGCATCCCTGCGACCGGCACGGTCCAGCGCCGGTTCGTCGCCCCGCCCCACAGGGCCAGCGCGACCGCGGCCGCGGCACGGATGTGGAACGGGATGTCGACCGGGTACGGGGTCTCCGGGCGGAACCCGACGGCGTCCCGCATCGTGGCTACCCAGTCGAACCAGTACTGCGGCGCGATCAGGAATGAGATCACGCAGATGATCCCGGTCGAGCCGACCGCGATCGCGAAGGAGCCGAGGTCGCGCCGGCCCAAGAACCAGACGACGGCCAGCCCCGGCGTCACCTTGGAGATCATCGGGAAGACCCAGGCGATCGGATAGCGGAACCCCACCACCATCGCGGCGGCCATGAAGACGTGGATGTTGCCGTGATAGAGCTCGAGCGCCACCGGGGGGAGGGCCAGGAGGGCCAGCGTCCAGCCACGCGCCCACTTGAACAGGATCAGCAGCAGGATCCCGTCCCAGATCCAGAGGAAGACCTCCCACGGCAGGGCACCGACCCACTGGAAGATCTGGGCATAGGCCGGCGTGTACCGGAACGCGCCGAGGTCCAGGTACTGGATCCCGTACAGGTTCGTGAAGTCGATGGACCACGTCGTGTAGGCGTCGAAGCCGAAGATCGTGTCGATCTCGCGGTTCGCCCAGATGATGTACGGGACCGCGATCAGGCCGACGAGCGACATGCCGACACGGATCGGCGAGCGGTAGCGAAGCCAGAGGCGACGCAGGGTGGCCGTCACGGGGCCGCGGCCCGGTCCGGGTCGGTCAGCACGATCCCGTCGGCATCACGATGGACCTCACGCCAACCGGCGGCGGCCAGTCGGTCCGCGAGGGGAGCGCCGCGCGGGAGCGCGGCCACCACGATCGTGACCTGCCACTCGTCGAGCTGCTCCTCCCAGCCGTCCTCTCCATCCACGACGCGGGTGTACGCCGCCCAGACCTCGACGGGGAACACCTCGATGCGCGAATCGATCGCGACCGGGAGTCCGGGCAGGGCGAATTCGAACCACGATCCCCACGGCTGCGGGTTGAACAGACGGTCATCCGGCCGGGCCAGATCCCGCAACGCCGCCGTGATGCCGGACGGGGCGTGGCCGACGACACCCGCCGGCGCGGCGAGGCCTGGGTCGAGCGGTCGCCAGGCGGGGAGCAGCGCGATACCGACGACGATCAGGGCCGCGACGACGGCGAGATTGAGTCGGCGGATCAACGGGGGATCGTACCGCTCGGGTCGGGGCTCGGTCGCCTCGCCTGGTCTGGCGAGGATCCCGGCGATCGCCGCGACCGCGGCGATCGGCCACCACGCGACCCCGCGGATGGCGTACGTGCCGATGGCGAAGAAGACGCCGAGCCAGGCGAGCGTCGGCCACGGCGTCGGGCGGCCGCGTCGGGCCAGGACGATCGCGACGAGGAGCGCCGACCCGAAGAACAGCATCCCCGGCACGTCACGGAGCGATGTCGGCTGCCACTCCGTGATCCGTTGGGTGATCAGCGGGTCCACCGACAGACCCACCGCGTACGCCCAGACCGCGGGACCCGACGGCGTCAGGCAGGCGGCGACACCGCTCGCGAGCGCGACGACGAGCGTGCGCCGGACGGCCGGGTCGCGATCATGGAGGTCCTCGAGCCACGCCAGGGCGACGACGAGCGGCCCCAGGAAGAACGAGCCATGGACGTTCGCCCAGACAGCGACCAGCGCGGGAACGAGCCACAGCCCGCGCGGGTTGGACCGGCGACCCGTGACCAGGACGAGGGCGAGCGCGAAGAGCACCATGCCGAACAGCTGTGGCCGCAGCCCCAGCGCCACGGCCGCGACGACGAAGGCCCCGAGCGTCAGCCAGGCGGCGCGCCGCGTGTCGAGCCCGCGTCGTCGGGCGACGAGGAACAGGAGCCCGAAGATGACCCCGATGCACGCGGCGCGGAGGATGACCAGGCCCGTCCAGCCGCCGAGCTCGTAGATCGCGGCCAGGACCACCTGCGCGCCCCACTGCTGATCCAGCCAGGGCTCGCCCGACGCGGTGAACGTCCACGTGTCGACCGTCGGGATGCCACCGCCCGACAGGATCTGCTCGCCCGCGCGAAGCTGGTACGCGAGATCCACGGCGGACAGGTTGGCGATGAGCGCGGCCAGGACCGGCAGCGCCACGGCCAGGACCGCCCAGAGTCGTGTCAGCGTCACGCGCGGATGCTAGCCGTCGGCGGTGCGCCGCGGCACCGCCCCGATGGTCCTAATTGCGGGCTACCCCGCGGCGGCGACCTCGGCGGGCCGGACCGTTCGGGCGCCTTCGTCGTAGATGGACTCGACGGCCTGGACCATCAACTCGATGCAGAACCGGTCATGGACCAGATCGTGGCCGGCCCGTCCGAGCGTGTCCGCGAGGGGGTGGTCCCGCAGCAGCCGGACGATCGCGGCGGCGAGCGCGTCCGCGTCATGGGGCGGGACCAGGAGCCCGGTCACGCCGTCCTCGATCATCTCGGGGATCCCGCCGACATCCGACGCCACCACGGGTCGTGACAGCGCCATCGCCTCGAGGATCGTCAGGCCCTGCGCCTCGCGGTACGACGGCAGGACGGCGACGTCGAGGGCCGCCGTAACCGCTGGGACGTCGTCGCGCCGACCCGTGAAGACCACGCGGTGGGCGATCCGCAGCTCGCGCGCCTGCGCTTCGAGCGCGTCGCGGCGACTCCCCTCGCCGACGATCAGGAGGTAGGAGTCGGGCACGGCCCGCAGGACCGTCGGCCACGCCTCGAGGAGGGTCGGGTGACCCTTCTCGGGTTCCAGTCGCGCCACCACGCCGACGATCTGCGACCCCGGCTCCATCCCGTACTCCTCGGGGAGGGTGCAGCACGGCTCCTGGTGGTCGTAGCGCTGGAGGTCGACGCCGTTGTAGATCAGGCTGACCGGCACGGTCGTCCGCAATTCGTCGACGAGCTTGTGCTCGATGGCCTTCGAGACCGCGATCAGCCGGTCCATGTGCCGGGTCAGGTCCTGGAGGAGCTGCTGGTCCTCGGACGAGCGGACGCGGCTCGAGTGGATCGTGGAGACGAAGTACGGCCGGCGATGACCGATCTCGGCCAGGGCGAGGACGGCGCGCATCCCCACGGTCTCGGCACGGTACATGTGGGCGTGGACGACGTCCGCGCGGACCTCGGCGAGGTGCGCGGCCATCGCGCCGACGGCGATCGCGTCGTCCGGCTCATCGATGACGAGGACGCTGAAGCCGGCCCGCACGAGCTTGCGGACGGCACTCCCCGCCGACAGCGCCACGACCGAGACGTCGTAGCGGGACGTGTCGATCCGCGTGAGCAGCCCGAACAGGTGCTCCTGGGCGCCACCGTTCGACCCGGTCGCGAGGATCTCGACCACGCGGATGCGCCCGCCCTTGAGATCGGCGCGATCGAGCGGTTCGGCGCAGGGGTCGGCGAGGGTGGGGGCGGACATCGTCAGAGGACCCGTCGTCGCAGAAGCAGCCGCTGGATGGGTTCGTCGACGGCACCCCACTCGTACTTGTAGGGCTCGTCGCCGCGCAGGAAGTCCATCCGCCGGACGCCGGCGTCGATGGCCCGCTGGACATAGGCGTGGACCATCACCACTCCGGGTGACAGCTCACGGGCCTCCGGGTCCACGCCGGCGTTGTAGTAGAGGTACCCATCGGGTGTCTCGAAGTGCACGCCGGCCGCGATCCGCCGCTCACCCACGCACAGGAACGTCAGGTGCAACGGCCCGTCTCGGCCGAGCAGCTGGAAGAGGCGCTCGAAGAAGACCCGGCTCTGCCGCCCGCCGGCCGTGTCGGGGAAGAGCCCGTCATCGCCCCAGCGGCGCTGGTGGAGGTCGATGAAGATGTCGAGGTCGGCACGCGGGTCCGCCGATTCGACGAGGCTGATCGCCCCGACCGCCTCGGCTCGACGGACCTTCCGACGGATCTCGTGGCGCTCCTTCTTCCCGAGCGTGGCGAGGTAGTCGTCCATCGTCGCCTCCGCCGGGAGCGTCACGACGGGGCACACGTCCTCGCGCTCGACGTTGAGCGTCCATCCCTCGGCGACCTCGTGCGCGCCCAGTGCCGCGGCGAGGGCATCGGCCGTCGGATCACCGCACCGCAGGCGACGGAGGTCGAGGACGTCCCAGTCCGCCGACGGCCGCCCGACCAGGTGCTCCGCGAACGCCCGGCAGACGCCCGGCAGGTCCGCCGGCGAGGCCAGGATCGTGGCGTAGTCGGCGTGGTACGTGGCACCGAAGAACAGCGCGGTCGCGTCGGGGCGGACCGGGGTCAGGTCGGCGGGATGCCCATGGCGCATGGTCGTCCGCGTGGCGGCATCGGTCGGCTCCACCTCGTGGCGATGCATGAGCGGCAGGATCGCGATCGGCGTCGCGTCCGGGTCGCCGACCGGCCCGTCGGACGCGACGATCACCAGCGTCTCATCGTGCGCGTTGTCGCCGTAGGCATCCCACCAGGCCCGGTGGAACGCCCACGACGAGAAGGGCGTGGCCCACGGGTTCTGGGCGGCGAGCGCGTCCCAGGTGGCCGCGGCGATGGCGTCGAACGGGCGGTGCTCGGCTCGCCACGCGGCCCGCGGCCTGGTCCCGGTGGGCTCACGGCCGGCCTGCGAGGGGTCGATCGTGACGGTCCCCGGACAGGCGGGCTCCGCGTCGAGGGTGGGAGCGCTCATCGGGCCGAGGATAGCACCGGCCGCCCGAAGGTGGTTGCGACCGCAACGGCACCGTCCGGGCCCCGACCGCCACCCCCGGCGACGCCTACGGCAGCGTCCCGGCGCCGAAGCGGCGGAGGAGGAAGTACTCCGGCCGCGGCCGATCGTCGGTGATGAGCGGGCCCTCGCCGGCGTACGCGCGGACGGCATCGCCATCGAGCCAGCGCTGGTCGTCGATCTCGGCGAGCCAGCCCTCGACCGTGTCCACCGGGGAGTCGTACGCGGACGAGATGTCGTCGAGCACACCCGGCCGCGCCAGGACGGCGCGGATGGCCTCGTCACCGACATCGAGCGGGTCGTCCGAGCCGAGCATGTACGCCCCGTAGCCGCCGGGTCCGCGGATGACCGTCACGTGCGCGAAGACGGCGGCGAAGGTCCGGATGTGCTCCTTGAACTCGGACTCCGGGGCACCGAAGGGCACCCACTGCATCATCACGCCACCCGGGACGAGGTGGGCGTGCCCGGCCTGGTAGTACTCGAGCGACGAGATCACGGCCGCACCGGAGCTCTCGATCGGCGGCGGCGGGTCCGTGACGATGATGTCGAACCGCTCGGTGGTCAGCTCGAGGTGGTTCCGCCCGTCGGTGATGATGACCCGGCCACGCGGGTCGGCCAGGACGTCGGCCGCGTCGGGGTAGTAGAACCCGAACATGTCCGGCACCGACGGCACGAGCTCGATCACGTCGGTCCGGAGGCCCGCGATGAGCGCCGTCCGGAACGAGGTCCCCATCCCGAACGCGACGACGAGGGCCCGCTCGGCATCCGGGCGCGCCGCGAGCGGGAGGATCGGCATGAGCTTGGCGTCGACCGTCAGCAGGGTCATGGACGTGCCCGCCACCCACAGCTCTGGTGTGAACCGGACCTGACCGGCCTGGACGGAGGCGATCTCGTCCTCCGCCGACGCGAACAGCACGCCGTCGAGCGCGCGGATCCGCGCTTCGGTGGGCTGGCTGATCGTCCCGGCCCGCAGGACCGAACCGGCGATGAGCGCGACCACGACGGCGGCCGCCACGAAGGCGGCCGGCCGGCGTGGGGTGACGACGAGCGCGAGCCCGACGCCCATCGCGACGTTGGCCGCGGCCAGCAGGACGATGACCATGGGCGAGCCGACCAGCGGCATCAGGATGAACGGGATGAGCAGGCTGCCGAGGATCGCGCCGGCCGTGTTGACCGCCAGCAGCGAGCCGGATTCGCCGCCCGCGTGGCCCCGCTCGTCGCGGAGCAGGATGGACGCGGTCGGGAAGGCGAGCCCCAGCACGATCGTGACCGGCAGGACCACGATCAGCGTCGAGCCGAGCAGGCTGCGCAGTGCCATGTCGAGCGGCTGGACCTCGAAGACGGTGGGGCGACTGATGACCGCCACGAGCCCGGCGATCGCGAGCGCCGCCACCACGAGCTGGGCGATGGCCAG
>CAYMTJ010000075.1:0-11788 GCA_964393345.1 uncultured Anaerolineaceae bacterium | reverse complement strand
TGGCTGGCGAGGAAGGATTCGAACCTTCGATCTCCTGATCCAGAGTCAGGCGCCTTACCGCTTGGCCACTCGCCAGTGGAGCGGCGGCGATGATACCGCACCGACGACGAACCCTCGCGCGAGCGGAAGCTGACCGAGGGCCGGATCCCCCGCTCGCGATCGCCCCCGCACGTCGACCGTCCGCCCGTGTCACTCGCCGCATCGCTGCTACCCTGCGCCGGTGACGTACGACCCGCCCGGGTTCGAGCCGGAGATCGACCCCGACGACGCGTCGTGGGACGAGGACGGCCACACCCCGCTCGACCGCGACCGCGAACAAGACCGTCCCGGTGCTGCGCCCACTCGCCGCTACCTGCCGGCGGCGCTCGACGCGGTCGTGCCCGGACTCGGCCACCTGGTCGTCGGGCGTCGGCGCCGCGCGCTGCTGTTCATGGCCCCGGTCCTTCTGATCGTGGCCGCGGCCGCGTTCATCGTCGCTACCACGTCCACCCCGCGGCTCCTGGCGACGCTGCTCGATAGCACGGTCATCTGGGCCCTGCTCGCCCTCCAGGGCCTGCTGCTGATCTGGCGCCTGCTCGCGATCGGTTCGAGTCTCAACGCGCCAGGGCTGCCGAGACCGGGCCGCCGCGACGCGCTCCCGATCGGCCTCCTGCTGATCGTGGCCATCGCCCCCCAGGTCTTCGCGGGATACGCCACGGACGTCGCCCGCCAGACCGCCGACGAGGTCTTCGTCGAGCCCACGCCCATCGCCGTCGTGCCGTCGGGTTCGGCGTTCCCGGACCCCAGCTATCTCGAGCCAGCCTCGCCGTCCGCGTCCGCGAGCGACTCGTTCTCCCCGAGTCCGACGCCGGACGTCCCGCGGATCACCGGACTCATCGTCGGGGTGGATGCCGGCGTGGGCCGGAACACGTACCTGACCGACACGATGATCGTCGTGTCGCTTGATCCGGTGGCCGGCACGGTGTCGATGATCTCGATCCCGCGCGACATGGTGGATGTCCCGCTCGGTGACGGGCGCAAGTTCCGTGGCAAGGTCAACGGCCTGGTCTCATACGCGCGTCGCAACCCCGGCCAGTTCCCGGGATCGGACGGGACCGGCTTCGACGTCCTGATGGACGGTCTCGGCAGCCTGCTCCAGGTCGACATCACCTACTACGCCACGGTCAATCTCGGCGGGTTCGTGTCGGTGGTGAACCGCCTCGGCGGCGTGGACGTGAACGTGGAGCGTGCCTTCTGCGATCCCAAGTACAGCGAGTACGGGTATGAACGCGGCTTCGCCATCTCAGCTGGCCACCACCACCTCAACGGCAACCAGGCGTTGGCGTACGCGCGAGTCCGCCGAGCCTCCGGCGAGAGCGACTTCACCCGCGCCGCGCGTCAGCAGGAAGTCCTCTCGGGCATCCGCGACGCCATCGAGGACGGCGGGTTCCTCAAGGATCCGATCGGCCTGATCAAGGACATCGGCCAGACGGTCCAGACCAACGTCCCGCGCAAGGCCCTCCCGGACCTCGCCGAGGCGGCGAGCAAGATCAAGCGGACAGACACCTACCGCGCGGTCATCACCCGCCCGCTCGTCCGGTCCGGTTTCGACGATCGCGGTTCCATCCAGATTCCCGTGCTCAAGCGGATCCGGGCGCTGGCGGCGGACCTGTTCACGCCGACGGGCACGCTCCCCGCCGAGGACTACCAGGTGCCCAAGGGCCCATCGAAGCCGGCGACGTCCAGCGGCGTCAGCAGCTGCAAGCCCGCCGCGACCCCGAAGCCGACCAAGAAGCCGACCCCGAAGCCGACGGCGACGCCGCCCTCCCCGACGCCCGAGGAAACCCCGACACCGACGCCGACCCCTGAGGAAACCCCGACCCCGTCACCCTGAGGTCGGCCGTCGGCCGTCGGCGGTCGAGATCGTCGATCGTCCGACGAGATCGTCGATCGTCCGCACCCACGTTGGTCGTCCGCACCACGGGTACATTCGGGGGAGTGGCGCGTCAGCGGGCATCACGGGTAGCATCGGACGGGTCATGACCCCGTCGCCCGACGTGCGCCGCCTCGCCGTTCGAGCCTGGCTCCTGCCGCTCGCCATCGTGGCCGTGCTGGTCGCCGCGCTGACGGCGAGCGCGACGGCGGCGCCCAGCCTGCCGAGTTGCAAGGTCGCGGACGTCCTGACCAGGCATCGCACGCTCGACGACTGGCATCGCGCCGTGCTCGACACTCGCTACCGGCTGTCGTCGAAGCACGTCCCCACGGACCTGCGCTCGACCGCGGCGGCCGGCCTCAATGGCGGGGCGCGCGTTCGAAAGGCCGTCATCGCGGATCTCAAGGCGATGACGCAGGCCGCCCGCAAGGACGGCGCGCGGTTCGCGGTGCAATCCGCGTACCGCAGCTATGAAACGCAGAAGTACACCTTCGCCCGCTGGGTCCGCATCCAGGGGTATACACGGGCCATCAGGGAGAGTGCCCGCGCGGGGCACAGCGAGCACCAGCTCGGGACGACGATCGACTTCCGGAGCGTCGGCGGCGCCGCACCGTGGGACTACGTCGACTGGGGGACGACCAAAGCCGGCAGGTGGCTCAAGAAGCACGCCTGGAAGTACGGATTCGTGATGAGCTACCCCAAGGGCGAACGCTCGGTCACGTGTTACACGTACGAGCCGTGGCACTACCGCTACGTGGGGCGGGCGGCCGCGAAGTCGATCCACGAGGCCGGGCTGACGATGCGCGAGTACCTGTGGCGGGAGCAGAACGCCCCCGCGCCGACGGCCACGCCCACCCCGTCGCCCGATCCGACGCCGTCCGAGGATCCGACGCCGTCACCCGACCCGACCCCGTCGCCCGACCCGGAACCGACGCCCGAGTCCTGAGCGCGACGTCCGGCCCGGCACGCTCCGCGTCTGCCCAAGACGAGGCGCCGAGCGCGTACCCTGTCGCTCATGACCGCGATCCCTGCCACGTTCCGCGCGTTCGTCGCCGAGAAGGTCGAGCGTGACGGCGCACCGGCCGTCGATCGGGGCGTCCGCGAGTTCGCGGAGCAGGACCTCCCCCCGGGCGAGGTCGAGATCCGCGTCGGCTGGTCCAGCGTCAACTACAAGGACGGGCTGTCCACTCGCGCCGACGGCCGCGTGGCTCGGATCAGCCCGCTGATCCCCGGCATCGACCTCGCAGGTGAGGTGGTCCACAGCGACGACCCGACGATCACCGTGGGATCCACGGTCCTCGCCCACGGCTACGAGCTCGGCGTATCCCGCCACGGCGGCTACGGCGAGTATCAGCGCGTCCCGTCCGGCTGGGTCGTGCCGCTGGCACCGGGACTCACGCCGCGCGATGCCATGGCCATCGGCACCGCGGGGTTCACCGCCGGCATGTCGGTCGCTGCCCTCGAGGACCGTGGTCTGACCCCCGACGACGGCCCGGTCCTGGTCACCGGCGCGAGTGGTGGCGTCGGCGGCACGGCGCTCGCGATCCTGGCCGAGCGTGGCTACGAGGTCTGGGCCGTCACGGGCAAGTCCGACGAGACCGAACGTCTGCGTTCCCTCGGTGCGGCCGGGATCCTGACCCGTGATGAGGTCGCCGTCGAGGGCAAGCCGCTCGAATCGGAGCGCTGGGCCGGGGCCGTGGATGCGGTCGGGGCGGCCACGCTGCCGTACGTGCTGCGCACGCTCAAGATCGGCGGGGCGGTCGCCGCCAGTGGCAATGCGGGTGGTCCCAGACTCGACACCACGGTCTTCCCATTCATCCTTCGCGGCGTCGCGCTCCTCGGGATGGACTCGGTCAACGTCCCCATCGACCGACGCCGACGGATCTGGGACCGGCTCGCGACCGACCTGCGGCCCCGCGACCTGGGTCGCCATGTGCGCGAGGTGACGCTCGACACGCTGCCCGAAGCCCTCGACGCGATCATCGCCGGCGCGGCCCGCGGCCGATGGGTCGTCAGGGTCGGTGGCGGCGCCGCCCGCTGAACACGCGAATCGTCGCGAACGGATAGGACCGTCGAGACCGCCGTCCGGAATCGGATGTCAGCGGCGCACCCATGCTGATGGGTCACGCAGCAGCGCCCGCACGTGCCGGGGCAATCGGCCCGACGCGACATCTGCGAGGGTGGTGGTCTCGAGTACGGCCCGCATGTTCGCCCGCAGCGCGATCCAGACGTCCCGCAGGCTAGCGGCCGCTCCCGTGTACGCGACGTCCTCCGGCGCAGCATCGCGGACGCCTGCGAGGGGCCCGTCGATCGCCCGGATCACGTCGGCAAGGGTGATCGATGACGCGGGCCGGGCAAGGCGATAGCCGCCGTTCGACCCGCGCTGGCTGGAGACGAGGCGGGCCCGGCGGAGTTCGCCCAGAAGGTTCTCGAGGTACTTGGCCGGGATGTCCTGAGCCTTGGCGATCGCGTCGCCTCGCACGCCCGTATCGGTCTCGATGCCGGCGAGTTCGAGCATCGCCCTGATCGCGTAGTCGGCCCGTGCGGAGATCCTCACGCTGCGAGTGTAGGCGGTCACACAGGTCAGACGGGCTGCGAGCCGGGCGCGGATGCGCGCCGTCGGCGAGAGCGCAGGAGCAGCCCGCCGACGACGATGATCGAGACCGCGATCACCGCGACCCGAAGCCAGAGCCCGACCGCCGGCTCCATGCCGAGCAGCGCCGCCGCGCGATCGAGGTTGAGGACGATGATCAGGCCGCCGACACTCGTCCCCAGGGCTCGGTCGTCGATCCGGCTGACCAGCCATGCCGAGAGTGGAGCCGCGATCGCGCCTCCGAGGAGCATCATCGCGACGATCGCCGGATCGATGCCGGCCGAACCGAGCGCGAGCAGGAACCCGATGCTCGCGGCGCCTGCGACGATGAACTCGGAGCCACTGACGGTGCCGATGATCTTGCGTGGCTGCATCCGGCTCGCGGCCATGAGGGTCGACGTCGTGACCGGTCCCCAGCCTCCGCCACCACTGGCGTCGAGGAATCCGCCGACCAGACCCAACGGGATGAGGGCCCACTTGCGCCTGACGGATGTCCCGCCGAGCGGTGCAGGCTCCGAGCCTCCGGCACGATGCGCCGCCGCGACCCGCCGGCCGTGGATGAATCGCAGGGCGATCACGCCGCCGAGAACCAGCAGGATCAGGGAGACTGCCGGACGTGCCGCGTCCAGGGCCAGATTGGACAGGACGATCGCGCCAAGGAACGCACCAGCCCCACCGGGCACGCCCAGCATCAGGAGCACCCGCATGTTGACGTTGCCGAGTCGCCAGTGCGAGGCGCCGGAGACCGCCGACGTCCCGATCTCCGCGAGGTGGACCGACGCGGATGCCAGGGCAGGGGTGACCCCGAGCGTCAGCAGCAGGGTCGTCGACGTGACCCCGTAGCCCATCCCGAGCGAACCGTCGATGAACTGGGCGAGGAATCCCGCGATCGCGATCGCGATAAGGGTCGGCACATCTGTCTCCCGCGGCTGAATCCCCGTTATCCTACCAATTCGATGGGGTCACTGGAGTCATGGCGGATGGTGAACCCGAGGGCCCTTGGCTGTCAAATGGGAGCAGTCGCCGCCGGCCGCCCAGCTTGAGACACGTGGAGCGTGGCGCGGGACCGGCCCTGGGACGACCGCTCGCTAGATCGCGCCCCGGAGCTGCGCGAGCGCCCGCTCGAAGGCCGGCCGCGCATCCTCGGCCGGCAGGTCCGCGAACGGATGCGCCGCGACCGCGTCGTCGATCCCGAGCTCACCCGCGTGGACGCGGGTCGCGAGCGACGCCAGCGCGGCGATCGATGACGCCTGCGTCTCCGCGAAGGCCCGACCGGCATGATCGCCGTGCCCGGGGACGACGACGCCCGTGACGAGCGACACCAGGGCGGCGGCCGTGTCGACCCAATCGAGCGGATACCCATCGCCGTAGAACGGGACGTTGCCCTGCTCAAGGATGTCGCCCGCGAAGAGGACGTCGGCGCCAGGGACGTCGATGACGATGTCGTGGTCGGTATGGGCGCGACCGAGGAAGCGCAGGCCGACCGGGCGCCCGCCGACCTCGATCGTGGTCGCGTCCTCGAACGTGCGGTCGGGCGGGTCGATCTCGATCTCCGCCAGTTCGGCCGCCAGATCCGGCTCGTCGCGCGCGATGGCGGCCTTGCGCGCTTCGCCGGTCCGTTCCATGAAGTCGACGCAGCGGGCGTGACCCCAGATCCTCGCGGGGCGGAAGATCCGGTTGCCGTAGGCATGGTCGAAGTGACCGTGCGTGTCGACGACCACGGTGGCGGGGTAGGGCGTCAGCTCGCGCAGGTCATCAACGATCTCTCGCGCCTGGGCATACGTGGACCGCGTATCGATCACCAGGGCCTCGCCGTCACCGAGGACCACGCCGATGTTCTGGTCGTAGAACGCGTAGCGGCGAACGAACACGCGATCGCCGATCTCGACCCAGCCGTCATCGACACCCACGACCGCATGGTATCGGGCGCTCCGGTGCCGTAGGCTCACGCGATGCCATCTGTCGTGACCCGCGCGACCACCGCCGATGGGACCGGGATCCTCGTCCGCCACTGGCCGGCCCTGACGACCGAGGCCGGCGGCGCGTGGGCCGGTCCGCCCTGGGCTTCGGTCCTGCTCGTCCACGGCATCAACGAGCATTCGGGTCGGTACGAGCACGTCGGCGATCGGATGGCGGCCGCCGGACTCGACGTCTGGGCCTTCGACCAGCGAGGGAACGGCGGATCGGGCGGTCGGCGGGGCTTCCTCGACCGCTGGTCGCGGTTCCACGACGACCTGGCCGAGCGGCTTGCCGCCGCTCGAGCGGCGTCGGCGGGACGCCCGGTCGTCCTCTACGGACACTCCCTGGGCGGGCTCGTCGTGGCGGGCTACCTCCTCGGGGACCGCCCGAAGCCTGACCTCGCGGTGCTGACGTCGCCGGCGCTCGACGCGACGACGCCGCTCTGGCAGAAGGGCGTCGCCCACGTCCTGGGTCGGCTGGTGCCGACGTTCGCGATCAAGAACGACTTCGATGGGTCCGCGCTGTCGCGCGACCCGGCCGTCGGTGCGCGCTACGAAGCGGATCCGCTCCGGATCCGGGTGACGCTTGCCGGGTTCGGTCGCGCCGCGCTCATCGAGCAGGCGCGGGTCCGGGCCGGCGCATCGCGTGGCTTCGGCGTGCCGACCCTGGTCATCCATGGCACGGACGACACGATCGTGCCGGTCGAGGCGACGGCCGTGCTGCAGGGTGCCCCCGGCGTGGAGCGCCGGACCTACCCCGGGCTCCGCCACGAACTGCACAACGAACCCGAGGGGCCGCAGATCGTCGACGACGTCGTCGCCTGGCTTCGGACCCGGACGGCCGTCTGACCCGGTCCGACGCGGCGGTTGCACGACCCGCGCCGTGGTACGGTGGTCACACAACCGCATACGCCTCCGGGGAGCGCTGACGCGCTGAGAGTGTGACTACGGTCACAGACCCGCCGAACCTGATCCGGCTCGTACCGGCGAAGGAAGCAGGCCGAACGTCATCGTCGACGCCGTCCCCCGGCACCCGGAGGACGGCGTTCTTGCTGGCCTGGACGATGGAGGTTCACGAACCATGACGACGACGCACGACAGACCCGCCTCCGCGGTCGATGACACGCGCTGGCGCACGCGCGACATCGTCGTCGGGGCGATCATCGGGGTCGCCTTCGGCGTGGTGTTCTGGGCCTGGAACGCGATGTGGGCCGGACCCCTCGAGGTGGTCTTCAGCTTCGCCCCGCCGCTCAAGGACCTCGCGTACGCGATCTGGCTCGTGCCCGCGGTCCTCGCGCCGCTCATCATCCGCAAGCCCGGCGCGGCCGTGTTCGCCGAGATGGTGGCCGCCGGCGTGTCGGCCATCCTGGGCAGCCAGTGGGGCGTCGACACCCTCCTGTCGGGCTTCGCCCAGGGGGCGGCCGCCGAACTCGTCTTCGCCTTCACGCTGTATCGGGTGTGGTCGTTCCCGGTCCTCGCGATCGCCGCGGTCGCCAGCGCCGCGGCCGCGTGGATCCACGACTGGGTCCTGTACTACGCGGCAACGGACCTGACGATCCAGCTCATCCGCGGGCTGCTCATGGCGATATCCGCCGTCGTCCTCGTCGCGTGGGGTTCGGTCGCGCTCCATCGGGCGCTCAAGCGCGCCGGGGTGCTGGAAGGGTTCCCGGACTGATCGATCCGACGACGCCCGTGATGGACACGACGACCACGATCGACGGGACCGGGGCCATCGATGGGCAGACGGGCCCGGCGGCGCTGCGAGCGACCGACCTCACGATCACCTACCGAGGCGCCGAACGACCGGCACTCGACGGTCTGTCGTTCGACCTCCCGCCGGGTCGGACGCTGCTCGTCGTCGGCCCGTCCGGGTCCGGCAAGAGCACGCTCGCCCTGGCGATCGCCGGCCTGATCCCACGCGACGTCCCAGCCACCGTGTCGGGATCGCTGCGCCTGGACGATGTCGACATCGCATCCATGGCCCGCCCGTCCGTGTCGACGAAGGTCGGCATCGTGTTCCAGGACCCGACCGCCCAACTCGTCATGGAGCGGGTCGAGGACGACGTGGCGTTCGGCCTCGAACAGCGTGGCTGGCCGGTCGAGGCGATGCGGCGGCGGGTCCCGGAAGCGCTCGCCGAGGTCGGCCTCGACGGCCTCGAGCGCCGGCGTTCCCGGCGGCTGTCGGGCGGTCAGCAGCAGCGCCTGGCCCTCGCCGGGGTCGTCGCGGCCATGCCGGGTCTGCTGGTGCTCGATGAGCCCACCGCCAACCTCGACCCCGTGGGGGCGGGCGCCTTCCTCGGACGCCTCGCCGGGCTCCGCGCGCATCGCTCCACGACGATCGTCCTCATCGAGCATCGCGTCGAGGAAGCGTGGCCGCTCGCCGACCTGGTCCTTGCGCTGGATCGCGCCGGGCGCACGATCGATGTCGGGCCGCCGGCCGAGGTCGCCGCTCGATCGGCGGTGGTGATGGACGATGCCGGGATCTGGCTGCCGGCAGCGGTCGATGGATCGATGGCGCGACGACGACGGGCAAGGCCACGGCCACAGCCGGCCCAGCCGACGCCGGCCCTCATCGATGCGCGCGGTGTCACCTTCGCATACGGTCAGGACCAACCGGTGATCATGGACGTGTCGTTGTCGATCGCGGCGGGGGAGCGGGTCGCGCTCGTCGGACCCAACGGCGGCGGCAAGTCGACGCTCGCACGCCTCCTCGTGGGGCTCCTGCGTCCGGACGCCGGGTCGATCGTGCTCTGCGGCGGCGACCCGGTGCGCCTGAGGGCGGACGAGCTCTCGCGTCGCGCCGCGTTCGTATTCCAGGAGCCGGAGCGCCAGTTCCTGACTGCCCTCGTACGTGACGAGGTCCTGCTCGGGCTCGATCCGGAGCGCCACGAAGCGGCGACCGCCCTCATGGATCGGCTCGGGTTGCCTTTGGACCGGTTCGGTGGCCGCAACCCGTTCCGGCTGTCCGGCGGCGAGGCGCGACGGCTGTCCCTCGCGGTCGCGCTTGTCCACGACCCGGCCGTCCTCGTCCTCGACGAGCCGACCTTCGGGCAGGACCGCCGGACCTACCAGGGGCTGCTCGACATCCTTGACGAGCACCTCGACGCTGGGACGACGCTGATCGCCGCCACCCACGATCCACGGTTCGTCGCGGACGTCGCGACCCGCGTCGTCACGATCACCGCCGGACGCGTCACCGCGGACGAGTCCGCGTGATGACGTTCGACCGCCTCGAGCTGACGGATGCCCAGCTCGACAGCCCGCTCGGCCGGACCAGCCCGATCGTCAAGCTCGGGGTCGCGATCGGCTGGCTCGTGGGGCTCGCGCTGACGCTGTCGTTCGGGCCGCCGCTCATCCTGATCGGAGCGTCGCTCGCGGCGGGCCTCGTCCTCGGCCATGTTCCGTGGCGCGCGCTGGTCCGCTCGCTGGCGCCACTGCTGCTCGCGGCGATCGGAATCGGGACCTTCAACGCGCTGTACTCGATGACGAACGGGGATCTCACCGCGATCACGCTGGTTCGACTCGGGCCGATCCGCATCACCGAGGAGGCCGCGCGGGCCGGCCTGGCGCTGGCGTCGCGGGTCGTTGCGATCGCCTCCGTTGGCGCGGTCTTCACCCTGACGACCGATGCCACACGGCTCGCGGACTCGCTCGTCCGGCAGGGTCGCGTCTCGCCGCGGTTCGCGTACGGCGCGCTGGCGGCATATCAGGCCATCCCGAGGTTCGCCGAGGACCTCACCACGCTGCGCCAGGCGCGGCGGATCCGCGGCTTGCGCTGGTCGTGGCACCCGCGCCTCCTGGTCAGTCTCCTGGTCCTCGCCATCCGACACGGCGACCGGCTCGCGCTGGCGATGGACGCCCGGGCCTTCGGTTCCGGCCGGATGACCCACTACCGAGATCTGCGCTGGACCTGGCGCGACGGATTGCTGGCCGTCACGGCCGCCGCCGTCCTCGTCCTGGCGCTCGCGGCGGGCTCGTGACGCGGTACGCTCAGCGGGTCGCTCGAGTCGCCCTGCGGAGGACCACGTGACGGACGCGCGCACGATCATCTTCTTTCCCGAAGGCGCCTACGGCCCGACGAACAACTGCGTCGGCATCGGCCAGGTGCTGCGCGCCCGCGGCCACCGAGTCGTCTTCGTGGTCGAGGAATCGTTCGCGGGGACGCTCGAGGCGAAGGGGTTCGAGGAGCGGCTCATGCGGCTCGGTTCGCCGCCCGAGACCCCCGAGATCCCCGGTCAGTTCTGGATCGACTTCATCCGCGACACGGCGCCCGTCTTCCGCAAGCCCACCATCGAACAGCTCGGCGACTTCATCGCACCCACCTGGCAGGCACTCATCGACGGCGCCAAGTACGTGGATCCGCGACTCGCCGAGATCTTCGACGAGGTCGCGCCCGACGTGATCGTCGAGGACAACGTGGTCGCCTTCCCGGCGATCTCGGCCAGTGGTCGGCCGTGGGTCCGCATCGTCTCGTGCAATCCGATGGAGATGAAGGATCCGGCCATCGCGCCGTTCTCGTCCGGCTACCCGGTCGCGGACCGGAGCGCGTGGCCCGCGTTCCTCGACGAGGTGCGGCGGACGCATGGCGAGATGTGGTCCGACTTCGACGCGTTCTGCCGCGACCACGGTGAGGCCGGCCTCGCCTACGGCGACCTGGGGCCGGAGTTCATCGCCGAGTCCCCGTATCTCAACCTGTACTCGTTCCCGGCCGAAGCCGACTACGAGCGGGTGCGCCCCCTTGGACCGACCTGGCACCGGCTGGATTCGACCGTCCGCGCCGCCGACACGACCTGGGAGCTGCCGGCGCATCTCCGCGAACGCGACGGCGCGCTGATCTATCTCTCGCTCGGCAGCCTCGGCTCGGCCGATGTGGGGCTGATGCAGCGGCTCGTGGACCTCCTGGCGACGACGGAGCATCGCGTGATCGTGTCGAAGGGGCCGCTGGCCGATCAGATCACGCTTCACGACAACCAGGTCGGCGAGGGATTCCTGCCGCAGCCGGCCATCCTGCCCCAGGTGGATCTGGTGATCACGCACGGCGGCAACAACACCGTCACCGAGGCGTTCCACCACGGCAAGCCGATGATCGTGCTGCCGCTGTTCTGGGATCAGGTCGACAATGCCCAGCGCGTCGATGAGACCGGCTTCGGTCGACGCCTCTCGACCTACGGATTCCGGGACGAGGAGTTCACCGACGCTATCGACGAACTCCTGGCCGACGACGGTCTGGCCGCCCGCCTCGCCGCGATGTCCGCACGGATCAAGGCCTCGAGCGGCACGGTCCGTGCCGCCGACCTCGTCGAGCGGGTCGCGTCGACCGGGCGT
>CAYMTJ010000074.1:0-12145 GCA_964393345.1 uncultured Anaerolineaceae bacterium | reverse complement strand
GGCCGTCTGACCTCGGTCCGCCGGGAGCTGGGCCGCCGAAGTATGGCCGGCGGCATGAAGGCCGTGATCACCGTTTCCGAGTAGGCGCCCTTCTTGGTTTTGCAGGCCGGGTCGCGGCGGGGCCCCGTCGGTCCACGACTAGGCGGCTCGGTCGGACAGGGTCATGCTCGCCTGACCGCGACCGCCGAGCAACGTCGGACCGGCCCGGCGCCCGTTGGCGAATGTCGACCCACTGTCTGACGATCCCGAGCCACCGCCCTGTTCGACGATCGCGCCTCCGAGATGCCGCCGGCGCTCCCTCCGGGTGCGTGATCCTGCGCCCAATCAGTCAGGGTCCCTGGACCTCAATCGTGCCGACCATTCCCGGATGGTAACGACAGAGATATCGGTAGGTGCCGGCGGCATCGAAGCTGTATTCGAACGAAGATCCGGGCGCGAGATTACCCGAGTCCCACGACCCGTCGGTCGCCGAGACCGTGTGGGGCAGCGCGTCGTCATAGAACCAGCGGGACGCTCTCGTCCGCGCGGACCGTCAGAGTCGAAGGCTGGAACCGCGTGCCGGCCATCCGGACCGAGGTCCCGGCCGGGGCGGTCGGCCCGGCCCCGATGCCCATCATTCCGCCCGGCCCCATCATTCCGCCGGGTCCCATCATCCCGCCCCAACCCCAGTTCCAGCCGCCCGATCCGCTCGCGCCGGCGATCATGGCCACGAGCGCACCGACGATGAGGAGGAGGCCGAGGAGCCCGAGGCGAGCGCCGGTCCGCGGCCGCTCGGACGCGCCGAGCACGCGGCGCATCTCCTCGAACTGGGCGGCGTCGATGTCGCCGCGTGCAAACCGGCTGCGGACCTCGCGGAGCGGCTCGTCCTCGGCGCCACGGCCCGCGGCCCCGACCGCCCAGACGACGACCAGGATGATGCCCGCGATGAGGGCGGGCCAGATCAGGAGGCCAAGCCAGCCGAACGAGCCGGTGCCGAAGGTCATCATCGCCCACCATCATTGCGCGATTGCGCTCCGCGTGTGGTGCGGGCGGTTCTGTCCGCCTCCGGGTCAGTGGTGCGACTCACCAACGTGTTCTGGACTCGTGAGCCTCGGTGCGCTCGGCATCGTCGTGCCCGGCTCGATGACCGCTCGCGTGATGACGGTCGGAGTGGTCTTCGGCCGTGGGCTGCACGGTCGCGAACGCGTGATCGCCGTCGTCGGCCGGGTGGAGGTCGGGCGTGTGGGCCGCGGCGGTGCTCTCGTGGGCGGCGCGCTCGACCGGATCGTCGGTCCTCACGTCGACGGCGGGCACTGACGACATCACGAGCTCGAACGGCGTGCCGCGTCCGCAGACGTCGACTACGCCCGCGCACGTTGATCCGACGGGGCCGTGCTCGGCCCGTTCGAGCGGTGAGCCGCGCTCTCACGGGCCTGGCCAGCTCGATCCCTTGTCGGCCGAGCGAAAGAATTCGGTCTCGCGACTCACCATGGCGACGGTCATGCCATCGGGCGTGGTCGCGATCGCGAAGGCCGACCCGCGGTAGCCGGTCGGCGACCAGGTCCGGCCGCCGTCGGCGCTCCGGAACAGGCCGTCGGGTGCCCCGGCGTACAACGTCTTGCCGTCGGGCGTGGCGGCGAGTGCGGTCATCGGATAGGTCGGCGGCTGGCCCAGCGTCGTCCAGGTCCGCCCGCCGTCGGCGCTCGTCACCAGACCTGTCGAATCGACGCCGAGAAGCCGGGTCGTCGACCCGTCGCGGACGGCGAGCGGGTAGACGACGTTGTCGGCGCGGACCTCGACCCAGTGGGAGCCGAAGTCGATGCTCTCCCACAGCCCGCCGGTCGCGAGGTAGGCCCACATCCGGGCCGGGTCGGCCGGGTCGCGGGTGAAGCCGTGGATGTCAAGGCTCGGCAAGTCGGCCGGGATGCTCGACCAGGTTGCGCCGCCGTCGCGGCTCGCCGTGAAGACCTCGTGGCCGGCGATAACGATCGATCCGTCGTCGGCCGGCGCCATGCTCATCGCGTCGTCAAGGACCGGCAACGCCGACTAGGATCGCCCGCCATCTCGCGACTCGAGGAGCCCGCCGTGATGGCCGAAGAGCGCATGGTTCGGGTCGCCGCCGACGAACGCGAGCGAGTGGACGTCGGCCGTGTCGAAGCGGGCCCAGGCCGTCTGCCCGTCCCGGGGCAGCGTGTTGACGATCAGGACCGCAGCGACGCCCACGACGACGACTGCGGTGACGACCGGCAGCAGCCACCGCGGCATCGTGCGTTTGGCCGGCGCCGGCCGCCGTCCCTGCCGTTTTTGCCGTCGCTTCGCCATCGCTCTCCGGGAGGCTTTCAGTCGTGGTCCGCTTCGCCCGCCCAAGCCTCGCGGGCCTCGCGGACGAGGAAGACCGCGATCACGAGGGCGGCGAGTGGATCGGCCCACCACAGGCCGAACACGGCGTTGAGGGCGAGCCCAGCGAGGGTCGTGACCGACAGGTACCAGCACGCGTACGTCTGGTGGCTGTCGGCGATGAGAGCCCGGCTGGCGAGCGCCTCGCCGGTTTCGCGCTTCGCCCGCGCGAGCCACAGCATGACCGCGATCGAGACAGCGGTCAGCACGATGCCGACCGGGCTCGCATCGGGCCGGTCCCCGGCGGCGAGCGTCCGGATCGCCTCGAAGGCGACGTAGGCGGCGAGGATCGCGAACGAGACCCCGACGAGGCGCTCCGCCCGGCGCTCGACCTGCTCGATCCGCTCCTCGTCGGCATCGCCACCGGCCTCGGCTCGCAGCCGCCACAGGAGGATCGCCCCCGAGATCGTCTCGACGAAGCTGTCGACCCCGAAGCCGATGAGCGCGATGCTCCCGGCGGCCACACCAGCGCTGACGGCAATGACTCCTTCGGCGATGTTCCAGCCGACGGTCAGGTACTCGAGCCGGATGCCACGCGAGAGGAGCTGGGGGCGGGTCGCGGCGGTCACAGCTGGGCCTGCTCCGCCCTTGCTTCCCATTGCACATGCTCCGGCGTCTCGAGCTGGAAGGTCGAATGCTTCACATCGAAATCGTCGGACAGGCACATGCCGAGGTGGTCGAGGATGTCACCCGACTTCGCGTCCTCGGCGAGGACGACGTGGGCGCTAACGACGTTCATGCCGCTCGTGATCGTCCACGCGTGGAGATCGTGGACGCCGACGACCCCCGGAGCCTCGAGGATGTGTTCCCGGACGATGTCAAGGTTGATCCCCTTCGGGGTGGCCTCGAGCAGCACATCGAGCGCCTCGCGCAGCAGGGCCCACGTCCGAGGAATGATGAGCAGGCCGATGACGACGGAGGCCAGCGCATCAGCCTGGGTCCAGCCGGTTGCGGCGATCACGACGGCCGCGACGATCACAGCCACGGACCCCAGTAGGTCGCCCATGATCTCCAGGTAGGCGCCTCGCATGTTCAGGCTGTGCCCCTGCGCATCGCGCAGGAGGTAGAGCGAGACGCCATTCGCGGCGAGGCCGACAAGCGCAACGGCGAGCATCAGCCCGGACGTCACTTCGGGCGGGTCGGCCAGCCGGCGCCACGCCTCGTACAGGACGAAGGCCGACACCCCGAACAGGAGCAGGGCGTTGCCGACGGCGGCGAGGATCTCCAGGCGCAGGAAGCCGAACGTTCGCTCGCTCGTCGCGGGGCGCCCGGCGATCCAGATTGCGGCCAGGGCGAAGCCGATGCCGAAGACGTCGGTGAAGACGTGTCCCGCGTCGGCCAGGAGTGCGAGGCTGTTCGACAGCAGCCCGCCGACGACCTCGAAGACGAAGATCGACAGGGTTAGGCCGAAGACGGCGATGAGCCGCTTCCGGTGGCCCGCCGCGGCTGAGTGGACGTGCGGCATCAGGCGGTCGCCTCTGAAACGTGGACGGCGGCGTCCAGGACGAGCCGCCGGAGGTGGTCGTCGACGAGCCGGTAGTAGGCGATCCGGCCGGCCTTGCGGCGGCTGACCGCGCCGCGCTCGCGGAGGGCCCGAAGCTGGTGCGAGAGGGCCGACACGCTCATGCCCAGGACGAGCGCCATGTCACAGACGCACAGCTCGCGCTCGCTGATCGCGAGCAGGTGGAGGATCCGGGCCCGTGACGGGTCGGCCAGGACCGCGAACAGGTCGGCGACCGCCCGCGAGCCGTCGCCGCCGAGGCTCCGACCGAGGACCGGCCGAATGACGTCGGGATGGAGGCAATCGACCTCGCAGCGGTCGGCGTCGATGGCCGAGGCGAATACTTGAGCCACCGCTCAAGTATTCCACCGATGGGCGGGTTCCGCATGGGTCGGCTTAGCATGCGTTCGGCTCCGGGGCGGTCGCCTCGATCCAGCGGCTCGCGAACCCCCGGGCGACCGCCTCGTCGAACTCGTCGAGGAGCCAGAGCGGCCCAAGCAGCTGGAGGAACCGGTCGAGCCCGCCGCCCCCGAGCCTCACGGTTCCCGGCGTGGACGTCGGCGGCCAGCCGCCGGAGCCGGCGCCACTGCGCAGCAGCGATGACGCTCAGGACGCCGGTCACGACCAGCACGATCAGGACGAGGCTCGCCCAGGAGCGGTCGTGGCCGCCCTCCTGCATCGCCCTCGCGTAGCCCTCGCCGAAGCCGTGGGCGAGCAGATAGATCAGTTCGTGGCTAGAGCCAGTGCCGCCAGTACGAGGACGCCGGTGATAGTGAAGGCCCGAAGGCCACGACCTCTTACCGCATCAATGTAACCGCGATGGCCGCAGGCGCCTCTCGAGCGGCCCACGTCGGGCGTTGGGGCGGCTATTCCCGCTTCACGCAATGCCAAGCCGACTCAGGACACGGCCGGCTCCGGCCCGAAGCTTGGACCCTGCGTCCAATTCACTAGCGCGCGGCCGTCAGGGATGGGGTGGCAAGTTTCGGGATGACGTGGCAGATCCCGGATGGATCGCAGTCGCGCGCTTCGAGTGACGCCGCCCGTTGGCGCAGATGGGTGAGCTCGCGCTCGAGCTCCTCGAGCTCGGCGATTCGCGCCCGGACCTCGGTGTGGCGTTCCTCTATCAGGTCGGTGACGACACGACATGGCGCCTCGCCGGCGTCGCGAACGTCGAGGACCTGGCCTACCTCTGCGAGAGTCAGGCCGACCGCATGGGCCGAGCGGATGAACCCCAAGCGGTCGAGTGCGTCGTCGCCATAGGACCGATAGCCCGACGGCGTCCGCTGCGGGGCGGGCAGCAGGCCGAGCTGCTCGTAGTAGCGAACCGCGGAAGTGGCAAGGCCACTCAGGCGGGCGAGCTCTCCGATGCGCATGAACGGATGATAGACCTCTTGACATTGAACCGTACTTGAAGGTCTAGGCTGCATCCTAGGTCAAGAACAGCCTGGGAGCGGAACAGATTATGGAGACCATCCAGCTCTGCATGGCGGAGCTGCACTACACCGACAACACGACGCCGATCGTGCCGCCCGAGGGCCGCGAGGGCGACCTCATCGGCAACGGCTTCGGGCGCGTTGAGGGCAGACTGCTGTGCGGCCACCTGCGCTGGTCGTTCTACGCGGCGGATTGCGCCTACCTGGCCGTCCGCGTCGGGTTCAGCAACCCGGTCGACGAGCTGTGCCGGACCCACCCCGGGCGGCGAGATCCATACCGATGACGGGGCCGTCCTCCGCTGGGATGCCAAGGGCTTCGGGCTGCGCGGAGCCGACCCCGCACGGCCGCACCGCTGGCGGATGGCCTCCGCCCTGGTGTTCGACACCGATGACGCCCGCTACGCCTGGCTCAACCGCGCCATGGCCGTCTGGCAGGGCGAGTTCGACGAGACAAAGCACGCCGCCGTCTACACCGCCTGGCTGGCTGCCGACGATGTGCCCGCCGCGCTGCGGGTCGTGGCGTGATGACGAGCCGCGGGAGCGACCCATTCGTGTTTGGCGCAGCCGCGGTCGCGGTGCTCTGCTGCTTCGGGGTCTCCCTCCTCGTCGCGGCGGGCGGCACGGCCGTGCTCGGCCTCGCCGGAGTCGCGTTGCCCGCGGCGACGCTCATCGGGATCGGCGGCTGGACTGCCTGGTACGTGCTACGAAAGAGACAAGGAGCCATCAAGGGATGAGCAACCAGGAACCCATCGTGTACATCGATCTCGGCGTCGGCGGGATGACCTGCGACGACTGCGTCGTCCACGTCACCGAGGCGCTCGAATCCGTCCCCGGTGTCGAGGCCGCCACGGTCGATCTCGCCACGCGCAGCGCGGTCGTGACTGCCCGACCCGAGGTCGACAGCGCGACCCTCGCGCAGGCCGTCCGCGCGACCGGCCAGTACAACGCCTTCGAGCGACGACGTCGGTCTTCCGCCGATGTCTGAGCCATACGACCTCCTCATCCTCGGTTCGGGCTCGACCGCCTTCGCCGCAGCCATCAAGGCCAACGATCTCGGGGCGCGCGTGGGCATGGTCGAGCGGCGGACCCTCGGCGGGACCTGTGCCAATCGCGGCTGTCTGCCGTCCAAGAACCTCATCGAGGCGGCGCGGATCGTCCACGAGGCGTCTCACCCGCGATACGACGGGCTCGCCCCGGCGGACATCAAGGTCGACTTCGCGACGCTCGTCCGCCAGAAGGACGACGTCGTCCGTGCCTACCGCGCCAAGAAGTACGCGGCGGTTGCGGAGGGCATCGGCGTCGAGATCCTGACCGGCGAAGCCCGCCTGGCGGGCCCCCACGCGCTCGCCCTGGACGGCCGGACCATCGATGCCGAACGGCTGCTCATCGCGACCGGCAGCCGGCCGACGGTGCCACCGATCCCCGGCCTTGACACGGTGCCGTATCTGACCAGCGACCTCCTCGACGCCGACGAGGCCGGCCGGCTGACTGATCTCCCCGAATCCCTCGTCGTCCTGGGCGGCGGCTACGTCGCGGTCGAGCTGGCCCAGCTGTTCGCCCGGCTGGGCAGCCAGGTCGCGCTCGTCGCACGCTCGGGCCTCCTGCGCGGCTACGAGCCGCTGCTCGGCGAGACGCTGGCCGGAGTCTTCCGGTCCGAGGGGATCGACGTCCTCACCGACACGCGCGTGGAGCGCGTGTCGAGCGACGGTGGTGCGGTCGCCGTCGCGGTCGAGACGCCCGCCGCCGGTCGGATCCTCCGGGCGGCGCGGCTGCTGGTCGCCACTGGGCGGACGCCGAACACCGACGGGCTCGACCTGGCCTCGGCCGGCATCGACGCGGACGGCGACGGCTTCGTCGGGGTTGACGCCGGGTTGCGTACGAACCAGGCGCACATATGGGCCGCCGGCGACGTCGTCGGCCGCCAGCACGGCTCGCAGATGGCGACTCCGGTCGGTGCTCGGCAGGGACGGATCGTGGCCGAGAACGCACTCGCCGACGCGGGTCGCCGGTTCGATGGGTCGGTCATCCCCCGCGCAATCTTCGTCGACCCGCCGATCGCGGTCGTCGGTCTGACCGAGGGCGAGGTCAAGGCGACGCACCTGCCGGCGGTGACGGCGACGACCCCCCTCGCGTACGTGCCGCGGGCCGGGGCGATCCATCGACCAGACGGCTTCGTCAAGATGATCGCGTCGACGATGGATGAGCGGATCCTCGGGGTCCACGTCATCGGCGAGTCGGCGCCCGAGATCATCCACGAGGCGGCGATGGCGATGCACTTCGGAGCGACGATCAAGGACTTCGTCGAACTCATCCACGTCTATCCGACGATGGCCGAGGCGCTCAAGATCGGCGCCCAGGCCTTCAGCCGCGACGTGTCCAAGCTGTCGTGCTGCGCGGAGTGAATCCAATGGCCGACACGTTCGATCTCGTCATCATCGGCGCCGGCGAGGCCGGCCAGGCCGCGGCGTATCTCGCGCGTGACCGCGGCGCGAGCGTGGCGATCGTCGACCGCGAGCTGTTCGGCGGCTCCTGCCCGTTCTGGGCCTGCATGCCGTCGAAGGCGCTGCTCCACGCCGCGGCCATCCACGCCCGCGGCGGCGACTACCCCTGGTCGCGCGCCTCGGACTTCCGGGACTGGATCATCGTCCGCGAGCTTCCGCGCGACTGGCCGGACGACAGCGGCCACGTCAACGATCTGGAAGCCGCGGGCGTTGAAGTCATCCGCGGCGAGGCGCGGCTCGACGGCCCGGGCACGGTCGTCGTTCGCACAGATGGTGACGAGCGCCGAGTCGGGGCGACCTCGATCCTCGTCGCGGTTGGCTCGAACTCGACGATCCCCGACGACATCGAAGGTCTCGATCAGATCCGGCCTTGGACGAACCGTGAGGCGACAACAGCCCGCGAGCTACCCAAGAGCCTACTCGTGCTGGGCGCCGGCCCGACGGGGATCGAGATGTCCCAGGTCTTCGCCCGCTACGGTGTCCCGACGGTGCTCGTCTCGCCCCACGACCGGATCAATGCCAAGGACCACCCGCGCGGCTCGGCGGCGCTCGAAGCCGCCCTCCGCCGCGACGGGGTCGACATCCGGTCCGGCATCCGCGCCACGCGGGTGGGGGCGCATGCCGGGCGAGACGGCGCCCATGCGGTCGAGCTGTCCGACGGCTCGGCGGTCGAGGGCCACGAGGTCCTCCTAGCGGTCGGTCGCACCTACCCGCTGGCCGGCCTTGGGCTCGAGACGGTCGGCGTCCGCCTCGACGGCGGCGTCCTCCGTCCCGACGATCGCCTCCGGATCGCGGAAGGCGTGTACGCCGCCGGCGACCCGGCGGGGCCGGAGATGCACACCCACCTCGCCGTCTACCAGGGCGAGATGGCGGCCCGCATCGCGCTCGGTGAAGACGTCCGGCCCGATCATGCCGCGATCCCGCACGCCACCTACACCGAGCCGCAGACGGCCGGCGTCGGGCTCCAGCTCGAGGAGGCGCGCGAGCGTGGCCTCGACGCGTTCGAGGTGACGACCGACTACGCCACGAGCGCGCCCGGCTACATCGCCGGGGCCGCTGGGCACGTGACGATCGTGGCCGATCGTCTCGAGCGGGTCCTGCTCGGCGCGTTCATCGCCGCGCCAAGCGCCGCTGACGCGATCGGCGAGGCCGTCCTCGCCGTCAAGACCCGCATCCCACTCGACGTCCTGGCCGACACCATCCATCCGTTCCCGACGACCGTTCGGGTCATGGGCGGCCTGTTCGCCAAGGCCGCTCTTCGCAGCGATTGACCACATGGAGGAGCCACCGATGACCGATGCCCTCGACCGCCGCCCGGATCTGCCGGCCGCCGATCTCCACGAGCGGATCCGCGAAGCCGCCTTCGCGCTGGTGCTGACCGAGCGGCGACCGATTCCGGTTGACGAGATCGCCCGGGCGACCGGGGCGCCGGTGGATGCTCTGCCGGCGATGCTCGATGAGCTGGCTCGTGCCGGCTGGATCGACCGCGACGCCGATGGTCGCGTGACCGGCTCGGCTGGACTCAGCCTAACGACCGGTCGCCACCGGATCGCGATCGACGGGACCGACTTTCGGACCTGGTGCGCCTACGACTCGATCGGGATCGCCGCCGCGCTCGGTGCCGACGCCGCGATCCGGACCCAGTGCGCTGTGTGCGGCGGCGAGATCGCGCTCGACACGCAGGCCGGGCAGCCGCCGGCAGATCGGCCGGAGCGCCTGTGGCTCGCTTCGGGCGGGACCGACCTGCGGGGCGACTTCTGCGACCCGACTGTGCTTCTCTGCTCCCCGGAGCACGCGGCGGTGTGGGCCGAACGGCAGGACGGCCGCGGCCGCGGCGTCGACCTCATCGAAGCGGCGCGGCTGGGCGCCGAAGGCTGGGGCTCCTGCGCTGCCGCGGTCGAAGCCGTCCGCGACCCGACGAGGGGCGCGGTTTCGAGCCATGAGGTCAGCGATGACCGGACTGGGTCTAGGTAGCGTCGGTCGTCACGCTCCGAGGAACGGATCGGGAAACGTGTCTGCGGGCGGACGTGATTCCGGGCGTCGCGGGCGGCCTTGGCCTACTCAAGGAACACGACCGTGAGCGTCGCCCAGAACGCGATCTGGATCGTGCCGCGACGATCGACGATGGCGATCAGACGCGGGACGAAGCGCTGGTAGATCGGGGAGAGGTCGGGGCCTATCTGGTAGGTCGGACGACCGGTGTACGCCGACACCAGCTGCGCCGCGTCGTCGAGGCCCTCGAGGACAGCCGCGCTGATCGTACGCGCGGTCCGACTACACAACATCATACACTGAAAACTACTTCACAGGCGGCGCCCTCGGAGCTAGGGTCTTCATAGGCGGCCAGGGGCCAGAGACGAGCGTCGTACCTCGCAAGGACCCGGCCGCCGCCATCGCCCAGGTCGGGCGTGGAGGAGCCCTCCGGCACAGGCTCCCGCGGCAATGGCCGCGACCAGGTCAGCGCCGGCGCCGCGGTCGCTTTCGACCGACGGCGACAGCCGCACCTTACCAACCACATAGACGCTGCCATATCGCGCTTTCTCGATGCGCGATCGATGGCGAGGCGCGCCAGTCGCCACCTGATTGGGTGGAGCTCCGGCCGGGCCGAGACGACCGTTCCCGAGGACACCTCCTCGAACGATCCGAACGCCGGTTGGCGCTCCGCTCCTCGTGGGCGGTGGCGTGACCGGCTCGAATCTTCGGGCTCCTCGTCGACGGTCAGTCTCGTCCGATCTGGGCCTCGCTCATTCGGGTGGCGGACCACGTCCGCGCCGGAATGGAGGTGATGTCCACCGAGGACGACCACTGAACCGGCGGCGTGCGCGCCCGCCGGTGCTCAACAGCAGTTGCGCGTCGGACCCGGGCCGATCCTCACCGATCGATTCAGAGGCAGCGTGCCGCGACTGCCTCGCCTGCCTGGTTCCGCCCGAGTGCGCGGCACCCCGAACACGGAGGCAACAAGCCATGCAGGCAATGGAAGCAACGATCGCCCCGACGAAGGTCATCTACGGCGTGAACGAGCTCGATCTCGATCTCGCCGGGAAGTCCATCCGTGGGATCTGGAAGGTCCTCGAGCAGGTCCTGAACATCCCGCGCGACGCCGCGGTGTCGGTCAACGGCGACCGGGTCCAGGACGACTACGTCGTCCGCCCGGGCGACGAGATCGAGTTCCAGAAGCAGGCGGGCGTGAAGGGCCTCGGGGCCTGACGCCAGCCAACGCGGATGTCCCGGAGTCGGCACGCCACGCGCGCCGGCTTCGGGCTCCCGCAGCAGAGAGGAGCACGAAACGCCATGCAATCGCGCACGTTCCTGCGCATCGAGGGCGACCTCGTGAGCCTGATCACGGAGGTCATTGACCGGGAGGTGACCCTCCCGGACCTCCTGGCCGAGCTCACCACAGCTCAGGTCGCCATCACCCCTCGGCTGCCGACCGGCTGCCGCTTCTGGATCCGCTCGGGGACGACCGACAGATCGGTCTTCGTCGTCGAGCAGCCACCGTCGCGACGGACGATCGAGTACCACGCCAGCCGACGTCGAGACAGCGAGCCGACCACCTATCGGCTCGCCGTGCCGTACGTCGTCTTCGTCGTTTCGACGATCGGCGAACAGATCGAGGGGCTGTCCACGTATTTCCGGACGCAGCCGATCGCGTCGCTCGACGCGACCCTCTTCAGCTCCACCCTGCCGAACACGAACGACGATGGGATCGTCTGTCTCGGATCGGTCCGGGTGAGCGGGGTGAGTGTCGGAGAGCGGGTCGACGCCCTCATCGGCGCGTTCTGGGCGAGCCGCTTCAACCAGGACCTCCGTCGGCACCAGCTGCCGTTCAGCGGCGGCTTTCGGTCCTGGGCATCCCGCTCCCGACGAGATCCGCTCGCCGCCCTGTCCATGCAGTACGACCCCTACTGGCGGACCCTCCGCCAGGTCGTGACGCAGATGGCCGGGCTGGCGATCACGGACCTCCCGGCCGGGGTCCCGCTCCCGGAAGAACCGACGGACGCTGAGGTCTTGACCCCGGACCCCGACGTCGGAGGTGAGACCGATGCCATCGCTTCGTGACCACCTCCTCCGGACTGCGGAGGTCCGCTATCGGAACCTCAGCGCCTGGATGGCTCCCGCTCTCGGCGAGCGGGCGACACCGCTGCCCGATCGATTCTTCGAGGAGGCCGCACTGACGGTGCTCGCCCACGTGTTCCGGGAGTCGGGTCCCATCAGGGAGCAGCTCGTCTACGAGCGACGCCGCTTCGAGCGACTCGTGCAGCTCATCCACCGCCTGCCCGAACGGGGAGGAGGTGGCTGATGTTCCCGATCCTCGAAGCCGGTCCATCGCTCGA
>CAYMTJ010000073.1:0-12246 GCA_964393345.1 uncultured Anaerolineaceae bacterium | reverse complement strand
GCCACCTGGGCCAGGTCGCTGATGTGGCGGACCTGGCGGAGCATCTCGATGTCGCCCTTCTCCTCGAGCAAGTGCTCCAGCTCGTAGGAGAGGTCGAAGTGGTCCTCGATCGCCCGCTTCTGACTCGACGTGACGATGATGACCTGCTCGATCCCCGCGGCGACGGCTTCTTCCACCGCGTACTGGATGATCGGCTTGTCCACCAGCGGCAGCATCTCCTTGGGCTGCGCCTTGGTGGCGGGCAGGAAACGGGTGCCCCAGCCGGCGGCGGGGAAGACAGCCTTGCGGACGCGCATCGAACCTCGGGACGAACGGATGGGATGGTCGCGGCAGTATACCCCGGGGTCATTTCGGCCCCCGGGCCGCCGACCGATCAGCCCGACCCCAGCTCGTCGGCGAACCGCCGCACGGCCAGCGTGAACGCCGCCGGTCGCTCGAGGTTGGAGAGGTGGGTCGCACCGCGCAGGACGACGCGTCGGGCGTCGTGGGCCGCGCGCGCGAACGCCGCCGATGGCGGCCGGAAGACGGGGTCGAACTGGCCGTTGAGCAGGAGCGACGGACCCGGGTAGGCCGCGAGCCGGGGGGCGAACCGCTCGCCCACGAGCGCTCGCAACGCCGTCGCGCCGCCCGCCGACCAGAAGCCGTCAGCGACGATGGGCTCGGCGATCGTCGGGGCGAACCGGACGCGGAAGAACCAGCGGTTGAGCGCGACCAGCGCTGGACCATCGAAGCGGGCCATGAGCCACGCGAGCGCGAGGTACGGGAGCCGGCGCGGGCCGATGGGTTCGGCCGTGGCGCCGGCGATGATCAGGCCGCGGACGCGCTCCGGGGACCGGGCGGCGAGGACCATGGCCACGTACCCGCCGAGCGACAGCCCGCATACGATCGCTGGCCGGCCGGCGCCGACGATGTCGATCGCCTCGGCCACGCGGTCAGCCGCGGCCTCGAGCGTGAACGGCTCCCCGGCGAGGACCCCGTGGCCCGGGAGGTCGATGGCCACGACGCGGTACGTGTCGGACAGCGCGGCCATCTGCGCGGACCAGGCATGGCGCGCCAACCGCGTCCCATGCACGAACACGATGACTGGCGCATCGGGGGGTCCGGCGACGTCGAACCAGGTGGTATCCACGTCCGGTACGCTACGGTCGCCCGGCACGGAACGGTCGTCCGGCACGGAACGGTCGTCCGGCACGGAACGGTCGTCCGGCACGCTACGGGCCGCCGGGGACCGGCGCATCGGGCGTCCGGCTGCCGCGCTGCAGGATCACCGCCGCCGCCAGGATGGCCGCGGCACCCAGGACCTGGACCGGGCCGAGGGATTCGCCGAGGAACCACGCGGCGAGGACCACACCGACCACCGGCTCGAACAGCATGAGGATCCCCGCCCTCAGGCCGCCGATCCGGCGCACGCCGGTCAGGAACAGGAGCGACGGGATCGCGGCCGCGAAGACGCCGACCGCCAGGAGGAGCGGCAGCAGGGTGGCGGGCGCGCGGAACGGGAGGGTCACCGCGTCGATGCCGCTCACGGCGACGGTCACGACGATCGCCGCCAGGGACGAGATGAGGAGGATGAACCCCATCGCCTGCTCGGTCGGCACCGTGTGATAGCCGCGCTGGCTCACGAGCAGGAACACCACCTGGCTCAGGGCTGCACCGAGCGCCAGTCCCAGCCCGATCGCGTCGAAGCGGATGCCGCTCGCCGGGTCCAGCTGGGTCGCGACCACCGCCACCATGCCGACGAGCGACAGACCGAGCGCCAGCTGCCTGGTCCGATCGAGCCGCTCGCGCCCGAGGAGGGCATTGGCGACCGCGATCAGCGCCGGGTACAGGTAGAACCCGAGCAGCGCGAGGGCGATCGTGATCCGGTCGAACGCGGCGAACATCGACAGGTTCAGCAAGAAGGCCATAAGCGCCGCGATCAGGATCGCCGCGCGACCATGCCATGACATGTCCCCCGGTCGCGCCAGGCGTGACCGACCCGTCTGGATCCGCCACGCGACGTAGGCGATGAGCGTCAGCGCGCCGAACCCGGCCCGCCACGCCACCCACGCGCTGGGGGTCATCCCTTCGTCATAGGCGAATCGCGACAGCGGGCCGAGCGTGCCGAACAGCGCGGCCCCGAGGAGGACGCTCAGCACCCCGGTCAGGGGGATCGGCGCGTCCTGGTCGAGCGGGGTGGTGGCAGCCGTCCGGGTGGAGGCGGGGACGCGCGACATCGGCGCCATGGTAGGGCGGACCGGACGAGCGCGACGGTCGGGCGGGTGTCAGGCCGGCTTGGTGTCTGACGGCATCGTCGTCGACGGCTGGGCGGCGGGATCGGGGCGATCGACGCCTTCGGGCTTCGCCTGCGCGCCGGCGGCCCGCTCGGCTCCGTCGGCCCGGTCGACCCCGTCGGCCATCGCCTGCGCCCCGGCGGCCTCGCGCCGACCCGACGCGAGCGTGATGGACGTGAACGGCACGCGGATCGTGCGGAACACCTCGATCGAGACGAGGAACCCCGCGAACAGGAACACGATGCCCAGGAACTTCCCGAGCTGGAACAGCTCCGTCGCCCCGAACCGGTTGAGGCTGTCGGTCAGCGTCGGGATGAAGGCGCCCACGGCGATCAGGATGGTCGCCGGTACCCGGGAGTGGATCCGGCGCGTGGCGATCGCCCGGATCGTGCCCGGGAGCGACGCGACGAGGTTGACGGCGATCGCCACCGGGGCGATCAGCAGATTGAACAGGAACTCGTCGCCCGGCTGATTCGGGTCCAACGAGTACGGCAGGACGCGACGCTTGGGCATGAACACGTAGGTGCTGAAGACCGCGCCGAGGATCAGGGCGAACGCGCCCGTGATGTTCATGAACGGGGTGAGCAGGCGAAGCTGCGGGGGGTAGAGGTCGGCGACCGGGATGCCCGTCGTTGGCGAGACGGCATACCCCGGGGCGGCGAGGGTCGTCGTCGCCATCAGGATGACCGAGAGGACCGTCGCGCCGACCACGGCGCCCATCGCGAGGAGCGGCCAGCGCTCGTTCTGGAAGTAGGTCTCCACGGCCACCGCGAGGGCGAGCAGCCCCGCGACGATGAAGTAGAGCAGCGGCATCGTGCCGGCGCCCTCGTACTCCGGCCGGTTCCGGATCAGGAACGTGAACAGCCCGGCGAAGAACAGGCAGAGCGCGAAGCTGTACCCGAACCGCGTGCGACCCAGGAGCACCGCGGTGCCCAGGCCCAGCCAGCCGGCGGTCCAGACGGCCCCGGTCAGATACCACGTCCGATAGAGCGCCTCGTTCCAGCCGGCCGCCCCGGCGATGGCTTCGCATCCCGCGGCGACGCCGTAGAACAGCATCCCGAGGCCCCACACGAGCTGGAAGGCACCGCGCCGCTCGCGCCACTGATCGAACAGCGCCACCGAGAAGAGCAAAGCCAGGATCGCGGTGATGGCGGGGAGGACGATGCGCAGGTCCACGGAACGGTGACGCGCGGCTAGCGCGCGGCCTCCTGGTGGGTGGCGATGAGCCGCAGCAGCAGCCGATCGAGCAGGGCCGACGCGTCCTCGTACAGGACCCCGAGTCGTGCCGGGTCCAGCTTGCGGCGGCGGCCCAGGCCGGAGAGCTCGGCGAGGAACGGCCGGCGGGCGGCCACGAACAGCGCGACGGCTTCGGTCAGGCTGGTCGACGATGCCGCCATGCGACGGGCGAGGTCGTCGACGAGCGCGGCGGCTTCCGCTTCGGCATCGACGCGGCCCGGCGCATCGAGGGGGGCGGCATCGAGATACGCGACGAGGGCCGCCACCAGCCGCCGGCCATCCTGGCGATACGCCTCACGGTCGCCGACGAGGACGGGCTCGGTCCGTGCGGCGGCGGGACCCGTCGCGTAGCTCTGTCGATAGACACGCTGGAGGCGTTCGGGCGTCGCGCCGAGGCTCGAGAGGCTTCGGGCGGGCGGACGGGTGGTCCGTCGGCCGGTGCCGGGCGAACGTTCCGAGGCGATCCGCTCCAGCGCCCGTCGGTCGAAGCGTCGGTGGCCGCCGGGTGTCGTGTAGACCGCCACCCGACCCTCGTCCGCCCAGCGTCGAAGCGTGCCGGGGTCCACGCCGAGCAGCTCGCTGGCAGGTCCGAGCGACAGCCACGGGCGGGAGGACTTGCCGGTCAGCGCGGTCTGTGGCGCGACCTCGGCAGCGGACGGCATCGGGCTCCGGGATGGTCGTAATCTACGCAAATCTGCGCATCGCCCGCAGGTCGCGAGCGGCCGGAGGATAGGACTCGATTCGGGGGCCTGTCAAACGTCGTCGTCGGACGATGCCCGGGCTCGGCATCGCGTCCGCGTCGACACTAGGCATCGCGTCCGCGTCGAGTGCCGTCAGGCGGGGACGAACTCGTGGTCGTCGCGATGGAGGCCGTCGCACAGCCCCCAGCGAGCGAGCCCCTCAGTGTCGTCCTCGCGACCCGCCGCCGGCAGCGGGACCGGGCGCATGATCTCGCGGACCTGGCCGCGGCGGCAGAAGAGATAGCCCTTGTCGGCCATCCAGCGACGCACGTGCGCGGGGTCGCCGTGGAACTGGAACGGCCCCGGGTTGACCGCCGGCCGACCGGTCCACGACACCGGCGTCTCGGCAGCCACGATGTCGAGCAGGTTGATCCGCCACGGGGTGCCATCGATGATCTCGAGGCACCCGTCGCAGCGCTTGGCGACGTTGTCCTCGACGATCGTGCGGATGTGGACGCCCATGATCTCCATCGCGCCCGATGGTAGCAGGGAGCGACGGTCAGGCGACCCGTCGTGCGGGCCCTGCGGGGCCCGGGTGACTTGCTGTGCCGACGGGAAGCGCGCCCCTGCGTCGACCAGCGGCTCCGTGCTTCGACCGAGCCGTATCCGTGCCTGATGGCCCGCCAGCGGGGTCCGCGTGGCTCTCTCGACGGCGATTCGCATCCGACACAGTGGTTGGCGAGCGGCCTCCGTGCCACCGAGGCTCGGCGCCCCGTCAGCCGATGGTCACCAGACGATCGCGAAAGGACTGCTGCAGATGTTGTACAGACTCAAGATCCTGGGGGTCGTGATGTTGGCCTCCGGCTTGTTCGGCGCCGGCGTCGGCGCCTACACCCTGTTCCGGACGATGGAGGGTGTCACGGCGCTCCAGTCGTTCAGCCGGGCGCAGGACGTCATGCTCAGCTACGACGAATCGGGCCAGCTGGTCGATCGCGGCACGACCGAAGGCGCCCAGAAGATCAAGGACCTGGTCACGAAGGACTGGGGGTATGTGCTCGTCGATGCCGATCTCAACCCGGCGGACCCGCTCGTCAACACGGCGTCGGAGTACATGTACCAGATGGGCACGATCGCCTATCACACCCTCCACACGACGGTGACCGTCACCCTTGCCGAGGCCGTGGAGTACAACGGGGAGACCTTTGCGGCCGGCGACCATGAGTTCGTGAATGACGGTCGCTACTGGACCGGCTTCGATCGCTCGCACCCGATCGAGGGCCCCGCCCGGGCCATGATCTGGTCCGGCACGGCGCACGCTCTGATCGGCGAGCTCGGCGTCGGGGCGGTCACGGCGTCGACCCTGCAGATCGGACTGGGTCTCGTCGGCGTCATCGGCGGGTTGGCCGGCACGCTCGGCCTCCTCGGCCTCGGGCTCATCTGGGCCACCAGGCGTCCCGCCTGACTCTTCGCCACGTCTCGGAGCACCGGCGGCCGATCGATCGGCCGCCGGTCTCTTCGTCCGGCGACGCCGACGGGATGCGTGGTACCCCCAAGGGGATTCGAACCCCTGATCTCCACCTTGAAAGGGTGGCGTCCTAGGCCTCTAGACGATGGGGGCACGGGAGTGCCGGGTGGCAACGGACCGCGCCGAGTCTACCAGTCGATGCCGACCGCGCCCGCGCCGGGCTTCGCGAACATCGCGCGCGCCGCATGCGCGCAAACCGCTCGAGGCGTCAGGTTCGCGGGCTGGTCGCGAGCAGGAAGAGGATGATCGCGCCGGCCGCGGCCAGCGTTCCGATGAGGGCGGCGATGCCCCCGGAGAGCCCGATGGCGATCGCACGACCGTCGCGCCGCTCGACGCCGGCCAGCCATGCCGCTCGCATGCTGTAGATCGCGAGGGCGATGAAGACGATCGCGAGGACCACGGCGCCGGACGCCATCAGGGGGATCTGCGAGGCATCGCGGACGGTGATCACGTAGAACGCGAACGCGACCGAGCCCACGAGGGCGATCGCCAGCATGACGATCCCGGGCGACAGGCGCCGACCGCGTCGAGGCGGGTAGTCGTACCCGTCGTCGTCCCAGGGATCGGTCCCGTACGGGTCGCGCGGATCGGGTCGTGTCGAACGGGCGCGTCGCGGGGTCGTCACGAGGGCAGGGTACCAGCAGACCCGTCCGCGCCCCTCAGAAGGAGCGGTGGTAGATGACCACGTTGTAGGACAGTCGCGGGCGCTTCATCGTCGCGCCGACCGCACGCCCCTCGGCGCCGAACGCGTCCTCGAGGAAGGCCTGTCCCTGCTCGATCGACTCGAAGGTCCAGAAGCAGTGCAGGACGCGCAGCCGGAACCCGCCATGCAGGAACGGGCCATCCCGTCGCGTCCACAGCCCGTACTCGGGGAGGTCGCCACGCAGCCGCGAGACGTCGTCACGACCGTAGTCGTGGAGCACCAGCAATCGGCCGCCGGGACGGAGCAGGCGCTCGGCCTCGGCGATCGCCTCGGGTTCCGGTCCCTGGAACGGTCCCCAGGTGCTGACCAGGACGTCCACCGGATGATCCGCGGCTTCGCCGCCGATCGGCGCCACCGCGACCCGCGCGCCGAGATCCGTGAGCTGCGAAGCGCGGACCCCACCCTCGACGCCGCCGAGCAGCAGGACGTCCCGACCCGCCACCGGCCCAAGCGCCTCGAAGGCTCGCGGGATCTTGCCCTCGATGTCGAGGGCGCGCGCAAGCCGCCCCGGTAGATCACCGTCGAGCTCGAGGGGCAGGTCCGCCATGAAGCGCCGAGTATAGGGATGCGCCCCTTCGTTCGAGCGTGATTGTCGCGAGCTGCGGTCATCCGATCCGCTCCGTCCCCGGTTCCGCCCTCGCCCGACCCGCCGCGCGTGCGCTCGACCCGCTACCCGCACGCCGCGACGTCGCGCCACTTGGCGACGGTGTCGGCGATCGACTGCGTGCCGTCCGCCCCGAAGGACACGTCGAAGGCGCGGTTCGGGATCTCACCGCAGCCGTCGTCCTTCTCGACGGCCTCCCAGGTCCCGCGCGTGTACTTGTACTGGGGCGGGTCGCCCTCGCTGAACGGCACGGTGATCGTCCACGTGGCGTCGTCCACCCTGGTCATCGGCGTGGCCCCCGGGTCCCAACCCTGGAAGTCGCCCGCGATGTAGACGGTGTCGCCCGATGGCGTATCCCCGGGGACGGTGACGATGAAGGTCACCTCGACGACCCGCTGCTCCACCTCGGCGGCGACCGGCGGCGAGAACGCCGACCGATTGAACGACTCGTCCACCGCCGTGACGACGTAGGCGTAGGTGTCCCCCTGGCCGACCGAGCTGTCGGTGAAGGTCGGCTCGATCGACGAGCCGACCAGTTCGAACGGTCCGGAGCGAGTGGGCCCACGCGAGATCTCGTAGCGGAAGAGGTCCGGCACGACGACCGGCGTCCAGGCGAGGGTCAGCGCGGAGGGCGTGACGGTCCTGACCGCCACGTCCTGCGGCACCGGAGGCGCCTCCGCGTCGGCGCCGGCGACCGTCGTGAGCGTCACCGCGTCGGCGACGTCATAGCCGTACGGGCGCTCGATGAGGCCGCCGGCATCCGCGAGCGACCAGGTCCGCCGGCCGTCCGTCGAGACCCGGAGCACGACGTTCCAGGCGCCGATCTCGGTGGGTCGGACCGAGCCGACGAACCGGTCCGCTCCGCCGACGTCCGTGTCGAAGGCCATGTCGGACCAGACGAACCCATCCTCCGGGCTGTCCGCGCGGACTTCCCCGAACCCGAGCTGGGCCACGATGCCGATCGTCGGTCCCGCGACATCGGTCACGTTGTCGACATCGATGATCGCCGCGATCTCGAGACCGGGATCCACGGCCGAGAGTGGCTGCGACTGGCCATCGGGGCGCACGAGGCGGGCGTCGGCCAGCGTGAGGGTCGGCAGTGCGTCGGCCTCGGGAGAGCGTGGGCCGTCGTTGCCCACCTGGTCGAGCGCGGTGATGACGTAGTGGTAGCTCGTGCCGTTGCGGACGGTGGCGTCGACGAAGTAGACGCCCGAGGTCTCGCCCACGAGCGTGTACCCGCCACCGGACACGAGCGAGCGCCAGATCCGGTACGAGACCGCGTCCCCCGACGCGGGTGGCGACCACACCAGTTCCACCTGGCCCGGCGCCGCGGTGGCGGACAGTCCGTCCGGGGCTGTGGGCGGGATCAGGTCCAGTCCCGGCCTCGTGATGAACACCGCGGCACCGCCCGCCGGCATCGACACGGTCGTCGCCCCATCGCCGCCCACCACGGCGTCGGGGAGGTCACCGAGCTCGTCCACGAGGACCGTCCCGGCCGGGACCACGCCGGTCAGGGTCAGGACCACGTCCCGTGCCTCGGCCGACAGGTTGAGCACCGTCACGGCCGCCTCGGCCGCGTCGGTCTGGGTTCGGCGGGCGAACGCGAGCGTCCGGGCCTCGTCGTCCGCGTTGACGAACCGGAGGTCGCCCAGGCGCAGCGCCTCGTGATCCGCGCGGAGCTGCCCGAGCGCCCGGTACCAGTCACGCAGGTCGGTATCGATGGCGTCCCACGGGTACGGGCGTCGATCGTCGGGGTCGTCCTGCCCCGTCAGGCCGGCCTCGGTCCCGTAGTAGACCGACGAGATCCCTGGCCACGTGAGCTGGAGCGCGGCGAGCAGCCGCAGCCTCGCCTTGCCCACCGCGAGGTTGGCCGGGTGCTCCTTGTCGCCCGGGTTCTCGGCGCCGGGCGTCAGGGTCCACAGGATTCGCGTGGTGTCGTGGCTGTCGACCAGGTTGAACAGGACGTCCCACGCCGCGGCCGGATAGTCCTCGCGGACCCCGTCCATCCGGGCCGCGAACTCGCTCGGCGTCAGTGCCCCGATCGCGCCATCGAGGTCCGCGGTCTGGCCATTGAGCAACCCGATCACGGCCCGCCGGAACCGGTAGTTCATCGTGGAGTCCGCCTCGTCGCCGAGCAGCCACGCCGATGTGTCGCCCCATTGCTCCCCGAGGACGAGGGCGTCCGGATCGGTCGACTTCACCGCGTCGCGGATCCGGCGCATGAACCCGTGGCTCAGGTTGTCCATGACGTCCAGTCGCCAGCCCGCCGTCCCGGCCTCGATCCAGCGCCGGACCACGCCGTCGGGACCCGTGTACAGGTCGTAGACATCGGGGCGCTCGATGACCTCGGGGATGGTGTCGAACCCGAACCAGCCCTGGTAGTACGTGTCACCGGACGTCGCCGTGGTGGGGGCGCACGGCGCGGGTTCGTTCGGCCCGGGGGCACGGAACGTGAACCAGTCACGGAATGTCGACTCGGCCGCTTCGCAGGCACCGACCTCCGGGAACCGGCCCGCTCGATCGAACCAGGGCGAATCCGAGGAGACGTGATTGAACACGCCATCGAGCAGGACCCGGATCCCGCGGCTCCCCGCCTCGGCCACGAGCTGGTCGAAGTCCTCGCGCGACCCGAGGTCCGGGTCGATGACGTCATACGAGGACGTGTCGTACCGATGGTTCGACGGGGCCGCGAAGATCGGATTGAGGTAGATGATGGTGACCCCGAGATCGCGCAGGTCATCGAGCTTGGCGGTGACCCCGCGCAGATCCCCGCCGAAGAAGTCCCGCCCGAGCGGATCTTCCGCGCACGCCCCCGCCCCCTGGTACGCGCGGCAGTAGCCCTCCGGCAGCTCCGTCCACGCCTTCGGCAGGACCAGGTTCCCGTAGACATCGCCGTACCGGTAGCGGTCCGCGCCTTCGGTCCCCGCCACGGCGTCGGGCGACGGGTCGTTCGCGGGGTCGCCGTTGAAGAATCGGTCCGGGAAGATCTGGTACGCCAGGGCGCCGCGAGCCCACTCGGGGGTGGTGAAGGCCGGATCGTAGACGTCGATCTGCCACGAGCTGTCGATGCTCTCGGCGTACGCGATGCCGGTCCCGCCGTCGTTGCCCTCGTCGATGGGCGGGTCGTCCTCGACGTACCGGACCGTCGGGCCATCCGCGGCGATGAACCGGTAGTAGAGGACGGTGGGCTTGCCGGGCGTCCGGATCGTCGCCTGCCAGTAGTCGAAGCCGTGCTCGCCCGCGGTCGCGTCGGTCGCGACGACGGCCATGGGGATGAGGGCCTGCAGCTCCTCGAAGGCGTCCCAGACGCGGACCGTCACCGAAGACAGGTCGCCCGCCGCCGCGCGCAGGCGCAGTGTGACCGACGTCCCGGCGGGCACGGCGCCGAAGGGCGTCCGGTACAGATCGTCGCGGCTGTCGTGCGCCAGGTCGTCGTCGATGACCTGACCATCCACCTCCGCAGGCGGGAGGTCCGCGGTCGCGACCGGCGGCAGCGAACCGGATGGCGTGGGTTCGGGCGTGACGGTCGGCCGCGTCGCGAGGACGCCGACCGTCACGACCACCGCGAGCATGGCGACGACCCCCGCGGCCAGCGGCAGCCGCCCTCGGCGCCGACGCGGGCGCGACGTGGTCGACGGTTCGGTCATCGCTGGTCGCCCCCGCTGGTGGTCAGCCGGCGGTTCGAAGGACGAGGCCATCCCGCGCCGGGAGGGACACGGTAGCGCACCCGGCGCCATCCACCTCGACGGCGCGCGTCCCACCGCGGTCGAGCACCGTGGCGCCCGGCCACGTCTCGGCGACCAGCCAGCGGCCGGCCAGATCGGGGAGGGTCAGGTCCAGGGTCCGGTCGTCGTCGCCGGCGTTGAGTGCCACGATCATCGATGCGCTCTCGTCGGTCCGGCGATAGGCGATGGTGGGGCCCTCGGCCGTGGTCACGGCGAACGTCCCGTGGCGCAGGACCGCGTTCGCGTGACGAAGGGCTATGGCCCCCACCGTGTAGTCGAAGATCCCGCGATCCCACGCGGATTCGTCCCAAGGGAACCCGCCGCGACCGCCCGGGTCGACGTCGCCGGTCATCCCCACCTCGTCGCCGTAGTAGATGGACGGGGCACCCGGCAACGTCATCTGGACGAGCGTCGCGAGGTTGACCGACGTCGCGTCGCCGCCGCAGATGGTCCGCACGCGTGCGGTGTCGTGGCTGCCCAGCAGGTTGAGCTGCACGCCGACCACCGCGGGGTCGTACGCCGCGTGGACCTGCTCGAGGCGACGCCCGAACGTGGGACCATCCTCGGGCCGGATGTTGGCCTGGTACTCGAACTGCTGGGCGACGATGGCCATGTCGAGATGGCGCCCGGCCACGAAGGAGAGGATCGCTTCGGTCAGCGGGTAGTTCATGAACGCGTCGTACATGTCGCCCCGGAGGTATTCGGGCTTGTAGCGCCAGATCTCGGCGACGATGTACGCCTCGGGATCCACCGCCTTGACCCGCTGGCGGAACTCGCGCCAGAACTGGTCAGGGATCTCCTCGGCCACGTCGAGGCGCCAGCCGTCGGCGCCGAACCGGAGCCAGTGTTCCGCGACGTGGAGGAGGTACTCGCGCATCGCCGGGTTCTCGGTCCGCAGCTTCGGGAGCGCGGGCAGGTCCCACCACGCGCTGTAGCCGAGCTCGCGGCGCGATCGCTCGCCGGACCGACGCTCCTCCGACGGCGTAGCGAGGTCGATGACCGGCGGGTCCTCCGGGTAGGCGCGCAGGGGGCGGCCGGCATCGAGGGCCTCGTCGTCGAGATAGAACCAGTCCCGGTATGGCGAGGCGGCCCCGGTCTCAAGGACGTGGTTGAACGGCCAGAAGCCACGGCTGGCGTGGTTGAAGACGCCATCGAGGACCACCTTCATGCCGCGCTCGTGGCAGCCGTCGATGAGCTCGCGGAGGGCATCGTTGCCGCCGAGGAGCGGGTCGACCGCGAGGTAGTCGTACGTGTGGTAGCGGTGGTTCGAGGCGGACTGGAAGATCGGGTTGAAGTACAGCGCGGTCACCCCGAGCCGCTCGAGGTGATCGAGGTGCTCGACCACGCCGAGCAGGTCCCCGCCCTTGAATCCGTGGACGGTGGGGGGCGCGTCCCACGGCTCCAGCCGCCCGGGCTTCGCGACGCGTTCGCTGCTGGCGAACCGGTCCGGGAAGATCTGGTAGAAGACCGCGTCCCGGACCCAGTTCGGTGTCTCGATGG
>CAYMTJ010000072.1:9501-12389 GCA_964393345.1 uncultured Anaerolineaceae bacterium | reverse complement strand
CCGACGGGCGGCTACGAGCCCGGTCCCGACACGCCACACGACCGGATCGATGCCATCCACGCGGCGGGTCCAACGACGACGATCGACTGCCGGATCGTCGGCGAGGCCGGACGGCCCGATGTCGCGATCCACGTCGACCCCTGGCCGTCCGACCACCGGGCCGTGGTCGTGGATGCCCTCGTGATGCCGGCGCCGATGCCGGGCGGTCTCGGCGTCGCCGTCCCCCCCCTGGCCGAATCCCTCCGTCCACCCGATCCGCCGACGCGGTTCGGGGTCTCGCAGCCCGTCTACCGGGTGGGCGAACCCATCGATGTCCGCTGGGAAGGTGGTCCGGGCTATCGCTGGGACTGGATCGCGGTCTTCCGCGAACCTGTCCAGGCGCGGCTCGACGCCCATCGCATCTGGGCGCATACGGACGCGCGCGTCGATGGATCCGTGCGCCTCGATGCTGCATCGGCGGTCATCGATCAGTCGTCCGTCGGCGGGATGTGGCCGCTGCCGCCCGGCGAGTACGACGTGGCCTACCTGCTCGACGATTCCCCGCGCGCGCTGGCGCACGTGCCGATCACGATCGAGGGATGATCGAGGCCCGTGGCCATCGGACGGGGATCGTGGCCCGGCGAGGGTCAGGGACGGCGATCCAAGGCACGACGGTGGGTGAGATCGCCGCTCGGGCAGACGGTCAAGTGCCGTCGTCGAGTCGAACGAGCGCCGAGGCGAAGAGGCCGCCCATCACCCGCGCCGTCGTCGGGAACGCGTGGATCGTGTCGGCGAGGACGTCGATGGCGACCTGGGTCTTGACCGCGAGGACCGCTTCGTGGATGACCTCCGAGGCCGCCGGCCCCGCGATGAACGCGCCTCGGAGGGTGCGGGCGGCGCGGTCCACGACGATCGTCACGTGCCCTTCGGCCTCGGCGACATAGCCCTTGGCCGTCGTCGCGAGATCAGCGACTTCCTCGAAGGCGTCGTAGCCGGCGTCGATGGCCTCATCGAGCCTCAGCCCGACGCTCGCGGTCTCGGGGTCCGTATAGACCGCGCGCGGGATCGCGGCGTAGTCGGGCCGGACGTCGTCGCCGAGCGCGATCCGGACCGCCATCTCGCCCTGGTAGTGGCCCAGGTGCGTATGCATCTCCGGGCCGGCCGGGTCGCCGATGATGAAGACGTCGTCGGCGATGCGCAGGTCCGGGCCCACCTTCGCCCGACCGGATGCGACGTCGACGCCGATCGTCTCGAGGCCGAGGTCGGCGAGCGGGTACGTCCGTCCGACGGCGAGCAGGATCTCGTGCCCTTCGACGGTCGTGTCGTCCGAGAGGTGGACGAGGTGGGCGCCCGCGGCCCCCGCGCCCGCATCCACCCGGATCGCCCGGACGTCGGTGCGGATCTCGACCCCGTCGCGACGCAGGCCCGCTTCCATCGCGGCCGAGCTCCGCGGGTGGTCCTTGGGGTTGATCGTCGACGACGACGAGATGATGACCGTCGGGACGCCGTATCGCGCGTAGACCTGCGCCAGCTCCACGCCCGTCGGGCCGGCGCCAAGGATCACGAGGCTTCTCGGGAGCTCCCGGGTCGACGTCCCCTGACGGTTCGTCCACGGGGTGATCGTGTCCAGGCCCTCGATGTCGGGGATCGTGGAGTGCGAACCGACCGCGACGATGATGTGGCTGGCACGCAGGGCTCGTCGCCCGGTGTCTGTCGCGACGATGACGCGCCCGGCTCCGTCCAGGCGCGCCGTCCCGCGGATGGCCACCGCACCGACGTCCTCGAGGTTCTTGACGTGACCGGCATCGCTCGGTTCGTCCGGCCCCTCGCGATTGATCATGTAGTCGCGCCGTGCCGACGCCTTCGGCCAGTCGTAGTCGCCGCCGGCCGCATGCACCGCGGCCGAGTGCAGCAGTGACTTCGACGGCATGCACGCGAAGAACGGGCAGGCGCCGCCGAACAGGTAGCGGTCGATGACGGCCACGGTGGCGCCACGCGTGCGGGCCATGTTCGCGGCGGCCTCACCGGCCGGCCCCGCCCCGATGATCACGAAGTCGAAGGTGTCCTGGGTCACGTGGCTCCTCCCATGCCGTTGCGGGGCGACCCTAGGCCACCAGTCCGACCGCGATCGCCAGCTCGCGCGCCGACGGCTCGACCAGGACGTCGCCGGTCGTGGTGACGACGATCGGGATCGCCCGGTACCCGGCGTCGTCGAGCATGGCCTGGGCGGCTCGATCGACGCCGAGGTCGACGTATCGATACGCGACGCCTTCGCGGTCCAGGAAGCGCTGGGTGATCAGGCAATCCGAACACCAGCTGGCGCCGTATACGGTCAGCATGTCGGGGGTGGGCAGTGGTCTCGTCATCGCTGCCAGTGTGCCCGGTCGGCTGAGATCGCGTCCGCGTGATGGCACACACGTATCGCGAGCGAGCCACGGCCCGCCCCAGGTCGCGTCGGCCGGTCACCTGAGCGACCGGATCGGTGACATGTCGAGGCGGTGCGCGCGGTCACCACGATCCGTACGACTTCGGGGCGGTTCGACCACGTTCGGACCGGTCTGGAGGGGGTACGAAGGTCATGGACGTGTACCATCCGGACCATCGCACGGGGCGAACCCCGCGTCACCTGACTCAGATCGGAGCCCGAACGTGAGATCGCGATGGTTCTTGGCCCTCGTGAGCGCCGGCGCGCTCGCGCTTGGCGCCGTCACCGGCGTGTCGGCTGGGTCCGACAAGGTCACGATCTGCCACGCCGCAGGTCAGGACGGAACGACCCACTACGTGACGCTCGAGATCGCCTACGCGGCCGTCTACGGACCCGCCGGGCACCTCAACGAGAACGGTACGACCCAGGCGGGCCACGAAGACGACTACGTCGGCGCCTGCCGGGAGGAGCCGAGCGAGGAGCC
>CAYMTJ010000072.1:4920-9401 GCA_964393345.1 uncultured Anaerolineaceae bacterium | reverse complement strand
AGCGAGGACCCGAGCGAGGAGCCCAGCGAGGAGCCCAGCGAGGAGCCCAGCGAGGAACCCAGCGAGGACCCCAGCGAGGACCCGAGCGAGGACCCCAGCGAGGAGCCCAGCGAGGAGCCGTCAGGTGTCGTCGCGGGCCTGACGTCGGACCCGACCCTCCCGCCGACCGACGCGCAGGTCGGGGCTGGATCGGGTAGCCCGGCCGAGGCCCTGCCGCTCGTCCTGCTGATCCTTGGGGTCGTGGGGTTCACCGCCCTCAAGGTGGTCCCGAAGCGCACCAGGATCTAGCCCACCCCCGCCGGCGTCACTCGCGGCGATCGCCATCGGATCGAGGAGCCCGATCTCCTGCACGGGGTCGGGCTCCTTGGCATCTGCCCGCCGCGCGACGAGGACGACGGCTCAACCGATCCGCGACCGGATGACTGGGACCGTCAGCGTGCGATGGGCGTCTCGATCCGGATCGGCGACGATGGACCGGAGGGGATGATGGCTTCGTCCGATGGGACGCGGATCGACCCGGGGCCGGTCGACGGGGACCCACCCGCCCGCTGGCGGATCCTGGCGCTGCTGGCGATCGGCGAGCTGTTCGCCATGTCGCCATGGTTCAGCGCGTCGGCTGTCGCTCCTCGACTCGTCGAGGTCTGGGGGCTCACCGGGCTCGATGTCCCCCTGCTCACGATCTCCGTCCAGCTCGGGTTCGTCGCCGGCGCCCTGCTGCTCGCGATCACCGGTGCCGCAGACGTCATCGCCGGGCGCCGACTCTTTCTGGCTGGCGCTGTCCTCTCCGCCGCCGCCAATCTGGGCTTCGCCTACATGGCCGATGGGCTCGTCGCCGCCCTGCCCTTCCGGTTCCTGACCGGGTTCGCGCTGGCGGGCGTCTACCCGGTCGGGATGAAGCTGATCGCGGGCTGGTTCCGGCTCGATCGTGGCTTCGCGATCGGGGTCCTCGTCGGGGCGTTGACCGTCGGGTCGGCGTTGCCGCACCTGTTCCGGGCCATCGGCGTCATGTCGGGTCTGGACTGGCGGGCGGTGATCGTGGGCACGAGCGTCGTCGGGATCGTCGGCGGGATCGGGGTGGCCGTGTCCGTGGGCGCCGGTCCGTTCGACCAACGGGCGCCGCGGTTCAGCCTGCGGGTCGCGGCGCGAGCGTTCCGCGAGCGCTCGGTCCGCCTCGCCAACCTGGGGTATCTCGGCCACATGTGGGAGCTCTACGCGATGTGGACATGGATCCCGGCCTTCTTCGCGGCCAGCTTCGCCGCAGCCGGTACCGCGGATCCGGCCGTCGCCAGCCTCGCGGCGTTCGCGGTCGTGGCGGCCGGCGGGGTCGGGTGCGTCGTCGCGGGCCGGATCGCGGATCGCGTCGGGCGCACGGCGATGACGATCGCGGCGATGGCGGTCAGTGGCTCGAGCGCCGTCGCGATCGGGTTCCTGTTCGGCGCGCCCCCGATCGTGACCCTGATCCTCGGGATCGTGTGGGGGATCACGGTCGTCGCGGACTCGGCACAGTTCTCCGCGGCGGTCACGGAACTGAGCCCGCCAGCGACGGCAGGATCCGCGCTCGCGCTGCAGACGGCCGCCGGGTTCCTGCTGACGGGGGTCACGATCCTGATCGTTGGTCTCCTGCAGGCGGCTGGGGGGCCGGGCTGGCAAGTGGCATTCGCGCTGCTGGCGCTCGGACCGGTGGTCGGGATCGTGGCGATGGCCCGGCTCAGGCGCTTGCCCGAAGCGACCCGGATGGCCGCGGGGCGACGCTGAATCGAACGCGCGGTCAGGGCAGGTAGGCGGTGAACTCCGCGACGAGGCGATCCGCGTCGCGGACCCCGAAGTGCTGGTCCACGACCTCACCCGATGGTGCGACGACGATCTTGGGGGTGGACGGCGGGGAGAGGATCTGGTCGCCGAAGGCGGCGGCCAGGGACCGTGCCACGTCCGCCGTGGCAACCACGAAATGCCAGTCGAAGCCCGACCGATCGGCGTAGGCGGCCAGGTCCTCGGCGCGCTCGTTCGGATCGACGTCGAGGCTGATGTAGACGATGTCCGGCGATCCGATCCTGGGCAGGGTGACCGCGACCTCGCTCTGCTGGATGTGGCAGGTGGTGCACCACACGGCCATCGGCTCGATGACGACGAGCTTGCCGGCGAGATCGTTGACGACGAGTGTCTCGCCCGTCCGAACGTCGACGAGGGCGGCTGTTCGCCAGGCCTCCGGTCCAGGATCCGATCCCGTCGCACCGTTGCCCGTGCACGCGGCACCAAGGACGGCGAGCGCCGCGAGCCATGCGAGGGTCCTGGGACGACGACGCAGCGGGGCCCGGGTCAGCCCGTGGCCAGGGTGGCGTTCGCGAACCGGGCGGCGAGTGGCTGACAAAGGATCACCATGCAGCGAACGGGCATCGGGCCGCCGAGGACCGACACGGTATCGCTCCTGCCCTGATCCTGCCCGGATCGTGTGACGGCGGTGCGACGGACGCGCCTGTCGTCAGCACCCACACAGCCATGCCCCGTTCGGGCGATACGCTTGGTCGATGCGAATGCACCGGACGATCGCGTGGGTGGCCGTCGTGACCCTCCTGGTCGCGGGCTGCGCGTCCACCCCCGAACGGTCGCCTTCCGGGTCGGCATCGCCGGCTCCCGGCTCGACTCCTGGCGGCGCGTCGTCGTCGCCTCCCGGGTCGGCATCGCCGGCTCCCAGCTCGACGGCTGACCTCGGTGCCCTGCGAGTCCCGACCAGTGGCTGGCGCACCGACTTCACGATCTCCTCGCTCGACCTCAGCCACATCAGGGGCGGGGGACCACCGAAGGACGGGATCCCGCCGGTGGATGCACCAAAGTACGAGTCGATCGAAGCCGCGCTGGAGTGGATGGCTCCCGTGTCGCCGGTCATCAGCCTGGAGATCGACGGATCCGCGCGTGCCTACCCGCTCGCCATCCTCATCTGGCACGAGATCGTGAACGACACGCTCGCTGGCGTGCCCGTGCTGGTGACGTTCTGCCCGCTGTGCAATACGGCGCTGGTCTTCGAGCGGACGCTCGACGGGACGGTCTACGACTTCGGGACGAGCGGCAACCTCATCTACAGCAACCTCGTGATGTACGACCGCCAGACGGAATCGTGGTGGCCGCAGGTCACGGGCGAAGCGGGGGTCGGGACGCTGACCGGCCAGAAGCTGACCTTCGTCGCCTCGCAGATCGTGTCCATCGCCGATTTCGCGGCCGCTCATCCGGACGGCGACGTGCTCAGTCGTGAGACCGGCTTCGGGCGCGACTACGGCCGCAACCCCTACCCGGGCTATGACGTCGCGAACGACCGACCGTTCCTGTTCGAGGGGTCGCTCGATCTTCGGCTCGCGCCGAAGTCGCGCGTCCTCACGATCGACCTGGGCGATCGAACGGTCGCGATCCCCTACGTCGCGATGGAGGGCTTCGGCGCGATCGAGGTCATGGGCGACCGCGGGCCCGTGGTGGCGTTCTGGGCACCGGGCACCGCGTCCCCGCTCGATACGCCGGCCACGGACGCGGGAAAGGACGCCGGTGGGACCGGGGTGTTCGAGCCCGTCGTCGACGGCCAACGGCTGACGTTCTCCCGGGAGGGCGGTCGCGATGGGCCGATCACCGATGCCGAGACCGGATCGACCTGGTCGGTCACCGGGCTCGCGACCGCCGGCCCGCTGGCCGGCTCGCGACTCGAACCGGTGGTCCATGGCGACCACTTCTGGTTCTCGTGGGTGGTCTTCAAGCCTGATACCGAGGTCTGGAGCGGGGAGTGAGCAGGGTCCACGTTTGACCTGCCGCTGATGACCGGTCGCCGTCGACCGCTACGCGACACCCCAGCGCGCCTGGAGCGCCTGCACCTCCTCGTCCGGCACGCCCACCGAGAAGTGCATGTGGACGATCTTCCAGCGACCGGCCTCTTCCCGAACCACGGCGGTCACCCTGGTCCGCATCCCCCCGCCGTCCGGGAACCCGAACCACGGCTCGTCCACGAACCAGCCCATCGATCCCTCTCGGTAGGCTGTCGGAGTCGGCCCGCCGACGAGGGTGATGCCCTCGGTCTCGAACCCGAAGCGCAGCCTCGGTCGCTCCGTGACCCACTCACCGGGCGCGGTCCCGATCACAAGGGTGGCGTCCTCTGCCGACACGATGTCGTCGAACCGCTCCACCGCCTTGCTCGTGACGCCCTCGTAGAAGCCCAGGACCGCATCGCGCACCACCGTCGACACTTCCATCTCGTCTCCTTCTCGACCGTCGCTGGACCGAGGTTCCGGCGCGTCCGGGATGGGACGTCGACGTCGTCCGGTCCGCGCCGGTCGTCCGTGAATCTGGCAGATGCCACCGACCTGCGCACTGGTCACCGGATCGGCGTCAGATGGGGCGAGTGACGCACATCTGGCAAGGAGCGCCTGCGGCTGCACGCACGGCTCGGCGGACCGCGCCGAGCCTCTGGTGACTTGTGATCACCTGAGTGACATCTGACCGGAGAG
>CAYMTJ010000072.1:0-4820 GCA_964393345.1 uncultured Anaerolineaceae bacterium | reverse complement strand
GCTGGAACGTCACCCGCAGATTCTCCCAGTTGAGGATCAAATCCCCGATCCCGACCCCGACGAGGAGCAGGCCGCCGACGATCTCGATGGCGCGATGGTGGGCGGTGATGAAGCGCACGATCTGCTGCTGGCGGGCGCCGGCCAGCAGCGACAGGACCACGAGCGGCAACCCGAACCCGAGCCCGTAGGCCACGAACACCGTGACCTTCTCGATCGCATCGCCAAGGCCCACGGAATAGGCGATGAGCGAGAGGGCGAACGCGCCGGCGCAGGGCAGCGCGAGCGGTCCGAGCAGCAGGCCGTAGACATACGCCCGGCCGAAGGGGTTGGCGATGAACGGGATCTGCAGCCCGGGCAGGCGCTCGAACGGATTACGACCGGACAACAGGAGCACGCCCAGCAGGATCAGGAGCGCATCCACCACCGGGATGACGTAGCCGAGGACCGCGCCGATCGGCACGGCGACGACCACGAGGATCACCGCGACAGCGAGCATCGTCGTCAGGACGCCGAAGAGGATCACGAGACCCAGCAGCCCGGTCCAGCGGCGCCCGGACAGGGCGGCGGTATTGGCGGTCAGGTAGGCGAGGAAGCTGGGATAGAGCGGCAAAAGGCACGGGCTCGCCGCGCTCGCGAGGCCCAGGGTGAACGCGAGCCAGAGGCCTTCCAGATCAGGCTCCGTTCGCCTCGGCCAGGGCCACGATCTCCTTCGGGCTCTTGTGTCCGAAGTCGGTCCGCGTCACGGTCCCGTCCGTCCCGACGATCAGCATCGGGGTCGACGGCGGGTTGAGGAACTGATCGCCGAACTCCTCGGCGAGCGCCCGGGCGACGGCCTTGCCCGCCACGGCGTAGCGACCCGTGAATCCCTGCTGCTCCCGGTAGGCCGCGAGGCTCGCGTCGTCCTCATTCGGATCGACGTCGAGGACCACGAAGACGACGCTGTCCGCCGGAAGGCGGCTGAGCGCCTCCTGCACGTCGCGCTGTTGGGTTCGGCAACTGCTGCACCAGATCGCCATCGTCTCCACGATGATGACCTTGCCCGCGTGGTCGGCGATCCTGAAGGTCTCCCCGGTCTCGACGTCGACGAGGTCGGCGGTCGCCCACGCTTGCTCAAGGACGACGATGGGCTCGGTCGGCGTCTCGGTCGGGCTGCCCGAAGGGCTGGCAGATGGGCTACCGGCCGATGTCGAGGGCACGGCCGTCGCGCTCGGCGCGGCTGACCCAGGGGCAGCAGTCGATGCGGGCGGGGCCGTGGCGCCGCCTCCGACCGCGCTCGTGCAGGCGGAGAAGAGGACGGTCGCGGCGATCGCCAGGGTCGCGGTCCTGACGGGTCGAGATCGTCGTCGCATCGGGCCATGATGACCCATCCGTGTGACGGTGCCGTGTCAGCGCCTACACCGCCTCGACCGTCTCGATGATGCCGCCGGGTTCGAAGAAGCTCACGGCGAGGTCGACTTCCATGCCCCGGCTGACGTCGGAAACGTGGGACTCGAATACGCTGACGCCGATGGCGGCGAGGTCCTCGAGGACCCGCTCGTAGCGATAGAAGACCAGGGCCTCGCGATCGATGTCGACCGGGCCGTAGCCTTCGAAGAACCAGCGCTCCTCATGCGGCTGTACCGTCCGGGCGATGCGCGACCCCACGACGAACAGCAGGTCACGCTCACGCGGCGCGATCAGCGCCTCGTCCCAATCCGCCAGGACGATGCCGCGGTCGGCGATCACGAGGATGTTGGCGGCGTGGATGTCACCGTGGCAGAGGACGCGCACGCGGGTCCGGCCACGCAGGGTCGCACCGAGGGTGGCTGCCCGCGTGAGCATGGCCTCGATCTCGCGCGACCGGGCGCGGAGGAGCGCGGCCAACCGATGCGCGGGCGAGGCGTCGGGCATCGATCGCCTCGCTCGCTCGAGCGCCCGTCCCACAGCGGGCGCTGCCGGCAGGTCGAAGTCGTCGACTCGCAGTCGATCCGAAAGCGACCGCGGGATGGGCAGGTCGTGGACCGCTCGTAGCGTCGATCCGAAGGTGCGCCACTGCCCCGCCGTCATCGTGGCGCTGACGGCGTCGCGACCATCGACGAACGGATACAGGACGATCGCGCCGTCATCGCCGAACGGCTCCCATAGCGCCGACGCCCTGGACCGCATCGCCGCGAGGATGCCGGGGACGCCGGCCTCCGCGAGGAACGCCGGCAGCTCGAGTGCCGGGTCCGGTCGGCGGTGCAGGTGGATCTTGGCGAAGTGCGGTCCACCCGGCGCGTCCACGCGATACGTGGCCGCGCCGTCGTCGTAGCCCGGCACGAAGGTGAAGGTAGTCGGATCGACGCCCCATCCACGGGTGAGGGCCGACGCCAGCGCGGACCGATCGATCGCGGGGTCGACGAGCATCCGTCGACGGTACCCGCTTCAGCCGCGGGCGAGTTCCTCCGCGAAGCGGTCGTACGACTCGATCGCGCCACCGACCATCCCGGTCGACAGGGCGCCTTCGAGATCGTCGATGTCGGGGAACCGGCTCCGGGCGACGACCCTGGTCCGGTCGCCGATCGCCTCGAAGGTCAGCGTGTTGACGGCGACCTTGTCGTCGAACCCGAGGACATCGAAGATCTCGGTCTGCACGACTCGGGACGGCGGATCGACCTCGAGGTACTCGCCCTTGAATGGCACGTCCCGGCCGTCGGGCGTGTGGCCGATCCAGCGCCACCGCCCCCCGACGCGCAGATCCATCTCCTCCACGGTGGCGGTGTGACCACGCGGCCCCCACCAGTGCGTCACTCGCTCCGGATCGGTCATGACCGCCCAGACGAGCTCGCGCGGGGCATCGAAGATCCGCTCGAAGACGAGCTCCGATCCCTCCGTATAGACGGTGGTCGTCCCGGTGCTACCGCGATCGATCCGCGCCATGGTCGTCATCGTCGCCTCCTGCTGCCTGGCTGGGTCCTGCCTGGATCTCCCGGAGATAGGCGTCGAGCCGATCGAGGCTGGCCTCCCAGTGGCGCCGGTACTGGTCGACCCAGTCGGCGACGTCCTGGAGCGGCTCCGCCCGAAGTCGGCACGGGCGCCACTGGGCCCGCCGTCCCTGTTCGATCAGGCCGGCCCGCTGGAGCACCCGAAGATGCTTCGAGATCCCGGGAAGGCTCATGTCGAAGGGCGCGGCGAGATCCGACACCGTGGCTTCGCCGAGCGCGAGTCGGGCCAGGATGGCCCGGCGTGTCGGGTCGGACAGGGCCGCGAACGTCGCGCTGAGCGGGTCGGCTGACGTCGTACTACTCCTCGTGGCTAAATAACCAATCGGAATAATACACGCCCACGACACAGCGTCAAGACCCCTATCGCGTCACGGTTCGCCGCGCGATACTTCGACCATGTCCCTCGATGCCGGTCTGCTCGGACCGGCGCTCGGTCTCGCGATCGTCCCGTCCCTGCTGTATCTCGCGGTCCTCAATGCGGTGGACCGGTACGAGAAGGAGCCCTGGGCGGTGCTGATCGCGTGCGTGGCGTTCGGCGCGATCGTCGCCCCGTTGGTGTCGATCGGCGTTCTGGGCGCCCTGGGACGCCCGATGACCCTGGCCCCACAGTTCGCCCTCGGGCCGGGATCCGGCGACGCGCTCGTCGGCATCGTGGAGGAGGTCGCGAAGGCGGCCTGTCTCCTCGCCATGGTCCGATTCGTCCGCGACGAGTTCGACGACGTCCTCGACGGCGTCATCTACGGCGCCGCCATCGGGGCCGGGTTCGCCGGGGCCGAGACGTTCGTGTACGCCGCCGGGGGCACGGGCACGCTCGATCCGGGGTCGCTCGGCGCCCTCCTGATCGCCGGTCTGGACCATGCCTTCTACGGGATGATCTTCGGGGCGGTGGCCGGCTACGCCGCGGGCCGGCATGCGGCCACGTCCGCCCGGTCCATCGCGCTCCTGACGTACGGTGTCGCCACGGCCGCGCTCGCGCACGCGCTGCACGACACGCTTCCGGCGATCCTCGCGCGGCTGGTGGACCAGCCCGACGCGGCCACCGGGATCGCCACGCGGCTCGTGGCCCAGGCCGTGAACGTCCTGGGTCTGGTCACCCTGGTCATCGTCATCTGGGCGGCCTGGCGGCGCGAAGGTCGCGTCGTCCACGCCCGCCTGGCCGACGAGGTCCAGGCCGGGGTGATCTCGGGCGACGACTATCGAGCGATCCACTCGGTCCGTGCCAGGCTCGCGCGCCAGCGGGCGGCGTTCGCCGCGAGCGGTCTGGCCGGTCTCCGGGCGAGCCGGCGGCTATACGCGACGGCTGGGGAGCTCGCGTTCGCCAAGGAGCGGCAGGCGGTCCGGCGCCGGGTCCGACCCACGGACGAGCGCCTGGAGTCGCTGCGCGCGGAACTGCTCCGCCTGCGCCGCGAGCTGGGGGAGATCACATGAGCGCGGGGCTCCGCCGAGTCGTCGCGGTCGTCATGACGTCCGTGCTGATCCTGGGCGGGTCCGGGATCGCGCAGGCGGCACCCGCGGTCACGGACCCAGGCTCACTCGGTCGAGCCCTCCTGTATCACCTGAGCTTCGCCACGGACATCGATGGGACGCCGGTCGACGAGGGCGACGTCTTCCGGGAGGGTGTCCCGCGCGTCCTCTCGCTCGTCGGCTGGCAGTACGTCCCGTACGGCACCGAGCTCCGCCTCCGCGTGTTCCAGGGGACGCGCCTGGTCTACGACGACGCGCGGATCGCCACTCGCGAGCTTGACGGCGGCTTCATCTTCAATTACCAGCCGGCCGGTGGCGTCCGTGCCGGGACGTACGTCGCCCAGCTCGACTACAACGGCGTGCCCGACGAGGTCGCCACGTTCGCCGTGCTCC
>CAYMTJ010000071.1:9927-12398 GCA_964393345.1 uncultured Anaerolineaceae bacterium | reverse complement strand
GCAACGTCGTCCTCGACAAGAAGTTCGGCTCGCCGACCATCACCAACGACGGCGTGACCATCGCCCGCGACATCGAGCTCGACGATCCGTTCGAGAACATGGGCGCGCAGCTCCTCAAGGAAGTCGCGACCAAGACCGATGACGTCGCCGGCGACGGGACGACCACCGCGGTCGTGCTCGGCCAGGCGATGGTCGCCGAGGGCCTCCGTGTCGTGAGCGCGGGCGCCAACCCGATGGTCGTCAAGCACGGCATCGAAGCCGCCGTCAACGCGATCGTCGACGAGATCAAGAAGCAGTCCCGACCGGTCAACGACCGCGCCCAGATCGCGGCCGTCGCCGCGATCAGCGCCGCGGATCCGGAAGTCGGCGAGATCATCGCCGAGGTGATGGACAAGGTCGGCAAGGACGGCGTCATCACGGTCGAGGAAGGCCAGAGCCTGGGCCTCGAGAAGGAATACACCGAGGGGATGCAGTTCGACCGCGGCTACCTGTCCGCGTACTTCGTGACCAACCCGGACCGGATGGAAGCCGTCCTCGACAACCCGCTCATCCTCATCACCGACAAGAAGATCTCCAGCGTCCAGGACATGCTCCCGGCGCTCGAGAAGGCCGTCCAGCAGGGCAAGCCCACGCTGATCATCGCCGAGGACGTCGACGGTGAGGCGCTGGCCACGCTCGTCGTGAACAAGCTCCGTGGCACCGTCTCGGTCCTCGCCGTCAAGGCGCCGGGCTTCGGCGATCGCCGCAAGGAGATGTTGCGCGATATCGCGGTCCTGACCGGCGGGACGGTCATCAGCGAGGAGATCGGGCGCAAGCTGGACTCCGTCACGTTCGAGGACTTCGGTTCGGCCCGTCGCGTCGTCGCGACCAAGGACGACACCACGGTCATCGACGGGGCCGGCAAGGCGGACCTGATCAAGGCCCGCATGAGCCAGATCAAGGCCCAGATCGAGGACACCACCTCGGACTACGACCGGGAGAAGCTCCAGGAGCGTCTCGCGAAGCTGTCCGGCGGCGTCGCCGTCATCAAGGTCGGCGCGGCCACCGAGGTCGAGCTCAAGGAGAAGAAGCACCGCATCGAGGATGCGCTCTCGACGACCCGCGCGGCCGTCGAGGAGGGCCTCGTCGCCGGCGGTGGCACCACTCTGCTCCAGGCCATCCCCGCGCTTGACAAGGTCAAGCTCGAGGGTGACGCCGCGGTCGGTGTCGCGATCGTGCGCAAGGCCCTCGAGGCCCCGGCACGCCAGATCGCCGAGAACGCCGGTGCCCCCGGCGAGGTCATCGTGGAGCACGTCAAGGGCCTCAAGCCCGGCTTCGGCTACGACGCGCTCAACGGCGAGTACGGCGACCTGTTCAAGAAGGGCATCGTCGACGCCGCCAAGGTGACGCGATCCGCCCTCCAGAACGCCGCGTCGATCGCGGCCATGGTCCTCACGACGGAGACCCTCATCTCGGATCTACCCGAGAAGGAGAAGGCCGGCGGCGGGGCGGGCCACGACCACGGCGGTGGCGGGGGTATGGACTTCTAGTCCCGCCCGAACACGCTCGAAGGGCCCCGGCATCGCCGGGGCCTTTTGGCGTCTTCATGACTCTTCATCACCGTCCGCGACCCCCTTGCTACGGTCGTGCTCGTGCTGACCCCGGGCCATCAGTCTCGCCCGGACCCGGTCACCACCACACCAGCAAAGGAGGCGTGATGCGCCGGCTTCGACGCCTGGGTCTCGCGACCCTCATCGTCGGGTCACTCCTGCTCGTGGGAACGTCCGCCGCCGCGGCTCACCCGGGCCACTGGCACAACGTCTACGTCGGGACCAACGGCGACGACACCTACGCGGGTTCGGACCTGTGGGACCTGATCCACGGCCGTGGCGGGGATGACACCCTGTCGGGCGGCGACCGACGCGACCGGATCCGCGGTGGCGACGGCGACGACACGATCGACGGTGAGGCCGGCCACGATGTCCTGTTCGGCGGCCTGGGCGACGACACCATCAGTGGTGGCGAGAACCGGGACCGGATCCATGGTGGCCGCGGCGTCGACACCATCAGCGGCGGGCTCGGGCGTGACCGGATCTATGGCGGTCGCGGTGCCGACACGATCAACGGCGACGAAGGGCCAGACGTCCTTCGTGGCGGCGGTGGCGCCGACACCGTCAACGGCGGGATCGGTGACGACGTGATCCGGACCTGGCGCGATGGCGTCAGTGACGCCGTGGACTGCGGTGACGGCGAAGGCGATCGCGCCGTCGTGGACGCGACCGATGTCGTGATGAACTGCGAGACGGTCATCCTTCGCTGACGAGGCTTCGTCTCGTCCCGGTCCATCTGGCTCGAAGGCCCCGACACGTGTCGGGGCCTTCGTCCTGCCCGGCAAGAAGGTGTGCCCGGTTCGGCGGGATCGGGTGCCCGGCCAGATGCCGTCCGGCCCGGCCCGCCGACCCTGCCCGCCGGACCCGCCGACCCTGCCCGCC
>CAYMTJ010000071.1:0-9827 GCA_964393345.1 uncultured Anaerolineaceae bacterium | reverse complement strand
CGTTTGACAGGTCGGGCCGACCCCACGACGCTGGACCCATGAACGTCGTCGGCCCTCGCCCGCGCCAGGCTCCCGCCCTGGCCGCGGCGTTGGCGGGTGTCCTGGCCCTCGTGGGCTGCGGCGCGCCGCCCGCGCCGGAGCTGACCGATCCCGTGGAGATCGTCCAGGCCGCCCTCGCAAGCACCGAGACCGCGACGAGCGTCCACGCGGAGGTGACCGTCACGGGTTCACTGAACCTCTCGATCATCCCCGGAGCGCCCGGTGCCCCGGTCGAGCTGACCGGCACGACGGCGAGTGCCGACCTGGATCTGGCGAATGGCGCGACCCGCGCGACCTTCGGGGTCCCGACGCTCTTCGATCTCGCCGGCGAGCTGATCGCGGTGGATGGCAAGGCCTACGTCAAGACGACCGCCACCGGGCCGACCTACGCCCTCACGGACCTCGGTGCGTCCGGCCCCACGGACCTCACCGACGTCAGCGGTCTCCTCGATGGCGTCGGCGACCTGCTTCTCGACGACCGGATCACGCTCACGAAGGGCGGCGACGTCTCGTGCGGGGGCCCGTGCTACGCCGTCTCTGCATCGCTCGCCCCGGCGGACGTCGTCGCGCTGCTCGGCGGGGACATCGCGGTGCCCGCCGGCCTGCCCATCGATCTCGACGGCGCCGCCATCGACATCGAGGTCCGCGTCGAAAAGGCGCTTCCGCGGCATCTCGGTGGACTGACGTTCATCGTGACCCTCCCCGGAGGGGACCCGCTGACGCTCGACGTGACGTTCTCCAAGTGGGACGCGGGGGTCACCGTGGTGGCCCCGCCCCCGGACCAGGTGTCGGGCGGATAAGCTCGCCGACCTACAATGGAGCGGTGAGCCCCACCCGCCGTCGCCGCACGGGCGACCCCACCCTCGACGACGCCGCGGCGGCCGCGAGCGAGGCCGTCGGGACGGCGTTCGCCGACCTCGACGACGCACCGGATGTGGTCGAGGAGCCCGAGTGGATGCGCGCGGTCGATCCGGCCGGCGACGACCCGGCGGTGCCGATCCCGCCCGCCGATCCGAAGGTCGTCGCGGAACGGCGCGCGGCCCGTGCCGCGGAGATCGTCAAGGCGCTCAACCCGGAACAGGCGCGTGCTGTCACGACCACGGAAGGCCCGCTCCTCATCCTCGCCGGAGCGGGCAGCGGCAAGACTCGCGTCCTGGCGCACCGCATCGCGTATCTCGTGGGCGTGCAGGGCATCGCCCCGTGGCGGATCCTCGCCGTGACGTTCACCAACCGCGCCGCGGCAGAACTCCGGGAGCGGATCATCAGCCTGGTCGGGGAAGGGGGTCGCGACGTCCAGGCCGGCACGTTCCATGCGCTGTGTGCCCGGGTCCTGCGTCAGGACGGGGAAGCCATCGGCGTCGACCGGCGGTTCGTCATCTACGACACGGACGACCAGCAGGCCCTGATGAAGCAGGTCCTCAAGGAGCAGGACCTGCCACTCACCGGCGAGTTCCGCCCCAGCGCAGTGCTCGGCGCCATCAGCCGCGCCAAGAACGAGATGCTCGACCCCGCGTTCCTGAGCGAGCACGCCGCCAACCATCGAGAGCGCACGATCGCGCGCCTGGCGGATCGCTACCAGGAGCGGTTGCGCACGGCCCGCGCGCTCGACTTCGACGACCTCCTGCTCGAGGCCGTCCGCCTCTTCCAGGAGGCGCCCGAGGTCCTCGCCAAGTACCAGGAGAAGTGGCGCTACCTCCACGTCGACGAGTACCAGGACACGAACCGCGCGCAATACCTGTGGGTCAAGGCGCTCGCGGCGAAGTACGGGAACCTCGCGGTCGTCGGCGACGACGACCAATCCATCTACTCGTGGCGTGGGGCGGACCTGCGCAACATCCTCGACTTCGAGCGCGACTGGCCGACGGCGACCGTCGTCAAGCTCGAGCAGAACTATCGCTCCACCCAGTTGATCCTCGACGCGGCGCACGCCGTCGTCTCGCGCAACACCGCGCGCAAGGACAAGCAACTCTGGACCCAGAACCAGGGCGGCATCAGGATCCAGCGGTTCGAGGCCTACAACGAGGACGAGGAGGCGGAGTGGATCGCCCGCCAGGTCGAAGGACTCGTGGGCGGTCGGGGGAGCGCGCTCACGCGCCGGGCCGACGAGGACGTCGAGGATCAGCGGTTCCGCGCCCGCGAGATCGCCGTCATGTACCGGATGAACGCTCAATCCCGCGCGATCGAGGAATCCTTCCTCCGTTACGGGATCCGCTATCAGCTGGTCGGCGGGACGCGGTTCTACGCCCGCCGCGAGGTCAAGGACGCCCTCGCCTACTTGCGGATCATGCGCTCCGACACGGACAGCGTCAGCTTCGAGCGGATCATCAACGTGCCGGCCCGGAGCATCGGCGACAAGACCATCGAGGTCCTGCGGGCGGCCGCCCTCGCCCGCGACGGTTCGTTCTGGGCGGCGATCGAGTCCGCGGCGAAGGGCGAGCTCGACGGGTTGGGGCCGCGAGCCCGAAGCGCCCTCGCGGACTTCGCCGGACTCGTCCGACGGTTGCGGACCCGGGTCGGGATGCTGGCACTTCCCGAGCTGCTCGACGAGGCCCTCGAGGCGTCCGGCTACCGGGCGATGCTCGCCGACGGCTCCGAGGACGGCGAGGAGCGCTGGGCGAACCTGCTCGAACTGCGCGCCGTCACCACGCGCTACGACGACCTGAGCCCCGAGGACGCCCTCGACCGGCTGCTCGAGGAGACCGCGCTCGTCGCGGACCAGGACTCGTACGAGGGTGATGCCGACGCGGTCACGCTGATCACGCTGCACGCGGCCAAGGGCCTCGAGTTCCCGGCCGTCTTCATCGCGGGCCTGGAGGAAGGGCTGTTCCCGCACAACCGGGCGCTCGACGACGAGAAGGAGCTCGAGGAGGAACGACGTCTCGCGTATGTCGGGATCACGCGCGCGAAGCGGCGGCTGTACCTGTCGCACGCCTGGCGCCGCGCGACGTGGGGGATGGGGCAGGCTGCGGTCCCGAGCCGGTTCCTGCTCGAGATCCCGGCCGAGCTGATGGTCGGTCCGCAGCTCGGGGCCGGCGCGGACGATCGGGACCTCGACCTGGACCTGGTGTTCGGCGCCCGCCGGACGAGCCGGTTCGGGACCCCGGTCCGTGGCAGCGGCGGCGCGTTCCGGCAGGGGAGCGGTCGGCCCGGCGGACCGGCCCCGGGCGAGACCTTCCGGCCGTCCCGTGACCTCGCCGCGAAGCGCGAGGCCTATGCCGACGGGGCCGCGTCCGGCTCCCTCAGCCGCCCGGTCCGCGCCTGGGACGATGACCTCGACACCCCCGGGGCCGCGCCTGGCACGAGACGGCCGGACACGCCAGGGACCGGCACGTCACGCACCGCCAGCCCGCGCCCGGTCATCCCCGGCGAGCGCCAGTTCCGCGACGGCGACCGCGTCCGCCACGGTCGCTGGGGCGACGGGATCGTGGTGACGTCCAAGCTCACCCGGAGCGACGAGGAGGTGACCGTGGCCTTCAAGGACGCCGCCGTCGGGCGCAAGCAGATGCTCGCGAGCCTGGCCAACCTCGAGATCGTGGGATGACGGCGCTCCTTCGGACCGACGAACTCGCCCGGGTCGTTCGACTCGAGGAGTTCCAGGCGCTCGCGCGCGATCGGATGTCGCCGGGGGCGTTCGACTACGTGAGCAGCGGCTCCTGGGACGAGATCACCCTGGCCGAGAACGAAGCCGCGTGGCGCCGTCGACGGTTCCGCCCGCGCGTCCTCGTCGATGTCTCGGACGTGCGGCCGGCCACGACGTTCCTGGGTCAGCCGGCGTCGATGCCGGTGGCGATCGCGCCGATGGCGATCCACACCCTCGCGCACCCGGATGCCGAGCTTGCGACCGTGCGCGCGGCATCGGCCGCCGGCATCCCGTTCACCCTGTCGACGATGTCGTCCCGCTCGATCGAAGAGGTCGCCGACGCCGCACCGGACGCGACGCGCTGGTTCCAGCTCTACGTCCAGTCGGACCGCGGCGTCACCCGATCGCTCGTGGAGCGCGCCGCCGCCACGGGCAGCACCGCGATCGTGCTGACCGCGGACCTGCCGATCCTCGGCTATCGCGAGCGTGACCGGCGATCCGGGTTCCAGATCCCCTCGCTGGGGAACTTCCAGGAGGCCCCGCCGACCCATGTCGGCCGCGAGCGTCACGGGTTCCAGCGGTTGGAGAACCCACGGCTCAGCGCCTTGACCTGGGACGACCTCGCCACGATCCGGTCGTGGTCCTCGCTGCCGCTCCTGATCAAGGGGATCATGACCGGTGAGGACGCGCGCCTCGCCGTGGAGCACGGGGCCGACGCGATCGTCGTCAGCAACCACGGTGCGCGGCAACTGGACCGCAGCCCGGCGTCGGTGGACGTCCTCGCCGAGGTCATCGAGGTACTCGACGGGGCGGTCGAGGTCCTCGTCGACGGCGGCGTCCGGCGCGGCCTCGACATCGCGATCGCGGTGGCGATGGGGGCACGCGGGGTCCTCGTCGGCAAGCCGATCCTGTGGGCCCTCGCGACCGGCGGTCAGGCCGGCGTCGAGCGAGCGCTGGCCATCCTCGACGAGGAATTTCGGATCGCGCTGGCGCTGCTCGGGGCGCCCACGCCGTTCGAGCTGGGTCCGTCGCACCTTCTCGACGCGGGCGCGACCCGCGGCTGAACGATCCCCAGTCGCGACCGAGGCGCGACCAACCGAACGTTTGACCGATTCGGTGAGGCGTGTCACGGTAGAGGTCGAGCGATGGGAACAGCGGGTCCGATCGTCGCTCGCTCCCCCTTCTTGACGACCCTGAGGCTTCACCATGTTCGACCGTGTCCGCGCCATCGAGATGATCGAGGGCGCCCTCGATTCCGATCCTTTCTGTCCCGCGTGCGGGGCACCCACCCAGATCGTCGACCGTGCCGGGCACGTGCTGCTCGTGTGCTCGACCCTGTCCCAGCCGAGGTCGCGCCTCGGCCGCGTGCTCGCGGCCATCGTGCCGCACCTGCGGACCGAGATCGTCGACCTGTCCGGGACGCTCGCCGCGTAGCGGTCGCCAACGCGCGCAAGCGCCCGGCACGGCCCCGCATCGATGCGAGGGCGCGCCGCCTTCGGTACCCTCGCATCGATGGCCATCCAGCTTCCGCCGGTCGACCCGGCGCTGGTCGAGGCGGCATCGGCGCTCGACGCCGCGGCCGCCGCGGCACGGCACGCCGATCTCGCGGCGCGGATCGATCGCGCCAACGAGCGCTACTACGAGCTGGACGCGCCCGAGATCAGTGATGCCGAGTACGACGCGCTCTTCCGCGAGCTCGTCGCGCTTGAGACCGCCCATCCGGAGCTGACCACGTCCGAGTCGCCCACCCAGCGCGTGGGCGGGACGCCCGCGGGCACGTTCGACGAGGTCCGCCACGCCCGCCCGATGCTGTCGCTGGCGAATGCCTTCAGTCACGACGAGCTGCGGGCGTTCGATGCGCGCGTTCGCAAGGTGCTGGGGCTCCCGGCCGCCCCGGAGCCCGCCCCTGACCTGCGCTACGTCGCCGAGCTCAAGATCGACGGGCTCGCGATCAGCCTCCGCTACGAGCGCGGCCGGTTCGTCCAGGGTGCGACCCGCGGCGACGGCACCACCGGCGAGGACGTGACCGCGAACCTTCGGACCATCACGGTCATCCCGGCTCGCCTGACCGAACCTGCGACGGTGGACGTTCGCGGCGAGGTCTTCATGCCGAAGACCGAATTCGCCCGGATCAACGCTGAACGCGAGGAGGCCGGGCTCGCGCTCTACGCGAACCCCCGGAACAGCGGCGCCGGCTCGCTGCGCCAGATCGATCCAAGCGTGACCGCCGCCCGCAGGCTCTCGGCGTGGTTCTACCAGCTGGTCGAGGACGGATCGTCGGTCTCGACGCAGGCGGGCGCGCTCGATCGACTGGTCGCGCTCGGTCTGCCGGTCAACCCGGACCGCGCGGCCGATCTCGACATCGAGGGTGTCATCGCCTTCACCGAGCAGTGGCGCGAGGCTCGTCACGCGCTCCCGTTCGAGACCGACGGCGTCGTGGTCAAGGTGGACCGGGTCGATCAGCAGGAGCGACTCGGCATGGTCAGCCGCGCCCCGCGTTGGGCGATCGCCTACAAGTTCCCGCCGGAACAGGCGGAATCGTTCGTCGAGGACATCGTCCCGTACGTCGGGCGGACCGGGACCCTGACGCCGGTCGCGCACCTGCGCCCCACGAAGGTGGCCGGCTCGACGGTGGCCCGCGCCACGCTCCACAACCTCGACGAGGTCCGGCGCAAGGACATCCGGATCGGGGACTGGGTGGTGCTCCAGAAGGCCGGTGACGTGATCCCCGAGGTCGTCCGCCCGTTCGCCGAGCGACGGACCGGCGCGGAGCGCGAGTTCGCGATGCCGGGGCGTTGCCCGGTCTGCGACACCGCGGTGGTCCAGGACGAGGGCGCCGTCCGCGTCTATTGCCCCAACCCGCGCTGCCCGGCCCGGCTGGCGCAGGAGTACGGGCACTTCGTCGGTCGCGGCGGGATGGACATCGAAGGCGCGGGCTGGGCCGTCCTGAGCCAGCTCCTCGAGCGCGGGATGATCCACTCCCGGGCGGATGTCTTTCGGCTGACCGCCGATGACCTCGAGACGCTCGAACGCTTCGCGAAGAAGAGCGCCGAGAACCTGGCGGGACGGATCGCGCGCGCCCGCGTCGGACGGCCGCTCGCTCGGGTGCTCAACGGTCTGGGGATGCCACAGGTGGGGGAGCAGACCGCGATCGACCTCGCCGGCTGGCTGGCGACGCGCGTCCGTCCGGACGACTACCCGCCCGCCGACGGCGATTCCGTACCGGATCCGTGGTTCGCGGCGGCCGAGGCGGAACTTCGGCGGCTGGCGGTCGAGGCGCCGGACACGCTCACGGAAGTCCCGGGGATCGGCCCGACGGTCGCCGCTGCGCTGAATCGCTGGTTCACCGACGAGGCCTCCCGCGACGTGCTCCTCGATCTGGTCGACGTGGGGGTGGTGCCCGAGCGCCCGGTCGTCCGACCGGCCGGCGAGGGCTCCGCGGGCCCGCTCGCGGGCAAGACGCTCGTGGTGACGGGCACGCTCGAGGGCTTCACCCGTCCCGAGGCAGAGGAGGCGATCCGCGCGGCCGGCGGCAAGCCGGCCGGTTCCGTGTCGAAGAAGACGGACTACCTGGTGGCCGGCGAAGCCGCCGGCTCGAAGCTGGCGAAGGCCCAGGAACTCGGCGTGCCGATCCTCGACGAGGAGGGGCTCCGGCGGTTGCTCGCGGGCGAGGTCGATCAGGCGCGGACCGACGGGGCCTAGGCGCGACGGATCGCGTAGCGCTCCATCAGCTCCGCGACGGCTGACCGGGCCGCGGCCCACTCGGGCTGGTCGCCGAAGATCGCGCCGTCCGGCCCCCAGCGGCGGATCTGGGTCATCGCCGTGACGATCGCGTCGTGTGCGAGTTGGCGCTGGCGGCCGGCCTCGATCTGTCCGGTCACGAGGTAGCGGCGGACGACGTCGAACGGCGCCGTCCAGCGTCCCCAGCGCAGTCGGTCGCCTTCGCGTAGCGATTCGAGCCAGTCGTCGTCGCCGACCGGGTGTCGGTCGTGCTCGAGCTGGTGTCGATGGATGTCGACCCGGAGGCCGGGCAGTTCCATGCTCGGGAGCCGGCCGTCGTCATCGACCGTCGTGTAGCACGTCGGGCAGACCGGGAGCTCGGCGTCGGCCCGTGGGGCGTCCCCGTACGGGAGACCGCAGCGCCGGCAGAAGGTCACGTCGGCACGGACGGCCGGCGTCCCGCATTGCAGGCAGACATGGAGGGTTGTGGCGGCGGTCGGCTGGGGCACCTGGTCATGATGCCGACGCGTGACGCCGAGGTCATCGGGCCAACCGTCCCGGTCCGGCTCGACGGTGGTCACATTCGACAGGACGCACCGCCCCGGCGGACCGTCGATGCCCGCTATCATCGGCCGCATGGCCACCCTGTCGCGCGCCGATGTCGAACACGTCGCCCACCTCGCCCGCCTCGGTCTGAGCGACGAGGAGCTCACCTTGCTCGAGGGCCAGCTGAACCACATCCTCGACCAGTACGCGATCCTCACGACGGTCCCGACCGACCACATCGCGCCGACCGCGCAGACCATCGAACTCGAGAACATCCTGCGCGACGACGTGGTGACGCCGTCGCTGCCTGTGGAGGCTGTCCTCGCAAACGCCGCTGGGCAGGACGGGGAGTACATCGTGGTGCCCGCGATCCTCGGGGGCGACTGACCTCCGGTGGCCGACGATCTGACGCGGCTCCCGGCGCATGCCCTTGCCGCCCGGCTTCGGGCAGGGGACACCTCGTCCCGGGAGATCGCCGGGGCCCATCTGGACGCGGCGGAGCGCGGGAACGCGGCGCTCAACGCGTGGTTGACGATCGACCGCGACCGCGCGCTGACCGAAGCCGACGCCGCTGACGCGCGACTCACCGCCGCCAGGGCTGACGGTCCGGCCGCGGTCGACGCGCTGCATCCGCTCCTCGGGATCCCGGTCGCGCTCAAGGACCTCGTGTCGGTCAAGGGCGGCCAGTGCACCGCGGGATCGCGCATCCTCGAGGGCTACCTCGCCCCGTATGACGCGCACATCACCGAGCGGCTCCGCGCGGTCGGGGCCGTGATCCTGGGCAAGACGAACATGGACGAGTTCGCGATGGGCTCGTCGACGGAGCACTCGGCCTACGGGCCGGTGGCCAACCCGTGGGACAGGCGTCGCGTGCCCGGCGGCAGCAGTGGGGGATCGGCGGCAGCGGTCGCGGCCTACCACGCGCCGTTGTCGATCGGGACGGACACCGGCGGCTCGATCCGCCAGCCCGCCGCCCTGTGCGGGATCGTCGGGATGAAGCCCACCTATGGACGCGTGAGCCGCTACGGGATCGTGGCGTTCGCCTCGTCGCTGGACCAGGTCGGGCCGTTCGCGCGCAATACGCGCGATGCCGGGGCGTTGCTGCACGCCGTGGCCGGGCGGGACGCGCGCGATTCGACATCGTCACCGGAGCCGGTCCCGGACGCGCTGCTGGCGCTGCCGTCGTCGGACGACGAAGCCGCGTCGGCGCTCAAGGGCAAGCGCTTCGGCCTGCCCCGCGAGTACTTCGTGGTCGGGATGGAGCCCGGTGTCGAGGCGCGGATCCGCGAGGCGGTGGCCGCGCTCGAGGGGGCCGGCGCGATCGTCGAGGACGTCAGCCTCCCGCACACCGACTACGGGCTTGCCACCTACTACATCGTCGCCCCGGCCGAGGCGTCGGCGAACCTGGCGCGCTACGACGGCATCCGGTTCGGGCCGCGGCTCGGCGAGGGTGGAGACGTGCTGGCCGGATACCTGGCAACGCGCGGCGAGGGCTTCGGGGCCGAGGTCAAACGCCGGATCATGCTCGGGACGTATGCCCTATCGGCGGGCTACTACGACGCCTACTACCTCAAGGCGCAGAAGGTCCGGACGCTGATCAAGGGCGACTTCGATGCCCTCTGGGCGCAGGGCTTCGATGCGCTGGTCGCCCCGACCTCGCCGACCGTCGCCTTCCCGCTGGGCGCCCGGATGGACGATCCGGTGTCGATGTACCTCTCCGACGCCTGCACCTTGCCCGTCAACATGGCGGGACTGCCGGGTGTATCGATCCCGTGCGGGTTGTCCGAGGGCCTGCCGGTGGGGCTCCAGCTGATCGGGGCACCCTGGTCCGAGGCTGGGTTGTTGGGACTGGCCCGAGGGTACGAGGGGTTGACCGCGGTCGCGGACTGGCGTTCGCTCGAGCCGACGGACCTCGCCGCGTCGGTGGCACCCGCCGGGTAGG
>CAYMTJ010000070.1:3881-12915 GCA_964393345.1 uncultured Anaerolineaceae bacterium | reverse complement strand
TGCCGCTCGTGGCGGCCATCTTCCTCGCCGTCCACTTCTGGCGCATCCGCAAGGACGGCGGGATCAGCGGGCCGCTATGACGCCGACCGCCCTGACGGGCCATCCCTTCGTTGTCACCTCCGCGCGATCGCTCACGCACCTCGGAGTGCGCTCGCTCTCGTGCTCGGTTCCGCCTCGGCCTGACCTCGTCATGGCCGCCGGCGAGGAGCGTTCAGCATGAGCGATACGAAGACGCCGCCGGAGACGCGGGTCGTGCTGCCCGTCGACCCGACGCGGCGCACGGAGATCGACAAGCAGCGCGTCCCGATGTCCGCGCGACCGTACCGGCTGCTCGCGCTCGTCAAGCAGGATGCCGTCGTCCGCGTCCAGAAGGAACCGGACGACACCGTCATGACCTGGCCGCACCTGCTCTCGATCGAGTTCCTCGCGGCCGGGATGATGAGCATCTTCCTGCTCCTGATGGGCTTGTTCATCAACGCGCCGCTCGAGGAGCTGGCCAACGGCAACGTGACCCCGGCGGTCGCCAAGGCTCCGTGGTACTTCCTCGGACTCCAGGAGTTGCTGGCCTACTTCCACCCGACCGTGGCCGGCGTCCTCGCCCCGACGTTCGTGCTGGTGGGCGCCGCGCTCATCCCGTTCGTCGACCGCGGCGACGTCCTGGCGATCCGCCCCTCTCAGCGGAAGACGGCCGTGATGCTGTTCACGTTCTTCTGCATCCTCGGCCTGGTCCTGACCTTCGTCGGGATCTTCTTCCGGGGCCCGGGCTACACCTTCGTCATCCCGTTCATCACCGCGCCCGGCGTGTACTTCGCCCTGTGATCCGAGGACCCCTTTCGCGATGAGCAACTACCACGTCCAGCCGGCCGACAAGCCCGCCGCCCTGACCAAGGAGGCGATCAAGTCCCTGCGCTCGCAGCAGGTGCAGGGGATGTCTCGACGCCAGCTGATGCGAACGGCCCTCGGCGCCGGCATCGGCCTGTGGCTCCTCGAGGTCACGGCGGGCACGCTCGGGTTCATCTGGCCCAACCTGAGCTCCGGCTTCGGCGGTGACCTGCCGATCGGCGACCTCGAGACGATCAAGCTCCAGAACTCCACCCTCCCGATCGACGAGGGGTACCCGGCGTACTACCCGGAGGCGCGCGCCTTCGTCGTGCTCGTCAACCCGGCCCAGCAGCAGTTCCTCGCCGGCGAGGATGCCTCGGGTGACGGCACGGCCCTCAATGTCCGGGCGATGTACCAGCGCTGCCCGCACCTCGGGTGCAAGCCCAATCCGTGCCTCAAGAACTTCTGGCTCGAGTGTCCGTGCCACGGGTCCCGCTACGACCGCCTCGGGGTCAAGGCCGATGGACCGCAGTACGGTCCGGCCCCGCGAGGCATGGATCGGTTCTCGATCTCCGTGGACGCCAAGGGCGTCCTGACCATCAACACCGGCAAGATCACGCTCGGTCCGCTGCCGGTGGCGCTCGGCCAGCCCGGCATCATCCCGCCCCGAACCCCCACCGGGTGCATCTGACGCCCGTGACAGCGACCGTCCGCCGAGGAACCCGATGACCGACACGCCCGAGCGCGAGCCCGAGCAGCGTCTGCCTGCCACCCGACCCCCGGCCGTGCCGGCCCCGGTCGAGCGCTTCACGTCGTCTCCATCCCTCCGAACCTTCGAACTGAGCCCGGAGCGCGCCGCCCAGATCGTGCGCCAGTCATCGAACGCCCGCTGGGTCGGCTTCCTGGCCACGATCGTCGTGATCCTGTTCGTTGCCCTGTACTGGTTCTACGAACTCGGCGCGCCACTCGGCATCACCGAGGCCCGGCTGAGCCAGGAGATCGACGCCCAGCAGGTCACGAAAGTGGAGCGCGGGTACAACATCTTCGAAGCCAACTGCGCCCGCTGCCACGGCGAGAAGGGCGAAGGCGGGATCGGGCCGGTCCTCAACCGCCAGGACAAGCTCTTCCAGCACCTCAACGAGGCGTATCTGCGCAACGTCCTACTCGTCGGCGGTCGATACGTGTGCGGCGACGCCGGGTCCACGATGCCGATCTGGTCCGACCAGGGCAACCCGCCGGGACCCCTCAACTACCGACAGATCGACGAGCTCGTCGCGTTCCTGCGGGCGACGAACGACCACGAGTACATCGTGCGCGACCACGAGCTCTACACGCCGAAGCTCGACCCGATCACGGGCGAGGTCATGACGTTCCGAGGCTGGCGTGACCCGAACTGGAAGCCCGAGCCGGGCGCGACGCCGTACCCCGCCTGCTGGACCGACGAGTTCCTCACGCCCTCCGCGTCGCCGGGCGCATCGGCGTCCCCGGGTGCGTCCGCGTCGCCCGAGCCATCCGCGTCGGGCGGCACCGGGTCGACGACGGTCGAGATCGTCGCGCTCGGGATCAAGTTCACGACCACCGCCGTCACCGTGCCGGCCGACGAGCCGTTCACGATCCACTTCGACAACCAGGACGCGGGCGTCCCGCACGACGTCGCGATCAACGACGCGTCGGGGACGCAGATCTTCAAGGGCGAGACGTTCCCGGGCGTCGCCACTCGCGACTACCAGGTGGACGCCCTCGCCGCCGGCACCTATCCCTTCGTGTGCACGGTGCACGCCAACATGACCGGGACCCTGACCGCAGAGTGATCGAACGACCACCGACCACTGGGTCGATGGGCAAGGATGGAGGACGATGGCCCAGCGGGCGCTCACAGCCGGGATGACGATGCCGCGCAAGCGAGCCCTCTTCGGGCTGCTCGACGCGGATGGTTGGGCGTGGGCGTCGGTCAAGGCCGCCATCTGGCTGATCGCCATCCTGCTCCTGCTCGGCTACATCCCGGACCGCGCCTACTACCTCACCGTCGGGCGGACGGTGGACCTGGGCGTCATCGCCTGGTCGCCGGTGAACTTCTGTCCTCCCGAGAACAAGACGCTGCCATGCCCGGCCCCGGTGGGCGGTGTCGTGCCCTGGGATCCGTCGCCCGACACCCTCGCCCTGCCGGCCGCGCGGACCGATGGCGCCGCCGTCCAGGTGGGGACGCGCGTGCTGTACATCGGTGGCACCGACGGGACCACGGCCCAGTCCACGGTCTTCGCGACGACCACGACCGGCAGCGACAACTTCGGTCCGTGGTCGGATGGCCCGGCGTTGCCGGAGCCGCGGACCGACGCGGCGGTGGCCTTCGTGGCCGGCAGCATCTACGTGATCGGCGGCACCGACGCGGACGGGGCACCCACGACCACCACCTACGCCCTGACACCCGACAGCACGACCGGTGACCTGGGGACCTGGAAGACGGTCGAGGCCCTCACGCTGACCGAGCCACGGACCGGCGCCGCGGCCGTCGCGACCGCTGACGGGCTGCTCCTCATCGGCGGCTCGAACGCCGACGGACCCGTCGCGACCACGTGGAAGTCCCTGCTCGACGCGCAGGGGGCGCTCGGCGAGTTCAAACCGGAAGCGGCGCTGTCCTCGCCGCAGACCGGCGCGACCGCCGCCATCGAAGGCGACTACGTCTGGCTGTTCGGCGGATCCGGCCCGGACGGGCCCACGGCGACCGTCCAGCGCGGCACGTTCGGGCTCGCGGCGGCCGAGGGTCTGCCCGAGAACCCCGACGAAGGCAAGGTCATCGCCTGGGCGACGAACCCGGCCGCCAACCTGCCGGGCCCCCGGGCCGGGGCGGCCGCGTGGGCGGCCAACGGGGCGCTGTACGTCCTTGGCGGTGCGGATGCCGACGGCTCCCGCCCGGAGCTGTACTGGGCCGTCCCGACGACCGCCGGTGACATCGGCGAATGGTTGCACCTCGACGTCAGCGACCTGCCGGCCGGCCTGACGGGTGGCGCGCCCGTGGTCCTCGGGCCGGCCGCCGTCGTGGTCGGCGGTGTCACGGACAAGGGCGTGTCGGCCGCGAGCGTCCGGGCCAACCTGGCGCCCCAGGCCCCGTTCTTCCGGCTGGGTCTCGTCGGTGCCACCGTGCCCGGGCTCAAGATCGACGGGGAGATCGGCCAGCAGCTCGGCTATCTCAACGCGGCGGGTGCGGGCACCGTGAACTTCGTGATCCTGATCGTCATCGGCTGGGCCTTCGCCCACAAGGAACAGGCGAGTCGCATGGTCGGCCGGGTGCTCCGCCGCCGGCGCTGACCTCGCGCCCACTCGGCGGGACCGCCCCGCCGATCGATCAGCCCGGGACGTCCCCTTCGCCCGGATCCGGCGTGCCACGACGGACCGGCAGCCCGGCCCGCTCCCACGCCTCCATCCCGCCGGCCACGTTGACGACGTCCGACCGTCCCGCGCGGATCAGGAAGCCGGTCACGGCCGCCGATCGGCCACCGACATGGCACACGAGCATGAGCGGCCGGTCGGCCGGGAGTTCGCCGACCCGGGCCTGGAACGTGGACGTCGGCACCAGGACGGCGCCCGGTGCGCGCACCGTCGCGAATTCCCCGAGCTCGCGCACGTCGACCAGCAGCGGCCTGGCGGGGTCCTCGCGGAGCCGCCGCTCGGCCTCGACGACGTCGATCGTCGGCAGGCCACCGGGGAGCGTCATGACGGTCTCCTGTGCAGGCGGGGTGGCCCGAGGGTCGGACCATCCGGGTTCGCATCGAGGTCGAGCAGGCGCGCCTCGACGTCATCGAGCAGGCGGGATACATCGATCCCGGCGCCATCGGTCCCGGCGGCCACCGCGGCCTGAAGCCGGAGACGGGCGCCCGCGAGGTTCTTGACGATCCCCGCCGGGTTGCGGCGGGTCGCATGGACGTAGGCCGCGGCCACCTTGATCAGCCCCTGGAGCATCGAGCGCTCGGCGGGGTCGTCCGTGCCCATCCACGCCGGCTCGAGTCGCTCGTGGGCTTCGAAGAAGTCGCCGCGCTCGTAGGCGTCGAGACCGGCGGCCAGCGCCGACGAACGCTCCGCGACGGGAAGCGGCCGGTACGCCTTGCGCCGTCCGTCGGGGTCGAGGACCGTCAGGCGCTCGGTCACGCCAGCTCGCTCAGGGGCTGCCGCCCACCGAACCCGCTCTCGAGCGTGTGCCAGTGCTCGACCGCCGGCTCACCGCGCTTCCAGCACAGCCAGACCTGGCGTCCGTTGACGAGGGCGGGGAAGTCGACGAGGCCCTCCGAGATGTCGCGCAGGGTGATCCCCATGGCCTCGATCCGGGCCACCCCGGCGGCCATCTGGTCCACGAGCCCCTGCATCCGGAGGCGCGTGAAGCGCAGGTCGTCCGAGACGACGGCCGTATCCGCGCCACCGGTCGACGCGGGTTCCGTCTCGCCCGCGGCCTGGCGTGCCAGCACTTCGTCCCGGATGCGGACCAGTTCCGCGCGTTGCGACGCGAGCGCGCTCACGATCCCGTCGAGCTCGGGGATCGCCGCGTTCGCCTCGTCGATGTCGTAGAAGCGCGTCATGGTCGAGGGATTCTACGTCGGCTCGTCGCGTACCATCGGCGCGGGGCTCGTGGTGGCGTCGGGACCGGGTCGCGGACCGGCGCCGGTCGATCGGTCGTGGCCGGTGTCGCGGGCGCCTCGGGTCAGCGCCGAACGTCGAAGGAGGAGCATGCGCCGGGTCTTCCTGTGGGCCGCGCGGAACGGCTGGCTCAAGCGTCACTTGCCCAACCTGTGGTTCATGCGCCGGGCGGTCCGCCGGTTCATGCCCGGCGAGACGATGGACGAGGCCCTCGCCGCCGCCGCGCCGCTGCAGGCCGCGGGCATCGGGACCATGTACACGCGGCTCGGGGAGAACCTCGAGAGCCTCGCCGAGGCCGAGGAGGTGGTGGCGCACTACCTGACCCTGCTCGAACGGATCACGCTGGCCGGCGTGGACGGCGAGATCTCCGTCAAGCCGACCCAGCTCGGGCTCGACGACGACCCGGCGGTCTGTCTGGCGCACCTCGTCCGGCTCGCGGAGGCGGCGACGGCCGCCGGGTCGTACCTGTGGATCGACATGGAGGGGAGTCTCTACACCGAGGCGACGATGGTCCTCTACGAGCAGCTCCGGGCCACCCAGCCTCGGACCGGGATCTGCCTCCAGGCGTACCTGCGCCGGACCTCGGCGGACATCGACCGTCTGCTCCCGCTGGCCCCGGCCATCCGCCTCGTCAAGGGCGCGTACGACGAGCCGGCCCAGATCGCCTACCGCGACAAGCGCGCGGTCGATGCGAACTATGCGGCCCTCGCGGTCCGGTTCCTGCTCGACACCCGCGGGACGGCCGCCCGTCTGGGCCTTGGCACGCACGACGTGACGCTCATCGAGCAGATCGCGGCCTCGGTGGAGTCGGCCGGGGTGGCGCACGACGCGTTCGACGTCGAGATGCTCTACGGCATCCGGAGCGGCGAGCAGTTCCGCCTGGCGAAGGCTGGCTACCATGTGCAGACCCTCATCGCGTACGGTGAGCACTGGTATCCGTGGTACATGCGGCGGCTGGCCGAGCGGCCGGCGAACGTGACGTTCGCCATCCGCTCCCTGCTCCCGTAGGAGGTCGAGATGGCTGCCCTGTCCGGTCTGCGCGTCGCGTCGCGCATGAGCACGATCGGGACCGAGAGCGCGTTCGAGGTCTCTGCACGGGCGCGCGCGCTCGAGGCGACCGGTCGCTCGATCATCCACCTCCAGATCGGTGAGCCGGACTTCGATACGCCGGCCAACGTCCGCGCGGCGGCCAAGCGCGCCCTCGACGAGGGCGCGACGCACTACGCGCCATTCGCCGGGATCCCCGCGTTGCGCGAGGCCATCGCCGCCGATGTCGCGGCGCGCAAGGGCTTCAGCGCGGACCCGTCGCAGGTCTTCGTGACCGTCGGCGGCAAGGGCGTGATGCTGTACGCGATCCTGGGTCTCATCGACGCCGGCGACGAGGTCATCGTCCCGGATCCCGGGTATCCGATCTACGAATCGCTCACCCGGTTCGTGGGCGCCACGCCCGTGCCCATCCCGATCCGGATGGAGAACGACTTCCGCCTCGATGTCGACGAGCTCGAGGCGCTGATCACGCCGAAGACCCGGATGATCGTGATCAACTCCCCGGCGAACCCGACGGGGGGCGTCCTGACGCGGCGCGACCTCGAGCGGATCGCCGACCTGGCGAACAAGCACGACCTGTGGGTGCTCGACGACGAGATCTACGCGCGGATCCTGTATGACGGCGCGGAGCATGTCTCGATCGCGTCCCTCCCCGGGATGACCGAACGGACCATCGTCCTCGACGGCTTCTCCAAGACCTACGCGATGACCGGCTGGCGCCTCGGCTACTCGATCGTGCCCAAGTCCCTGGTGCCCACCTATGGCCAGCTGATCATCAACACGATCAGTTGTGCGCCGACGTTCGTGCAGGTGGGGGCCGTGGAGGCGCTCAACGGGCCGCAGGACGACGTGGACGCGATGGTCGTGGAGTTCAAGGCACGGCGTGACCTGATCGTCGCGGGTCTCAACGAGATCCCCGGCATCCGGTGCGCGACGCCGGTCGGGGCGTTCTACGTCTTCCCGGAGGTGTCCGGCACGGGCTTCAGTGGCGCCGAGCTCGCGGAGCGGCTCCTGCAGGAGGCCGGCGTCTGCGTCCTCGCCGGGACCGCGTTCGGGGGCGTGGGCACGGACCACGTCCGGGTGAGCTACGCCAACTCGCGCGAGAACCTGTCCGAGGCCCTGGCACGAATCCGCCGCTTCGTGGCGGGGTCCGGCCGTGGCTAGGGGCACCGGCGAGGCGAGCGGCCAGGGCGGTGGGCGACCGCGCGTGTTCGTCGCGCGGCGGATCCCCGATGAAGGGCTCGATGCCGTCGCCGCGGCCTGCGAGATGGACCTCTGGGAGGACGAACTGCCCCCGCCACGGGACGTCCTGCTGCGCCGGATCGAGGGCTGTGACGGCGTCCTGACGCTGCTCACCGACCGGGTGGACGACGCGTTCCTCGACGCCGCCGGGCCCGGGCTCAAGGTCGTGAGCAACTATGCCGTCGGCTACGACAACATCGACGTGCCCGCGTGCGCTCGACGCGGCGTCGCCGTCGGGAACACGCCGGGCGTGCTCACCGATACGACCGCCGACCTCGCCTGGGCGCTCCTCATGGCCGCCGCGCGCCGCTTGCCCGAGAGCGATCGCTATGTCCGGGCCGGCAACTGGAAGACGTGGGGGCCGCTGCTCCTGCTGGGGCCGGACGTGCACGGCGCGACGATCGGCATCGTCGGCTTCGGTCGCATCGGGCAGGCGGTCGCCAGACGCGCGCAGGGCTTCGGGATGCGGATCCTGTATCACGATCTCGCCGCGCTGCCGGCCTCGGTGACCGAACCGCTGGGCGCGACCTACGCTCCGCTGGAGGACGTCCTGGCGCAAAGCGACTTCGTGTCGCTCCACGTCAATCTCTCCGCGGAGACGCGGCACCTCATCAATGCCCGGACCCTGGCGGCGATGAAGCCGACGGCCGTGTTGGTCAACACGTCCCGCGGTCCGGTCGTCGACCAGATCGCGCTGGCCGATGCGTTGCGTGACGGGACGATCTGGGCGGCGGCCCTCGACGTCACCGATCCCGAGCCGATCCCCATGGACGACCCGCTGGTGGGGCTCGACAATTGCCTGATCGTGCCGCACATCGCGTCGGCGTCCCGGGCCACCCGCGGCAAGATGGCCGCGATGGCCGCCGCCAACCTCGTCGCCGGCGTCCGCGGCGAGCCACTGCCGACGCAGGTGCCGGTCCCGAGCTGAGTCGACGACAAGGGGAGCGGGACGCGCGACCGGCCTGGGAGACCGGGAAACCTGCTTCTCTCCCTCGGTTCGGACCCTCGATCGACCCTCGCACCATGATCGCGGCCTGCCAGGCCACGGATCGTGCGTCAACACCCTCCCGACCCTCGTTCGAGCAGGATTCCCGGCCCGGGAAGCCGGTTGCCCTCGAGCGAGCCCGCGACCGATCGCGGACAGTCTTTGTGGATGGACAGCGGCGGTCGAGGAACCCCGGTCCCACGCGGCGACGTCTCGTCACGATGCGACGCCGGGCTCCCGCGTCGCCTGTTGGTTAGGCTGGTGGAGACACGGCCCGTACGTCGAGGAGGCGTCGCGAGGCAGACCTTGCCC
>CAYMTJ010000070.1:0-3781 GCA_964393345.1 uncultured Anaerolineaceae bacterium | reverse complement strand
GCCTGACCCTTCGGGTACGCTGTCGCGTGGGCCGGTAGCTCAGCGGTAGAGCACGGGACTTTTAATCCCTTGGTCGTGGGTTCGAATCCCACCCGGCTCGCCATCGGCGCCCGTGACGTCGCTGATCGCTTCAGACCTCGCCAGATTCTCGTGAGGTGACCGTTCGGCGGGTCGACGGGGTGCGTCGAGCCCGGTGCGCGCTGATTCCTGGGCCGTACCGCGCGTGAGACCAGGGTGGCGCAAGCACGGACCGTGCGCACCGAGCGCCACCAGGGGGCAGTTCCTGCCGACCGGAGTGGTCGAGGCCGCGCCATACGGTCATGTGATGGCCATATGGCGAGGTCGTGGCGCGAATTGCCCGCCGCTCAGGCGCGTGGTGGCCGGAACGGCGGGCCATCACCGCGCCACCGCCACCGAACCGCAACCGCTGATGCGGCCTGGGATGCGGCCGGCCCCGAACCGCACCCTTTTCGGTCCCGCCCGGGTCGCGGTCAGGGCGCGCGTGCCTTCGTAGCCTTGCGGTAGCCCGGACTGATCGGGCCACCTGCCTCGGAGGCACCGAATCGATGGACACCGGAGATACCGCCTGGCTGCTGGTGTCGACCGCCATGGTCATGATCATGCTGCCCGGCCTCGCCCTCTTCTACGGCGGGCTCGTGCGCCGCAAGAACGTGCTCTCCACGGTCATGCACAGCTTCTTCGGGCTCGCGCTCGTGAGCGTCGTATGGGTCGTGGTCGGCTTCAGCCTGGCGTTCGGGCCGGACGTCAACGGGCTCGGACTCATCGGCGGACTCGACTTCGTCGGCTTCTTCAACGTCGGCCTCGAGCCCAGCACCACCTACGCCACCACGATCCCGTTCGTGCTGTTCGCGGCGTTCCAGCTGATGTTCGCGGCGATCACCCCGGCCCTCATCACGGGCGCCTTCGCCGAGCGCAAGCGATTCGGCGCGTTCGTGCTGTTCACGATCCTGTGGTCCGTCATCGTCTACTCACCGCTGGCCCACTGGGTCTGGTCGGTGGACGGCTGGCTGTTCAAGGCCGGGGCGCTCGACTTCGCGGGCGGCACGGTCGTCCACATCAGCTCCGGGGTGTCCGCCCTCATCGTCGCGATGCTCATCGGGCGTCGCGCCGCCAACGGGGAGAGCCTGGAGCCCCACGACGTGCCCATGACCGTGCTGGGTGCGGGCCTCCTGTGGTTCGGATGGTTCGGGTTCAACGCCGGATCCGCGGTCACGGCGGGCGGCCTCGCGGCCAACGCCCTGCTCGTGACCAACACGGCCGCGGCGGCGGCCACGATCACCTGGGTCCTCGCGAGCTACATCCACAAGCGCAAGGTCAGCGTGGTCGGGGCCGCGTGCGGTGCCGTCGCGGGTCTCGTCGCCATCACCCCCGCGTCGGGCTTCGTGACCGCCGGTGGCGCCCTCGTCATCGGCCTCACGGCGGGTGGACTCTGCTACAGCGCGACCCTGCTCCGGGCCCGGATCAAGGTCGACGACGCGCTCGACGTCTTCGCGGTCCACGGCGTGGGCGGGATCTTCGGGGCGATCGCGACCGGCGCGTTCGCGACCGGCGCGATCCAGCCGCTGTACCGCGGTCTCATCGACGGCAACCCGGGCCAGCTCGGCACCCAGCTCCTCGCGGTCGCGGCGACCGTCGGCTACGCGGTCATCGCCACGTTCGTGATCGTCAAGGTGGTCGACCTGATCCTCGGGATCCGCGTCCCCTCGACGCAGGAGGAAGCCGGGCTCGACATCGCCGTCCACGGGGAGTCCGCCTACCAGACCTGACCTCCCGTTCGCGCCACCCGCATCCCTTGGCGACCGGCTCGTGACGGCTCCTCCCGTCACCGGCCGGTCGCTCGACCCACTCCGCGGAGATCCTGGATGACCATCACGGCCCCGCTCTACGACCCCCGCTTCGAGCACGACGCCTGCGGTGTCGGGTTCGTCGCGGACGCGGGCGGGCGGTCGCGACCACGGGTCCTGCCCCTGGCACTGGCCGGGCTGGCCTCCCTGGCGCATCGCGGGGCCTTCGGCGCGGACGGCGAGTCCTCCGACGGGGCGGGCGTCTCGCTCCCCCTGGAGCATCCGCTGCTGCGACTCCTGGCCGGGGGCGAGGCGGTGCGCCGACCGGGCATCGTCTTCGCGTTCCTGCCCGCCGGGTCGGCGAAGGAGCGGCGCGGGCGTCGACTGATCGAGACGGTCATGGCGGAGCAGGGACTGACCGTCGCACGCTGGCGGGACGTACCGTTCGACGGCGTCGCTCTGGGCGCCTCGGCGGCCGCGTCGATGCCCGCCTTCGCCCAGGCGATCGTCACCCGACCCGACGACGAGCGGGGCCGACCGCTGACGGACGCCGCGTTCGAGCGACGGCTGGTGGTCGCCCGGCGGGCGCTCGAGACGCAGGTCCGAGAGGGGCCCGCAGCGCTGGCCGACCTGTCGATCCCGTCGGCGTCCTGCCAGACCGTCGTCTACAAGGGTCTCGTCACCGGCGCGCGACTGCCACTCCTGTTCCCCGACCTGCGCGCCCCGCTGTCGCTGGGCTACGCCGTGTTCCACCAGCGCTATGCCACCAACACGCACCCGGTCTGGCGCCTTGCCCAGCCCTTCCGGTCCATCGCGCACAACGGCGAGATCAACACGGTCCGCGGTAATCGCGAGCAGGTCCGGGGGCGCGCCCGGGATCGCGGCGCGCGGGCGATCTCCGATTCCCTGCTCGCCGCCGGCCCGCTGCTCTCGCCGGACGGCTCGGACTCGCTCTCGCTCGACGAGGCCCTCGAGCTCCTGACCGTGACCGGCTGGGACCTCACCCCGGCCATCCTGGCGCTGATCCCGGAGGCGCTCGCCCTGCGCCGATCGCCGCACCCGCACGTCGCGACGCTGCGTCGGCGGACCGCTGGGTTCCTGGCCCCGTGGGATGGCCCGGCGGCCATCGTCTTCGCCGACGGGCGACGGGTGGGAGCCCTCGTGGATCGCAACGGGCTGCGACCCGCGTCGTTCGCCATCACGCGCGACCGGCTCGTGGCCGTCGCCTCGGAAGCCGGCGCGGTCCCGCTCGCGGCGGCCGAGACCGTCCGGCGTGGGCGGCTCGGGCCCGGTGAGCTCCTGCTGGTCGACCCGGACCGTCACCTCGTCCTCGAGGATGCCGACGCGAAGGCGCACGCCCTGCGGTCGCTCCCGATCCACGATGCGCCGCGCCCGCTGCACGATGACCGTGCCGAGGCGGTCGCCGCGCGCCACCACGTCGCCCCGACGACCTCCGTGCAGCATCGGTACCTGGCCGGCCTCGATGCCGAGCGCGCGAGACTGGACATCAGGACGATGGCCCTCGAGGGCCACGAGCCGCTGTGGAGCATGGGTGACGACACCCCGACGCCGGGTCGGGCGCGCCTCGATCGCCCGGTCGCCGACCATCTCCGCCAGGCGTTCGCGCAGGTCACCAATCCCGCGATCGACCCGGAGCGCGAACGGGTCGTCATGGACCTGCGCGTGGAGGTCGGGCGCCGGTCGGCGCTCCTTGGCGGCCCGCCGCGTGGCCCGCGCACGCTGCGCATGGCGCGTCCCGTCGTCGCCGGTCTCGACGGGCTGCTGGACGCGGTGGGCCGTGGTCGGCGGGTGCGGACGCTCGATTCGACCTGGCGGGCGGCCGTCGGGCGCGACGGGCTCGAAGCCGCGCTCGACGGCCTCGCCGCAGCCGCCGTCGCGGCCGCCACGAGCGGCGTCGAGATCCTCGTGATCTCCGACCGAGCGTTCACCCGATCGCGTCTCCCGATCCCATCGCT
>CAYMTJ010000069.1:0-12993 GCA_964393345.1 uncultured Anaerolineaceae bacterium | reverse complement strand
GCCCAGCCCGATCGCGGCGGCCGTCGTGACGATCCCACCCTCGGGCGCGCCGAACATCGCCCAACCGATGGCGAACCCCAGGACCCCCAGGAGGACCACGACCAGCGCGGCCATGAGGAAGGAGTTCCGCCGATTGGCGGAGATCTGATCGTAGAAGGTGTTCCCGGCCACGGTCCCTCCCGCGGTCGGGCGGTCAGCTCAGGCTGAGGTCGACGTTGGGGACGTTCGCCGCCTCGGGCTCGGCATCGAAGAACTCGCGCTTCGTGAAGCCGAGCGGTCCCGCGATCAGCACGTTCGGTACCGTCGCGATGGCCGTGTTGTAGTCGAGCACGGTGGCGTTGTAGTGCTGGCGCGAGAAGGAGATCTGGTTCTCCGTCGTGGTCAGCTGCTCCTGGAGGCTCAGCACGTTCTCGTTCGCCTTGAGCTCGGGGTAGTTCTCCACGACCGCGAACAGCGAGCGCAACGTGCCCGTCAGGGCATTCTCGGCAGCGGCCTGCTGGGCCGGTCCCTGGGCACCGGCGGCGACGGCTGCGGCGCGGGCGTTCGTGACGTCGGTCAGGACCTTCTGCTCGAAGCCCATGTAGCCCTTGACGGCGTTCACGAGATTCGGGATGAGGTCGTGGCGTCGCTTGAGCTGGACCTCGATCTGGGCGAGCGCCTCGTCGACGCGCAGCCGCTTCTGGATCAGGCCGTTGTAGATCCCGATCACGAAGACGACCAGGACGACGATGACGGCGATGATGATCAGGACGGTGGGGTCCATGCGCCTCCTCCAGCGGCCTGCTCTCGATCGACATGCCGCGACCACCAGCATAGCAGCGTTGGTGGGCACGTCCCGCGTGGTCCGTCGCTCCACCGACCCGACCCGGGTGGGCCGAGGCGGGCGACGGCCTAGGTGTCGCTCACACTCCCGGCGACGGCCTCGACCGGGAACAGCGACATCGCCTGCTCCTTCGAGGTCAGGAACTCCAGCAGCGCCGGCTGGCCGGCCTCGGTCCGGGCGATCGCCCGCCGGACGGCCGGCACGATCTCATCGGGGTCCGAGACGCGCTCGCCGTACCCGCCGAAGGCCCGGGCCATCGCCGCGTAGTCGCCCGAGATGTCGGTCGAGCCGTACTTCCGGCCGGCCACCTGCATGAGGTCGAGCTCGATCGCCATGGAGAAGTTGTTCAGGACCACCGTGAGGATCGGGATCCGCTCGCGAACGGCGGTCTCGAAGTCCATGCCGGTGAAGCCGATGGCCGCGTCGCCCATCACGTTGATGCACAGCTTGTCCGGCCGCGCCAGCTTGGCGCCCATCGCCAGACCCAGGCCGTAGCCCAACTGCGTGGACTTGCCCCAACCGATGTAGGTCAGCGGTGCGCTCGTCTGCCAGAACGGCGAGAGCTGGTCCCGCGGCGAGCCAGCGTCGTGGGTGATGATCGTGTTCGCCACGTCCACCGTGGCCAGCATGTCCCAGATGACGCGGTACGGCGTCATCGGCACTTCGGGCGAGGTCAGTTTCGGCAGCCAGCTGGTCAACCAGGCGGCCCTGACCGAGGCGATCTCGGCTTCGACGGCCGCTCGACGCCCGCGCGACTGCGGGAGCAGCGTGCGCAACTCGGCGATCAGCGCATCCAGGACGAGGCCGGCGTCGCCGAGCAGCGCGACGTCCGCCTGGACGTTCACGTTGAGGTCCGCCGGGTCGAGCGTGGCGTGGACGATCGTCTTGCCGGCAGGCATCGGGACACCGTAGCCGGTGGCCGCGAACGAACAGCCGATCCCGAAGATCACGTCGGAACGGTCGAGGAACTGTCGGACCGTCTGGGGCACGGTCCGGCCGCCGGAGCCGAGCGACAGCGGATGCGTCTCGTCGAAGGCGCTCTTGCCCTGGAGCGAGGTCGTGACCGGGGCCTCGAGGAGCTCGGCGAGCGCCTGGAGCTGCGGCCATGCCTCGGCGTAGTGGACGCCCTGACCCGCATAGATGACCGGTCGTTCGGCCGCTGCGAGGGCGCGCGCGGCCTCGCGCACGCCGGTCGGGTCGGCCGTGGCGCGGATCCGCGGCGCCGGTCGGTAGGCGTCGGGCGCGGGCACGTCGACCTCGTAGACGTCCCACGGGATCTCGACGAGGACCGGCCGCGGACGGCCGTTGCGGACCTGGGTGAACCCTCGCCGGAAGACGTTGCCGACTTCGCTCGGCAGGGCCAGTTGTTCGATCCACTTGGTGATGTTGCGGTAATTGACGAACGCGTTGAAATTCGGGGGCACGTTCATCAGGTGTCGCTCGTGCCCGGCCGCCTGGATCAGGACCGGCACCGAATCCGCGTAGGCCTGGGCGACGCCACCGAACGAGTTCTCGGTCCCCGGACCCGACTGCATGCAGAACACGCCGACCGTGCGGCCCGAGGTCATCCGGCTCATCGCATCCGCCATGTGGATGCCGGTCCGCTCCTGGCGCACGGTGACCGTCCGGATGTCGGCCTCGGCGGCCGCTTCGATGAGCGGGTTGACCGGATAGCCGATCAGGACCTCCACGCCCTCGCGCTTGAGGATCTCCGCGACGGCCGCCGCGACTCTCACCGGCACTCCTCCTCGATCTCGTCCCGGTCGGGCCGTCCGGCCACATGTGCGGACACGGAACACGATCTGGACGCGGTGGGCCGGCCCTCCACCCAGGGACATCCGGCGCGATCTGCCCGCGGTCGGCGATCGGTCTCGTGAGCGTAGCAGACGCGTCTGCGCGAACGACGCTCGCCGCGCTTCGGCCAGGTCGGCCACACCAGAGCGGGTCCGTCCGGGCGGCCCCGGTGGCGCGGCGCGCCGGCCTGGCTCGAGCCTAGGTCGGGAGCCGTCCGCCGAGGACGAAGAGCCAGACGGCGTCGAGCGCGGCGACGGCCGCCCAGAAGCCGATGATCAGTGTGGGCCGACGCAGGAAGCACTTGCTCCAGGACACGCCGAGCGTGATCGACCGCGCATAGAGCGCGATGGCGACCACCGCCACCACGAGCACCAGGATCGGCGGCGTGACGGCCCACGCGATCAGGCCCACCGTGCCCATGCGACAGAACGTGAACGCCAGGTTCTCGTACTTCTCGGCGCGGCTCCTCGGTGGCCGGATGTAGGACTGGGGCCCGACCGGGAAGATCGGCACCTTGGCCGTCGCGCCGGTCGAGCTCGGGGTGGTCATGGTCGGACCGCCGTGCGGGCGCGCGAGTCGTCGAGCCCGATCAGTTCGCGAGCCGGCACCATCCCGGCCGACGTCTGGCGACGGAGCCCGCCGAACAACTGGCGTGCGCAGAACGGGATTCGCACCGGTTCCTCCTCTCCGCCGACCGAGCCGACGTGGACACAGCACTGCTGGAGGCGTTCCACGTTGAGCGTCCAGGCATCCATGAACGTCTTGATCGAGAGCCGCTTGACCCGAAGGGCGATCTCCTCGATGGCGCCCTCGCGATCGAACACCCAGCGGCCCAGGGTCTTCACGAAGCCGGTGACTCCGAGGTCGCACGCCTCGCAGATCCGCAGGAGGTGATCGACCATCTCGGGACGCGACACGAGCGTCGTCTCGGACATCATCCCGACGAGCGCGGTCCACATGGCGTCGTCGGGCGCGATCCGATTCGAGACGAGGCCGAGATACTCCTTGAGCTGGTCGACACCGAGCATGCGCGGCAGTGAGCGCCAGTCACCGCTGTCGCCCTTGACGAAGTAGGTGAGCGACGAGCAGTCGGGGTGCGAGCACGGCAGCGCGATGAAGTCGTCGGGGCCGACGCGACCGCCTGTTTGATCCCCCAGGGCGACGAGCGTCCCCGTGGTCGTCGCGCGTCGCATCGGATCGATCGGGTTGGCCCGGCCCGAGCCGAACACCGGCTGATAGGCGACCCCGGCGATGAAGTCGGTGCCCAGGGCGTAGTCGGCGATCGCCCCGACTTCGCGATCGTTCACGCCCTCGGCCACGGCGACCGCGAGCGTCGTGAAGACATGTTCGGCGGCGAGCCGACGGATGGCCTCGGCCTTGACGTCGCGCAGGTCCTCGCCCCGATGGTAGAGGTGCGACTCCAGCTCGAAGCCGTCGAACTGGAGGTACACCTCGAGGCGCCCGCGCAGCCGCCCGAGCGCCGCCGCGAAGCGCTCGTCGCGCGCGATCCGGATGCCGTTGGTATTCAGGATCACCCGCACGACGTTCCGCTCGGTCGCGGCCTGGATGACGTCGAGGACCTGCGGATGGACGGTCGGCTCGCCGCCCGAGAGCATCAGGACGTCGACCCGCCCGCCCTCCCGCGCGATCGCGGCGTCGAGCGTGCGCAGCAGATGGGGCAGCTGGGCGAACCGGCCGATCCCCGGGGCCGCCCCGGCGAAGCACGTCGGGCACTCGAGGTTGCAGTTCTCCGTGATGTCGAGGAGGAGGACGCACGAGTGCTGGGTCTGGAGGTCACCGAGGCCGTCCGTGTAGCCCATCGGGATCGGCCGATCATTGCCCGGGCGGTCCGGGACGACCTCGCGCGTTGGCGTGCGCCACTGCTGGAGGTATTCCCAGAGCCGGTGGTCGGCCTCGTACAGGCTCGTCACCGTGCCGTGGCCGCGACGACAGACCCGACGAAGGTAGACCGCCCCGTCCATCGCCACGAGGTTGCCCTGGAGGATGTCGGTCTCGTAGTCGATCTCCCGGTCCGGATCCTCGGAGAAGCAGTGGCCGCACACGGTCAGGACCATCCGCAGGGGCGTGTAGGGCCGCAGGTCGAGCACGGAGACCTCCCGAGGAGCGGGGACGACGACGCCTAGAGCGACACCTGACCGAATGGCAGGCCGGTCGCGACGCAGAGGCCCGAGACGCCCAGCCACAGGATGACCGGTACGGACAACAGCATCGGGAGGGCCCCGCCTGCGGACGCCGCTCGGACGCCTCGACGGAGCCAGACCACGGAGACCAGGAATGCCGTCCCCAGGGCGAACGTCAGGATCCCGCTGCCGATCTCGCCGCCACCATACCCATACTCCCGGCCCGGCCCGAACAGCATCGCGGCCACGAGGATGGCGTACCCGCCGAGGTACAGGACCGTGATGATCCGGCGCGCCCGCGCGCGAACGGGCGCCGACACCTCGGCGTCGATCGCGGCCTGGATCAGCTCGCGGACCACGGCTTCCGGATGTCCCGCGGCGATCGCCTGGGCCATCAGGGCATCGTCGGTGAACCGCCCTCGGTTGGCATTGATCCAGGCCCGCAGGGGATCGCTCACCCAGCCGGTCGGGCCAGGCGGCGGGGCCGGGATCTCGGGATCGGGCCGTGCGTCGGTGTCCATCAGGCGACCTCCATGACCGGCGGCGGAGCGGGGACACGCCAGGCACCCGCCATCGCCTGGCGCGCGAAGTGGATCGCGAGGAGACCGACCAACGGGATCAGGACCCATTGCGGCGCGGTGAGGCCCAGCGCCTGGGGTGGGCTGGTCCGGAGGAACTCGACGAGGAACCGGAAGATCCCGGCGCTGATCAGGTACAGCTTCAACGTGTCTCCCGGGGCCGGGACCCGTCGGCGGAAACGCCAGATCAGCAGGGCGGCCACGATGTTGAACGCGATCTCGTAGAGCATCGTCGGATGCATCGGCCCGTTGCATCCCGGGCAGACCGGGAAGGCGGCCGCAGTCGTTTGGTCGATCGTCACCCCCCACGGCATCGTCGTCGGCGTGCCGAGCGGCAGCTCGGTGAGAAAGCACCCGACGCGCCCGATCGCCGTGGCGACGGGCAGGGCGAGCGCGTAGCAGTCGCCGGTCGAGCGACGGTAACCGAACGCACGCTTCGCGAGGACGATGGCCAGGTACCCGCCTGCGACCGCCCCGATGATGCTCTTGCCGCTCAGCTCGATGGCCATGGAGATCGGCATCGTCGCGAAGGCCGCGACGACCTCCGGTCGCTCCCAGATGGTGATGAGCCGGGCGCCGATCACGCCGCCAAGGATGGCCGCGAGGGAGATCCAGACGATCGTCGTGTCGAGCCACCGTCGCCGGCGGAGCTCGGCGTAGTAGATCGCCAGGCCCACCACGAGGGCGATCGCGGCGAAGGCGTCATGCGTCCCGATGCCGATCGGCCCGACGTGTCCCAGGATCGGAAACACTGGATCCGTCCTCAGTGAGGGTGCGCGGTAGGCGCACGATACCTCCCTCGCGACGCGGGAGGGCGTCCCCCGCGCATGCCGGGAACGGGGCCCTCAGTCCGGTCTCGGGCCGTCGGCGCGATCGATCGAGGGCAGGCGCAGCGGTGGGTCGGCCGCGCGGGTCGGCTGGATCGGCGATCCCTGGCGCACCACGAGCAACGGCCGCCGGAGGGCGTGGATGTCGCGGTCGGGCTCTCCCTCCACGACCAGCAGGTCCGCCGCGAGACCCTCGCGCACCGCGCCGGTGACCGACCCGAGCCCGAGGTTCCGCGCCCCGTCCGACGTTGCCGCCCGGATCGCCTCGAGCGGCGTCAGGCCGATCTCGACGTGCCCCTCGATCTCCAGGATCATCTCCTCGCCGTGGTCCGGGTCGACGACGGTGGTCATGTCCGTGCCGGTCACGAGCGTGACGCCGGACTCGTACAGCAAGCGCGCGTCGGCCATCCAGGGCGCCACGGACAGCCGGTCCCCTCGCTCGGCGGACCGCCAGTCGACGGTCACGCCCGCTTCCCGCTTCAGGCGGACGCTCTGCATCATCGTCACCGCCGCGCGCGTGCCGCGTGCCGCCATCTCGGCCGCCAGCGACGCATCGAACTCCCAGCCGCCGGACATGCCGATCATCGAGGCGTGTTGCAGGCAGTCGATGCCGGCCTCGCTCGCCGCTCGCATCCCGGCCACGCCGTGCGCATGCGCCGTGATGTACCGGCCCCGCCGATGCGCTTCATCGGCGGCGGCGGCGAGCACGTCGCGCGGATAGGCCGCCAGCCGCGGATCCGTGGTCGAGGTGGCGTATCCGCCGGTGGCCATGATCTTGATCCCGTCGGCGCCTTCCTCGTCGAGCAGCTGCGCGACGGCGCGGCGTACGGCGGCTTCGCCGTCGGCCTCGCCGCCCCAGAACCAGCAGTGGCCGCCGGTGGGGGTGATCGGCCGCCCGCTGGCGAGGACCCGTGGACCGAGTCCGAGGCCGCGGCCCAACGCATCGCGGATCCGCAGCCCGGCGGCTCCCCGGGCACCACAGTCGAAGACGGTCGTCACGCCGCTCCGCAGCATCCGTTCGGCGGAACCGACACCCCACACGACGAGGTCGTCCTCGGCTCGCTCGAGCGTGTCCTCCACCATCGTCTCGCCGCGCGCCACGCAGAGATGGACGTGCTGGTCGATGAGACCCGGCAGGATCGTGGCCCCGGGGAAGTCGCGGCGTCGGACGCCTTCCGGTGATGGCACCGATCCGTCCGGGCCGATCGCGACGATCCGTCCATCCGCGATCAGGACGGCGACGCCACCCTCGATGGGAGAGCCACCCGTCCCGTCGACGAGTCGGTCGGCGGACAGGCGGAGCGTCGACATCGCGACATCATCGCAGGACCCGCGAGCGGCCGAGCGGTGCGCCGGGCCCGCCAGGCACCTCGATCTCGGACGAGGGCGCATGGTGGGCGGTACTGGGATCGAACCAGTGACCTCCTCGGTGTAAGCGAGGCGCTCTGACCCTCTGAGCTAACCGCCCGCCGCCAAGGATACCGGCCCCGCAGAAACGGAACGACCGCCTCGTCGGCGGTCGTCAGGGCGTAAGCGTCGGTGGTGGTGCCCAGGCCGGGACTTGAACCCGGATGAGTTGCCTCATACGCCCCTCAAACGTACGCGTATACCAATTCCGCCACCTGGGCAGGTGCCGCTGCTGCTTGGGATCCGTGAGGGAGAGTGGTACCGAGGGAGGGACTTGAACCCACACGACCTTGCGGCCACTGGTACCTGAAACCAGCGCGTCTGCCTATTCCGCCACCTCGGCGTGGACCCGGCACGACCGCGTCATCGGTCGGCAGCGAGGCGCCATGTTAGCACATCCCAGAATCGCTCCGACCGATCGGCGACCTGCCGGACGACGGGTCCTTCGACCGTGTCGCGCAGCACGAGGACCTCGTCCTGGAAGGCCAGCGGAAGCAGGTAGCGGCCCTTCCCGAGCGCCACCTGGAGCGCGGAATACGCGGCCGACCGCTCCGCATCGGTCCCGGGCTTGCGGGCCGCGTTGAGGAGCTTGTCGAGGGCCAGGTCCTGGACGCCGATGATGTTCGTCCCGCCGGTCTGCGTCTGGCTCGACGCGAGCAGCGGGTACAGGTCCGGATCGAGGCCCATGTTCACGTCGGTCACCGCGACCGCGAAGTCACCGGCCGTCAACCGCTCCACGAAGACCGACGGTGCCAGCGGGACATGCGTCACGGTGATCCCGATCGCCCGCCACGAATCGACCACCACCTCGGCGGCGGCATACGCGGTGGGATTCGCCCCGATCTGCGGACTGACCACCTCGATCGCCAGCGGATCGGCCGCGCCGGGCAGGCGCCACGCCCCGTCCTTCTTCGTCCATTTGGCCTTCTTGAGCGCGTCCTCGGCATCCTTGACCGAGAACGGCACCACCGGGTCCGCTGCCGGGTCGAACAACCACGAACTCGGCGGGATCGGGCCCTGCGCCGGCGCCGCGAGCGACGCGAACACGTCGCGGATGAGCGCGCCACGGTCGATGGCGGCCAGCAACGCGGTCCTGATGCCGGCGTCGCGGAAGGCCGGATACGCCGGGCGCTGGTTGAGGAGCGCGGCCGTCAGCGTCGAGGCCGGGTAGCGGAGCAGCCGGCTGTCGGGCCGCGACGACAGCTCCATGGCGAGCTCCGGCGTGAGACCCGTGGCCGCATCAAGGTCCCCGTCCCGGTACGCCTGGGCCAGCGACTGGACGTCGTCGAAGAACCGGAACTCCATCCCGTGGAGGTACGGGACCGGGCGGTCGGGCCGCAGGCTCGGCGAGGACGTGCTGAGCGAATCGCTGGGTGCGACGGATGGGTCGGCGGAACCGGGATCGGGTCCGTCGGGATCCTGCTGCTGGAACCGGGCCGCCGGCACGAGTTCGACATGATCGTCGTCGAGCAGGTCGAGGGCGAACGGCCCGGCGCCGATCGGCGACTGGCCGAAGGGATCGTCCGGCAGCTCCTCGATCGGGACGCCGCCGAGCAGGTGGACCGGCGCGATCGGCTGGGTCGCCGCCTGGAGGAAGCCGCCGAGCGGCGTCGCGAGCGTGAACGTCACGCGGGTCGCCGACTCGGCGCGGACCGTGACCTCGCTCCAGGACGTGGCTGCCGGGCCGGTGTAGGCGGTGTCCTTGAGGACATCGATGGTGAACACGACGTCGTCCGCGGTCACCGGCTCGCCGTCGTGCCAGGTGGCGTCGGGCTGCAGGTCGAACGTCCAGACCTTGCCGTCATCGCTGACGGTCCAGCGCGCCGCGAGATCCGGCACGACGGTCCCGTTCGGCCCGATCCGCACGAGCCCGGAGAAGATCAGCGCCACGAGGTCGCGGTCGGCCTGGGAGCGGGCGGTCAGCGGGCTGATCGAGACCGGCCGACCGACCACGCCCGCGCGATACGGGCGGACGTCGATGGTCTCGGTGGGGGTGGCGACGGGGGTGGGGCTCGCGAGGGTCGCCTGGATGGCGGGCAGTCCCACGATCCCCGCGATGATCGCGAGCATCAGGACGAGCGCCCCCACGACGAAGGTGTCGTTGCGGGTCATCTGGCTCCGAGTGTCGCGATCGCCGCGCTCGGCGGCCGGTGCGTCCCTACGCCGAGGACGGCGCTAGCAGGAACGAGACGAGCGAGAAGACCACGAACAGGACGAGGAGGGCGATCGTGAACTGCCAGAGCCGCTTCTCGACCCCCCGGCGGCTGCGGTAGACGGCGGAATCACCGCCGAACGTCCCCGACAGCCCGGTTCCCCGGGCCTGCATCAGGATGGCGATGATGAGCGCGATGCTCACGATGATCTGGCCGAACGCCAGGAGGGGGTTCACGGATCGACGTCCTCTGAGCGGTAACGGCGTCGGATGCTATCACACGAGCAGCGATCGACCGGTCATCCCGTCCCAGGCCGGGAGGCCGAGCACGTCGAGGAGCGTCGGCGCGACGTCGGCGAGGACGCCGTCGTGGAGCGCCCGGCCGTCCACGGCCCGCCCGATCAGGACGAGCGGCACCGGGTTGAGCGAATGCGCCGTCACCGGCCGCCCGTCGGCGTCGCGCAGCTGGTCCGCGTTCCCGTGGTCCGCGGTGATCGCCAGGACGGCGCCGGGCTGCGCCGGATCGTCCGCCCCGACGGCGCTCACAGCGTCGACGACGCGCGCCAGGCAGGCATCGAGGGTGGCCAGCGCCGCGATCGTCGCGTCCCAGTCGCCGGTGTGGCCGACCATGTCCGCGTTCGCGTAGTTGGCGACGATGACGTCGTACGTCCCCGACCCGATCGCGGTGACCAGCGCGTCCGTGACGCCCACCGCGCTCATGGCCGGCGCCAGGTCGTAGGTGGCGACCTGAGGACTCGGGATGAGCGTCCGGTCCTCGCCCGGATGAGGAGCCTCGAGACCCCCGTTGAAGAAGTACGTCACGTGGGCGTACTTCTCGGTCTCGGCGACGTGGAACTGGCGCCAGCCGGCCTCCGCGACCGCATCGGCGAGCGAACGGACGATCTCCGGCGGGAACGCGACGGCGGCCGGCAGCCCGGCCTCGTAACCCGTCATGGTCACGACGAAGAGGTCGCGCGGTGCGAGCCGGCCCGTCGGCGAGCGACGATCGAACCCGCCGAACGGGTCGTCCACGAGCGCGTGGACGAGCTGCCGGGCACGGTCGGCCCGGAAGTTCGCGTGGATGACCGCATCCCCGGCACCGAGCCCGCCCGCGTGGCCGTCGATGACGGTCGGGGCGACGAACTCGTCCGTCTCGCCGCGGGCGTAAGCGGCCAGGACGGCGGCGGCGGCGCTCGGGGCGTGATGCGCGGCCTCGCCATGGACGATCGCGTCGTAGCCGCGCTCGATCCGGTCCCAGCGGCCGTCGCGGTCCATCGCGAAGTAGCGGCCGCCGACGCTCGCGATCGACGCTCCCGGATGCGCGTCGGCCAGGCGCGGCTCGAGGTCCGCGAGGTAGCCGAGCGCCGAGGACGGCGGCGTGTCGCGGCCGTCGAGCAACGCGTGGACGAAGAGCCGCGGCACCCCTTCGTGACGCGCCAGCGCGGCGAGCGCGACGAGGTGGCGATCGTTGGCGTGGACACCACCCGGGCCGATGAGGCTGACGACGTGGAGCGTTCCGCTCGACGTTCGGGCGCGCTCGCAGGCGTCGAGGAACGCCGGTCGCGCTCCGAACGAGCCGTCGGCGATCGCGGCATCGATGCGAGGCAGGTCCTGGAGCACCGGTCGCCCGGCGCCGAGGTTCAGGTGGCCCACCTCGGAATTGCCCATCTGGCCCGGCGGCAGGCCGACGTCACCTTCGGACGCCCCCAGCACGGCATGCGGCCAGCGGGCGAGGAGCGCGCGCCAGGTGGGCATAGGGGCGGCGGCGATGGCATCGGTCGCAGGGTCGCCACCGATCCCGAACCCATCGAGGACGACGAGGACGACCGGGCGCGGACGACCCGATGCGCCGGCGGTCACGCGGCCGCGCGACGGGCCCGGGCGGTCATCCCGGCCCGTGCCACGATCCCGGCCATCTCATCGGGCTTGAGCGATGCGCCCCCGACCAGCGCCCCGTCGATCGCGGGCTCCGTGAGGAACTCCCCGATGTTCGCGGAGGTGACGCTCCCGCCGTACAGGACCGGCACGAGCTCCGCCTCGCTCCCCCACCCCAGCCGGGCGAGCGAGCGGCGAATGGCATCGGCCATCGCCGCCGCGTCCGCGCCCACGGCGTTCCGGCCCGTCCCGATGGCCCACACCGGCTCATAGGCGATCACGAGGCCGGCGCTGGCGAGGGTCACGGGATCCAGGTCAGCGAGCGCGCCCTCGAGCTGGCGGTCCACGACCGCGGTGGCACGACCGGCTTCGCGATCGTCCAGCTGCTCCCCGACGCACAGGATCGGGCGCAGCCCGGCCGCCACCGCCCGCCCGACCTTCTGGCCGATGATCAGGTCGGTCTCGCCGGCATCACGGCGGCGCTCGGAGTGGCCGACGATGGTCCACGTCGCGAGCCCGATGAGCATCGCGGCCGCGACCTCGCCCGTGTACGCGCCCGCGGTCTCGTGATGCACGTTCTGGGCCCCCACCGCGATGTCGGGGTCGGCGTCGGCGAGCGCATCACGTACCGCCGCGAGCGCCACGAACGGCGGGCAGATCACCCGCACGACCTCGCGTTCACGGATCCGACCGGCGATGGTCCGGGCCAGGTCACCGGCATCGGCCGGCGTCGTGTGCATCTTCCAGTTGGCCGCCACGATCACGTCACGCATCGTGGCGAATCATGCCAGAGCGCGCGACCTCGAACGCCGTGGCCCCGGCCGCGTCGCCGTCCCCGACCGTTCGGACGTCCCTGGCCCATCGTCGTCCGCGGCCAGATCCTTGAGCCGCTCGAGCGCCCGCTGGACCGCGGACCGGTGGATCCCGAGCCGCTCCGCGAGTTCGGAGAGGGTGGCCTCCGGCGTCGCCCGGCGCGCCGCGGCGACCATCCGGACGATCGGCGGCTGGACGGCCAGGCGCCCGTCCGCATCGAGCGTCGCGATCGCGTCCAGCTGGCGGCCCGCGGCACTCACCGCGCGGAGCAGGTTCGCGGACTCGGCGTTCAGCACGCGGTTGAGCTCGCCGCGCAACGTGCGTGAGACCTGGCGCGCCTCGAGTTCCAGGAGCGCACCGCTCGCGCCGATACGGCGCAGGAACGTGCTGACGAGCTCCGCGCTCTTCCACGTGACCACGCCGCGACCCCGCCGGATCCGCCACGACGCGGGCAGCTCCACGTCGGCCAGGCGCGCGGCGAGGACGGGGGCGTCGGCCGGATCGACCACGAATTCCAGGTGCGTCCGACCGCCGGCGAGGCTCAGCGAGCCGCGGGCCAGGAACCGCCCCCGCAGCCACGCGG
>CAYMTJ010000068.1:0-13578 GCA_964393345.1 uncultured Anaerolineaceae bacterium | reverse complement strand
TCCTCGACTACATCGCCGCCCAGGGCCGCGACGGCGGGCGCCTGATGCTCCCGGGCACGATCGCGGACGTGTCGCCGGGCCGGTTCGAGGTTCGCCACCCGGTGGATCCGGCCACGATCTTCGACGATAAGCGGGCCTACCTCGAGGCCTATCAGGCGCGCAAGCGACCCGTGATCGAGCACGAACGGGCGCGCTGGGCTCGTCCGCGGGCGGACCTGCTGCCGTCGCTCCAGGCGTGGTTCGACCCGCTGCTGGAGCAGGCCGACATGATCTGCGCCGGGATCAACCAACCCGTGCTGCTCGACTGCGGCGACGAGCAGATCGTGATCGACTTCGCCGAGCGCCGCGTCCGTCGCCCGCTCCCCGAGGAGAACCCGCGCTACCAATTCGCCATCGCTCGCGAGTTCGTCGATCACCTCGTCCACGATCACGTGGAGGACTGGGTCAACGAGCTGTTCCTCTCGATGCGGTTCCGGGCGCACCGCCGAGGGCCGTACAACGACTACATCTACACGTGGTTCAAGTGCCTCAACGTCGAACGGCTCCAGTACGCCGAGGGGTTCTACGCGGATCACGGGCCGACCCAGGGGACGTTCCAGCTCGCGGGGTACGAGGTCCAGCGCCGGTGCCCGCACATGCGCTCGGACCTGACCCGCTTCGCGACGGTCGAGGACGGGATCATGACCTGCGCCCTGCACGGTTGGCAGTGGGAGCTGGCCACGGGCACCTGCCTCACCTCCGAGGGTCACCCGCTCTTCGCGAAACCGATCGGCGAGGACGCCGCCACCGAGAAGGCGAGCTAGGCCGTCCCGGCGGTCGCGCGGGCCCGAAGGCGCTCCACGAGCTGCTCGGCGGCGACGTAGGACCGACCGCCACCCATCACCAGGACGACGTCGTCCGTCGCGACGTGATCCGCCAGCCAGGCCGCGCCGGCCTCGGGACTGCCGATCGCCACGGCCGGCTCCCGGCTCTGCCGGGACGTCGCCTCCGCGAGCGCGGCGGCCGAGGTGATCGTGGTGTCGGGATCGCGGACGGCCCAGATGTCGATGATGGCGGCCCGCTCCGCCCCGGCCAGGACCGTCGCGAAGGCCTCGAGCATCGCCGCCGTGCGGTGGAACGTGAGCGGCTCGTAGACCGCCCACAGCCGCCGGCCCGGGAACCGCTGGCGGGCTGCGGCGAGGGTCTCGCGGATCGCCGTCGGGTGGTGGGCGTAGTCATCGAGGACCACGACGCCGCCGACGTCGCCCTTGAGCTCGAACCGGCGGCCGACGCCCTCGAAGGACGCCAGGCCCGCGAGGACGTCGTCCGCGGCCAGGCCGGCCGCCAGGGCACCGCCGGCGGCCATGAGCCCATCGATCGCCATGTGCCGGCCGATCAGCCGCAGGCGGACGTGGTCGGTGGCATCGGGATCGTCGCGCAGGCCCCGGATCTCGAGGTCCGTGCCATCGCGGTCATCGGCGACGATCCGGCCCGTGATGGTGGTCATCGCCGCTGGCATCGCGCGTCGGGCGGCCTCCGCGGCGGCCCCGTCATCGCCGATCAGCCGGACCGCCACGAGCGTCCGGCGACCATCCGCCGCGCGGTCCGCGGCCCCGACAGCCTCGAGCACGGCCCGGACCCCGCGGTCGCCGACGTTCGCGACCAGGATCGGGTCGCCGTGGTCACTCGATCGGATCCGTCCGATCCAGTCGGCGAAGACCCGGACGACGGCCGCCTGGTCCTCGAAGACGTCCGGGTGATCCCACTCCGCGGAGATCAGGACGGTGATGTCGGGTCGGTAGGGGTCGAAGTTGCCGGCGTACTCGTCGGCTTCCACGACGAAATCCGGGCCATCCCCGAAGCGCGCGACACCGCGAGCCGGTCCCGCGATGCTCGCCGGCAGCATGGCGCCGACGAACCCGGACGGGTCGCGACCGGCGGACGCGAGGAGGTGGAGCAGCCAGCCCGAGGTCGTGGACTTGCCGTGCGTACCGGTCACGCCGATCAGCCGGCGGTCGCCGGTCACCGCCGCATCCGCGATGACCTGCTGGACGCTCTCCGGCACGATCCCGACCGCGCCCGCCGCGACGATCTCCCGATGGTCCGGATGGACGGAGGTGATCGCCTTGGTCACGGCGAGGCGATCGACGGCGGCGGTCCCGTCGGCCGTCACGACGTGAGCCTCATCGTGACCCCAGTCGATCGCGATCCCCGCGGCCAGCACCGCCCCGGTGAGCGGATCCGGACCGCCGCTGTCACAGGCCGTGACGATGGCGCCCACCGCGGCCGCGTGGAGGGCCGCGCCGGATGCCGCCGCACCACCGACGCCCAGCACGTGGATGCGCGTACCCGCGGCGATCGGCCGGGCGGGACGTGCGGCGGCCAGTCCCCGCCCGATCTCCTCGGACGTACGCGTCACGCGCTGTGGACCTCCACGGGGCGACCGAGGCGTTCGAGGAGCAGGTCGATCGCGGCCGCGGCGCTCGCCTCGATGTTGGCGGCCCGGTCCCCGGCCCAGTGGTAGCGCCGCACGTCCGCGCCGGACGGGTCGTGCACGGCGATGTAGACCAGGCCGACGGGCTTGTCCGCGCTCCCGCCATCCGGCCCGGCGACGCCGGTCACGGCCACCGCGATGTCGGCGCCCAGTCGTTCGGCGGCGCCCGCCGCCATCGCGACGGCGACCTGCGCGCTCACGGCGCCATGGCTGGCCAGCATGTCCTCGCCGACGCCGAGCAGGTCACGCTTCGCAGCGTTCGAGTAACTCACGACGCCACCCACGAAGTAGCCCGACGATCCCGGGTTGGACGTGATCGCGTGCGCGACGAGACCGCCGGTGCACGATTCGGCGGTCGCGACCGTCAGCCCCGCGGCGATGCAGGCGTCCTGGAGTCGTCGAGCCCGCGCCGCGAGCGATGTCCCGGCCGGATCCATCGCCGGGTCAGCGCCGTTCGGTCTTGAGCGGTTCATCCGGCGGCGCGAACAGCCACGTCTCCGGGTTGCCGAGCTCGGACAGCCGCCCGATGTTGATCCCGTTGACCGAGAAGTAGGTCGCGCTGGACTTGCCCGTGCGGACCTCGACGGTGTCCTTGGCCGTGAACGTCAGGACCTTGCCGGGGTCGTAGACCCGGCCCGCCTGGCCCACCTCGGGAACCACGACGTCGTCGACCCAGACCTTGAGCCACGCCCGACTGCCCTTGATCTTGACCACGACGGTCACGCCCTCGTACTCCACCGTGACGTTCCGGGTGAGCGAGGTGACCTTGTTGCCCTGGGCGTTGGTCGCGGTCACGGTGATCGCCCACCGGCCGGCGGTCAGGTCGAACGGCGTGGCATACGAGCCGTCTTCCTCCACGGTCGCCTGGACGGGATCGGGATCGGTCGGGGGCGGCGGCGTCGCCGCGCCATCGACGATGGGTTGCGATGGTCCCGTATACACGGCGGTGACCACGACGGACGCCGCGTTCGTCGTGCGTCCCTGGACGGGGATGGCGCCGTTCTCGAACGTGGCCCCCTCCGCCGGCTGCTCGAGGGTGAGCGTCGGCGCCTCGATCGTGAGGAACGGCACCGTGATGTAGATCTGGACGACCTCCTCGGACCGCTTGCCGGTCTCGGGATCGATCGCGCTGACGTCGAACTGGTTGCGACCCCGGCGCAGGTCGACCTCGGCGGCCCAGCTGCCGGACGTCGTCGCCGAGACGTTGTAGGGGTCCCGACCCGACGTCGCGATGCTGACCGTCCCGCCGGGGATCGTGACCCCGCGCAGGGTGTAGGCCGTGGTCGATTCGTCGACCTCCAGCACGGCGGTCGCGGGCTGGGTGACCTCGATCGTCGGGGGCTTGGCGAACCGCAGCAACTGCACGCCCAGGTACGCACCGAAGGCGAGCACGCCGATCGACATCAGGATCAGGACGACCAGGAAGGGCGACACCGTGAACCCCGGTCGCGGCGCCGCCATCGGGCGTGGGATCGTGATCGGCGGGGCGACATCGCGGGCCTCGTTCCCTCGTTCGCGGCGCCACTGGACGATGATCTCCTCGGGATCGAGCCCCAGGTACACCGCGTAATTGCGCAGGAACCCCTTCGTGTAGACGGCACCAGGGAGCTCCCGGTAGTCGCCGCGTTCCATCGCGCTCAGGTAGCGAGCCCGGATCTTCGTGTCGCGTTCGGCGCGGTACAGGTCCACGCCCTTGCGCTCGCGGGCGGCATGCAGACGCTCGGACAGCGCGCTGCCGGGGGTCGTCGTCGCCCCGGAATCCGGCTCGGGGCGCTCGCCGCGGACGGCGCGTCGGAGCTGGTCGCGTGTCGTCATCGATCGGGTCCGCTCAGGGTGGTCTCGAGGCCGGGCGTCCCCGGCGCCACCCATCGTACGTCAGTCGACGTCACGATCCACATCGTCGATGGTCCTGAACCAGTTGTCCGGTCCGTAGATCTGGCGGGGTGAGGCCGGGTTGCGGATGTCCTGCGGGCTGATGATCCCGTAGCGCTCCAGCTCGTCCATCACCCGGCTGGCTCGCGCGAACCCGAGCTTGAGCTTGGTCTGCAGGAAGGACGTGCTGGCCTTGCCCGAGACCGTGACGAGCTCCGCGGCGGCCGGGGTCATGGCATCCACCCCGAGCTTGGCCAGCCAGCCGAACTGGCCGCCGTCGCTCCCCTCCCCCTCCGAATCCCCGAACGCGAGGATGTCCTCGTCGTAGAAGGTCCGGCCCCCGGTCTGGTCCATCCAGTGCTTGGTGACCGCGGCGACCTCGTGGTCGCTCACGAACACCCCCTGCATCCGGACGGGTCGCGGCAGATCGACGGGCTGGTAGAGCATGTCGCCACGGCCGATCAGGTCCTCCGCGCCGGGCGAATCGAGCACGGTCCGCGAATCGACCATGGACGCCATGGCGAACGCGATCCGCGATGGCACGTTGGCCTTGATGAGACCGGTCACGACGTTGACCGACGGCCGCTGGGTCGCGAGGACCAGGTGGATACCCACCGCGCGAGCCTTCTGGGCGATCTTGACGACCGGGTCCTCCACCTTGCGGCCCTCGCGCATGATGAGGTCGGCGAGCTCGTCGATGATGAGCACGATGTACGGCATCCGTTCGCCGTCCTCGAGGTCGGCCCGGCTGTTGAACGCCGCGATGTTGCGCACGGTGTGGCCGGCCAGGAGCTTGTAGCGCTCCTCCATCTCGCGGACCGCCCAGTTGAGGACGGCCTTGGCCTCGCCCGGCTCCACGATCACGTGCTGGAGCAGGTGCGGGAGGCCGTTGTAGGGCGCCAGCTCGACGCGCTTGAGATCGACGAGGATGAGGCGCACCTCGTCGGGGCGGGCGCGCATCAGGATGCTGGTGATGAGCGCGTTGACGCACACGCTCTTGCCCGAGCCGGTCGCGCCGGCGACGAGCAGGTGCGGCATCTTCGCGAGATCCACGGCGTAGGGGGCGCCCGACACGTCGCGTCCGAGCGCGAACGTGAGCGGGGATCCGGACCCGAGCATCCGCTCCTCGACCAGCGGGCGGAATCCGACGACCTCGCTGACCTCGTTGGGGATCTCGATCCCCACCACGTCCTTGCCCGGGATGGGGGCCTCGATGCGGATGGAGCGCGCGGCCAGGGCCATGGCCAAGTCGTCGGCGAGCGCCTCGATGCGCGAGACCTTGATGTGATGCTCCGGACGGACCTCGTACTGCGTGACCACCGGGCCACTGTTGGTCGAGACGACCTTGGCCGGGATCGCGAAGCTCAGGAGCTTCTCTTCGATGCGCCGGATGTTCGACGCGTGATCCACCGTCCGGTCCAGCCGGGCCGCCGCCCGCGGCTCGAGCATCGAGACGTCGGGCAGGACCCAGTCGATCGCCTGGAGCGCCTCGAGGGCGGTCTGCGGCTCCTCCTTCACGAGGGCTACGGCGCCGGCGATCGCGGCCCGACGCGACGGGAACGGGGTCCCGCCATCGGGCGTGACCACGGTCTGGCTCATCGGGACGGCGCTGCTGCGCGGCGCGGGCTCATCGAGGATGCTCGCCATCGACGGGAAGAGCGGTTCCGAGACCGGCGCCGGGTCCTGACCGTTCGCCTTCTGGCCGTTGGCCGGCTTGCCGGGGCCGACGGGGGTCGACCGGCCGGTCTCCGCGGGACGATGGACGCGCGCGTCCTGGAGCGAGCTCGTCACGACGCGTCCGGCCCCGGTCAGGGGCTTCAGCAGCTGCCGGAGCGGCATGTCCAGCGCGAGCAGGAGGCCCGTGAGGCCGAAGGCGATGACGATCACGAAGGCCGCGGGCACCGGGAGCAGCCCGGGCCCGCTGTCCCCTCCCACCAGCACGCGTTCGATGAGCGCGCCGATCCGACCACCGGTGTCGCGGGTGGGACCCCCGAACGCCACGAGCTGGAGCAGGCCGAGGAACGAGGCGTACGCCAGCGCGATCCCGAGCAGCGTGCGACCCCACGGGGCGCCCACTTCCTTGCCGGGGCCCCACTCCACGAACCAGCCGGCGACGAGGAGCACGAACGGGAGCAGCCACCGGCCCGCCCCGAAGAACGGGACGATCGCGTCGCGGACCCAGTCGGTGAGCGTGCCGTCACCCGGCAGGGCGAGCGCGATGAGCAGCATCGCGCCGAGGACCAGCAGCGCGATCCCGACGAGCGAGCGGGCGACCGCCGGCGACAGACCCAGCCGGAACGAGGGCAGCGAGATCCCGCCGCCCCGTCGCCGGGAACGACGCGAGGTGCCGGACGACCGTGGCGGCACGGCGCGCCGTCGAGTCGCCATCGCCTAGACCTCCACGACGACAGGGAAGACCATGGGTCGGCGCTTCGTCTGCTCGTACAGGTAACGCGAGACGCCGTCCTTGATCTGGGTCTTGAGCAGCGCGATCTCGCTGATGTGGTCGCCGGGCGTGCGGGTCGCGGCGATCACCCGCTCGAGCGCCTCGTCCATGATGGGATCGCGCTCGTTGAGGTGGACGAAGCCGCGCGTGATGATCTCCGGGCGGCCGATGACGCTGCCGGTCTGCTTGTCGACCGTGACGACGATCATGAACATGCCGTCGTTGGCGAGCGCCCGCCGGTCCCGGAGCACGATGTCGCCGACGTCCCCGACGGACAGCCCATCGACGTAGACGTACCCGGCGGTCACCGGAGCGGCCCGACGGGCGGACCCATCGGCGAAGAATTCGATCGGCGTGCCGTTCTCGATGATGAATACGTTGTCGGGCGCGACGCCCGTCTCGATCGCGAGCCGGCCGTGCTGGACCTGCATCCGGAACTCGCCATGCATCGGGATGAAGTACCGGGGCTTGGTCAGGCCCAGCATGAGCTTGAGCTCCTCCTGGCTCGCGTGACCCGAGACGTGCGCGCGCTTGATCGTGTGGTAGTACACGTTGGCGCCGGCCTTGAACAGGTTGTCGATCGTGCGTGAGACCGATTCCTCGTTGCCGGGGATCGGGCTGGCGCTGACGATGACCGTGTCGCCGGGCTGGATCTCCACGAAGCGGTGATCGCGGTTGGCCATCCTGGCCAGGCCGGCCATCGGTTCGCCCTGGGCGCCCGTCGTGGCGATCACGATCTTGGCGTCCGGATGATCCTTGATCTTGTCCTTCGACACGATGCGCGATGGGTCGTACTGGAGGTACCCGAGGTCCGTGGCGATCCGGAAGTTCTGTTCCATGGATCGCCCGATGACCGAGACGCTGCGGTCCATGTCGGCGGCCGCGTCGAGGACCTGCTGGACGCGCGCGATGTTGCTCGCGAACGTGGCGACGATCACCCGGCCGTCGAGCGGCTCCATGATCTCGCGGAACGCCTCGCCGACCGTGCGCTCGGACGCGGTGTACCCGGGGTTCTCTGCCCGGGTGGAGTCCGAGAGCAGGCACAGGACGCCCTCCTGGCCGAGACGAGCCAGGATCGCGAAGTCCGACAGCTTGCCGTCGACGGGCGTGTGGTCGAACTTGAAGTCGCCCGTGTGGACGATCGTGCCCACCGGCGTCCGGAGCGCGATGCCCATCGCGTCGGGGATGGAGTGACCCACACGGAACGGCATGACATGGAACGGCCCGATGTCCACCTCGTCGCCGGGTTCGAGCGCGATCAGCGGGTTGTTGTGGAGCTTGTGCTCCTTGATCTTGTTGCCCAGCAGGCCGCGGGCGAGCGTCGAGGCGTAGACGGGCACGCCCGGGAACTCCGGGAGGACGTACGGCAGGGCACCGACATGGTCCTCGTGGGCATGGGTGATCAGGAACGCCTTGACGTTGGCGCGGCGCTCCTTGAGATAGGTGATATCGGGGATGACGAGGTCGATGCCGAACATCTCCTCGTCGGGGAACATGAGCCCGCAGTCGATGACGACGATCTCGTCGCCGTATTCGAACACGTACATGTTCTTGCCGATCTCGCCCACCCCGCCGAGCGGGATGATGCGGAGCGGCGTGTCGTTGGTGGTGGCCTTCATGAGCTCCCTGTGAACGGGTCAGAACAGTGTGAGTTGGTCGGTGTCGCTCGCGCTTGCCGGTTCCGCCGCGGTGATGAGCGGGTGGGGCGGCGCGTCCGGGCCTGATGGGACCGGGTCGGGTTCGGCTGGCGGTCCTGCGACCACCCTGGACGGCTCGCTGGCGATGGCCGTCGCCGGTCGTTCGGCCGCGACCGGGGCGACCGGCGTCGTCGCCGCCTCGGCCCGGCGTCGCCGCGCGTCGACGAGCACCGCCGGGATCGTGGCCGCGTCCGCGAAGCTCTCGCGCTCGATGGCGGTCGCGCGCAGGGCGGCGGCGGGATGGTACATGGCGAGCACCATGGCACCGCGCGCGCCGGTGGCGGGGTCGGCCGGGCGGACCGTCCCGTGTGCCTGCGAGATCCGGACGCCGGGCATGAACCTCGCCATCGAGAACCGACCGAGCGTCACGACCAGCGCAGGATCGAGGACCTCGAGCTGGCGGGTCAGGTACGGCGCGCAGGCCGCGATCTCGTCGGGTTCGGGGTCACGGTTGTCCGGGGGCCGGCACTTGACGATGTTCGTGATGAACACGTCCTCGCGGCGCCAGCCGATCGAGGCCAGCAGCTTGACGAGCAGGTCCCCGGCGCGACCGATGAACGGCCGGCCTTCGCGATCCTCGTTGAACCCGGGGCCCTCGCCGACGAACACGACCTCGGTCGACGGGTTCCCCTCCCCCGGCACGGCGCGCGTCCGACCCTCATGGAGCCGGCATCGCTGGCAACGGCGGACCTCATCCGCGATCGCCTCGAGCGCCACGCGGCGCTCAGCGACGGTCACATCGAGCCTCGTCCGCCGACCCCCACGGGCTCGGCGACCCGGTACGGGCGGGCGCCGCGGACGGACGCCTGCGCCACCTGGTCGCGGGCGACCAGGATCTCCGCGATCTCGACCGCGTTCGTCGCCGCGCCCTTGCGCAGGTTGTCCGACACGACCCACAGCGCGACGCCGCGATCGTCGGGGACGGAGACGTCCTGACGGATCCGGCCCACGAAGATCTCGTCGCGGCCGGCCGCCATCGTCGCCAGCGGGTACTCGTGCGCGGCCGGATCATCCTGGACGATGACGCCCGGGATCCGGGCGATCGCGGCGCGCGCCTGATCGGGCGTGATCGGATCGCGGGTCTCCACGTGGATCGCCTCGGAGTGGCTCACGAACACCGGGATGCGGACCGCCGTGCAGGTGATCCGCAGGTCCGGGAGTCCCAGGATCTTGCGGTTCTCGTTCACGACCTTCCACTCTTCCTTGGTGTAGCCGTTGGGCAGGAACGTATCGATCTCGGGCAGCGCGTTGAACGCGATCGGGTGGGGATAGACGCGGGCGTCCTTCGGCTCCCCGGCCACGTGGGCCCGGATCTGGTCCTCGAGCTCCGCGAGGGCGTCCGCGCCGGTCCCCGATACGGACTGGTAGGTGTCCACGACCACGCGCTCCAGGCCCACCGTGTCGCGCAGCGCCATCAGGACGGGTGCCATCTGCATCGTCGAGCAATTGGGGTTCGCGATGATGCCCTCGTGGCCCTCGAGGTCGTCCGGGTTCACCTGGGAGACCACCAGCGGGATGGACGGATCCATCCGCCACGCTGAGGAGTTGTCGATGACCGTGGCGCCCCGACGGGCCGCTTCGGGCGCGAGCTCGCGCGAGATGTCGGCACCGGCGGAGAACAGCGCGATATCGACGCCCTCGAACGCGTCCGGGGTCGCCTCCTCGATCTGGATGGTCCGCCCGTCCACGGACACGGTCCGGCCCGCCGAGCGCCCGGACGCCAGCAGGCGCAGGTTCCCGACCGGGAACGCTCGCTCGTTCAGGACGGTGATCATCGTCCGACCGACGACGCCGGTGGCGCCGACGACCGCGACGGTGAGGGGTCGACGGTTCATCTGGGGCATGGCTCCGCAGGGTCGATGATCGGGTCAGGGCACCGGCGGAGTATACCAGCGCCCCACCGGGATCCCGATGGGGCGCGGCTCGCGGAAGTGGTGCGCGGAGGCGCCGCCGTTACGCGGGATCCTTCGCGAGGTGTCGCTGCATGGCCGCCCGGCGGGACAGGTTGACCCGACCCTGACGGTCGACTTCGACGACGACCACCATGATCTCGTCGCCGACGGACACGACGTCCTCGACGGTCGGGACGTGATAGTCGGCGAGCTCGCCGATGCGGACCAGGCCTTCCTTGCCCGGCAGGATCTCGACGAAGGCGCCGAAGCCCATGATCCGGGTGACCTTGCCCATGTACAGGGCGCCCACCTCGACCTCGCGGGTCAGGCTGTTGATCCAGTCGATCGCCTTGCGCGAGTTCTCGCCGGACACGGCCGCGATCTCCACGGTGCCGTCGTCCTCGACGTTGATCTCGGTCTGGGTCTCTTCCTGGATCTTGCGGATCATCGATCCGCCCTTGCCGATGATCTCGCGGATCTTCTCGGGGTTGATCTTGATGGTGATGATGCGCGGCGCGAAGTCGCTCATGTCACCACGGGCCTCGGGCATGACGGCCGTCATCTTGTCGAGGATCTCGAGCCGGGCAGCGAGCGCCTGCTTGAGACCGTCGCGGATGATCGCCTCGTTGATGCCCTGGACCTTGATGTCCATCTGCAGGGCGGTGATGCCGTCCCGCGTACCGGTCACCTTGAAGTCCATGTCCCCCACCGAGTCCTCCTTGCCGAGGATGTCGGTGAGGACCACGAACCGGCCATCCGGCTCGCTGATGAGGCCCATCGCCGCACCGGCGACCGGTGCCTTGATCGGCACGCCGGCATCCATGAGCGCGAGCGTGGAGCCGCAGGTCGACGCCATCGAGGTGGAGCCGTTGGACGACATGCACTCGGACACGAGCCGGATGACGTACGGGAACTCCTCATGATCGGGGAGCACCGGCACGAGCGCCCGCTCGGCGAGGTTGCCGTGGCCGATGTCGCGCCGACTGGGGCCACGCATCGGCTTGTTCTCGCCGGTGGAGTACGGCGGGAAGTTGTAGTGGTGGATGTAGCGCTTCTCGGTCTTGGGGCTGATCGTATCGATGCGCTGCACGTCGGACGAGGCGCCGAGTGTGGCGACCGTGAGGACCTGGGTCTCACCACGCGTGAACAGCCCGGTGCCGTGGGCACGCGGCAGGAGGCCGACCTCCACGGAGATCTCGCGAAGCTCCGTCAGGCCACGGCCGTCCATCCGGATCCCCTCGTCGAGGGCCAGATCGCGGCACGTCTTCTTGAACACGAGGCTGTAAAGGTTCTTGCTGACGCGCGCCTCGCGACGAGCGGCCTCCAGCAGCCCCTTCGCGTCGCCGCCGGTCCGGTTGGCCCGGACCGAGTCCGCGATGCCGGCCTTGAGCGCGGCGATCCGGGCGGGAAGGTCGTTACCGAAGCGGATGAGCAGGTTCGCCGTGGCTTCCGCGTCCGGCAGCGCCCGGTGGGCCTGCGAGAGCTCGATGCCGAAGAAGTTGGACAGCGTCGGGAGCTTGTAGTTCTCGAGGTCGGGATAGCCCTCGCGAGCGAGGACGAGCGTGTCGAGGTAGCGACCCTGCTCGATGTGCGTCCCGTCACCGAGCGCGGCCTCGAGGAACCCGAGGTCGAACCCGACCGAGTGGCCCACGACCAGCGCATCGCCGATGAACGCGATGGCGTCCTTCGCGGCGTCGGCCGGCTTGGGGGCCTTCTTGACGTCGGCGTCGGTGATGCCGTGCATCTGGTTGCCGAGGATCGAGCGGCCGGGGTTCACGAGCGTCGACCAGCGGTCGACGATCTTCCCGCCCTGGACCTTGACCGCGGCCATCTCGACGAGATCGGCCATCTTCGGGTCCGTGCCCGTGGTCTCGACGTCGATGACGACGAAGGCCTTGCCGGCCGCGACGGCGTTCGTGAAGTCGAGGACCGACCCCGGGCCGGGCTCGAGGAACGGCGTGGCCTTCTTCTTGCCGACCGCCTTCTGGAGCTCCTCCTGGATGTCGATGAGGGGCTGCAGGGCGCGGTGGCCGAACAGGATCGCCTCGGCCATGACGTCCTCAGGCAGGAGCTTGGCGCCCGCCTCGACCATCATGATCGCGTCGCGGGTGCCGGAGACGATGAGGTCCAGCTCCGAGTCGGCGAGTTCGGGGTACGTGGGGTTGACGACGAACTGGCCGCCGATCCGTCCGACGCGGACCGCGCCGACGGGACCCGCGAACGGGATCTCGCTGATCGTCAGGGCCGCGGACGCGGCGACGGTGCCCAGGACGTCGGGCTCGTTCTCCTGGTCGGTCGAGAGGACCGTGACGACGAGCTGGATGTCGTCCTTGTAGCCCTCGGGGAAGAGCGGGCGGATCGGGCGGTCGGTCAGGCGGGCGGCCAGGGTCGCGGCCTCCGACGCGCGCGCCTCACGCTTGATGAAGCCGCCCGGGATCTTGCCCGCGGCGTACATGCGCTCTTCGAACTCGACCGTGAGCGGAAAGAAGTCGAGACCCGGGCGCGGATCGGAGCGGTTGGCCGTCCCGAGCACGAGGGTGTCGCCGTAGCGGACCGTGACCGCGCCGCCGGCGAGACGGGCGAGTTTGCCGGTTTCGATGGTCAGCGTGCGACCACCAAGCTGCGTCTCGAACGTGTGAGACAAGGGAATGGTTCCTCCTTATCCGTGGAGGAAGGTGACGACCTGCTGACAGGCCGGCCGACTGGCTGCTGGCGTCGGACGCGAGAGGACCCCGGGGACTGGCCCTGGGGTCCGGAGCGGCGTTGGCTAGCGGCGGAGCCCGAGTCGTCCGATGACGACTCGATAGCGCGCGCTGTCCTTCTTCATCAGGTAGGCGAGAAGGCGGCGGCGCTGGCCGACGAGCTTGAGGAGGCCGCGGCGCGAATGATTATCCTTGGGGAAGCTTCGGAGATGCCCCGTCAGCTCCTTGATCCGCTCCGTCAGGAGCGCGACCTGGACCTCTGGCGAGCCGGTGTCACCCTCAGTGGTGGCATACCCGGTGATGATCTCCTGCTTCTCTTCCCGCGCGAGCGGCACTCGTTCCTCCGAACACGGACTGTGACGTGATGTCTTCCATCTATGACCGGCGGATGGTAGCACAGCCTCGCGACCTTGCCACGGCCCGACCGATGACCCACACGGCGTACCGTGCCTCGGTCGCTGGGCCCGTCGCGTACGGCGTACCGTGCCTCGGTCGC
>CAYMTJ010000067.1:10104-13618 GCA_964393345.1 uncultured Anaerolineaceae bacterium | reverse complement strand
GGCCCCGGCTGGACGCGCCAGCGGGGCATACTGTCCGCGACGCTGGCCACCCGGGAGGAGCGACCGTGGCGATCCACATCCGCAAATGGGCGACGTTCACCGAGGAGATCCGGTCCGACGGCGGCCGCGACCTGGCGCGTCCGCTCCGACGGGTCGCCGTTGCCGCGATCTGCACGAACCCGTACGCCGGCCGGTATTCGGACGACCTCTCCGAGCTGATCGATCTCGGCGAGATGCTCGGCGACGAGCTGATGCGCCGCTGCCAGGAAGCGCTGGGCGACCACGTCGAGGCCTACGGCAAGGGCGGCATCGTCGGGGAGCATGGGGAGCTCGAGCACGTCGCCGCTGTCCTCCACCCGAAGTTCGGAGCCCCGACGCGTGGCCGGGTGGGCGGGGTCTCCATCCTGCCGTCGGTCAAGAAGCGCGCCGCCATGGGGGCGACGCTCGATATCCCGGTCCATCACATCAAGGCGATGCTCGTCCGGTCGCATTTCGACGCCGTGGAGATCCACGTGCCCGACGCGCCCGGAGCCGATGAGCTCCTCCTCGCGCTCGCGGTGACCAACGGCGGCCGGCCGCACGCCCGGGTCGGTGGCCTCCTGGCCGCGGATGCGGTCGGCGAGGACGGCCTCCACTAGGCGCGATGCGCACCCTCATCCGCGGGATCGGCCAGCTCGTTTCCGGCGACCTCGGTGAGCCATTGCTCGACGCCGATCGGCTCCTGATCGAGGACGGGCGCATCGTCGCGATCGGGCGCGGGCTCGACGACGCCGACGATGCCGACATCGTCATCGACGCCCACGGGACCACGGTCATCCCCGGGTTGATCGACTCGCACGCCCACCCCGTGCTGGGCGACTTCACGCCGCGCCAGCGAACGTTGGACTGGATCGAATCCGCCCACCACGGGGGGATCACGACCCTCATCTCGGCCGGCGAACCGCATACGCCCGGACGTCCGAAGGACATCCCCGGGCTCAAGGCCCTCGCGATCGCCGTGGCGCGCAGCTACGCCACCCTTCGCCCGGGCGGTGTCAAGGTCCGGGCCGGTGCCCCGATCCTGGAGCTCGGCATGGTCGAGGCCGACTTCGTCGAGATGGCGGCAGCCGGGGTCCGGCTCATCGGGGAGATCGGGCTGGGATCGGTGCGGACCGGTGCCGACGCGGCCCCGATGGTCGGCTGGGCCCGGGCGAACGGGATGATCTCGACGTTCCATACCGGGGGCCCGTCACTGCCGGGCTCGGGGGCGATCGGCGCAGACGACGTGCTGGAGGCACGTCCGGACATCGCCGGACACATCAATGGCGGGACCACGGCGCTCCCCGGGCGCGACGTGGACCGGCTCATCGAGGCCGGACCGGGGCTCGCCCTGGAGCTCGTCCACTGCGGCAACGGCCGGGCGGCGCTCGACGCCCTTCGCGCGGCGACCGAGGCCGGCGCGCTCGACCGCGTCATCCTGGGCAACGATGCCCCGTCGGGGACCGGGGTCGTGCCGCTTGGGATCCTGCGCCTGATCGCGCACCTGGCGTCGCTGGGCGGCGTGGCTCCGGAGGTCGTCATCGCCCTCGCGACCGGGAATACGGCGCGGGTCCACGGGCTCGACACCGGGATCCTGGCACCCGGGCGTGCGGCGGACCTGTGCATCGTGGATGCGCCGGTCGGGTCCGTGGCGGACACGGCCCTCGGGGCACTCGCGGCCGGTGACCTGCCCGGGATCTCCATGATCCTCGTCGACGGCGTCCAGACCATCGGCCGCAGTCGCAACACGGCACCCGCGGCCCGGATGGCGGAGGTCGTCAGGGGCCCGGGCGTCGCCGGCGGCGGGCACTGATGCGCTTCGGACTCCGCCTGCCGAGCTTTGCCCTCGGGGACGACACGGCCAGCCTCGCCGAGATGGGCGCGTACCTGCGCCACGCGGAGGATCTCGGGTTCGAGACGGCGATGCTCATCGATCACCTCCTCGTGACACCGCCGGCCTATCGCACCACGTGGCTCGAACCGATCTCGCTGCTGTCGGCGCTGTCGGGTGTCACGCGGACGATGCGACTCGGCACCCTGGTCCTCGTGTTGCCGTTCCGCGATCCCGTGGCCTTCGCCAAGGAGTGGGCCACGCTCGATGTCCTGTCCGGCGGCCGGTCGATCCTCGGCGTCGGCGTCGGGTGGCACGAGGGCGAGTTCGCGGCGCTGCGGATCCCGTTCCGCGAGCGCGGTCGGCGGATGAACGAGATGCTCGAGGCCGTGACGGCCCTGTGGGCCGGCGACCGCGTCACGTACGAGGGCCAGTTCTATCGGTTCGAGGATCTGACCATCCTGCCGAAGCCGGCCCAGCGACCCCACCCGCCCATCTGGATCGGCGGCGGCACGCAGCCGTCCGAAAAGATCTACGGGCAGAAGGTCGACACGATCCGGCCCGTCCTGCGCCGGATCGCGAAGTACGCCTCCACGTGGGTCCCGCACTCGTCGGCAACGGCCGAGATGGTGGCATCGGACTGGGCGATCATCGGCGAGGAGATGGCCGGGTTCGGCCGCGACCCGGCCGAGATGACCAAGGTCTACTCGAACTTCATCCACGTCCTCGCGCCGGGCGAGGCACCCGCCAGCGCGACGAGCCGGTTCCAGGTCTACTCCGGGATGGATCTCGACTACTGGCAGGAGTTCTACTTGCTCGGCGAGGCCGCGGCGCTGGCCGAGCGGGTCCGCCGCAAGATCGACGCCCTCGGCGGGGTGGAGCACGTGATCCTCAACCCGCTCGACTGGGACCGCCGGGTGCTGGACCGGCTCGCCGCGGACGTCCTCCCGCTGATCGGCGACTGACGGACATGGGCGACTACCTTCGGCCGGGGACGCTCGACGATGCGCTCGCCGCGCTGCGGGCCGGCCCGCGAGTCGTCCTCGCCGGGGGGACGGACCTGTACCCCGCCAGCGTCGGACGCCCCATCGACGACGACATCCTCGATATCTCCGGGCTTCCGGACTCGCGCACGATCACGAGCGACGACGGGCGCTGCCGCATCCCGATGCTGGCCACCTGGACGGATCTCCTCCGACATGATCTGCCCGCACGGTTCGACGGACTGAAGGCCGCGGCGCGCGCCATCGGCGGCGTCCAGATCCAGAACCGTGGCACGGTCTGCGGCAACGTCTGCCACGCGTCACCCGCGGCTGACGGCCTCCCGAATCTCATCGCGCTCGATGCGGCGGTCGAACTGGCGTCCGCGGCGGGTCGTCGGACCGTGCCGGTCGCCGAGTTCGTCGTCGGCAACCGCCGGACGATCCGCCGCGCGGACGAGCTCGTGACGGCCCTGGTCATCCCCGACCCCGGTCCCGACGGTCGCTCGGCCTTCGTCAAGCTGGGATCGCGCGCCTACCTGGTCATCTCGATCGCGATGGTCGCCGTCGTCGCGGATCTCGACGCGGCGGGTCGGGTGAGGAGGGCACGGATCGTCGTCGGCGCGTGCTCGGAGGTCGCCCAGCGACTCCCCGATGCCGAGGCGAGGCTCGTCGGCCACGCCCC
>CAYMTJ010000067.1:7392-10004 GCA_964393345.1 uncultured Anaerolineaceae bacterium | reverse complement strand
CGGCCTTCGTGGCGGGCGGCGCCGCCCAGTGCGGGATCTGCACGCCCGGCATGCTGATGGCGGCCGATGCGCTGCTCGACGTGGACCCGACGCCCAGCGAGTCGGCCATCCATGACGCGCTGGGTGGCGTCCTGTGCCGGTGCACGGGCTATCGCAAGATCGTCGAGGCCGTCCAGGCGGCATCCGCGGCGAGCAGGCCGGCGACCGACTTGGCCACCGGCGGGTCCGCGCCCGGGGGCGGGTCCGCGCCGACCACGGGCGGGTCCGCGCCCGGCGGTCAGCGCTCCCCAGCTGCGGGGAGCGCCGTCGGCTCGCGGCTCGCCCGTCTGGACGGGGCCGCCCAGGTGACGGGCGCGAGCCGCTTCGGGGCGGACGAGATCCCGGCGGACGTCCTGACCCTTCGTGTCGTTCGTTCGCCCCACGACCACGCCCGCTTCGCGATCGGCGACACGTCCGCCCTCCACGCGGCCCACCCCGGCCTGGTCCGGGTGCTGACGGCCGCCGACGTCCCGGGCCAGAACCGCTACGGCGTGTACCCGAGCGACAAGGACCAGCCCGTCCTCGCGAACGGCGAGGCGCGGTACCGCGGCGAAGCGGTCGCCGCGCTCGTCGGCGACGCGCTGACCGTGGCGCGGATCCGGGACTCGGACCTGCCGATCGCGTGGGAGGTGCTGCCGGCCGTGCTCGACCCGGCCGCGGCGACAGAAGCGGATGCCGCACGCCTCCACGACGATCGACCCGGGAACATCCTCACCCGCGGGCGGGTGGTCCGCGGCGACATCGAATCCGCGCTGGCGGGCTCGGCCGTCGTGGCGACCGGGACCTTCCGAACCTCCCACGTGGAGCATGCCTACATCGAACCCGAGGCCGGTTACGCCCGCCGGGTGGGCGACCGGGTCGAGGTGTTCGCGTCGACCCAGACGCCCTACATGGACCGCGACGAGGTCGCGCTGGTGATGGGCCTCGCGCCGGACCGGGTGCGCGTCATCCCGAGCGCCTGCGGCGGCGGGTTCGGCGGCAAGCTCGACCTGTCCGTCCAGCCTCTGGTCGCCATCGCGGCCTGGCTCCTGGACCGCCCGGTCCGCTGCGTGTACACCCGGCCGGAGTCGATGCGCGCGACGACCAAGCGCCACCCGGCGCGGATCACCGCGTCGATCGGGGCTGACCGCGATGGGCTCCTGACGGGGGTCGACCTGCATGCCGACTTCGACACGGGTGCGTACGCGTCGTGGGGCCCGACCGTCGCCAACCGTGTCCCGGTCCACGCCAGCGGCCCCTATGTCGTGCCGGCCGTTCGCGCGACGGCGAGGGCGATCCACACGAACGGGCCGATCGGCGGCGCGTTCCGTGGGTTCGGCGTCCCGCAGGCCGCGATCGCCCAGGAGGCGCTGCTCGACGACCTCGCGATCGCGCTCGGCATCGATCGCCTCGAGATCCGCCTCCGCAACGCCCTGCGAGCCGGGTCCGTCACGGCCACGGGCCAGGTCATCGCGGCCAGCGCGGGGCTCGGCGCCTGCCTCGATGCTCTCCGGCCCGCCTGGGACGACGCGCGCGACGAGGCGGCGGTCAGGAACCGAGCCGCGGCGTCGGCCGGTGCGCCTTCTCGACGCGGCGTGGGCATCGGGGCCATGTGGTACGGCATCGGGAACACGTCGCTGCCCAACCCGTCCACGGTCCGGATCGGCTGGCGACCGGACGGATCATACGTGTTGTTCAGCGGGGCGCAGGACATCGGACAGGGGTCCGACACGGTGCTGGCCCAGATCGCGGCCGACGCGCTGGACGCTCCGATCTCGTCGATCTCACTCGTCACGGGTGATACCGACCGGACCGCCGACGCGGGCAAGACCTCGGCGTCGCGCCAGACGTTCGTGTCGGGGAACGCCACCCACCGCGCGGCGAAGGACGTGCTCCGGCAGATGGAGCTCGCCGGCCCGGACCTCGCCGCCCTGCCGACGATGGAGGCAGGCTGCGTCCTGATCGGCACCGGTCACTACGATCCGGCGACGACGCCGCTGGATGCCGACGGGCAGGGGATCCCGTACGAGACGTACGCGTTCGGTGCGCAGATCGCGGTCGTGGACGTGGACATGGATCTCGGGACCACGGTCGTTCGCCGGATCGTGGCGGCGCACGACGTCGGTCGGGCCATCAACCCAGCCCTCGTCGAAGGTCAGATCCACGGCGGCATCGCGCAGGGCCTCGGGATGGCGCTCATGGAGGACTACGTCGCGGGGCGAACGGACGACCTCCATGACTACCTGATCCCGACCTTCGGTGATATCCCGCCGATCGAGGTGATCCTGATCGAGGACGCCGAACCCGCCGGCCCGTTCGGTGCCAAGGGGGTGGGCGAACCCGCGCTGATCCCAACGGCTCCGGCGATCCTCGGCGCGATCCGCGACGCTATCGGGATCCGCATCGATGTCGTGCCGGCCACCCCGGCGCGCGTCCTCGAGGCGATCCTGGCGGCGCGAGTCTGACGCGACTTCGACACACCGTACCGGGGATCGCCGACCCGAGATCCCGGGCAGCGGTTTGGGTGGCCGGCGGCGCCCCGGTGCGGCCGGGACGGCGCCCCACGGCGGCCCACAGCGGTGCGGCCGGGACGG
>CAYMTJ010000067.1:0-7292 GCA_964393345.1 uncultured Anaerolineaceae bacterium | reverse complement strand
GGAAACGTGGCTTGCCCCGCCCGTACGCCGGCACGTCCGAGACGCCGGACGGCCACGGCATCCGCAGGTGGCGCTCACTCCGGCACCGTCGACCTCGCGTGGTCGAAGGCTCCCGCCGGCGAGCCTATCCTTAGGAGACGGGCGCAGCGGTCGGCATGGATCGCCGGATCGCCGGATCGTCGGCACCGCCGCCTTCTGAGCCGCAGAGGAGGGATCGTGGGCGTACCGTTCGAGTCCGAGGGCCAGCGCCGCCAGTGGGAGCGCCTGCGCGGACCCCTCGAGCAGTCCTACCCGGGCCAGGTCCGCGAGCGGATCCACGCCATCGGGTACACGCTGACGATCCATGGCACGATCGTCACATCGACGCTCACGCCGCGCGGCGACGATGACGCGACGGTCGCGAACCGGGTCTACCTCGCGGGTGCGGTGCCGATGAGCGCGGAGCTCCTGCGCATGCTGACCCGCTGGAACGAGCGGCGCCGGTTCGGCTTCTACGGCGTGGATGCCGAAGACAACGTCTACGTCGAGGAGCAGTTCGTCGCCTCGACCCTGACGCCCGACATCCTCACCGCCTCGATCGACGCGGTCCTGGCCAGCGACCGAAACCACCGCCACGAGGTGCGCGCCTTCGGCGGCGGCGACCTTTGAGCGCCGACGGCTCGCGGGGCCTGACTCCGGCCACCGGCGCGCCGGCCAAGTCGCGTGACAGCGTGTACCTGCTCATCAAGAGCGGCCGTCACCCGAGCTGGCATCTCCTGAGCGCCGCCGAGCAGAAGGCGTTCGAACAGGAACACGTCGACCTCATGCTCGCGACGGCGGAGCGCCATGGCATGCGCCGATTCGAGGGCTTCAAGCTCATCGGGCCGCAGCAGCCGTGGGCGCGCTTCTGGGTCAGCGAGTGGCCGGACCTCGAGGGCGCCGAAGCCTGGGTCGAGGCCGAGACGCGGCCGCCGTACGGGGCCCACGCGCAGTTCGAGTACTTCGTGGCGCGCAGCTGGGGCCCCGAGTACTTCTCGTCGTGGGTGACCGACCCCGCGCCGCCGATCGTGCCGCGCGCCGAAGACCCCCACGACATCCCGGTCATGTCGGCCGACCCGAACAGTGTCGTGATCCTGCTGTTCGGCCGGCATCAGCCGGGAGGCGAGGCGGTCCCACCCGAGGTGCGCGACGACGCCGGTCACGTGGCGCTGATGAAGCGGGTCGCTCACGAGAACCGGATGCTGCGCATGGAGGGCTTCCAGCTGATCGACCTCCAGGCTGACTGGCACCGGGCATGGCTGATGGAGTTCCCGACGCTCGAGGGCTGCGAGGCATGGATCGACAACGAGATCCTGCCCCCGCACGGCGCCTACGCTCGCAAGCAGTTCTTCCTGGCCCGGCGCTGGGCGCCGGAGTACTGCGCCAGCTGGGTGGCGCCGCAGTTCCGATCGCGCTGACGACTCGGTCGCGATCGGCGATCCGGCATCGTGCCGTTGTGCTCCCCCCGGGACCGGCCTCCCCGTGCCCTACACTCCCGACGGGGCCACAAGGTCGCGGGGCGGCATGACGGCTGATTCGGAGCTCCCGGAAGGCGTCGATCCCAGTCCGACCTCGCGCGAGTCGTCCGGCGTTGCTGTCGCGGTCGCCGGGACCAGCGCGGTCGCCTGACATCACCGCATCAAGGAGCTGTCTTCGTGGACGACCTCGGCAGCGCCATCGAATCGCTCTCCTTCGGGCTGGTCGCGATCACCGCACGGGCGATCGATCAAGCGGCCCCCGGCCGCGCGCTGACGTTCCAGCAGTGGCGGATCGTGGTCGTGCTCGGGACGGCGCCCGACGGCTCGCGCGTCCGCGACGTCGCCGCGCGGATCGGCGCCTCGGGTCCCTCGACGAGTCGGCTCGCCCACCGGCTCGCGACGCGCGGTCTCGTCCGCCGCACGGAGGACCAGCGTGACCGACGAGCCGTCCGGCTGCATCTGACCGAGGCTGGCGCGGACCTGCGACGGCAGGTCATCGAGGCGCGGCGGGACCTCATCCGGACCACGATCGCGGACCTGTCGCCCGACGCCGATCTCGCGTCGCGCATCGCCGACCTCGCGGTCGGATTCCAGCGATGGATCTGACGACCGCGCGGCCGCGGTCGCTCCGGGCGGATGCTCCGCAGGCCGTCACGTTCGTCGAGCTGTTCTTCGATCTGGTCTTCGTGTTCGCGGTCACGCAGGTCACCGCGCTCACCGCGCACGACCTCACGACCGGCGGCGTCCTTCGGTCGATCCTGCTGTTCTGGCTGATCTGGTGGGCCTGGACGCAATTCACGTGGACGCTCAACCCCGCGGACACCACCCATAGCGGAGTCCGCCTCGTCACGCTCATCGCGACGGGCGTGGCCTTCGTCATGGCGACCGCCGTCCCCCACGCCTTCGAGGAGGACGGGTTGTGGTTCGCCGGCCCGTACGTGATCGTCCGCCTGCTCGGTCTTGGGCTCCAGGTCCGGCTCGAGCTCGAGCGACCGTCACACGAGCACGCCGGCGTCTGGCGTTGGGCATCGCTCTCGCTCGTGGGCCTCGTCCTGGTCCTGGCGGGCGCCATCGGCGATCCGGGGCTTCGACCTGGCCTCTGGGTGCTGGCGATCCTCGCTGACCTCGTCGCCGCCGCGATCGCGGGACGCGATCAGGAGTGGTCACTGCACCCCGGGCACCTCTCGGAGCGGCACGGGCTGTTCGTGATCATCGCGATCGGCGAGTCCTTGATCGTGGCCGGAACCGCCGTCGCCGCGGAAGCGCGGACCGGGCCGCTCATCGGCGCTGCTGCCGCGGCCCTGCTTGTGGCCGGACTGATGTGGTGGACCTACTTCGGGTGGCTCCATGACGCGCTGGAGCACGGGTTCGCCGCCGCGTCGCCCAAGCGGCTCGGTTCGCTGGCACGCGATGCGTTCAGCCTGAGTCACTTCCCGCTGGTCCTCGGGATCATCGGGTTCGCGGTCGCCATCGAGGAGATCGTGGCCCACCCCGACGAGCCGGCCAAGGGTGTCGTGGTCGCGGCGCTCGGCGTCGGCGTGGCCTTGTTCGTGGGGTTCTCGGCCGTCTCGTATTGGCTGCTCCATCGACGCGTCCTGGTCGCCCGAGTGGCGACCCTGATCGCGATGGGCGTGGGGTTGCTGATCGTGGCGCCGCTGTCCCCGGTCTGGCCGCTGGGCGTGGTCGCGACGGCCCTGCTGGGTCTCGTCGTGGTCGAGACGCGCGCGGCCGATCTCGGGTCTGGCCGCGTGATCGCGGGCCACGCCGACCCCGCCGCGCGCCACGGCGCCGATCCCGCCGCCTGACCGAACAGCCCGACGGTCGGGCGTACCCGGCGACCGCGTCGAGACCGAAACCTTCGTCGCCTCCGGCGTCTCAGGGATTCGGGTGGCCTGGCATCCGGCCGCGGCATGTCTCCGCCCGGCCGCTCCATCCAGCCCGGATGCTCCACCTCGTCAGCGTTCCCGCGGAGGCGATCCATGACGCATGACCCTCGCACCGTCCGACTGCTTGGCGGCCCACGTCTCGACGTTGCCCCCGAGACGCTCCACGCCCACCATGCGCGGCTGGGCGGCCTGCCCGGCGTCGATGGCACTCGTGACCTCATCCCGACCCTCGAGGCGAGCGGCCTCCTCGGTCGGGGTGGGGCGGGGTTCCCGGTCGGACGAAAGTGGCGGGCCCTGGTCGAGCGACCGTCGGGGAGCGCGGTCGTCGTCGTGAACGGGGCGGAAGGGGAGCCTGCCAGCTTCAAGGACCGGCTCCTGATGGTCCGACGCCCCCATCTCGTCCTGGATGGTGCCGTGCTGGCCGCCGAGGCGATCGGCGCCGACGAGATCGTGCTGTACGTCGGGGTGGAGCACGACGCGGCAACGCGGTCACTTCGCGACGCCATCGATGCGCGACGAGCCGACCTGGGACGGCCCACCCGTCTGGTGAGCGCGCCGATGGGCTACGTCGGCGGCGAGGCGACCGCGGCGGTCAACTTCATCAACACCGGGGATGCCCGGCCGGTGACGACGCCGCCCCGCGTCTCCGAGCGGGGTGTCGGAGGGCGACCGACGCTCGTCCAGAACGTCGAGAGCCTCGCCTACGCGGCCTTGATCGCAAGGTTCGGCGAGCGCTGGTATCGCGGTCTTGGCCGACACGAGACGCGCGGCACCGCGCTCGTCACGGTCACGGGTGCCGCCGCGGTCGAGGGGGTTCGCGAGATCGAGATCGGGCGGACCGTCGGCGAGATCGTCACCGACGCCGGCGGCCGACGCGGTGGCATCCAGGCGGCGATCCTCGGCGGGTACTTCGGGACGTGGGCCGGTACCGACGATGCCTGGGATCTGCCGCTCGACCCCGTCGTGATGCGCGGGCGAGGCCTGACATTCGGCTGTGGGGTCGTCGGTCTGCTGCCGACGACCGTGTGCGGGGTCGCCGCCACGTCACGGATCATCGCGTTCCTCGCCGAGGAGAGTGCGGGTCAGTGCGGCCCGTGCGTGCATGGCCTGCGGGCCATCGATGGCGCGACGGCCGCCGTGGCGCAGGGTCGGGCCGGGACGGGGGAAGTCGCCGACATCGAGCGTTGGACGTCGCAGATCGGCGGGCGAGGGGCGTGCCATCACCCCGATGGCGCCGTCCAACTGATGACAAGCGCGTTGAACGTGTTCGGCGACGACTTCATGTCCCACGCCCGCCGGGGTCGGTGCTCCGTCACCGGGTCGACGCTCGAGGCTGCCTAGATGGACGTCAAGCTCGCGGTCGACTGGATCCGCTGCGACGGTTTCGGCCTGTGCGGTGACCTCCTGCCGGACCTGATCGACCTCGATGACTGGCGCTACCCGATCCTCGATCCCGGTCCGCTCGACCGGGACCGTCTTCATGACGCGCAGCGCGCCGTGGATTGCTGTCCGATGCGGGCCCTTGCGCTGGTGCCGCTGGCCGCCGGTCCGCGATCGTCCTAGGGCGCCCGTCCGATCCGAGGCGTGCCGGGGGCCTTGCGCCCGGGACTACCATCGCGCTCAGCGGGCCGGACCCGCTGCAGGAGAGGGATGGCGATGATCACCTTCGATCTCAACTGGGTCGCGGTCATCGTGGCCGCGGTCGCGTCGATCGTCATCGGGTTCATCTGGTACATGCCGGCGGTGTTCGGTCAGCGCTGGGCCGCCGCGTCGGGCCGGTCCATGACCGACATGACCATGACGCCGATGGACACCGGGATGATGGCCGTGACGGCGCTGGTGTCGGCGATCGGGGTGGCCCTCGTCGTCAAGGCGACCGGCGTTTCCGGCATCGCCGACGGCGCCATCCTCGGCGCGATCGGCTGGCTGGGCTTCACCGGCACGGTGTCGTTCAGCGACCGCATCTTCAACGGTGGCTCGATGGCGTTCTGGGCCATCCAGAGCGGCTATCGGCTCGTGACCTTCGTCGTCATGGGCGCGATCCTCGCGACGCTCTGAGCCACCGCCCGGGGCGGCACCGTCCGCCCCGGGCCCCGTCGCACCCGTCGCCGGGTGTAATCCGCAGACACGGTTCGTCGTTGTCATGGGCAGGAAACCTCATCCCTGCTTGCGGAAAGGACTGCCTGCCATGCGACGGATCTTGCTCACGCCGCTCCTCACGGCCCTCGTGATGGCCGCCTCCGTGGTCCCGGCGGCCGCGTTCGGGACGCCGCCCAGCACGGACCGTCCAGCTGCCGGATCGGCGCCGGCCACGATCTCGCCGGTCCGGGAGCACCTTCGGATGGCCTGCGCGTTCGTATGGGGCGAAGACCATCGCGGTGTCGCGTGCAAGTGGTCCGAGGCCAAGCACCCGAAGGCGGCCGGCTACGTCCTGTGGCGCTCGGTCGACGGCGGCCCGCGCGAACGGATCTACCGGACCGGGCTCGACGGTCGTCGCCACTTCCTCGACACGGACGTCAAGCGCGGCCAGACCATCCGCTACGCGGTGATCCTCGTCGACAAGGATGGCCACAGGATCGGTCGCGGCGGCCCCGTCGAGGTCCGCATCCCGCGCCTTCATGAGCGCTTGCGCATGGCGTGTGCCCTGGCCTTCACCGAAGACCATCGCGGTGTCGCGTGCAAGTGGTCCGAGGCCAAGCACCCGAAGGCGGCCGGCTACGTCCTGTGGCGCTCGGTCGACGGCGGCCCGCGCGAACGGATCTACCGGACCGGGCTCGACGGTCGTCGCCACTTCCTCGACACGGACGTCAAGCGCGGCCAGACCATCCGCTACGCGGTGATCCTCGTCGACAAGGATGGCCACAGGATCGGTCGCGGCGGCCCCGTCGAGGTCCGCATCCCGCGCCTTCATGAGCGCTTGCGCATGGCGTGTGCCCTGGCCTTCACCGAAGACCATCGCGGTGTCGCGTGCCAGTGGTCCGAGGCCAAGCACCCGAAGGCCGCCGGCTACGTCCTGTGGCGCTCGGTGGATGGTGGACCGCGCGAGAAGATCTACCGGACCGGGCTCGACGGTCGACGGCACTTCCTCGACACGGACGTCAAGCGCGGCCAGACCATCCACTACGCCGTGATCGTGGTCGACAAGCACGGCCACCGGATCGGTCGCGGCGGCCCCGTCGAGGTCCGCATCCCGCCGGTCCCCACGGCCCAGGACGCGCTTGCCCTCGGGAGTGCCCAGCATCTCGGCGGCTGATGCCGTCAGACTGGCGCCGGTGAGAGGCGGTCTTGATGACGATCTCGACGAGCGCCGGTTGGTCGAACTCGCCCGCGACGACCGCGAGGCGTTCGCCGAGCTGTACCGACGGTACGTGGCGAGGGTCTACGCCTTCACCTACCGCCGGACGCGGATCGCGGAGGCGGCCGAGGACATCACCTCGGCCACCTTCGAGCGCGCGCTGCGAAGCCTCCACACGTTTCGCTGGCGATCCGGCGGGTTCGGGCCCTGGCTGTTCCGGATCTGCGCCAACGAACTCGTCGACCACCATCGGCGGACCGCGCGTGCGACGTCGGAGCGGGCCCGTGGCGCCGCGTTCGCCCTTGTCGCGGACGGCTCGCCGGACCCCGCGGACGCGATCGATGACGGAGACGGGGCCGCGGAGATCCTGGTCGCGATGGACGCGCTGAGCCCGCGATATCAGCGCGCCCTGTCGCTTCGCTACCTGTCGGGGCTGACGACCGACGAGGCGGCCGCGGCCATGGGCACCTCGAAGGCGACGATGGCGGTCATCGTCCACCGGGCGACGCGCGCGCTCCGCCAGGCGATGGAGGCGCGAGGCCGCGATGTCTCGAGGTACGACGATGCCTGACGACATCCGCCAGCGGCTGGAGGACGCCGGCCGTCGCCCCGTGC
>CAYMTJ010000066.1:0-14007 GCA_964393345.1 uncultured Anaerolineaceae bacterium | reverse complement strand
TCGCGCCGGGCGTCCTGCAGCCGCGATGCCGCGCCCGACAGGTCGCGGTTCGTGGCGACCCGATCCTGTGATCCGGTCAGCGATTCTCCCAGGCGATCAAGCGCGGCCTTCGCTCCCTCCGTGTCGCCGCGAGCCAGGCTCCCGGCGGCGTCGCGGAGCGCCTGTGACGTCGCTCCGCCGGCCCCCGAAGCGGCTGCCTCCTGCTCCGCGAGCTCACGAGCGAGTTCGGCCAGCTCGTCGGGCGACAGCCCATCGAGCTTGTCCCCGAGGTCCTTGAGATCATCCTCGGCGGTCTTGGGATCGCCATCCTTGTTGGCGTCGGGGTTGCCCGTCGCGGCCCGCGACAGCGCCCGGCTCAGGGATGTCAGGGCCGCCGCGCGCTGCTCCGTGGCGGGATCGATCTGGGCGCGGACGTCGCTCTCGATGGAGCCCAGCCGTGCCAGGTTGACATCCAGCTGATCCGGCTTCTCGCGCAACTGACGCGCGAGATCGCGCAGTTCCTGGGCCAGCCGCGTCCGTGGGTCGTTCGCGTCGGCGCCCTTCGAATCGAGTTCATCGGCGAGTTCGTCGAGCCGCTCGGCCTGGCGCTCGGCGGCGGCTTCGACGGCGCGCTGCTGCGCGATGACGGCGTCCTGCGGGTTCGGCACGAGGATCACGGGGACCAGCAGCAGTCCGGCTGCGAGGATGGCGCCGGCGGGCCGTCGGGAGAGCCTGGGTCGAAACAGGTTCGTGGGGGCCGCGCGAAGGGCGGCCAGCGCGTCCGCTCGCTGTCGTCGGACGAAACGATCCGTCTGCGCCGCATCATCGGTCGCCTCGTGGTGAGTGGGATCGGCGGGCGACGGTCCGGCGGACGTCGGGAACCCGACGGCCAGCTCCAGGGACGAGGAGATGCGATTGCCAAGCCGACCCTCGGCGTCGACCGCGAGCGCCGTCTCGCCCAGCGATGGTCGGGCCCGGACGACCACGGCCAGGAGGACGAGGGCCGCGATGACCGGGATGACGGCGGCGGCGATCGGGGCCCACGACAGCGGCATGATCCGGGCGACGGTCCACACCGCGAGCTCCGCCAGCACGCTTGCGGCGATCGCGAGCCAGGTCCGCCGCACCATGCGCCGGATCCAGAGGCTGCGGCGATGGGTGGCCAGCCCCGATCGAACGGCCAGGAGCGCCGGGTCTAGTTCCCCCGTCAGCACGAGGCGTGGGTCTGCCGGGATGTATCCGGGCTCGGGAGCGCGATCGGTCGGGTCCGGTGCGAGCAGCGTTCGGAGCCTCATGCGGCACTCCCTCGTGATCGGCGGGGCAGGCCTGGTCGCCAGCGGCGGGTCGGCGAGACCAGTTGGACTGACAGCGCCAGGAAGACGCCCGACAGGATCAGCCAGGTCGCCACGCTCTTCGACCAGATCTCCTCGCGGACCGCCCCGAACGGGGCGACGTCGTTCGGAGCGAAGTCGAGGTCCACGAACCCCCCGACGCCGACGGCGCCCTTTTCGTTCCCGGGGAGAGGGCCGTCCGCGGGCACGGGGGCTTCGACCGGGACCGCGATCGGCTGGCGCCCGAACCCGGTGTCCGTGAAGATGACGCCGCCATCGACGCCGTACAGGAACGTCTCACGGAACCGGCAGTAGTACCGGAGCGGACCATCCGTCGTGCACAGGACGTCGGCCGGGGCGATGTCCGCCTGTGCCAGGAACGGGTTGATGTAGGCGATCGGACCGGTCGCCGATGACGCGGCCGGCACGGGCCCGCGTCCGCCGAACGGCGTGGCCAGGCTCTGGATGAAGAAGAGGACCACGAGCGACCCGAGCGTCACGGTGAGGACGCCGAAGATCGTGATCGCGGTCGCGGCCTGGGTGCGCTTCACGAGGCTCGAGCAGAACAGCCCGAACGACCCGAGGCCGAGCGCGGTCACGATCAGCACCAGGTACCCCCGCAGGAGATCGTCCGGGGCGACGCCGCCGAACACGAAGACGACCGCCGTGAGCGGGATCGACGCCGCGATGAGGAGCCAGACGTAGATGAGCGCGCTGAGCAACTTGCCGACGACGATCGCGAACGAGTTGATCGGCGTGGCGGCGAGCATGTCGAGCGTCTGCTTCTCGCGCTCGAGGCTGATCGAGCCGGCGGTCGACATCGGCGCCAGCACCACCACCAGCAGCGTCTCGAGCATCATCAGGCCCACGAAGATCGCCTGACCGATGCCGGCCGTCGCGAACGCCGCCTGTCCGCCGAACCCGGCCGGTGTGGCCCGCTCCATCATGACCTCGACCATCCAGGCGAAGCCGCCGAGCATGATCAGGTAGCCGGTCAGGATCGCGAAGGCCCGGCGGCCACGCATGCGTCCGCGCAGTTCCTTCATCCCGACGGCGGCGATGCCACCCGCGGTCGCCCGGAACGGGGGACGCGGCAGCCGCCGGCGGGTCCGCGTCGCCGGAGCGACGGCCGTGGCGGCCGCGTCGACCGGCAGACCGACCGGCGCGATCTCGTCGACCGTGGCGATCTCCACGGTGGCGTCGCCCATCCCGTCCTGACTCGGCTGGTCCGTCATCGTCGTCACCTCAGGCCGCATCGAGCGGCGCTCGTTCCGTGGCGGTGACCTGCAGGAACAGTTCCTCCAGGTCACTGGCCGCCCGCGCGAAGCTGATCACCTGGACGCCGGCCCGGACCGTCTCGGCGAGGAGCCGGGCTGCCGCAGCATCATCGCCCCGGAACGCGAGTTCGATGGCGCCATCCTGGAGGATGACCGACGATGCGACATCGCGATCCGCGGCGAACCGGTCGCGGACGGCCTCGAGATCGGCGCCGTCGGCGAGGACGCGGACGCGCAGGACGGCCCCGAAGCGCAGGCGCCGCTCGATGTCGGCAACGCGACCCTGGGCGAGCACCTGCCCGTGATCGACGATCGCCACGCTCGTACAGAGCTCCTCGAGCTCGGGCAGGATGTGGCTGCTGATGAGGATCGTCTTGCCGAGGGCCCGCAGCTCGCGCAGGAGCTCGCGGAGTTCCACCCGCGCCCGTGGGTCGAGCCCGGAGGCCGGCTCGTCGAGCAGCAGGACCTGCGGATCGTGGACGAGCGCGTGCGCGAGGCACAGCCGCTGCTGCATCCCGCGTGACAGCGTGTCGACGTAGCGATCGCGCTTGTCGGCGAGGTCCACGAGCTCCAGGAGGTCGCCGATCATCCGGCGCCGTCCGGCGGGCGTGATGCCGTAACAGCGCGCGAAGAAGTCGAGGTACTCCCAGACCTTCATGTCGTCGTAGACGCCGAATTCGTCCGGCATGAAGCCGAGCACCCGCCGGACCTCGTCGGGCTGGCGGGTGACGGAGAAGCCGGCGATCTCGGCTTCACCACCGGACGGGCGAAGGAGCGTGGCCAGGATCCGAAGCGTCGTGGTCTTCCCGGCACCGTTCGGCCCGACCAGTCCGAAGATCTCGCCCGGCTCGACGGCCAGGTCGATCCCGGCGACCGCCACGGTCCCGGCGTAGCGCTTGATCAGGCCGTTCGTCCGCACGATGGCGCTCATCGGATGGTGCCATTGATGGTGAGGTCGAAGCTGAATCCCACGCCATCCTGCCGGTCGTTGACGAAGCGGACGAGCACTGCCCCGGCCGCCGGGTCGACATACTTGGCGGCGCCTTCGACACGGTACCTGGTGCCGACCGACAGATGCGGCAGCCGGACCCACGCCGCGGCGGCACGATCGAAGAGCTCGACCTCCGGCATCCCGTCGAGGGTCGGGATCGCGCAACCGTCGGTCGCCTGGCCGTCACATGGCTCGGGGATCTCGGGCAGGGGCTCGATCACCTTCGGGTCCAGCTCGACGACGGCATCGCCGCCGAAGTTCAGCCCGAAGGTCAGATCGGTGGGGGTCAGCGTCCCATCGAAGGGGATCGGCTGGTAGGCCAGGGTCGCCGAGCCCTGGCCGAAGTACATGCTGTAGGGGTCGCGGCCGAAGTTCGCCGCATCGGCATCGACCACCGACGAGCGGATGAGGTCGCCACGGAACGTCGTGGCGCCGCGCACCACCAGGTCGGTCGAGAGGTAGTACAGGGTGTTCCCGGTCGTGCGTGGGATCTCGCCCGCGATCTCGACGGGCAGGACGCCACCGGTGGCCCAGGCCAGGATGACGGGCCCGTCGCTGTTGAGGGCATTCGTGCTCCCCCAGTTGGGGTCGTACGTCAGCTGGTCGATGATCGTGTGGCGGATGTACAGGTCGCTCTGTTCGGCCGTGAGCTGCCCGGTGTCGCCGAAGAACACCGGTCCCACCACCCGATCCGAGAGCGATTGGCCGAATCGGACGTTGACGATCGGCTCATCGACGGTCGCGGTCGCACCCGGCGCGAGGTCCTCAAGTCGAGCGACGGTGGAGCCGAGGACCACGGCGGGTCGCTGGAGCGTCGTCGCGGACGCGTTCCGGACGGTTCCCTTCAGCCGGCCGTCCTGGAGCCGGAGATCCGACTCGACGAGCGGGACGGGCATCGGCGTCTCGGCCCGGATCGTCCGGAGCGACCCGAAGCCCACCGCGAGATCGCGGACCATCGCGCGATCGCCCTGAAGGACATCGAGTGCCGACGCGATGCCCTCACCGCCGAAGAAGTCGCCGCTGATCGGCGATGACAGGAGCGCGCCGCTCGGGATGCCGACCTGGTACGTCCCTCGCGTGGGCGAGAAGACGCCGATGTAGACCTGCGCCGACCCGTCCGTCGCGCCGGGGGCTCCGCGCACGAGCGCGACCTCGTTCACGATCAGGTCGCTCCCGCGCAGGCTCGAGCCGTACCCGTACGCCCCGATCGCGAAGGCCGCGATGAGGACCGGCATCGTGATCCACGCCCACTCCCGCCGGTCGAGCCGGCGGAGCACGAGGTAGTTGATCGGTCCGACGAGGAGGATGTACCCGGCGAGCAGGACGATGAGGCCACCGATGGGCGGGAGCGCCAGGGCGGGCAGCTGTGACACGGCGTTGATCAGCTGGCTGTCGTCGCCGAGCACGAGGCCGTTGGCGGATCGCGCGGGCAGCACTCGCCGCCAGAACGACTCACCTGCGGCGCCGTCCGCGATCCACTTCGTCGTCGGGTCGAATCCGACGAGCGTCGTGCTGCCGTTGCCGTACGGTCGCTCGGCGGCGATCACCTGACCACCGCTCTCGAGCAGGGTGCGACCGGCGATGAGCGCCCCACCGAGCGCCGGCAGGTCCGCGGTACCGGTCGGCACCTCGCCGATGAGCCCCGCGAGGCTGTCGGCCGTGACCTCGAGCGTGGCGGTCGGCCTGAAGGGGAGGAGCGAGTCAGGGAAGCCGGCGAGGCTGTTCGGTCCGTTCGTCCCGCCGACGATCACGAGACGGCCACCGCCCGCGATCCAGCCTCGGAGCGCGGCCACCCGCTCGCTGTCGAGTCGACTGGCATCGAGGTCCTGCCAGACGATCCGGTCGAGGACGCCGAGCGCCTCGACGCGTGTCGGCAGGTCCTCGGGGTCGAGCGGCACGATGGCCGGCGCGAGCTGGGCCTGGTTCGGCAACAGGTCGATGGACCCGACGATGTCGCCCGGGCGCTCCGCGATGACGCCCACGATGAGCTGGGACGGATCATGGATGACGAAGTTCGCCTTCGCCGTCGCGATCGTGTCCGGCCCGGAGACCAGCGCGATCTCGAGCTCGCGCCCGAAGGCCGGTGGCTGCGCGTACACCACGTAGGTCTTGTCGGAATCGGTCGGGAGGTCGACGGGGACGGCGAACCTGGTCCGGCCCTGCGACCCGCCCGATAGGCGCAGTTCGCCGACGATGGCCGGGCCGTCATTCCGGAGGTCCACGGCGATAGCCATCCACGAGCCGACCCGGGCGTGGCCGTCGAGCATCGAGCGGGCTTCCATCGTCAGGCCCTCGGCCGCGACGGCCGGGACCGGCACCGCCCCACTCACCGCGAACAGGGCGACGAGGACCAGGAAGAGGCGTACGGGTGAGCGAAGTCGCACGAAGGCTCCTGCGGATGGCGATTCGGGACGGTCGGACCATGGACGCCCGACCCGGTTCGAAAGTTGCGTGATCGGAACCCCCGGCCTGCGACGACCCGGCCGTGTCGGTCGCGTCCCGGCGGCCGCTATCGTACGATGCCCCGGTCCCGCACCCCGCGGCCGAGTGCCGACAACCCGAAGGTCCCGTGCCCGAGATCCGACCCTTCCGCGCGCTTCGCTTCGACCCGGCTGCCGTCGGCGATCTGGCGGCCGTCGTCGCGCCGCCGTATGACGTCGTCGAGCGCGAGGCGCAGGCCCGGCTCCTGGACCGTCATCCGTCGAACGTGGTCCGACTGGACCTTCCCGAGACCGAACAGGGGGATGATCCGGACGACCGGTATCGGCGGGCGGCGCGCACCCTGGCGGGCTGGCGGTCGAGCGGCGTGCTACGCAAGGACCCGCATCCCTCGATCTACGTCTACGAGCAGACGTACACGGTGCCGGGGACGACGGAGACTCGCCGGCAGGTCGGGTTCTTCGGTCGACTGCGCCTGGAGCCGTTCGGACCGGGGTCCGGCGTCCTGCCCCATGAGCGGACGCTCTCCGGCCCGAAGGAGGACCGCTACAAGCTCCTGCGGGCGACCGGTGTCAATACCAGCCCGATCGTCGCGCTCCTCGACGACGGCGGGCCGGTCCTCGCGGTGCTCGACCGATGGGCGACCGGCACGCCGGATGCCGATCTGACCGACGAGGACGGGGTCCGGCACCGGACCTGGTCGGTGACCGCCGACGGCGACCAGGCCGCCGACGTCGGGGCGGTGCTGCAGGCCGCCGGCGCGGCGCCGGTCGCGATCGCCGACGGGCATCATCGCTACGAGACGGCGCTCCGGTATCGGGACGAGCGTCGGATGAGTCGCTCGTGCGAGGAGGACCCGCCGTTCGACTATGTCCTGACCCTGTTCCTCCCGGTCGAGGGCCAGACACTGACGGTCCTGCCGACCCATCGGCTCGTCCACGGGCTCGACGGTGCCGCGCTCGCGGCACTCCTCGAGGGGGCCGCGACGCTGTTCGACGTCGAGCGCACGGCCGGGGAAGAGGCGTTGCGGTCCGCCTTCGAGGCGGCGGCCCTCCACGAGGGCGGTCGCGGACGGTTCGGGCTGTGGACCGCGGACGGCGGTGCCATCCTGACGGCCCGGCGCGCGGCGTTGCAGGGGTCGTCGCCCTCCGGCAGTGCGGCCGTCCGGGACCTCGATGTCGTCCTGCTCGGCGTCGCCCTGGAGCGGCTGCTTGGCATCGGCCCGGACGCGGTGGCGGCGGGGGCGATCTCGTACACGAAGTCCGCGTCCGACGCCATCGATGCGGTGGATCGCGGCGCCGCATCCGCGGCGTTCCTGCTCGAGCCCACCCCGATCGCGTCGATCGTCGCGGTCGCCCGCGATGGCGACGTGATGCCGCAGAAATCCACGTATTTCTACCCGAAGGCCCTGACCGGCCTCGTCATCAACCCGCACGAATGGTGAGCCCGTTGTCCGACCAGACACCCGACGCCATCCTCGCCCAGGCCCAGCTGCCGCCGCTCAACGGTCGGCCCGTGCGCAAGGACGAGATCGAGATCCACGATCGCGGCCTGTACATCGAGTCGTGGCTCCCCGAACGGCGCTCGCGGCGCAAGCCGCTCCTGTTCCTGCACGGGGAACTCACGGGATCGTGGCTCTGGGAGCGATACCTCGGCTACTTCGCCGGCCGGGGCTGGGAGGGTCACGCGCTCAATCTTCGCAACCACCACTGGTCCTCGACCGCGGACCCGGCGCAGCTGTCCTTCGATACCTACACCGAGGACGTCGTCGCGGCGGTGGAGCGGCTCGGGTCGTCCGTCGTGGTGGTCGGCCACGGGATGGGTGGGCTCCTCGCGCTCAAGGCCGCCGAGCGGATGCCCATCTCGGGCATCGTGCTCGTCAGTCCGGAACTGCCGCGTGAACTCCGGCCGCCGGCGCGTTCGTACGAGCTGCGCGAGATCCCCGAGGTCTACGGTCGCTCGGTCATCGGCTGGGAGACGCTCCCCGAGCGCCTCGTCCGGGACCATCGCGACCTCACGCTCGCCGACGTCCTGCGGATCCAGCACCTGCTCGGTCAGAAGCCGCACGAGGCGGGGGCGGCCCGGCGTCAGATGCTCGCCGGGGTATCGGTGGATCGGCGTGGCGTGGAAGCCGTCCCGCGGCTGGTGATCGGCGGTGGCCTCGACACCGCCGTTCCGGCAGCGGACGCCGAGCGGCTCGCCGAGTGGCTCGACGCGGAGTACGAGCCGTTCGGAGCGCACTCGCACTACGGCTTGGTGATCGGGGAGGGGAGTCATCAACAGGTCGCGGACGCCATCCGCGGCTTCCTCGAGGCGCATCGCCTGTAGGGCCGTCCCCGGCCCGTCTGCTAGAATCCCGACCCTGCCGGGACGGCCTGCCGTCCGGCGTCGGCGCCGCATTCGTCTAGAGGCCCAGGACACCGCCCTCTCAAGGCGGAGATCACCGGTTCGAATCCGGTATGCGGTACCACCCCCGATCACGCGGTCGACCGTACCGGAACGTCCGTCCAGGGGTCCGTTCGTTTCCGTACACTCGGGTCCATGCGACCCTCCGACATCCGACGTCTCGTCATCCTGACCGAAGGCCAGTTCGGCGAACACAACGCCAAGACCGCCTACGGGGTCATCCGCTACGGTCGCGACGACGTCGTGGCCGTCCTCGACTCGACCAGGGCCGGTCAGAACGTGTCGTCGTTCCTGCCCGGTCACCACATCCCGATCGTGGCGACGCTCGGCGAGGCCCTGGCGCTCCCGAACCCGCCAGACACCCTGCTCATCGGGATCGCCCCGACCGGCGGGCGGTTTCCCGAGACGTGGCGGAGCGTGATCCTCGAAGCGATCGCCGCGGGTCTCGACGTGGGATCGGGACTGCACACGTTCCTCGCCGACGATCCGGCGTTCGCGGCGGCGGCCGCGGCCCGCGGCACGACGATCACCGATTACCGCCGACCGCCCGAGCGGATGGAGACGACCGTCGGGCGACGGCATGGACCGGGCAAGCGCGTCGTGCTGACGGTGGGAACGGACTGCGCGATCGGCAAGATGTCGGTCGCGCTCGAACTGCGACGTGCCGCCGTCGCGGCGGGCCAGCGTGCGGTCTTCGTCCCGACCGGTCAGACCGGGATGATGATCGAGGGCTGGGGCGTGGCGGTCGACCGTCTCGTGAGCGACTTCACGCAGGGCACGGTCGAGTGGCTGGTCGAGCAGGGCGAGGGTCTGGGTGACTGGGTCCTCGTGGAGGGGCAGGGGTCGCTCGACCATCCGGCGTTCTCGTCGGTGACGCTGGGGCTGATCCACGGGGCGACACCGCACGCGATGGTGATGGTCCACAAGCCGGGGCTGCTCCGACACGACTTCGCGCACCTCCCCGACGTCTCCTTCCCGATCGCGGAGCTGCCGGCGTTCATCGACCTTCACGAGAGGATCGCCGCCCTGATCACGCCGTCGAAGGTGGTCGCGGTGGCGCTCAACACATCGCTCTTTCCGGATGACGAGGAGGCGCGCGAGGTGATCGCGAGGATCTCGGCCGAGACCGGACTCCCGGCCGATGATCCTGTGCGGTTCGGCGGGGACCGTCTCTGGGCCGAGGTCCGCGACGCGGTCGAGGCCCTAGCGTGAGCCTGACGCTCACGCATGAGGTCCTGCGGCTGAGGCTCCGGGACCCGTTCCGGATCGCCCGGGCGGATCACGCCAACGATCAGACGGTGACGACCGTGACCGTCGAGATCCGCGACGAGCGGTATCCGGGCGTGGTCGGGGTGGGGGAGGGGTACCCGTATGGCTTCTACGGCGAGACGCCGGACACGATGGCGGCGATCTTCCCGCTGCTCCTCCGGGCGATCGGGACGTTCGAGGCCACGGCGGAGGGATGCGCTCGTGCCGCAGCCGCGATGGCCGCGGCCATCCGGGGTCATGGCGCCGCGATGTGCGCGATCGACATCGCGCTCCACGACCTGACGGGCAAGGTGCTTGGTGTCTCGGTCCACGAGTTGCTTGGGCTGACGGCCGCGATCCCGCCGACGGACTTCACGATCGGGATCGACGAACCCGCGGTGGTGGCCGAGCGGGCGAGCCGCGCCGCCGCCTTCCCGGCGCTCAAGATCAAATGCGGTGGGCCGCAGGACATCGCGACGCTGGAGGCGGTCCGAGGCGTGTTCGCGGGTCCGATCCGGGTCGATGCGAACTCCGGTTGGACACCGGAGGGGGCGGTCGCGATGCTGCCGCACCTCGAGCGGCTGGGTGTCGAGCTCATCGAGCAGCCCTTCCCGCCTCGCCGGCTCGACCAGATGCGCTGGCTGCAGGAGCGATCGTCGCTGCCGATCGTGGCCGATGAGAGCTGCGTGCTGCCCGAGGACGTCGAGGGGCTGGTCGGGGTCGTGGACGCGATCAACGTCAAGCTGGCCAAGTGCGGCGGGATCACCCCCGCGAAGGCGATGCTGGAGCGCGCGAAGGAGCTCGGCCTGCGGTCCTTCCTCGGCTGCATGGAGGAGACCCAGGTCGCGATCGCGGGATCCGCGGTCGTGGCGTCGCTCGCTGAGTGGGTCGACCTCGATGGCTGCCTGCTGCTGGCCGACGATCCGTACGAGGGGCTGGTCCTCGACCCCGACCATCGCTGGGTCCTGCGCGATGTCCCTGGGCTCGGCGTCGCCCGGCGGTCGGCGTAGGGGTCCCCGGCCGCGGCCCTGGCGCCGACGCCCGTCCGGCCTGTCCACGCTCGTTCCGCACGGGCGTTCGGTGAACGTCCGTTCGTGTGGATAAGTTCGTGGACGGATTGGTGGACAAGCCCCCTTCCCGGCATCGGGACGCGCCCCTACCATGACATCACGACCCGGAAGCGTGGGAGGGGAGAGCGCTCCGGGAACCCTGGGAGAGCCCAAGTCGGGCGGGTCGGATCAACGCGTCCGGATCCGTTTGGCGGCATTTGGTATGGCCGCCGTCCATGTCGCCGGACGGTGGATCGGGTCGAGGGAGGGCACGCGCGTCGATGGAGTCTGGTCTCGCCGCCGGTCAGCGGTCGTTCGATCATGAGGCGGCCGAGTTCGTCAGGTTCTGCTATCGGCGCCGTCGCGTCGGCTGGCCCGAGCTCTACGACGAGATGTGCGCCGTCGCGGCGCGCGGGCTGTACCAGGGCCTTGGCGCTGACGACCTGGCCGCGATCGGGATCGGGTTCAGCCTCTTCGACATGTCGGCCCTGGCGGGACTGGCGAATTCGGTCGTGGCCGAGGAGCATGCCAAACGGCGCCCTGTCGAGGTGGCGATCGTCGTCGAGTCCGAGCCTGGAGGGCCGCCGCCATCGACGCCGGTGCTCGACGTGTCCGGGCACTCGTCGGACGCCGTCGCGGGCGTCGTCGCTCGTCGCGAGCAAGGTTCGACGACGGCATCGTCGCTCGTCGGCGTAGCGGCGCCCGACTGACCCGCGGCGACGATCGCCGCCGGCGAGCCTAGGCCCGGATGCGGCGCCTCGCCATCTCGCCCTCGATCTGGCGCTCGGCCTCGACGTACCGGTCGATCTGCTCGCGGAGCTGGTTCGCTTCCGGCGTGTACAGGTGGACCTGCTGCTGGAGGATGTAGCTCAGGCGGCGCGACGTCATGCGCGCGTGATCGAGGTTCTTCATGAGGACCAACGGATCCATCGAGGCGAGATCCGACGGGTGGTACATCTGCTGCATGTCGGCATTCTAGAGGGCGCGCAGGGACCTCGGCGGCCACGTCCAGTCGACGTCGCTGGGGGCGCCCGCGAGCGCCCGGCGACGGCCGGCCTCGGTCGCGCCCATCACGAGGATCCGATCCGTCTTGGTCGCGCGACCCGCCTCGTCGCCCCACAGTTTGGTCATCTTGCGCGATGCCACGACGTCGTCCAGCGCGACCCCGGCGAGGCGATAGCCCTCCGGTTCGGCGGCGGATTCCCAGGCGCGCTCGGCCAGGCCGACACCGCCCTTGATCGTCCGCCCGCGATCGGTCTCGACGTCGCCGATCACCAGCACGACGACGGCGTCGTCGGCGAGGGCCGGTCGCAGGCCGGCCAGCACCTCGCGAAGGAACCCGAGGTACGGGGCACGGTGGTGCGCGTCATCGAGCGTGGCGTCGATCGTGCGGGCGTCGAAGCCGAGGAACCACGTGCGCAGCCAGTTGTAGTAGCCGTACTTGACCACGCGCAGGTACGGCGGCGACGCCACGACCAGCCGCGCGCGGTCCGCTCGCCCGCGAGCTCGTAGAGCCGACTGTGCCCGGGAGGCCACGTCGCGCGCATCACCGAGCAGCGCGATCCCTTCGATCGAGGGTGGCGCGTCGCGGAAGAGGCGGTGCAGCTTCTTCGATAGCCCATCGAAGACGTCGCGCTCCGGCGAGGCGAACCCCGTCCTGGCGGCGAAGTCGCGAACGTAGCGGGGCGCCATCGAGAACGTATTGGGCATAAGCGGCGACAGATAGGACGCGCTCTTCCCGTGGAGGATGCCGGTGATGGCGGCCGCGAGGAAGCGGTCCGTCCGATCCTCGAGCCGGAGCGTGGTCCGGACGAACAGGAGCTGCGCGAGCGTTCGCGGGTGGAACGCGAGGGCGACCTCGCTCGACACCGCCTCCGAGCCGCCGTCCGGACCGAGTCCAGACCCGGCGGCAGGGACGAGCGAGCCGGCATCCCCGGGATCGGCGGAGACGCGCGCGCCGAGCCTCGACCAGCCGGGCGCCGTCGCCGCCCAGGCGAGCCGGAGCGCGGCGAGCCGCGTCATCGCCTGGGCTCGAGTGGCGGGCTCGACTTTGGCCGCCGTCAGCAGGTGCGCGAACGGGTTCAGGTCGTTGCCGACCCCGATGCGCCCCTCGGCGCAGGCCTGCAGTGGCGTCGTGCCGCGTCCGGAGAACGGGTCGAGGACGACGTCGCCCGGACGCGAGTAGCGCGCGATGAAGGCGTGCGTGAGCGCGGCCGGGAAGCTGGCCAGGTACGAGCACATCGGGTGGAACGCGTGGCCCCACAGTCGCTGCTGGTCCTTCCACTCCGCGGCGATGTCGATCGCGGGGAGTTCGGCGGGCAGTTCGAGCGCGAGTTGGCCGGCAGCGGCGCGCGTCGGACGGGCCGACATGGGCGGTCGGATCCTCCCTGGCCCGGCACCGATCGTCCGGTCGGCGTCGACGGGTGGCGGAGCATAGCACGCGCGAATCGGCGCTCAGCTACGCGCGATCCGACGCTCGGCGGGCGCCGGTGGCCGTGCGCACAGCCCGCGCTCGCGGACGCCCGTCCCGCGTTTCGCGCGCGGGCACGCCATCGTGGAGGGCGTCACGGCCCACGACCCGCGCTAGACTCGGCGTCCGCCCCCGTAGCTCAGTGGACAGAGCGGCGAACTTCTAATTCGCGGGTCGCAGGTTCGAATCCTGCCGGGGGCGCCAGACCGGCATCCCGGTGGCCCGGCGAACGGCACGAGGCAGCCTCCCGTGGTGGACACGTGATCATCGCGCTCATCCCCGCCTTCCAGGAAGGTCGCCGGATCCGCGCGGTCGTCGAGGGCGCGGCGGTGCACCTGCCGGTCGTGGTCGTCGACGACGGGTCCACCGACGACACCGCCGCGCAGGCCGGGATCGCGGGCGCCGAGGTCATCCGGCAGATCCCCAACCAGGGCAAGGGCGCGGCCCTCCGCGCCGGGTTCCGTCATGCGCTCGATGCGGGCGCCGAGGCGGTCGTGACCCTCGACGCGGATGGCCAACACGATCCCGACGAGATCCCGTCATTCCTCGACCGGTTCGCGGTCGATCGGCCTGAGCTGATCGTCGGGCAGCGATCGTTCGCCGACATGCCACTCGTCCGACGGCTCTCGAACACGCTGGGCGGCCTCGTGTTCTCGGCCGCGGTGGGACGACGCATCCCGGACAACCAGTCCGGGTATCGCCTGATCGGGCGGGGCCTGATGCGCGCGCTGCTCGACTCGCGCGAGTCGGGCTTCGAGTTCGAGGTCGAGATGATCGCGCGCTGCATCGCGCTCGGCCTGCCGATCGCGTGGGTGCC
>CAYMTJ010000065.1:0-14076 GCA_964393345.1 uncultured Anaerolineaceae bacterium | reverse complement strand
TTCAACGACGCGTTCAGCTCGGTCTACCGCACCTAGCCTGGTCGTTCACCGAGCCCCTGCGGCCGGACCGGGTCACGGCTCGATCACCATGGACTCGACGATCGCCTCGAGCTGGGCGAGATCCGCAGCCGGTGTCCCGGGAAACGACGCCGCGTCGATGACGACGACCTCGCCGTCGACATCCACCACCGCCAGCCGATGGAGTTCGCCGCGGCCAAGCCCATAGCGGACGGATCCGTCGGTCGCCTGCCAGAAGACGAGTTGGGCGCCGTCGCACGCGTGGAAGTCGAACCCCCGCAGGACGAGGACTTCGAGGTACCAGGCGTCGTAGCCGGCGAACCGCGCTTCCGACGGCCGGGTGGCGATCGGCGCGATCGAGACGTTCGAGGGCGGCGGGGCCCCCGGATCCTGCCCCCACCACGCCGATAGCGCGCGCGCCTGGCCGGCCGCCGTGGTCATCAACGCCGGGTCGACACCGACCTCGCTCGACCAGCGGCACGGGAAGACGAAGATGCGCTCGATCGCCCAGATCCCGAGCGAGGCACCGGCGGGGGCGCCGCCGCCTGACCTGACGACCATGCCATCGCCGGCTCGGGCCCAGCCCGCCGGCAGGTCGACGGTGGCGCGGATCGTCGATCCGCCCGGTGGCGTCAGGGTCGTCAGACCCGCCTCGATGGGCTCCGCCGCGAACGTGGGGCGCGGCGTGACGCGCGGGTCGCGCTCGGGCGCGCCACCGGTCGCGGTCGGTGTCGGTCGCGGCGACGAGGTCCGGCCGTCGCCGAGCGACCCCTGCGGCGATGCGCTGGCGACCGCCGCTCGGTCGCGATCGGGCGGCGCGGACTCGCGGGTCAGCAGCGCGATGCCCAGGACGACCGCCGCCAGTCCCAGGATCACGAGCGCGCCCCGTCGATCGGACCGGGCGACGCCCTCGAACGCGGCGCCTTCCGGTTCGGCCCGCCGGTCAGGTTCGTTCGGCCCCCCGGCCATCAGCCCGGCGAGGGTTCCGCGCTGGCCGCGATCTCGCCGAGCCAGCGGCGGTAGTCGATCGAGACCCGGTCGACGCTCTTGATGTGGAGCTCCTCGGACAGGTCGATGGGCAATTCCTCGGGCCGCTGGGACTCCACGACGACGCGATCCTGCTCGAGGATCAGCTGCTGGAAGTCGACGAAGCTCTGGTCCCGGGCCGGATCCAGGTCGTAGTTGCGGGCGTTCCAGGTGAAGTTGCGGGTCTCCGTCGCCGACAGCGGACAGGACGCCACGAACAGGACGAAGTGCCGGTCGCCCTCGAGCGGCTGGTCCAGGCGGACGGTGAACGGCATCGACACCGTGTAGTGCGACGGTTCGCGCTTGATGCGCTCGGTCGCGTCGGTGTCACCCTTGACCGCGGTCGCCGGTTCCTCGATGCCGAGCCGGAACCAGAGCGTCGTGTCGGTGCGGATCACGTCGTGGTCCGGGATCTCGGGCTTGGACCGGTCGCCGAGGATGCCCTCATGGACCCACGCGAAGTGGCTGAAGTCGACGAAGTTCTCCACGCGACGCGCGGCGCTGCAGTGCCAGTCGTACTGCGGGATGGTGATCTTCCGGTAGGTGGCGTCGTCCCATTCCGGGAACTCGGGGAGTGGCAGCGCCGGTCCGGTCGAGGCATCGGCGGCGGCGTTGCCTCCGCCCTCGGCGCCGAGGCAGACCCAGACCAGCCCGGCGTGCTCGGCGGCGGCATAGGACGTGATGCGGGCCTTGCGCGGGATGTTCGTCCCGTGGCTCGACGGGATCCGGACGCAGACACCGTCGGGGTCGTACGTCCAGCCGTGGTAGGCACACACCAGGCGCTCGTCATCCACCCAGCCGAGCGACAACGCGGTCCCGCGATGGACGCACAGGTCCTTGAAGGCCCGGACCTCGCCGCCGAGTCGGACGAGGGCGAGGGGTTCATCGAGCAGGCGAGCGGCGACCGGTCGATCCGTCACGTCGGACGCCCAGGCCACGGGGTGCCAGAACCGCCGCAACGCCCGATACAGCGCCGCCTCTCCGCTTCGATCGAGGACGTTCTCGGTCATGGTCGGACGGTACAGGCGCGACGGGTTCCCGTCACGCCACCGGGCGACGCTCCGAACACCATCGGCCCGAAGCGCCGATACTGATCGGGAAGGAGGCGTCCATGGACTTCAACAGCATCCTCATCGGGTCCGACGATCCGGATCGCCTGGTCGAGTACTACACCCGCGTCCTCGGGGAGCCCGGGTTCTCGGACGGCGGCTATACCGGCTGGCAGCTCGGGTCGGGGTTCGTGACCGTCGGGCCGCACTCCGAGGTCAAGGGCAAGAACGCCACCCCGGGTCGGATCATCTGGAACATCGAGACCAAGGACGTCCAGGGCGACTTCGACCGCATGAAGGCGGCCGGCGCGATCGTCATCGCCGAACCGTACGGTTTCGAAGGCCAGCCCGGCTCATCGATCGCGACGCTCGCCGACCCGGACGACAACTACTTCCAGCTCATGAGCCCGATGGAGATGTAGCGTCGCGGCGACGAGATCCATCGCGGACAGGGTCCTGCCAGTGGCACCTGGGCTCGCCCGCCATCCGTGACTGACGGCGACAGCTAGACGGTGACCTCGAGGCCATGCCGGGCCGCGAGGTCCGGGACCCACGTCATGTCGATGGTGGTCCCGAACTCCTCGGCGAGGGCGTCCAGGCGGTCGTCGGTCATCTGGTCGCGAGCCGCCAGGTCGGACATGCGTCGGAACATGTGCTCGAAGGCGCCCGGGGTCAGCAGCTCGATGATTCGCGCCGGATCGGGGCCGGCGTTCCAGAACGTGTGCATCACGCCGCGGGGCTTGAGGATCCAGGAGCCGGCGGTCGCCGAGAACTCATCGTCGCCGACCCTCGCCCCGATGGTGCCGAACAGCACATAGGACCACTCGTCGGTGTCCCGGTGGACGTGCGGCGGGACCATATACCCGGGCGCAACCGCCATCTCCGTGATGGACAGCGCGCCGAGGCTCGCCTCGCTTGGGACCATGACCGTGGTGTCGATCGGCCCATCCCAGATCAGCTCGCCCTGCCCCGGGGCCACCAGGAACTTCGTTCGCTCCGCGACCGACATCGCTGCCTCCTATTCACTGCACATTTGTGTGCAATCATGTGGCAGGATGGTAGCCGCGAACGTCCGGTCGGTCAATACTTCCGATGCACATGGCTGAGCAGAAGAAACGAGAGCGAGCGATCGCGTCGAAGCGCGCGCCCACGACGGGCACGCCGTCGAAGCGCGCATCGGTCAAGCGCCCGTATCGGATGGGCGTCCGCCAGACCGCGGTCGACCGAACACGCGAGTCGATCGTGTCCGCTGCCTTCGACCTCCATGCGACCGTGGGCCCGTCGCGGACGACGATCAGCGCGATCGCCGCTCACGCCGGGCTCCAGCGACACACGGTGTATGCCCACTTCCCGGACCTCGGATCGATGTACGAGGCGTGCACGACCCACGGGATCAAGGCGATGGGCATGCCCGATCCTGAGGACTGGCGCGCGATCGCCTCGGCACGCGATCGCCTGAACCACGGGGTGCGGGCGATGGTCGCGTGGCACCGCGCCAACGGAGCCGCGCTCGAACGTCTGCTCTTCGACGTGAGCCAGGACACGCCACCTCCTTCGACGCCGGACCCGTTCGAGGTCCGGATGCGCGACCTTCGGGCGGCACTGACCGACGGCTGGCCGGTCGACGAGGCGCGACGACCCCTCCTGGATGCCGTCGTGGGTCACGCGATCCACTTCACGACGTGGCGTTCACTGGCGATCGGCGGCCTGGACGACGAGCGGATCTCGGTGCTTCTCGTCGGGCTCGTGAAGGGGATCGCCGCAGGGTCGATCGCGCCGGATGCCTGAACCATCCGTCCCGTCGCTGGAACCCGATCGACGTCGCGCCCGTCCCGGGGCCATGAAGCGACCTTCTCGAACGCTGCTCTCCCTCATCGCCGTCCTGGCGCTCGGCGCCTCATCGACCGCGTGCACGGCGGGGGCACCAGCCTCGCTCGACGGCCACACCTACCTCTCCACGGCGATCACCGGCGCGGACCTCGTGCTCGGGTCGCGCATCCGACTGTCGTTCCAGGACGGCAACCTCGGCGTCTCGGCCGGCTGCAACTCGATGGGCGGCGAGTATCGGCTCGACAGGGATCGGCTCGTCACCGCTCAGATGTGGATGACCGAGATGGCCTGCGAGGAACCGTTGATGGCGCAGGACACCTGGGTCGCCGCGTTCTTCAGCGGAGCGTCGGTCTCGCTCGATGCCGACACGCTGGTCCTGACGAACGGCGCCGTCTCGATCACGTTCCTGGACGCCGAAGTCGCGACGCCGGACCTGCCGATCGAGGGGACCCGCTGGGTCCTCGACGGGATCGTGTCGGGTGACGCGGTCTCGAGCATCCCGGCTGGCGTGACGGCCGCGATCCGGATCACGAGCGGCACGATCGATGTCGAGTCTGGCTGCAACATGGGCGGTGGGTCGGTCGAGGTGACCGACGACACCATCACGTTCGGTCCGATCGCGCTCACCAAGCGAGGCTGCGAGGCCGATCCGGCCGCCGTCGAACAGGCGGTCATCGCCGTGTTGTCCGGTCCGGTCCGCTACACGGTGGACGCCGATGTGCTCACCCTCGACGCCGGCGCGTCGGGACTGATCTTCCGCGCCGCCCCGTAGGCTCGCCGCCGCGTCCGATCTCGTGCACCACAGGCACGGTTTGCACCCCACGCCCACAAACGACCGTCCGAGCCGTCGATCTGCACGATCTCGTTCCCCCCGCGCAAAGATCGACGGCTGGACGGGCTCAGGCCGACGTTTCGTGCACCGGGGGCAAGAATCCGGCGGGACACGGCCGTCCAGGCCCGTCCCGATGCCGTTGTGTGCACCGGGTGCGAGGCATGCCACGAGGGCGACCCCAGGTCATGGGGCCGGCGTGGCGCTCAGACCCAGTGATCGTCGTGCGCCCTCGCCCGAGTCGCCGTGGTAGCGCGGTTTCGGGTACGACATCGCGCCCTCCCTAGCCTCGCTTCCGCGCGACGAACGCCCGCATCCGGTCGCGCGTCGCCGGATCGCGGAACGAGGCAAGTTCGGCGTCGGCCTCGCTCCGGGTCGCGTCCTCGAACGAGCCGTGGAGGGCGCGGTGAAAGCCGAGCTTCGTCCAGGCCACGCCGGTCCGCGGGAACCCGGCGATCCGATGCGCGAACGCCTCGGCCTCGGCCAGCAACCGGTCCGGTTCGACCACGCGGTCCACGAGTCCGATCCGCTCGGCCTCCACCGCATCGATGCTGTCGCCGGACAGGGTCAGGGCCATCGCCCGCCCCAGTCCGATGACCCTCGGCAGCAGATACGTCATGCCGCTCGTCGGGCTCAGCCCCAGCGGCGTATCCGGCGATCCGAACTGCGTGCCGTCCGCCGCGAACCGCACATCGCACAGCAACGCCAGTTCGAAGCCACCCGCGAGTGCGTAGCCGTGGACCGCCGCGATGATCGGCTTCGGGCAGGCATGGAACGCCGACGCGACCCGCATGTACCGCGCGATCGTCGCCGCGAACATCCCGTCGTCCATCCCGGACATGGCCGTGATGTCGCCGCCCGCCGAGAAGGCGCGGCCACGGCCGGTCAGCACGGCCGCCCCGATGGCGTCCGAGCCGGCGACGACCCCGATCACGTCCAGCAGCCCGTCGAGCATCTCGTCGTTGATGGCGTTGAGCTTGTCCGGGCGGTCCAGCGCGATGATCGCCACGTCGCCGCGGATGTCGAGATCGACGACCGTCACGGGACATCTCCCCGATACGTGCGGACCACACGACGCGTCTTCCCGTCACCGGCGATGGTCCCGGGCTCCACCAGGGTGACCGCCGCGGTGAAGTCGAGCGCGGCCTTGAGTCGAGCCGTCGCGTCACCGACGAGCGTCTCCCGACGCTCGAGAGGCACGTCGCGCGCCACCTCCGCCGTGATCGGCACCGGGTAGTCGATCGGGGGCGGCCGGTCGATCACCACCCGGAACTCGCCGGTGAGCTCGGGCACCAGCGTCATGAGGACCGTCTGGACGGACAACGGGAAGACGTTGACGCCCTTGACGATGAACATCTCGTCGGACCGCCCCAGGATCCGGAACCGAAAGCTCGTCCGACCGCACGGGCACGGGTCCGTGAAGACCTGCATGACGTCGTGCGAGCGCATCCGCAGCAGCGGGCTCGCCTCCCGATGGATCGAGGTGTAGACGACTTCCCCCTGCTGGCCATCGGTGAACGGCAGCGCGTCGCCGCTCTCGGGGTCGATCAATTCGGCGATGGCGATCCCCACGCCGCCATAGTGGACCCCGTCCTGTGCCTCGCACTCACCGGAGTGCAGCCCCAGCTCGCCGGTCCCGTACTGATCGCGCGCCACCATCCCCCAGGTCGACTCGATCCGCTCGCGGTAGCCCGGCACCTGCATCCCGGCCTCGCCCGAGAAGAACCCCTTGCGCAGCCCGACCGCCCGAGGCTCGAGCCCGAGCCCGGCGGCGACCTCGGCCAGCCGAACCGCATACGAGGGCGTCGCCCAGATGCCGACCGGCTCGCGGAGCCCGGCCATCATCGTGAGGAGCCGCTCGCTGTGACCCACCCCGAACGGGATCGTGGCCGCCCCCAGGGTCTCGAACGTCAGATGGTCGCTGAGCCCACCGGAGTAGAGGTTGTAGTTCATGCACTCGAAGACGATGTCGCCGGGGCGGCAGCCCATCGCCCACAGCGCCCGCGCCCCCATGTCGCTGTAGTCCGCGACATCGCGGCGGGTCAGGCCGATCCGGATCGGCTGCCCGGTGGTCCCGCCGGTGGCCTGGATCCGGACGATCCGGTCCAGCGGCGCGCACTGGTTCAGCCCCAGCAGGGTGCCGTCGGCCTGCGACTCGGCCACGTCCCGCTTCTCCATGAACGGGATGCGGGCCAGGTCCTCGACCGAGCGGATCTCGTCCGGCCGGACCCCGGCCTCATCGAGGGTGGCGCGATAGTGCGGGCTCGTCGCGTGGTCGTAGGCGATCTGCTCGGCCAGCCGCGACGCTTCCAGCCGGCGAACCTCGGCCGGCGCAAGCGTCTCGATGGCGGCATCCCAGTACCGGCCGGACACGCGGGGCCCTCCTGACGGCGACGGAGCGACTCGGTCGAGCATCCCCGACGATAGCCGGGAACGGCCGTCCCGTGCATCTGTGCTACGGTGAGCCCCTCGCCACACCTCGCGGCGATGCTCCGTACGGTCGGCACTTTCGAACAGGCCGTGCGACTGACCCATCCCAGTTCGGGAGTGCAGGAGGTCGCATATGACCACCGGAACCATCAAGAAGGTCATCGCCGAGCGCGGCTTTGGCTTCATCACCGCCGAGGATGCGAAGGAGTACTTCTTCCATCGCGACGGTCTCGACAGCTCACTCGACTTCGACCGCCTCCAGGGCGGCGAACGCGTCGAATTCGAGATCGAGAACAACCCCAAGGGCCCGCGCGCCGCGAAGGTCCGCGCCGCCTAGGCTCGACGGCAGCCCGTCTCGCGACGGGCTGCCCGCCCGCCCTCTCCAGGCTCGCCACACCCATCGGGGATTCGGGGCTAGCCAGATTCGCGCATTGCGCGTAGCATGAGGGTGTAGTGCCGTGAAAACGTTCGCGGCCACATACGACGAAACGACGCACTCGGACTCCTCTCACGACTGACGCGAGAACCCGATGAAGGGATCGCGTCGGATCGCCGAGAGGAGTTTCTGTTTCCGTGTACAACGACAAGAACCTGACCTGTGCGGACTGTGGACAAGAATTCGTGTTCACCGCGTCCGAGCAGGACTTCTATTCCCAGCGCGGCTTCACCGAGCCGCGCCGTTGCCCATCCTGTCGCGCCAGCCGCAAGGCTGCCCGCAACAGCGAAGGCGGCGGTTCCAGCTACGGCGGCGGCTATTCGAGCGGCGCCGGTAGCTACGGTGGTGGTGGTGGCGGTGGCTACGGCGACCGCGACCGCGGTCCCCGCGAGATGTTCGCGGCGACCTGTTCCTCGTGCGGCAAGGAGGCCCAGGTCCCCTTCCGCCCCACCAGTGGCAAGCCCGTCTACTGCAGCGACTGCTTCCGCAGCCAGCGCGGCTAGTCCCCTCTCGGCGCGGGCCGATGGTCGGCCCGCCAGACCCGCGTGATCCCCGACCCGAGTCGTCAGTCGACTCGGGTCGTTCGATTCCCGTCGACGTGTCAGAATCGCGACCATGAGCCATCTGGTGGACATCGGCGACGTCCCCGCCATCGACATCTGGGGCGAGACGGTCAAGGCCCGCATGATCACGGGCTCGAACGCGAGCCTGGCGGTCCTCGAGCTGGCGCCCGGCGCCGTGGTCCCTGAACACCATCATGTCCACGAGCAGATGGGCATCTGCCTGACCGGGAGCATCACCTTCACCATCGACGGTGAACGCCGCACGCTCGGACCCGGCGGCACGTGGCTGATCCCCTCTGACCGGCCGCACGACGCGGTCGCCGGTCCGGACGGCGCCGTGGTCATCGACATCTTCTCCCCCATCCGGGCCGACTGGGCCGACCTCCCCCGCTCGGCGCCCGCCGCCGCGCGCTGGCCGACCGATCCAGCGTAAGGAGCGAACCGCGTGCCCCAGTTCGACCTGCCCATCGAGCGCCTCCGGGCGTACGATCCGGCGCTGCCGGAACCCGACGACCTCGACGCCTTCTGGGCGGCGACCCTGGCCGACGCGCGCGCGATCGACCTCGCGCCATCGTTCGTCCCCGTCGACAACGGGCTCGCCACGATCGAGACCTTCGATGTCACGTTCTCGGGGTTCGGTGGCGACCGGATCCGAGGCTGGTTGCACCTGCCAAGGCACCGCGCCGACCGCCTGCCGGCCGTCGTCGAATACCTGGGCTATGGCGGCGGGCGGGGCCTGTCGCATGAGCGGGCGCTGTGGGCCGCCGTGGGATACGCCCATCTCGTGATGGACACCCGCGGCCAGGGGTCCTCCACCTACATCGGCGACACCCCCGATCCGGGCGATCTGGGGGCGCCGTCGAGCCCCGGGTTCATGACCGCGGGGATCACGGACCCGCACACCTACTTCTATCGTCGCGTCTTCACCGATGCGGTCCGAGCGATCGAGACGATCCGCTCGCATCCGGTCGTGGACGGCAGCCGCGTGGCGGTCGCCGGCGGCTCGCAGGGTGGCGCGCTCAGCATCGCCGCCGCGTCGCTCGTGCCGGACGTGGTGGCGGTCGCGGCGGACGTCCCGTTCCTGAGCGACTTCCCGCGGGCGATCACGCTGGTGGACACCGAGCCCTACGCGGAGATCGCCCGCTACCTAAAGGCCCATCGCGACCACGTCGAGTCCGCGTTGCGGACGCTCTCGTACATCGACGCGGCCGTGCTCGGCCGACGCGCCGTGGCGCCCGCGCTGTTCTCCGTGGGGCTCATGGACGACATCACACCCCCATCCACCGTCTATGCCGCCTACCACGCGTACGGTGGCCCCAAGAAGATCATCGAATACCCGTTCAACGGGCACGAGGGCGGCCAGGGATTCCACGAGCAGGCCAAGATCCGGTTCCTGGCCGAGCACCTGGGACGCTGAAGGAGGCATGGTGCGGGAACGAGGGACCCAGGTCCGACGGGCGCGGATGGCGGAAGCCGGCGAACCCCGGCCCGCGTCCAGTCCGGGGGGCGGGTCGTTCTGGCCGGCGCTCGCGATCGCGGCGATCATCATCGCGACGGCGGGCTGGACGGTCGTGGCGGTCATGGTCCTCAACGGCGGGACGTCGATCACGGCCCAGGCCAGTCCGACGCCGGATCCCGACGAGTTCATCGACGAGGAGCCGGTCGAGGCGAGCCACGAATTCCCCGAGCTGGAGGCCCTGCTGCCGAGCGAGGCGGACGGCTTCGTCCTCGAGAAGCAGAGCTGGTCGGCGGGGCTGTATGGCCCCGATGACGGGCTGACCGAGGAGATCGTCGCGGCCCTGGAGGCCGCCGGCAAGACCGAGGATGACCTGCGCGGGGCGACGGCCGCCGACCCCGACTTCGAACTCGATGGTGTCGTCAGCGTGTATCAGGTCGACGGCGTCGCTCCGGAGGTGATCCGCGACGCGTGGATCGCCGACATCGTCGCGTCCTTCCCGGAGTTCGTGACCTCCACCGTGACCATCGGCGACAAGACGGTGACGCGCGGCGGCGAGGAGGAGGGCGAGTCGTTCTGGTGGGCCTACATCGCCGGGGAGTACCTGTTCGTCATCGACGGCGGAGACGAGGACCTGGCCGCCCGGTTCATCGGGACCCTGTCGGCCGGACCGGCCGGGGAGGTCCCACCCGCGTCGGGAGCCCCGTCGCCGTCCTGAGCCTATCCTTGCGTGGTGAGCCTCTACCGTCTGGATGATCCGGGCGACCTCGTCGCGCCGACCCTGGTCGCCGCGTTCGACGGCTGGGTCGATGCCGGATCGGCGGCGACCACGGCCCTCGGCCACCTCGCGACCGACGCACCGGTCGTCGCCACCTTCGATGCGGACCGCCTCTTCGACTACCGTGCGCGGCGGCCGCCGCTGGAGATCGTGGATGGGCGGCTGACGGAGCTGACCTGGCCGGAGCTCGTGATCCGTCGCGTGCGCGCCGGCGAGCGCGACCTGCTCGTCCTCGTGGGGATGGAGCCGGACTACCGCTGGCAGGAGCTGGTGGCCGCGGCGGTGGGGCTCGCGGCCAGCCTCGGGGTGGCCGAGTGGGTCAGCCTCGGCGCGATCCCGGCGGCCGTGCCCCATACCCGGCCCGTGCCGATCCTGGGCACCGAATCGGCCCCCGGCCTGTTGCGCGCCGATGTGCCGGCGGGCCCGGCGGGCACGCTCCGCGTCCCGTCCGCGCTCGTGTCCGCGCTCGAGATCGAGATGGCTCGCGCGGGCGTGCCTGCCCTGGGCTATTTCGCCCAGGTCCCCCACTACATCTCCGGCCCGTATCCGGCCGCGGCGCTCGAGCTGCTCGAGACGTTCGGGCGACACCTGGGCGTCACGCTCCCCGGCGGTGACCTGGCCGACGAGGCGCGCCAGCTCCGGACCCGGCTCGACACGGCGGCCGCCGTCGAGGAGACGACGCGGACCTACGTCGAGCGGCTCGAGGCCATGGTCGATGAGCAGCGCCTGCCCGCCGGAGACGACCTGATCGCGGACATCGAGCGATTCCTCGCCGATCGCGGGAGCGACAGCGCGTCACGCTGACGAGCGGCCCGGCCCGGACGTGCGCCCGGATCGTGCGCCCCGGGTCAGGTCACGGCGCGACCGTCGAGGGCCCGACCCCAGTGGAGCGCCCGGACCGCCACCAGCACGCCGAACGCGGCGAGCACGAGGATCGCGGCCGCCGCGATGGACGCGTCGAGCCCGCCGGCCTGGAACTCGCCGTAGACCACCAGCGGCAGGGTCTGCGTCCGCCCGCTGATGTTGCCGGCGAACATGATCGTCGCGCCGAACTCGCCGAGCGAGCGCGCCCACGTCATCACGAGCCCGGCGGCCAGCGCCTGCGATGCGAGCGGCATGGTGATCGTCCGGAACAGGTGCAGGTCCGACGCCCCGTCGACACGGGCGGCGTCCTCGAGGTCGCGGTCGACGGTGGCGAAGCCCGTGCGCGCGGCGCGGATGAAGAACGGCGCCGACACGAACGTCTGGGCCAGCACGACCGCCACGGTCGTGAACGGGATCGCGATGCCGAGGACGTCGAGCGGCTCGCCGAGCACGCCTCGCCGGCCGAAGACGAGCAGGAGCGCGAGGCCCGCCACCGATGGCGGCAGCACGATCGGCAGGTCGACGACGGCATCGATGATCCACTTGCCGGGGAACCGTCGGCGGGCCAGGACGTAGGCGAGCGGTAGCCCCAACGCGACGCTGAGCAGCAGGCTCGCCGCGGTCGTCACCAGGCTGAGCGACAGCGCATCGCCGACGCCGGGCGTCCGTGCCGCGCCCGCGAGGGACCCGTCGAGCACGGCCCGTCCGACGAGCACGACGATCGGCAGCGCGAGGAACGCGGCGAAGATGGCCGCGACCGCAGAGAGCGAGCGAGCGCCCCAGCGCCCGGACGCCGTCCCGCTCATGGCAGGGCCTCGAACCCGAGGCGTGCCAGGATCGCCTGGCCGTCCGATCCGGCCAGCCACGAGAGGAACGCCGCCGCCGCGGACGGGTCACGCGCCCCGGCGACGACGACGCCGTCGTAGGTCGCCGCCACCCTGGCACCGGCCGGCACCTCGAGGACCGCAACGCCCGAGGAGGAGCGGGCATCGGTCACGTAGACGACGCCCGCGTCGCCCTCCCCGAGCTCGACCTTGGCAAGGACGGCCCGCACGTTGTCTTCCCGAGACGCGATGTTGGCCTCGTACCGCTGCGCGAAGTCCGGCGGGTAGCCGGGCTCGAGCGCGAGCCGGGCGACGAGCTCGGCCGCGTAACGCGTGATCGGCACGGCGTCGCCGGCGGCGATGATCCGGACGCCGGGCGCGGCGAGGTCCGCCGGCGTCGCGATACCCGCGCGGTCGCCCGCCGGGACCACCACGGCCAGGGCGTTGGCGGCGAACGTGACGGCCGGCGCGACCGCCAGACCCTCGTCGAGCAGCGTCCGGGGCGTCGCCGTGTCCGCGGCGAGCAGGATGTCGGCAGGTGCGCCCTCGCGGATCTGCGCGGCCAGCGCCGCGGACGAGTCGCTGGAGACCGTCATCGAGAGACCGGGCACCGCCGCCTCGTAGGCGACCTCGACCTCCGCCATGGCGCCGGTCAGCGACGCGGCCGCATAGACCGTGAGCGTGGTCGCGCCCGGCACGGTGGAGGAGCAGGCGCCCAGCGCGATGACGATGACCCCGACGGCGATGGCCACGGCGGCCCGGGACCGGGCCCCGACGCGAGGACGCACGACCCGGCCTAGGACGACGGGATCTCGACGACCACGTTGGTCGCCTTCACGACGCAGACGGCGGCGTCGCCGACCTTCAGCCTGAGCTCGTCCACCGCCTCCGCCGTCATCAGGCTGACGAGCCGGTGGGGTCCGGCCATCACCTCGACCACCGCGGCCACCCGATCCTGCTCGATCCGCGTGACGATGCCGGGGAAGCGGTTGCGCGCGGACTGGGCGACGATCGGTCGATCCGCCGAACGCCGTCGGCGCTCCCCGAGCAGGCGTGTGACGTCGGCGATGGAGACCAGCCGCTGGCCACCCGAGGACCGCTCCATCCGGAGACGGCCGGCCACCTCCCAGCGGCGCAGCGTCTCCACGGTGACGCCGAGCATCTCGGCCGCCTGACCCACCCGGAGGGCGACGGGGTCGTCGCCCACATCTCTGGCATTCATCGATAGGAAGTATCGTGATTCGTGGCTGCGATGTCTAGATATCGCGGAGAGGAGCCGGGTGACGGAGCCGTGTGCGTGACGATCACTGCGATGGCGGTGTCACGCGACGGGCGGCGGCCGCGATGGCAGCGTCCGCACCAAGCCCGTAGCATGTCGGCCTACCTGCGTCCCAGTGCGAGGCTCCCATGACGTTCGATCCCGGTGCCCGGCTTGACCCCGGCCAGATCTCCGACCGGCGCGGGATGGGCGGCCGTGGCGGCATCGCGGTCGGTGGCGGCGGCCTCGGGCTGATCCTGCTCCTGGGGTACGTCCTCCTGGGTGGCAACCCGCAGGACCTCGGGCCGCTGCTGGAACCTGGGAACGTCACCGGACCGGAGAGCTCCGCGCTCGCCACCGAGTGCAAGACCGGCGCGGACGCGAACGAGCGTGACGATTGCCGGATCCTCGGCTTCGTCAACAGCGTGCAGACGTACTGGACGGGGGCGTTCGAGAGCGGCCAGTACGAGCCAGCGAAGACCGTCCTCTTCTCGGGTGCGACGCAAAGCGCCTGCGGTCCCGCCAGTGCGGCAAGCGGACCCTTCTACTGCCCGTCCGATCGGATGGTCTATCTCGATCTCGGGTTCTTCGAGGTGCTGCGCGAGCGGTTCGGTGCCGATGCCGGCCCGTTCGCCCAGGCGTACGTCGTCGCCCACGAGTACGGGCACCACGTCCAGAACCTGACGGGCGTCCTGGGCAGCCCGCAGTCCAAGGG
>CAYMTJ010000064.1:0-14496 GCA_964393345.1 uncultured Anaerolineaceae bacterium | reverse complement strand
GGGCGCTGGTGCGTCTCGTCGTCTTCGGCGCGCTCGGCGCGTGGTTCGCGAACGAGGTCCTGCGAGCGCGCGCCGCGGGAGGGCCGCCACCACCGGTCCGGACGCGCATCGTGATCGACGCGCCGATCGAGCGCGTCTGGGCGGTGCTCTCGGACATCGAGGGCCAGCCGCGCTGGATGCATGACATGAAGACGGTCTCGATGTCGACGGCGAAGCCGACCCGGGTCGGCAGCCGCGGCGAGGCCACCGTGCGGATGTTCGGCCTGAGCTCGACCGATCCGGTCACGGTGACAGCCCTCGAGCCGCCCACGCGGTTCGCGATCACCCACGAGGGGCGGTTCTCGGGTAGCGGGACCTTCGACCTCGAACCCGGTGCGGACGGGAGCACGACCATCCTCCGCTGGGAGGAGCACCTGGTCGCGCCCGAGCTGGCGCACCTCGTGGCGGTCGCCACGGCGCCCGTGTTCCATCGCATCTTCCAGCGCGACCTGGAGCGGCTCCGGGACATGGTCGAGACCGGCGCGGCGCCCGGGACCGGCGCGGCCAACGAGTCACCCGGGCCGCTCGAAGCGCGCGCGACCGTCGAGGCAGGCTGAGGCCGATGTCGGTCCAGATCCATCTCGTGGATGCCACATACGAGCTCTTTCGAGCGCACTTCGCGCCGCGCCCGCCCGTCCTCGGTCGCGACGGGCGCAACCTGTCGGGTGTATCCGGTCTGTGCGACCAGCTGCTCTTCCTGCTCCGTGAGGAAGGGGCCACCCACGTCGCCTGCGCGACTGACCGCGTGATCGAGTCGTTCCGCAACGACCTGTACCCCGGCTACAAGTCCTCGGCCGGGATGCCCCCCGAGCTGCTCGCCCAGTTCCCGATCGCGGAGGCCGCCGTCGAGGCGCTCGGGATCGTCCTGTGGCCGATGGTCGAGTTCGAGGCCGACGATGCGATCGGCGCCGCCGCCTGGCGGTTCGCCCTCGACCCGACGGTGGAGCGGATCGTCGTCTGTACCCCGGACAAGGACATGGCGCAGCTCGTCGTCGGGGAGCGCGTCGTCCTGTGGGACCGACGACGCGGGATCACGTACGACGAGGCAGGCGTCCGCGAGAAGTGGGGCGTGGCACCCGCGTCGATCCCGGACTGGCTGGCGGTCGTGGGCGACTCGTCGGATGGCTATCCGGGGCTCCCCGGCTGGGGCGCGAAGGGCGCGGCCGCGGTGCTCGCGGTCTACGGCCACCTGGAGGACGTCCCCGCCAAGGCCTCCGCCTGGGAGGTGCCGGGCGTCGGTGGCTCGCGGGCCATCACGCTGGCCGCGACGCTGCGGGACCACTGGGACGACGCCCTGCTCTTCCGCGATCTCGCGCGACTCCGGTCCACTGATGACGGCGTCCCGATCCGTCAGCGCGTCCCGGATGACCTGCGCTGGGACGGGGCCCCACGGGCCGAGTGGGAGGCGTTCTGCGAGGAGTGGGGCCTCGACCGCCTCCGGACGCGGCCCCATCGCTGGTCGGGCGAAACGGACTGAGGGCCGAACGGCGAGGGCGACCCGGGCCCGGCGCCGCCTATCGGGTGAGCCGGAGCAGCTCGCCGTGATGCCGTGACGGGACCGCGAGCACGCCGATGGAGCGCGGCGGTCGCGAGATGTCGAACCACGGCCCACCATCCATCGCCGTCACCGTCGCGCCGCCGCGCTCGGCGATGAGGCCCGCGGCCGCCACGTCCCAGGACGACAGTCCGCCCTGCTGGACGAAGGCGTCGAAGCGCCCGTTCGCGACGTAGGCCAGCGCCAAGGCCGCCGAACCCATCGAGCGGGACATCCGGACCGCGCGCCGAACGTTGCGCGAGCGGGACGTGGCCGCCCGACCGTTGAGCGCCATCGACACCACGAAGTCCGAGAGCTTGTCCTTTCGCGACGCCGTGACCGGGCGTCCGTCAAGGGTCGCGGGCCCGTCGGCGGTCGCGGCGAAGGTCTCGGCGCGGGTGGGGTCATGGATCACCCCGACCGTCGGCCGGCCGTCCACGACGAGGCCGATCGCGACGCAGAACACCGGCAGGCCGTTCGCGTAGTTCACGGTGCCGTCGAGCGGGTCCACCACCCACACGCGGCCGCGTCCTGACGTGGCAGCCTCGCCGGTGGGCGCCGGATGCTCACCGGTCTCCTCGGCCATGATCGCGTCATCCGGGTACGACGCCCGGATGGCGTCGAGGATCAGCGCCTCGGACAGGTGATCCGCCTCGGTGACGACGTCGCGGGCGCTCTTGTGATCGATCCGCTCCAGCCGCTCGTAGCGGTCCATCAGGATCTCGCCGGCCCGACCCGCGAGGTCCACCGCGAAGGCGAGGTCCGTGCTCACGGGACCGGACACCGGACCGCGAGCTCGCGCGCCACGGCGCCCAGTCCGGTCACGGTCTGACTGAAGGTCGCCGTCTGGCCGGGCCCGATCCGCGGACTCAGGATGATCGCGATGGCGACGCCGTTCCGGTCGTTGGGATCGGTGACCCGGCACGGGCTCTGGCCCTCGGCATCGCCGCGGTTCGTGACGGTCAGCGTCACCGTGAGCGCGTCTCCGGACGCCGTGACGTCCGAGACGCTCGCCTCGAACGGGCCGACGCCCGACACCGCCAGCCGCGCCGCCAGGGCGAGCACGATGATCGCGCCCACGACGGCCACGAAGACCGTCCCGTGCACCTGCGAGGCCGCGACGTCCTTGAGCCCGAGCGGGTTGCAGCGTTCGCACAGCCCCACGTCGAGCGCCACCGGGGCGCCACAGCGGATGCACGCATGGGTCCCGTCGCCGGCGCCCGGAACGGCAGCCGGCGTCGGACGGGTCACGGGGTCGGTCACGGGTCGATGGTGCCACGAACGGGCGCTACCAGCGGTCGACGGCTCCCACCAGGGCGTCGATGTCGGCCGTCGTCCGGGCCAGGACGATGGCCCCGTCGGCCCCGGCCTCGTGCCAGCGCGCCCACGTCTCGACCGGGTCGTCCACCCAGGGCGACCCGACGAGCGTCTCATCCGAGAGGACCTGGCCCTGGAAGCCCACGTGGACCTGCTGGCTCGTCCGCGGTCGTCCGGTCGCCGCGAGCGCCTCGAGGTAGACGGGCAGGTTGCGCTCGAAGTTGTCGTCGAAGGCGGTCCAGCCGTCGCCGATCCGTCCGGCGAGGCGTGCGCCGGCCGCGGTCTCCCCGCCGATCACGATCGCCGGGGCCGGCACCGGGACGGGCCAGGCGTGCGCCTCGGTCAGCGGATAGAACGGCGAGTGCCGGGTGACCGGGCCGCCCGTCCACAGGGCGCGGATGACGGCGACGGCCTCCTCGAGACGGGCCACGCGCTCGGGCGCATCGGGGAAGTCGATGCCATAGGCGTCGTGCTCCGGCGGGTGACCGCCGATGCCGATCCCGAGGGTCAATCGTCCACCGCACGCGTTCTGCAGCGTCGAGGCCATCCGCGCCAGCACGGCTGGGTGCCGGTTCATCACGTTGATCACGAACGGCGCCACGCCGATCCGCGACGTCTGGGCCGCGGCCATCGCCAGGGCGGTCCAGCACTCCACGACCGGGACGGTCAGGTCCCCGCGTCCCATGAAGTGATCCCAGGCCCAGATCCCGGCATAGCCGGCCGCGTCGAGGCGGCGGGCGCTGTCCAGCCACCAGGTGGGTTCCGCCCGGATGGTCCGGATCGCGACCCCGATCGGGAGGCCGTCGGTCACAGGCCGGTCTCGAACAGCCGGATGTCCTCGCGCGTGATCGTGTGGCCGTCGCCGCGCGTCGGCTCGAGCGCCGCCCGGGCGCCCAGGGCGTCGAGGTCCGTCGGGAATCGTCCGATGAGATCTAGGACCACGCCCTGGATCCGAGCGGCGTTCTGCTGGAACACCTCGAGGACATCCGTCGCGTTGACGGCTTCGGTCCCCTCATGGACGCCGGCGTCGTAGTCGGTGATGAGGCTGATGTTCACGACGGCGATGCCGAGTTCGCGGCAGAGCCAGGCTTCGGGATACTGGGTCATGTTGATGACCTCCCAGCCGGCATCGCTGAACCACTTGGACTCGGCCTTCGTCGAGAAGCGCGGCCCCGAGATGACCACGACCGTGCCGTGCTCGTGGACCTCGATCCCATGGTCGCGGATCGTGTCGATCGCGAGGCGTCGAAGCACCGGGTCATACGTTTCCGCCGAGGACAGGTGCGTGACGATGGGTCCGTCGAAGAACGTGTCGGCGCGCCCACGGGTCCGGTCCACGAACTGGTCGCACACGACGAAGTCGCCGGGCTTGACCGCCAGCTGCAGCGAACCGGCCGCGCACGGCGAGATGGCGGCCTTGACCCCGAGCGACCGCATCGCCCAGACGTTCGCCCGGTAGTTGATCGCGTGCGGCGGGATGGTGTGGCGGCGTCCGTGGCGCGGCAGGAACGCCACGCGACGCCCGGCGACGTCCGCGAGGAAGAGCGAGTCGGATGGCGCGCCGTAGGGCGTGTCGACCTTGATCTCGCGGACGTCCTCGAGGAGCGAGTAGAACCCTGATCCACCGAAGACGCCGATCTCCGCGCTGTCCGCCACGACCTGCCTCCCATCCGTTCGTCACCGGGCGATGCGGCCGGCCGGCCCCGATTCTAGGCGCCGGGGGCTAGGATGGAGCACGATCGCCCGAACCGCTCCCGCGAGGCCCCCATGGACGACCCGACCACCCCGCCCGACCCGACCACCCGGACCGCGAGCCCGCCGCCCCGTCGGCGCGACGAGGGTCGCTGGGCCTCGCTCATCACCGGCTTCATCGTGCTGGGGATCGGGCTGTGGTTCTTCGCCGACCACACACTCGGGCTCGACATGCCGCTGCTGCGCTGGAGCCAACTCTGGCCGCTCATCGTGATCGGCGTGGGCGCGATGATCCTGCTCGGGGCGCTGCGGCGCGAGCGACGCTGACGACCATGGTCTGGCGCCAGGGCGACGGGTCCGCGACCGATCGCCTGTGGCTCGCCGATTGGCGGCGGCGCGTCGCAGCCCTGTACGCCGAGGTCCGCTCGATCGCGGCCACGGATCCAGGCGCGGCCCTGTCCCACTGGCGCGCGACGCGCGAGCAGCTCTTTCGCGAGCACCCGCAGTCTCCGATCCCCGTGGCGGCGCGGCCGACGTTCCGGGCGCGGCATTTCGACCATGACCCGGGCCTGCGGTTCTCGGTGCCGATGGTGCCGGCCGAGGAGGCTCCCGGCGCCTCGAGCCTGGCCCTGCCGAACAGCGGCCCGGAGGCGCTGGCCTTCACCCGGATCGGGCGCGTGACCATGCCCTTCCCCGATCGCGAGGCGGCGCTCTCGGTCTTCTGGATGGCCGGCTACGCGGGCGGCCTGTTCATCCCGTTCCGTGACGCGACCAACGGGACCGAGACCTACGGCGCCGGCCGCTACCTCGTGGATGCCGCCAAGAGCGCGGACCTCGGCGGGGATGCGGAGACGGGCACGCTCATCCTGGACTTCAACTTCGCGGTGCAGCCGTCGTGCGCGTTCGATCCACGCTGGGCGTGCCCGCTCGCGCCGCCCGAGAATCGGCTCGACCGGCCGATCCGCGCCGGCGAACGCCTCGCCTGAGCCGGCCGTCCGGCCTCCCGCCGCACGGGACGAACGTACCCGGGCCCACCGGACCCCCGGACGTGTCCGGCCGGGCCGCCCGACGAGCATCATCGCGAGCGATGCGCCTCTTCAACGCTCCGCGACGAGCGCCCGACGAGCGACTGCTGTGGTCGCGCGACATCCGGTTCGTGCATCACCTCGCCGGGATGGCGGCAGGCGCACGGACCATCGAGCTCGACGCCGGCACCGTCCTGATCGCTCCGGCCTCGGTGCTGACCGAGAGCCTCGTCGAGCGCGCCGCGGACGCGGTCGGTGAACCCGAGTTCGGCCTGGTGTCCGTGGACACGGACCTGCCCGAGTCGGAGCGCTACCTCGTGTCGACGTCGGCGGCGATCCAGCTCTCCGGGCTGGCCGACCGCATCGGCATGGCCCAGTCGTCGCACGTCGTCCAGACGAAGATGCTCGACTACTTCTTCAGCCTGCGGACCCTGCACCGCGTGGCCTTCCAGCCGATCGTGGACCTCGCGACGGGCGAGCTCCACGAGTACGAGTGCCTGTTCCGGCCCGAGATGCCGATGCTCCCCCAGTCGATCACCGCCGTGGTGGCCGCCGCCATCAACACCAACCGCGCAGTCGAACTCGACACCTTCATCGTCAACACGATCCTGGCACGCGCCGGCCAGATGGAGGCGGTCGGGCGCGAGGTCGGCCGGACCCCGCGGCGATACGCGATCAACTTCGCCCCGGCGAGCCTCCTGCACCCGACCTTCGAGGCCCGGGCGATCGCCGCCATGGTCCGCGATGCGGGGCTCACGCCGTCGCGGATCACGATCGAGTGCACCGAGCAGCAGGCCGTCGCGGATGTCGAACCGCTGCGGCGCCAGGTCAAGGCGCTGCGGCGCCTCGGCTTCGGGTTCGCGGTGGATGATGCCGGCGCCGGCTACGCGAGCTTCGCGCTCGTCGCCGCCCTGCGGCCGTCCATCATCAAGATCGACCGCGACATCGCCCATGGCGTCGCCCGGGACGACGCGCGCGTGGCGCTCGTGGAGGCGTTCGTCTCCTTCGGCCGCCGCATCGGCGCCAAGCTCGTCGCAGAAGGCATCGATCGTCGAGCCGACCTCGCGATGCTCACGTCGCTCGGTGTCGACTACGGCCAGGGCTTCCTGCTCGGCCGGCCGTCGGCCGAGCCCGCGAAGCCGCGCCTGCTCGGTGTCACCCGCTCACGCTCGGCTCGCGTACCATCGAGGGCATGACCCTCCCCGACCACATCCGCGCCTTCCTGGGCGACACGAACCGATACGCCGTCATCGCGACCACCGACGATGATGGCAGCCCTCGCCAGGCGGTCATCTGGTACCGGCTCGACGGCGACGACCTGGTGATCAACAGCCTCGTCGGGCGACGCTGGCCGACCAACCTGTTGCGCGACGGGCGGATCTCCGTCGCCGTCAACGATCACACCGGCGGCGAGGTCTGGGTGGGGATCACCGGCACGGTGACGCCGATCACGGATCAGGCCACCGCCCAGGCTGACATCGCCGAGATGGCCCGGCGCTACAACGCCGACGATCCCGACGCCGCCGAGGCGGTGATCCGCGACCGCTTCCAGACCCAGGAGCGGATCTCGTTCCGCGTCACCATCTGCGCGATCCACGATCACCTGTGACGATGAAGTTCGGGCTGCAGCTCTGGTCGCAGCAGACCGGCTGGGCGGGATTCCGTGACGCCGCGCTGCGGGCCGATGACGCCGGATGGGACTCCGTCTGGACGTGGGACCACCTCATGGCCATCTTCGGGCCGTGGGAGCAGCCGATCTTCGAGGGCTGGAGCGTCCTGTCCGGGCTCGCGCCGATCACGTCCCGCGTCCGGCTCGGGCTGATGGTCGGGGCGAACACGTTCCGCCATCCGGGACACCTCGCGAAGCTCGCGACGACGCTCGACCATCTCTCGGACGGGCGGGCGGTCCTCGGCATCGGCGGCGCCTGGTTCGAGCGCGAACATGACGCCTTCGGGATCCCGTTCGGCGAGACGCCCGGCTGGCGGCTCGATCGTCTCGACGAGTCGGTCATGCTCGTCCGACGCCTGCTCGACGGCGACCGTTTCGATCACGACGGACCGGCGTATCCGATGCGGGACGCGCTGTGCGCCCCGCGGCCCATCCAGCCCCATCTGCCGATCCTCGTCGGCGGGTCGGGCCGTCGCAAGACCCTGCGGATCGTGGCCGAGCGAGCGGACGGCTGGAACACGTCCGGCGACCTCGACCAGGTCAGGGAGACCGTCGAGACCCTCCGCGGTCACGCGGACGCCGTCGGGCGGGACCTGGCCACGCTCGAGATGACCGTCAGCTTCCCGATCGTGATCCGCGACCGCGTCCAGGACGCGGAGGCGGCACAGGCCGCGCTCCTCGCGGCCAACGGAGCCCCCGACATGGGGAACGGGCCGGTCCTGTCCGGTCCGCCGGAGCACATCGCCGACGCGATCCGGCCCTATCAGGCGCTGGGCTTCGAGACCGTGATCGTGCGGATGCCCGCGCCATATGACGCGGAGACCATCGACCGGATGGCCGCCGTCGCCGAGCGCCTCCGCTCGTGACGGTCGTCGCCCTCGCCGGCGGCACCGGGGGCGCGAAGCTCGCGGCAGGACTCCAGGCGGTGCTCCCCCCCGGCGAACTCACGGTGATCGTCAACACCGGCGACGACACGGAGCGACACGGCCTGCTCGTGATGCCCGATCACGACGCGGTCCTGTACATGTTGACCGATCGGTTCGACTTCGAGCGCGGCTGGGGCGTGACCGGCGAGACCTGGGTCGTGATGGAGGGCCTCGCCGCCTACGGCGAGGAGGACTGGTTCCGCCTTGGCGACCGGGACTTCGCCACGTTGATCGCCCGCGCCGCCAGGCTGCGGGCCGGTGCCTCCCTGACCGTGGCGGTCCGCTCGATCCAGAACGCCTCCGGCACGCCGACGTCGATCCTGCCGATGACCGACGACCCGGTACGGACGCGCGTCCGGACCGACGAGGGCTGGCTGGAATTCCAGGAGTACTTCGTCCACCGGCGCCAGGTCCCCGAGGTCCGTGAGGTGGCGTTCGATGGCGTCCTCACGGCTCGACCGTCCGCGGCGGTATCGGAAGCCATCGAGAGCGCGACGGCGATCGTCATCGGCCCGTCGAACCCGATCGTCTCGATCGGTCCGATCCTGGCGGTCCCGGGGGTGCGTGCGGCGCTGCTGTCGGCGCGCGAACGCGGCATCCCGATCGTGGCCGTGAGCCCGATCGTCGGCGGGGTCGCGCTCAAGGGCCCGGCCGGTCGGATGCTGACCTCGCTGGGCCATGAGTCGAGCGCCCTCGGCGTCGCGCGGCTGTACGCCGGTCTCGTCGATGGGTTCGTCATCGACGAGGTCGACGCCACGTCGGTCCCCGCGATCGAACGGCTCGGGCTCCGGGTCCTGGCGACGGACACGATCATGGCCGACGAGGCGGGTCGGGCCCGGGTCGCGTGCGTCGTCGTCGACTTCGCGACGACGCTGGCGAGTGACGGGTCCGTATCATCGCGGGCGTGAACAGGCTCGCGGCGATCATCCCGGTCGGCACGTTCGAGGGCGCCAAGACGCGGCTCGGCGGATCGCTCGACGCCGAGGAACGCCACGACCTCGTGGACGACCTCCTGACCCGCACGGTCTCGACCGCGCTGTCGGTGACGCGGTTGGACGATGTGCTCGTGATCAGTCCCGATCCGGCGGTCATCGAGCGCGCGGCGAGGCTCGGCGCGCGCACCCTGCGCCAGCGTTCGGACGGCCTTCGGCCCGGGCTCGAGGAGGCGCGGGCGGACGTGCTGGCCGGCGGCGCCGACGCGGTCGTCGTCCTGCCGATCGACCTGCCCTACGTGACCGCGGATGCCGTCGATGCGCTCGTCGACGCCCTCGCGGCGACGGACGGGCCCGGCGTGGTCCTCGTGACCGATCGTCACGGAACGGGGACCAACGCCCTGGCGCTGCGGCCGCCCGACGTCATCGCGTTCGCCTTCGGACCGTCGAGCCGGGCCGAGCATCGACGCTTCGCGGCAGACGCCGGAGCGACGTACATGGAGCTCGATTCGCCGCTCGCGATGGACCTGGACACCCCGGAGGATCTCGTCCTGGTGGAGTCGATCGGCCCGGTGCGACCGCATGCCGGCTGACGACGGGTCGATCTCGGTCATCGCGCTCGAGGGGATCCCCGAGGTCCGGTTACGCGACGACCTTGCCACGCTCATCGGCGAGGCGATCGAACGAACCCCCGGCGCGGCGCCCCTCGGCGACGCGGACGTCCTCGTGGTCACCCAGAAGGTCGTCTCCAAGGCCGAGGGCGCGATCATCGATCTCGACGGGGTCACCCCGAGTCCTCGGGCGCTGGAGTTCGGCGCTGCGTTCGATCGCGACCCGCGCCAGGTCCAGGTGGTCCTCGACCAGGCCGTGCGCGTCGTGCGGATGGAGCGCGGCGTGCTGATCACCGAGACGCCCCACGGGTTCATCTGCGCGAATGGCGGCGTCGATGCGTCGAACGTGGGACCGGGGTCAGGCTCCATCGTGACGCTCCTGCCGCGCGATCCCGATCGGTCGGCGGCCGGGATCCGCACCGCGATCCGGGCACGGTTCGGTGTCGATGTGCCGGTCATCGTGTCCGACTCGTTCGGGCGACCGTGGCGCTGGGGCATCGTGGACGTGGCGATCGGCGTGAGCGGGTTGCTGCCGCTCGACGACCTGCGCGGGACCCCCGATACCGATGGGCGGGTCATGCGCAGCACGGTCCGAGCGGTGGCGGACGAGCTGGCCTCGGCGGCCGAGCTGGCGCTCGGCAAGCGTGCCGCGCGGCCGGTGGCGATCGTCCGGGGCGCGTCGTTCACGCGTGGTGAGGCCACGATCCGCGAGGCGCTGATCCCGGCTGAGAGCGATCTCTTTCCCTGACCCGCGGCGCGTCGATCCCCTCGTCCCCGGCGACTGTCGGTTGCGCGCGCAACCGAGTTTCGTCGTAGGCTCCGCCGATATGAAACTTGGGATCCAGATCTCGTCGTTCAGCTGGCCGGGCGGGGATGAGGCCATCGGTCCGACGCTGGCACGGATCGTGCGCCAGGCCGACGACATCGGGCTCGACTCGATCTGGGTGATGGACCACTTCTTCCAGATCCGCAGCTCCGGACGTCCTGAGGAGCCGATGCTCGAGGGCATGACGGCGCTCGGCTTCATGGCCGCCCACTCCTCGCGAGCCCGCCTCGGCCTGATGGTCGGCGGGATCCACTACCGGCACCCGGGGCTGTGGGTCAAGGCAACCACAACGCTCGATGTCCTGTCCGGAGGCCGTGCCTGGCTGGGCATCGGTGCGGCCTGGAACGAGGAGGAGTCGCGGGCGCTCGGGTTCCCGTTCCCGCCGCTCGGCGAGCGGTTCGAACGGCTCGAGGAGACGCTCCAGTTCGCCCACGGGATGTGGCAGGGCGAGCGCGGCAGCGGGGAGGCCTTCGAGGGTCGAACGTTCCGCGCGACCCGTCTGCTCAACGCCCCGCAGTCGCTGTCACGACCGCGCGTCCCGATCATGGTCGGCGGCGGCGGGGAGCGGAAGACGCTCCGCCTGGTGGCCCGTTATGCCGACGCGACGAACGTCTTCGGAGCTCCCGAGGCGATCGCGCGCAAGTACGCGATCCTGGCACAGCACTGCGCCGACATCGGGCGTGACCCGGACGAGATCGAGCGATCCACGCTGCAGGGCATCAACCTGGCGAACGAGTCGACGGGGCGCGTGGTGGACCGGTTCGGGGACCTGGCGGACGCCGGGGCCCAGCACGTGATCTTCAGCCTGCGGGGTGCCCACGACCCGGCCAACCTCGAGGCGATCGGACGTGACGTCGTTCCGGCACTGGCCGGCCTGTGAACCGGCGGCCGCGCTCCCTCGATTCGGTCGTCACGATACTCCCAGGGGGTATGAAAAGCGTGGTACGATGCCGACATGAGTGACAAGGATCCCTTCGGCGGCTTTTCGATCGCGATCATCGATGACGCGCCCGGTGCCGCCACCCCGGCGACCGGCGGCCCGTCGACCGTCGCCAGCGGCGAGGGCCGGGTCGACGCCAAGGTCGTGATCGTCGGCTCCGGCCCCGCCGGCCTGACGGCCGCGATCTATGCGGCCCGAGCGAATCTCGAACCCGTCGTGCTGGCCGGTTCCGCACCGGGCGGTCAACTGATGCTCACCAGCGATGTCGAGAACTACCCGGGGTTCGCCGACGGGATCCAGGGGCCGGACCTGATGGCCGCCATGCGCGCCCAGGCCGAGCGCTTCGGCACGCAACTGGTCGACGTCGACATCGATCGCGTGGACTTCTCCAGCCGACCCTACCGATTGTGGGCGCGCGGCACCGAGTATCGCGCGCAGTCAGTGATCGTCGCGACGGGTGCCTCCGCCCTGTGGCTGGGGCTCGAGTCGGAGACGCGCCTGCGCGGGCGCGGGGTATCGGCGTGCGCCACGTGCGACGGGTTCTTCTTCAAGGACCGCGAGATCGCCGTCGTCGGTGGCGGTGACACCGCGTTCGAAGAGGCGACGTACCTGACCCGCTTCGCGTCCAAGGTGCATCTGTATCACCGGCGGGACTCGTTCCGGGCTTCGAAGATCATGGTGGACCGCGCCAAGGACCACCCCAAGATCGAGATCCACACGAACACCGCGATCGAGGAGGTCCTCGGCAAGAGCAAGGTCGACGGGCTTCGGCTGCGTGACACCGTGACCGGCGAGGAGCGGACGGTCCCGATCGAGGGCCTGTTCATCGCCATCGGCTACCGGCCGAACACCGAGGCCTTCCGCGACTGGCTCGACGTGGATGCGGCCGGGTATCTCGTGGTCCACGACGAGACGGCATCCAAGCTCGAGGGCGTCTTCATCGCGGGCGATGTCCACGATCATCGCTATCGCCAGGCCGTGACGGCCGCGGCGGACGGCTGCAAGGCCGCCATCGACGCCGAGCGCTGGCTGGAGTCGCAGGGCATCACCGAATCCGCGACCGCGACCGCCTGGTAGCCCTGGCGCCTGTGCCGGGGCGGCCTTGACCTGGTCGCCCTACGCCGGGGCCCGCGCTATGCACCGATTTCGGAGCGTGCCCATCCGCTTTCGTATGCCCGTTGGCTGCATAAGGGGGCGGCCTTGACCTGGTCGCTCTGCCCGGGCCCGCGTTTATGCACCGCATTCGGAGAGCTCCCATCGGTTCTTGTATGCCCGTCGGCTGCATAGAGCGGCCGCGCGAACAGCTCGACGCATACCGGGTCAGTCGATCCCGGACCTGCGACATCGATGGCTCACACCGCAGGGTCCTCCGGCTCGCGCGGTACATCCTCGGGAGCCAGGGACACGACGCGAAGCGGGCCGTGCCCGATCCAGCGGGGGATCGGGTCATCGTCCAGCAGGCCACCCATGGCGCCGATGAGGGCCAGGAACTTCGAATGCTTGATGCCCTTGAGGCGTCCGGTCTCGAGCCGGCTGATGACGGTCTGATCGACGCCGGTCACGGCCTCGAGACGTCGTTGCTGGATCCCGAGTCGTTGACGCCGCCGCCGAAACAGGCGGCCGATCGCCCGCGCCCCCGCGACCGAGAAGTCGTCGTCTTCGTCGTCGATCTCGAACGTGCGCCACGGCATGTCCGCACCGTATCGGGCCGACCATCATTCGGGAGTATCGGGTCATGCACCGGCGCTCATCTCGCTCCCGACCGTTCTGCCTCGCGAGCAGCGCTTATGCAGTCGACGGGCATATCGAATCCAGGGGCGAACCGCCTCCGGATTTGGTGCATACGACGCCGCCGACCAGCGTGACCGGGCCCGCATGACTGCCCGCGCGACCGACACGCCTCAGGCCCCGAGCCCGTGGCCAGCCCGCCCGACCGGCATGCCCCGGGCCCCGGACCCTCGGCATCCGGGCGACTCCAGGAGCGACGTGGTAGCGTCGGCCCGATGACCCACCGAGCACGACGATGAGCTTTCCGCGCGGCCAGACCCGCGCCGCGACGGGCGGCGCCGCCGGTGGTCGCGGGACCCGGATGATGGGCGGGGGCGGGATGTTCGGCGGGGGTGGGCCATCGACCGAGTTCACGCCGGTCCCGAAGGAGCGCCGCGGGCAGACGCTTCGCCGGATCGTCGTCTTCTTCCGGCCGTATCGGTTCCAGGTCGGCGTCGTCCTGGTGGCGATCCTGGCGACCAGCCTGATCGGGCTGGCGAACCCGTATCTCCTCAAGCTGCTGATCGACGACGCGATCCCGAATCGCGACTGGGGCCGGCTGAACCTCTACGTCGGCCTGATGATCGTCCTGCCCATCGTGACCGGCCTGATCGGGGTCGGGCAGGCGTACCTCAACAACGCGATCGGGCAGAGCGTCATGCAGGACCTGCGCGGTGCGCTGTATGCCCATCTCCAGGGCATGCCGCTGCGGTTCTTCACCGAGACGCGGACCGGTGAGATCCAGAGCCGGCTCGCCAACGACGTCGGTGGCGTCCAGTCGGTCGTCACGGACACGGCGAGTTCGGTCACGAGCAACATCGCCATCGCGCTGAGCACGATCGTGGCGATGCTCCTGATCGACTGGCGGCTGACCGCCCTGTCGCTGGGGATGCTGCCGTTCTTCGCCTACCTCACGTTCCGCGTCGGGAAGGTTCGCCGGGAGGTGAGTGGCGAGACCCAGAAGTCCCTCGCCGAGATGTCCGCCATGACCGAGGAGACGCTCAGCGTGAGCGGGATCCTGCTGTCCAAGACCTTCGGCCAGCAGGCCAACTCGATCTCGAGGTTCCGCGCACTCAATGGCCGGTTGGCGGCCCTCCAGATCCGCCAGGCCATGGTCGGGCGCTGGTTCTTCATGATCATCGGGACCATCTTCAGCATCACGCCGGCGTTCGTGTACTGGCTGGCCGGGTTCCTCGCGATCCAGGGCGATCCCACGGC
>CAYMTJ010000063.1:14080-15352 GCA_964393345.1 uncultured Anaerolineaceae bacterium | reverse complement strand
TTCAGCCGGTCCGAGATGATGATCGTCGCCGCGGCGCGTGAGCTGGCCGGCCAGCACGTCTGCTTCGTCGGGGTCGGGCTGCCGAACATCGCGGTCAATCTCGCCAAGCGAACCGTCGCGCCGGATCTCGAGCTGGTCTACGAGGCCGGGGTGTTCGGCGCTCGACCGGCTCGGCTGCCCTTGTCGATCGGTGATCCGACGATCGTGACGGGCGCCACGGCGGTCGTGAGCATGCTGGAGCTGTTCGGCTACTACCTGCAGCGCGGCCTCATCGATGTCGGCTTCCTCGGCGCCGCGCAGATCGACCGGTTCGGGAACATCAACACCACGGTGATCGGGCCCTACGACCAGCCCACGACACGGCTGCCGGGATCGGGCGGGGCGTGCGAGATCGCCATCAATGCCCGCGAGGTCTTCGTGATCATGCGCCAGAGCCGGCGCTCGTTCGTGGAGACGATCGACTTCCGCACGTCACCGGGCAACCTCGGCGGCGCCGAGGGCGCCGACCGGATCCGCCGCGAGGGCGGCTGGCTGGGTCGCGGGCCGTCGGTCGTGGTCACGGACCTCGGCATCTACCACTTCGACGATGCGGGGGAGATGCGCCTCGACTCGCTCCACCCCGGGGCGACCGTCGAGGCCGTTCGCGACACGATCGGCTGGGAGGTGGGCATCGCGCCCGACCTGGCGGCGACCCCGCCACCGAGCGCGGCGGAACTGTCCCTCATCCGCGACGAACTGGACCCGGGCGGGACCTACACGAAGTAGACCGGTACCACCGGGCGCCGTCGCCCTGACGTCCGGGCCGCTGGTGTGGCCGACGGGACGGCCGGACGATGGCGGCGACATGGACCAGGCCGCCGCGCGCATCGAGCCGATCCGCTATCTCGATGGTTCGACCACGGCATCGCCGCTGGCGAGCGCCCTCGTGGCCGCCCGCCGCGCTGACCTGCGCGTCCTCGATCGAGCGGCGATCCCGACGGGTCGGCTGCTGGCCGCGCTCTCGACCGCGCTCGACCTGACCGAGGGCCAGCTCCCGGGGCACGCCCTGCGGACGTGCTATCTCGCGATGCGCCTGGCCGATGACCTTGGCCTGCCGGCGGGCGACCGCGATGCCCTGTTTTACGCCGCGTTCCTCAAGGACGCCGGCTGCTCATCGAACGCTGCCGCGATCACGCGCCTCTTCGGCGCCGACGACATCGACGCGAAGCGACGCCAGGCGACCATCGAACGATCGATGCTCTCCTATGCGGCCTTCAGCATCCGGACGATCCC
>CAYMTJ010000063.1:2344-13980 GCA_964393345.1 uncultured Anaerolineaceae bacterium | reverse complement strand
TGCCAGGGGCTGGACGTGTTCGTCTCGACAGCCGGCCCGGAGCGCGCGCTGGCCGTGGTCGCGGCACGGATCGGCAGCTGGTACGACCCGGACATCGCGGCCACGCTGCTGGAGCGCTGTCGCGCCGGGCTCATCGACGATCTCCTCGCCCCTGACCTCGCGGCGCGGACCTTCGCCCTGGAGCCCACCGGCCAGATCCGCACATCGGACGACGCCGACATCGACCGGATCGCCGGCGCCTTCGCCGATGTGGTCGACGCCAAGAGCCCATATACCGGCTCGCACTCGCGGATCGTGGCGGACATCGCCGAGAGCCTCGCGGCCCACCTCGGACTGCCGGCTCCCGAGGTCGTCGACGTGCGACGCGCCGGGCTGCTGCACGACCTCGGGAAGCTCGGGGTGCCGAACCTCATCCTCGACAAGCCGGGTCGGCTCGACGCCACCGAGATGGACGTCATCCGGCGGCATCCCGAGATGACCCTGCGCATCCTCGATCCCGTCCCGACGTTCTCCGCCGTGGCGCAGCTCGCCGCCTGCCATCACGAACGGCTCGACGGGACGGGGTACTTCCGCGGCCTGACCGCCCCGGAACTCGCGCTGGGGGCGCGGATCGTGGCCGTCGCGGACGTCTTCGAGGCGCTGACCGCGAACCGGCCCTACCGCGGCCCGATGTCGGTCGAGCAGGCCCTCGCGGTCATGCGCGAGACCGCGGGGGAACATCTCGCGGCCGACGTCATCGACGCGCTGGCCGACACGGTGACCTGACGGATCGACGCGATCAGCCGCGCGCCAGCGTCACGACGAACTCCAGGACGCCGCTGTCCGCGATCGACACGATGAAGCCGCCGATGTTCGGCGCGACGATGTCGAAGTCACTGAGCGGAAAGCTGATGCTGCCCTGCACGGAGATGGTCTCACCCGATACCTGGGCCTTGGCCGGGATCGAGACGGCCCTGGTCACGCCGTGCAGCGTCAGGTCGCCGGCCAGCGTCACGTCCACGATCTCGCCATCGAATGCGGTCGCAGGGATCTCGACGGGGCTCGTGAGCACGAAGCCGGCCGTGGGGAAGCGGTCCGTCTCCAGGCCCTGGCTGCGCATCCGGTCATCGCGCCGGCTCTCATCGGATGCGATGGTCGTCGTGTCCACGTCGATCGAGGCCGCCGTCAGCCGGACCGAGTCACCGGACGCCGCAAGGGTCGCGGTCCCGGTCACGTCGGTGGTCCGGCCGACCGCGTCGCTCTCGGCCGGCAGGCTCGCGAGCTGCTCGCGAACGCGATAGCCCGCCTCGCCGCTCGCGACGATCCAGTCACCGCCGGCGCTCGCCGCATCGAGGGCGCCCTCCGGAGCGGCACTGGCCCCGCCCGTGGCGGTCGCGGACGGCTGGGCAGAGGGGAGCGTCAGTTCGGCGGCCCGGTCGCCGCGCAGGAACTGGTCATAGGCGACGAACGCGCCGATCCCGCCCGCGATGAGCAGGACGACGGCGGCGGCGAGGAGGCGGGTCGGGGTCATCGGGTGGGATCTCCGGTTCGGTCAGCGATGGGAACGGTCCTGATCAGGCCGAAGCGTCCCACGCTTCGGTGAGAAACGCCTGAGAGCCGGCGTCGGCTCGCGCGTCCGCTAGGATGCGGCGATGGACCACGGCCGCGTCTTCCACCGTTCAACGGGGCCGAACCCGCTGGTCGCCCGCGAGGCGTTCGGCAGCACCGTCGTGGACACGGCTGGGCGCTTCTATCTCGATGCGGCGGGCGGGGCGATCGTCGTGGGCATCGGCCACGGCCGACGATCCGTCGCCGAGGTCATGGCCGCCCAGGCCGGCCGGCTCGCGTACGCCCATGGGAGCGTCTTCACGTCCGAGCCGCTGGAGGCCTACGCCGCCGCCGTCGGACGGTACCTGCCGATGGATTCGCCGGCCATCTACCCCGTCTCGGGTGGCTCGGAGGCGGTCGAGAGCGCGATGAAACTCGCCCGTGCGTACCACCTGGCGCGCGGGGAGATGGACCGGTCGCTCGTGATCGGTCGCTGGGGGAGTTACCACGGCAACACCATCGGAACGCTCGACGCCGGCGGCCGGCCGGGTCTGCGGCGGCCGTACGAGCCGTGGCTCGGTCGGTTCCGTCACGTGTCGGCGGCGTACCCGTACGGCGCTGGTCGAGAGGGCGCGCGGGCCCTGGCATCGGCCGATGCGCTCGCCGCGGAACTCGATGCCGCCATCGTGGGCGCCGGCCCGGAGACCGTCGCCGCGTTCATCGCAGAACCCATCGTCGGCGCGACGCTCGGAGCCGCGATCCCGCCCGACGACTACTGGCCGAAGATCGCCGAGGTGTGCGCGCGGCACGGGGTGCTCCTGATCGCCGACGAGGTGATGACCGGGTTCGGGCGGACCGGCCGCTGGTTCGCGAGCGACCACTGGGGCCTGCGGCCGGACATCCTCGTGGCGGCGAAGGGCGCCAGTTCGGGCTACTGGCCGTTCGGCTTCGTCGCGGCGTCCGCGGACGTCCATGGCACCGTCGTCCGCGGCGGCGGGTTCGTCCATGGGTTCACGTACTCGCACAGTCCGGTCGGCGCCGCCGTGGCCGGGGAGGTGCTGCGCATCCTCGAGGCGGAGGACCTCGTCGCCGCGAGTGCCACGAAGGGCGCCCGGCTGCTCGAGCTACTGACCACCGCCCTCGCGCCACTCCCCGCCGTCGGCGACATCCGCGGGCTCGGGCTGATGATCGGCGTCGAGCTCGTCGCGGACCGGATGACCCGGGCGCCGTTCCCGAGGACGAACCGCGTGACCGAGGCGGTGGTCCGCGGTGCCCGCGAGCGCGGCGTCCTCGTCTACTCGGGGACCGGCAACGCCGACGGGCTGAATGGCGATACGATCCTGCTCGGCCCGCCGTTCGTCGTCAGCGAGCCGGAGATGGCGCGCATCGCCGCGGTCCTTGCTGAAGCCGTCGAAGCCGCGACCGCGCCGACCACGGTCGCATCGGGCTGACCGCCCCGCCGGCCGCTCGGCCCCCGGGCCAGAGGCACGCGCCGGCAACCGCCCGCTCGCGCCGGGTCGCTACGAGCGGCGTGACCCCCGGGCGACGCTCCCCACGATCAGGACGGCCCCGAGGGCGATGATCGCGATCGGGAGGATCATCTCGCCGGCGGTCGGGCTGGTCATGCTGACGCCGCCGATCAGGGCCAGCATCGCGCCGAACCACAACTGCCAGCCCCAGCCGCCGCCGCTGAGCGCGCGGACGACGGCGATGAACAGGAACGCGACGCCGAAGCAGAAGGTGCCCAGCCCGTCGAGGTCGACGCCCGCGGCGTTGAGCACGCCCGGTGCGGCGAGCGCGGTGATGATCGCCCCGGCGTAGAGCGATCCCGTGCCGCGGTCGACCGCCCAGCGGATCAGGAACGTCAGCCCGATCGCGAGCACCAGGACGGATCCGGCGCCCCGGGACTCCGGATACACCGACTGGATGAAGAGCAGCCCCCCGAAGACGACGAGGAAGATCCCGATCCACGGCAGACCCGGTCGACGGGCGTCGTCCGGACCCCACTCCCAGCGGTAGACATGGACGCCGCCGTCATCGGCCGGCCGGCCGGCCGGATCCGGCCCGAGCCGTGTCACGGGATCCGCGCGGTCATCCATGCGCCAACGATACTCGCGACGGCCGGGTCTCGACATCCGTGCCGATCGCCGACGGCATCGTCACGCCGCCGGCTGTGGCGCCGCCGGGGCCGGTTCCTCGTCCTCGACGTGGCTGAACCCCAGACGGTCTGCCAGGCGACCCAGGACGCCGGGTGCCCACCAGTTCCAGCGGCCCATGAGGCGCATCGTGGCCGGCACCAGCAGGACACGGATGATGGTGGCGTCCACCGCGACCGCGATGGCCATCCCGACGCCGATCGACTTGATCGTGATGACCTCGGCCAGCGCGAAGGCGGAGAACACCGTGACCATGATCAGTGCCGCGCCGGTGATGACCCCCGCGGTCCGGGCCAGGCCCTCGGCGACGGACGCGGTGTTGTCACCCGTCCGGCGGTACGCCTCCTGGACCCGCGAGAGCAGCAGCACCTCGTAATCCATCGACAGGCCGAAGATCACGCTGAACATGATGATCGGGTTCCCCGCGATGGTGTAGCCGAGGGCATCGAACGCGAGGACGTCCGAGAGATTGCCCTCCTGGAAGATCCACACCAGCGCCCCGAAGCTCGCGCTGATCGAGAGCAGCGTCATCAGGACGGCCTTGATCGGGATGACGATCGACCCGAACAGCAGGAACAGGATCAACGCGCTCGCGAAGAGGGTGAGTCCCACCGCGAACGGCGCCCGCTCGGCCTGCGAGCGCAGGAAGTCGTAGCCGATCGCTGCCGAGCCGCCGACCTGGGTCGTGACATCGGGCCCGGCCGACGTCGCCCGGATCACGGGGATCATGTCGGTGGCCCTGGGCAGGGACGGCGACAGGGGACTGATCACGTCGAGCCGGACGGTGTTCCCGCGGATGTACTGCGAGAGCAGCGCCTCGAGACCGGGCGGTCGCTCGCCGGCGGGCAGGGCGTAGAGCGCCGCGACCTGGTCGGGTGACAGGAGGGCGCCGGTCCCCGGGTCGCGGATGGTGAACGGGCCCTCGACCCGGTCGATGCCATCGAGCGCCTCGAGCGTGACTCCGTAGTCCGTCAGGGTCCGGATCGTCGCCACGTCCGTGGGCTCCCCCAGGACATCGGCGAGGACCACGATCGGCGTCGTCTCACCGGGCGCGAACTCGGTCTGGAGCGCGACGTACGCGTCGCGGCTCTCGACGCCGGCCGGATAGATCTCCGCTCCGGGCACGCCCTGCTCCAGCCGCAGGAACGGCGTTCCGGCCAGGAGCAGGACCGCGAGCGTCGGGACCAGGACGAGGATCGGTCGACGCATCACGCCGTGCGCGACACTCGCCCAGCGCGATGGCCGCTCGGCTTCGGCCGTGTCATCGATCGGCCGGAAGCGCCGCCACAGGCTGTGGATCGAGAGCGCGTTGACGCGCGGCCCGAGCATGCCGAGGACGGCGGGCAGGAAGGTCAGGGCGAACGCCACCGAACAGAGCACGACGAGCATCCCCGCGATGCCGATCGACCGGATCGCCGGTGCCTCGAACAGCAGCAGCCCGGACAGGCCGATCCCGACGGCCACGCCGCTGAACGCCACCGCCTTGCCGGCAGTCGCCACGGCGCGCTCCACCGACTCCCCGACCGTCCGGCCGCGCCGCAGTTCCTCACGGAAGCGGCTCACGATGAACAGCGAGTAGTCGATGGCCAGCGCGAGCCCGAGCATCGTGGCGATGTTGAGCACGAAGATGCTCATCTCCACCTGCTGTGCCACGAGCCACACGAGCGCGAGGCTGCTCGGGATCGCGAGCCCGGCCACGAGGAGCGGCATCCCGGCCGCCACGAGCGAGGCGAACACGACCACCAGCACGAGCGCCGCGATCGGCAGGGAGACCACCTCCGCCTTCTGGAGGTCCGCTTCGGATTGCTCCGCGGAGTCGAGGGTGATCGGGCCGTAGCCGGTCAGCTGGTACGTATAGCCCGCGGGTGGCGTGATGGCCTCCCGGATGTCGTCGACGGCCTCGACGGACGCCTCGTCGGTCATGTCCAGCTCGATGACGACATACGCGGCGTCGCCCGCGTCGCTGATGAAGCGCGGGTCGCCCGTTTCCCGGTAGCCGATCGTCCCGTTGACCCGATCGTCGTCGGCCAGGTTCGCGAGCGCCGCCGCGATCGCTCCCTGGAAGGCGTCCGACGTCGCCTCGGCCGTGGGCTCGTCCGATCGGAAGACCGCGATGAACGAACTTCGCCCGGCACCGAACTGGGTGTCGAGCCGCTCGGAGACGACCGCCGACTCCGAGTCCGCATCCAGCCATCCGCCGGAGCTGAGCGCTCCCGACGCCTGCACGGCGAGCGCGGACGACGCGATGGCGAGCGCGATCGCCACGAGGGCCACCGGCCGACGCCGCCGATACACGAACGCGCCCCAGCGACTGAACATCCGGCGGTCTCTCCCTCATGGTCCGGTGGTGGGCCCCCCGACGATACAGGGGATCGGCCGCTACGACCCGCTCGGGCGCCGCGTCCCCCGGTGGCTGCGGCGCGTGTAGCATCGGGGGCCATGGCGCACGTCCAGACGGTCCTTGGTCCCATCGATCCGGCCGACGTCGGGTTCACGCTGCCGCACGAGCACACCCAGATCTCGCTCTGGCACATCGCGAACCGCTGGGACTACTGGCAGCTGACCCGTGACGAACCGACGATCCTCGAGGAGCTGGGGCACTACCGGGCCGCCGGCGGGAGCGGTCTCGTGGACCTCACGCTCCCGGGCGTCGGGCGGGACCCCGACTGGCTGAGGACCATCGCCCGCGCGAGCGGCCTCCACGTCGTGATGGGCTGTGGCTGGTACCGCGGGGCGCACTACCCCCCGGAGGCCATGATCGATCGCCGTTCCGTGGACGACCTCGCCGACGAGCTCGTCCGGGAGGCCACCGACGGCGTGGGGGCGACGGGCATCCGGCCGGGGATCATCGGCGAGATCGGCACGGACAAGCCGTGGCTGTCGGCGCAGGAGGAGCGCGTCCATCGCGCGGCGGCCCGCGCATCACGACGGACCGGTCTCGCGATCACCACGCATGCCGTGCTCTCGGCGGTGGGTCTTGACCAGCTGCGGGTCTTCGAGTCGGAAGGGGCGGATCCCACCCGGGTCGTCATCGGGCACGCCGACTCCTACCCGAACCTCGACCATTACCTCGCGATCGTCGAGCGAGGGGCGAGCGTCGAATTCGACTTCCTCGGGATGACGTTCTCGGCCCTCGAGCGTCACGGCGAGGGCCGGATCGTCACGCTCCTTGCGGAACTGCTGTCGCGCGGTCACCTCGATCGGATCCTCCTCAGCCAGGACGTGTGCCATGACTCGCAGCTCCGTCGCTACGAGGGCAACGGCTACACGCACCTGACCGATACCTTCCTGCCGCGCCTCCGGGAGGCCGGGGTCACGGAGCGGGAGATCGAGGCGATCACCGTCGAGAACCCCCGGCGCCTGCTCACGATCGATTGACCCGCGGCCGCCTCACGGCCGCCGTCGGGCCTCGTATGGGACCATGAGCGGGTCGACCCGAACCCATCGAGACGGAGAACGCCCATGGCCATCGTCAGTCGCGCCGCCGCCACCTGGTCCGGCAACCTCGTCGCTGGCAGCGGCACGGTCAGCACCGCCACCACCGACGCGTTCACCGATCTGCCCATCACCTGGTCAGCCCGGACCGAGGATCACGCGAACCTGACGAGTCCGGAAGAGTTGCTCGCTGCCGCGCACGCCGCCTGCTTCTCGATGGCGTTCTCATCGAACCTGACCAAGGCCGGGACACCGCCGGACCGCCTGGACGTCACGGCCGAGGTCACCTTCGAGAAGCTCGACGGGGGCTGGACGGTCGTCGCCAGCGACCTGACCGTGACCGGTCGTGTCCCGGGGATCTCGGCGGCGGACTTCGCGTCGATCGCCGAGACCGCCAAGGCGGGCTGCCCGATCAGCCGCGCGCTGTCGCCCGACATCGCCCTGAGCGTCAGCGCGACCCTCGAGGGCTGACCCGCCCGGTCGGGTGGGACGTCGGTCACACCCAACGGGGCTATGACCAATAGGTCAGGGAACGTGGCGTCGGCGCACCACTAGCATCGCGTCGTGACGACGTTCGACCGATCGGTCGACGGCGGGGGTCGACTCGTCCCCGGACGCGTCCACGCCGCCGTCACCGAGATCCGGACCCTGGCGGCTCGATGGCGGGCCTCGGAATATGCGACGGTCGGCGGGAGCCGCCGGTATCGCGCGGCGCAGCGCCGGCAGACCCGTGTGGCGGCCCGCGCCGGGTTCGTCGTGATCGCGGCCGCCATCGGGATCGATTCGCTCAACCTGCTGACGATGGGTGCCACCGACACCTCGGCGGCCCTCGCGATGAACGGCGCCCTGCTCGGCCTGGCGCTCGGCGGATGGTGGCTCGTGCCGCGGCAGCTTCGCAAGGTCCCCGACGCAGCCGCCTGGCTCGTCGCCTATGCCGCGGTCGTCTCCACGGTCGTCACCGGCCTGACCGTCCCGACGCTCATGCTCCAGACGGCGGCGTACCTCGTCCTCCTCCCCAGTCTGGTGGCGCTCGTCCTGCCGTGGAGCACTGCGCAGCACCTCCGCTGGATGGTGGCCTTCACGGTGACGGTCGCCGTGTACGTCGTGGCCATGCCCGAGTCGCATCTCGCGTCCGCCAGCCGGTGGGACGTCGCGACGGTGGTCCTCATCGGCCTGGGGGCCAGCCTCGTCGGTCACGTCCTGCTGCAGCGGGCGCAGATCCGGAGCTTCGCGCAGGTCACGGAGATCCGTGCCCTGCATCGCCAGGCCGACAAGGCCATGGCCGAACTCGAGCGGACCCACCGGGCCCTCGAAGCCACGTCGCGGATCGATCCGCTGACCGGCGCGGGCAATCGGCGGCGGCTCGATGAGGACCTCCGGGCCGTCCGCGGCCACATCGTCCGTTCGGGGATGGTCTACGGCCTCCTCGAACTCGACCTCGACCGGTTCAAGGGGATCAACGACACGTTCGGCCATCTGGCCGGGGACGACGTCCTGCGTCGCGTGGTCGAGGCGATCCAGGGCACGCTCCGGACGACGGACGCGATCTACCGCTACGGCGGTGATGAGTTCGTGGTCATCCTCCCCGTCCCCGGACGAGAGGCCTTGACCGCGGCTGCCGAGCGGCTTCGCAAGGTGGTGCTGGACCTCGTGATCGAACATCCCGCCAACACGGATATCGGCATCGTCTCCGTCAGCATCGGCGCCACCATGATCGGCGCGTTCAACGTCCAGAAGAGCGACGACGGCTGGTTCGCGCTGACCGACGACGCGCTCTACGAGGCCAAGCGGAGCGGGCGCAACCAGGTCCACCAGGTCATCGAGATCGCCTGACGCGGCGGCCCGGCCGCGCCACGTCGACGGTGGGCGAGTGCGGCGCGCCGCGGTCTGGCGGGGCACGGTGCGGTCTGGGCCCGTGACCATCCGACCCTGGCCGTGGGACGGGTGAGCGATGGCCACGAGGACGGGGCACCCATAGGGTCGGGACATGCGTTCCCGTGCTCGCCGCCTCCTTCCGCTCGCCTTGCTCGTCGGGCTGGTCGCCTCGCTGGCGCCGGCATCGGTGGCGGCGGCTCCATCCGAATCGCAGCTGCTGGCCGCCGAGGCGGTCGCGCTCGACAAGATCAACGCCGAGCGCGCGGATCGCGGCCTGGTGGCCCTTCGGAACTGGGGTCCGCTGGCCGATCTCGCGCGGGAGCGTGCGGTGTACATGGCCGAGCACGATCTCCTCAGCCACACGCACGCCGGTGGCCAGGCGGTCTGGGACATGATGTCCGCCGACGGCATCACCTGGTACCGGGCGGGCGAGATCATCGCCTACAACACGACGTCCGGTCTCAATGGCTCCGCTGCCACGGCGGTCTCGTCCTGGATGGGATCGCCGCCGCACAAGGCCATCGCGATGTCCGACGACTACAACTACGTGGGGTTCGGGGTCGCGATCTCGTCGTCGACGGGCCGGCGCTACTGGGCCGGCGTCTTCCTCAAGGGTCCCGACCACACCGGCGCCTGGTCCAAGATCCTCTCGGTGTCGAAGGATCCGATCAGCTCGACCAAGTCGCGGGTCACGATCCGCTGGAACGGTAGCGACACGACGCTCCAGGTCCTGACCGCGGGGTTCAAGCACTTCAGCATCCAGCGTCGCGTGGACGGCGGCGGCTGGTACGACTACGGCACGCGCACGTCGACGTCCACGACCCGGACGTGGACCCGGGGCAAGGTCTGGGAGTTCCGGGTCCGGGCGATGGACAAGGCCGGCAACTGGGGCAACTGGAAGACCGTCAAGATCCGACCCTGATCCCGGTCAGGCTCCGACCGGCGCCGGCCCGGCTCAGGCCGTGATCCGGCCGTCTCGTCCCAGTCGCTCTCGGACGGCGGCGCCAAGCGCGCGGTGGCGCGTTGTCCGGGGCCAGCCGATCCGCTCCGCGCCGACGAAGCGGGCGTGCGCCACCAGCGCGGCCACGAACGCGTCGACGAAGCCGTCGAGCGCCAGCGGGTCGATCCCGTCCTCCCACCACGCGTCGACGATCCGCAGGACGCCCGCGGCGCGGTCGGCGCGTGGCTCGATCCGGCCGATCAGGCGATCCCCGAAGAGCATCGGCAGGACGTAGTAGCCCCAGCGGCGCTTCTTCGCGGGGACGTAGACCTCCCAGATGTAGTCGAAATCGAACAGCCAGCGGAGGAGGTCGCGATCCCAGACGAAGGGGTCGAGTGGGGCAAGGAACGCGACGCCCGGCGGCGAGCCTCCGGGTGCAGCGCCGGACGCGGTCTCCCTCCGGGCCTGATCGAGGAAGGCCAGGTCGTCGCGGACGACGTACCGCGGTCCCCTGGCCCCCTCGACCGCGACCTCGACCAAGTCGCCGGACGCGACGAGAGCGGTGAGGCGGCGTGCCCGGTCCGCCGCGGCGCCGGTCCCGTACCACAGCTCGGGCTGGCCGCGCGCCCCGAGCAGCCCGTTCCCGCGATAGCGCGACAGCAGCTTGTGTCGGCGCTGCTCGTCCTCGTCTCGACGCTCCGCCAGCAGCTCGGCCGGGAACAGGCGCTCCACGAGGTCATAGACCCGTCGGTTGCCCTCGCGTCGGGCCAGGCCCAGGATCCCCGCCTCGGCAAGGGCCTCGAGGATCGCGCGGACCTGGTTGGTGGGGCGCCAGTACCAGTCGATGGCCGCTCGGGGCGCGACATCGGTCGAGGACAGCGGGCCGTCGCGCCGGATGCGGTCGAGCAGCTCCTCGACGAGCTTGGCGTGGTCCTGGAACGTGCCGGCTTCATGGTCCGACCGCTCGCGGTCCCACATGACCCGGAACCAGGGGAGCTCCGTCGTCGGGACGATCGAGAGGCCCTTGTTGTAGGTCTCGTACAGGACGCGCGTGCCGTACAGGTGTTCGTCGGTCCACGCGCGACGATACCCGGCGACCCGCGACGCGAGGATGAGGTCGTGGTTGCGACCGGCGATGTCGAGCGGATCGAACTGCAGGGATCCAAGGCGGTCCATGACGGTCAGGACGCTCGCTGGATCGGCGGGCAGGGCGCGCGGGGGCGCGAGGAAGTGGCGCAGGACGAGGAAACGACGCGCCGTGGCGCGGTCGATCGCGAGGGCCGGAGTCATCGACGCGATGGTACGGGCCGGCTCGCACCGTCGCCGGCCGGGGGGTCGAGCGAGATCAGGCGTATCCTTGTCGAAACCGGACCACCAACGGAGGCCGACGATGCGTTGGATGCCAATCAAGGACGGTCGGCGCGACCGCCGTCGCCCGGAACGCCGTCGAAATGAGCTGATGCGGGCCCTGTCGGACCGTCTGTCGGACCTCGATCTCCCGAAGATCGATCGTCCCAGGGTCGATCTGCCCAATGTCGACCTCCCGCGGATGGATCTCTCGCGCGTGGACCTGCCGCGCGTGGATCTTCCCCGCGTGGACCTCCGCCGCGCCATGGAGGAGGCGGCGATCCGCGCCGGTGTTCGCGAGCGGACGCGCTCACGCTGGCCGATCGTGGCGGTCGTGGTCATCGCCGGGATCGTCG
>CAYMTJ010000063.1:0-2244 GCA_964393345.1 uncultured Anaerolineaceae bacterium | reverse complement strand
CGGACGCGCTCACGCTGGCCGATCGTGGCGGTCGTGGTCATCGCCGGGATCGTCGCGCTCGTGGCCCTGCTGCGCCGACCGGCCGTGCGGGCCCAGGTCGAGGAGACCGCGCGCAGGACCCGCGTCCGCATCGAGCAGATGCGGCTGGAGCGCGAGACCAAGGGTCTGTCGGTCGAGGACATCGAGCACGCGGTCGGCGACACCAACGGGAGCGGGGAAGGGCAGGAGCCCGTCGCCGTCGGCCCGGGACCGGATCCGGCGGCTGGCGAGGTCGATGCCGATGGCGCCGCGTCCCCGCCCCCGCAGGAGACCGCCACCGCCACCTGAGCCCCGGCGTGGCGGCGAGCTGATCTCCGGCCGCCCCGTGCCCCGATCCCGCGGCATTCCGATGGATCCGGATCCCGCGGCATTCCGATGGATGGTGTCCCCCTGCGCGCACCTAAGCGATCCGCCCGTCGGCGCGCCAATAGACTCCTCGGCATGACCCGACCACGTCGATCCACGGCACGGTGACGACGCCACTCGCCGTCATCCGCCGCATCCTTCGCAACGGCGACCTGCGACGCGTCTTCGTCGCCTCCCTCGCCTTCACCGCCGCCGAGTTCGGCACGTGGGTCGCGATCCTGCTCTTCGCCTGCGAGGCCACCGGGCCGGCATCGATCGGCGTCGTGGCGCTCATCCAGCTGGTGCCCGCTTCGCTGGCGGCACCGGCCGCGGCCTCGCTTGGCGACCGGTTCCCGCGACATCGCGTCCTCGCCCTTGGGTATCTGATCCAGGCGATCGCGATGGCGTCGACCGCGGCGGCCATGCTCGGCGACGCGCCCGTGACGCTGGTCTATCTGCTCGCCGCGATCACGGCCACGAGCCTGGTCGTCAGCCGTCCCACGCAGAGCTCGCTCCTGCCGAGCCTGTCGCGCGCGCCGGACGAGCTCACCGCGGCCAACGCGTCCGCGGGGATCGTCGAGGGGGCCGGCGTGCTGCTCGGGCCCCTGGTCGCTGCCGCGATCCTGGTCGGCTCGACGCCGGCGATGGTCTTCGTCGTCGGTGCCGGCTCCCTCGTCGTCGCCTTCGTGCTGACGCTCGGTCTCAGGCCGGTCGTCGCGCCCGATCCGGGGCCCGCATCGATCGGGGCCGAAGGCGAGCGGCCTCCCGAACGCTTCGGTGTGCTCGAGGGGCTCCGGACCCTCGTGGCCGACCAGGACGCCCGGCTCGTCGTGGGACTCCTGTCGGCCAGGATGCTGATGATCGGCGCCGCGGACGTGCTATTCGTGCTGCTCGCCCTGGAGCTGCTTGGGAGTGGCGACCCGGGAGCCGGCGTGCTGGCCGGGGCGCTGGGTGGTGGCGCCATGGTCGGTGGTGCGGTCACGTTCGTCATCGTCGGACGCACGGGGCTGGCCATCGTCGCGGGTGTCGGGGCCGCGGTCTGGGGTCTGTCCCTGGCCCTCGTCGCGCTGACGGCGTCGGCGCTGCTCGCCCCGCTGCTGGTCATCACGGGTGGCGCCGGGCTGGCCATCGTCGACGTGGCGGGTCGGACCATCCTCCAGCGCTCCATCCGCGATGAAGTGCTGTCCCGAGTCTTCGGGATCCAGGAGGGCCTGGCGATGGGTGGGCTGGCGCTGGGATCGGTCCTGGTGCCGGCGCTCGTCGGGCTGATCGGTCTGGTGCCCGCCACGCTCGTGACGGCCGCGACGTTGCCGGCGATCGTGGGGCTCGTGTGGCGCCGACTCGCGTCCCTTGATCGGCGAACGATCCTGCCCGCGCGTGAGCTGGCCCTGCTCGGGCGAACGGCCATCTTCCGTCCGCTGCCGGCCCCGGCGCTGGAGTTCGTGGCGCGGCACACGACCTGGCTGACCGTGCCGACGGACACCGTCGTCATCCGCGAGGGTGATGCCGGCGACCGGTACTACGTGCTTGCCGGCGGAGCGGTCCGGGTGGAACAGGGCGGGCGATACCTGCGGGACCTCACGATGCCCGGCGACGGGTTCGGAGAGATCGCCCTGCTCCGAGACGTGCCGCGAACGGCCTCCTGTACCACGACGATGGAGACGGTCCTCCTGGCGATCGACCGCGGTCCGTTCCTGACCGCGCTCACCGGCATCCCGGAACGGGGGGTGGAGCCGGGCTGACGATCGGCCGGGCGGGCCGGGGAGTCGCGGAGCGGGCCAGGCGGGGGAGCGGCGAGCGGCGAACCTGGCGGGGAACGGGGTCGGGGCGGCGAGCGGCGAGCCTGGCGGGGAACGGGGT
>CAYMTJ010000062.1:0-15528 GCA_964393345.1 uncultured Anaerolineaceae bacterium | reverse complement strand
TCGAGGCCTCGACGTCGATCGTCGGGGCCTCGATGATCCCCAGCCGGGCGAAGAGGTCCGCCCGCTCACGCTCCAGGGCCGTCGTCGGACGGCGGAGGGTCCGCCCGAGCGCGACCAGCCCGCTGAGCGCCAAGGCCGTTTCATACAGGTCATGCCGCTGGCGCGCTATCTGGAGGGCGGCCTGTGACGCCGTCCATGCCGCGGCGTGGTCGCCGTCCGCGGCGATCGCCCAGGCATCCAGACGCCGCAGCCGCGCCACTGCGACCGAGCCGCCCTCGACCGTCGACGTCCGCCCGAGAGCGTCCGCGATCAGCGTCCGCGCGGCTTCGGTCTGGCCGGCCAACACGAGCATCTCGGCGATCCAGGTGTCGGTGATCAGGACCTCACCGACGTTGCCCGCCTCGTCCTGCACCGATCGCGCGGCGTCGAGCATCTCGCGCGCTCGCCCGACGTCTCCGCGGCGGGCCGCGAGCTTGCCGTACTCCATCCGAGCCGCCGCGAGATCGAGCTCCGCGCCCGACGCGCGCCAGACGCGCAACACGTCCTTGAGCATCGCGTCCGCGTCGTCGTAGCGACCCTGGTCGGACAGGATCTCGCTGATGTTGAATTTGGCGAGCGCCGCGGTCGTGCGATCGCCGATCTGCTCGAACATGGCGAGGGCGCGCTGGTACAGATCCAGCGATGGCACCCACTCGGAGCGGCCGTGGGCGATGAGGCCGAGGTTGCTCAGCGTGATCGCCTGGTTGCGCAGGTCCCCGAGTTCCTCGTAGATCGCGAGCGCCAGCGGCGAATAGCGCGCCTTCTCCACCTGGCCGTTCTCGAGCAGCGCCAGGTCGAGGACCTTGTAGGCCATGGCCAGGGCATCGGGGGCCCGTCCTCGCTTCGCCTCGCGTGCGGCGCGCCTGCACCACTCGATGCTCTCGACGCGACGATTCTGGAGGTACCGGGACGCGCCGATCTGGACCATGAGCCGCGCTCGCTGGGCGACGACGCCCGGGCGATGGACGCCGTCGAGCCGGCGCAGGCCCGCGCCGATCTGCCGCAGCGCCCGGCCGTACTCGCCGATCCGCGTCGCCACCATGGCCTGCTTGACGTAGAGCGGTGCGACCTTCATCGGATCGCGTCGGACCGCCCGCCGGGCGGCGACGAGCGCCCGGTCCGCGGCCGGGAAGTCCCCGAGCCGGTAGAGGGCGTCACTCGAGCGCTCGTGGAGACCGGCCAGCTCGGCGCGCGAGACCAAGCGGAGATGTCCTCCGGCGACGAGCGCCTGCCCGAACAGCCTCGCCGCCTCGAGATTGGCGTAGATCGCCATGGCACGGTCGCCGGCCTGACGGCAGAACCGCCAGGCCTTGTCCCAGCGCTGGGCCTCCGAGTAGTGGAAGGCGAGGACACCGATCTCCTCATCGAGCGACGAGCCGGCCATGGCCTCGATCGCCTCCCCGACACGGCCGTGCAGGGCGCGCCGCCGGCGATAGGGCAGACCCTCGTACGCCGCGTCACGGATCAGGGCGCTCTTGAAGCGGAGATCGCCATCGGGCGCGCGCTGGAGGAGATCGCCGAGACGCGACCAGACGCCGTCATCGAGCGTGATCTCCGAGCCGATGCAGTCGATCAGCAGGGCAGGGGGGATCGTGGTGCCGAACACGGCGGCGTAGCGAAGGATCGTCCGGTCGGTGGGCTCGAGCCGGTCGATCTCGCCCGCGATGAGGGCCTCGATCGAGTCCGGGAGTGCTTCGAACGTCCCCGATTCGCGAACGGTGTCGAGCAGCTGGAACAGGAAGAGGGGATTGCCGCCGGATCGACGGGTGAGCTCCTCGACCTCGTGAGGGAGGAGCGGGTCGTCGTCCGTGGCGGACTCCAGGATGCGGGCGAGCGTCTCGTCCGGGAGCGGCCGCAGCGGCACGTCGATGAGCCGGACGGCATCATCCCGCTCGCTCGGGATCACCGTCGATCCGTCCGGGTGCGTGACGACGATGATCTGGCGGCGATCCGTCGCCGCGGCCGAGAGCCGCAGGAGCAGGTCGCGGGACGCCTCGTCGAGGTGCTGGGCGTCCTCCACCACGAACATGGTCGGCGACCCGTGCAGGGCGGAGGCGAGGAACCCCAGGGCGACCTCGGACAGCCGGTCGCGCAGGAACCGGTCGTCGAGGGCCGCCGTTTCCGGGGTCGCCGGCAGGTCGACGCCGATCAGGATCCCGAGCAGCGGGACCCACGGGCCGAGCGTCGGATCCGTCTCGGCGACGGCGGCCCGGAGGCGGTCGACGACCCGGGGGGTGTCGGCATCGGCCGGGACGCCGATCACGTCCCGCATGATCGCCCGGAACGGGAAGTACGGGGTCGACGCCTCGTATTCCTCGCCGGTGGACGTGATGACGCGCACGTCGGGCGAGCGCGCGACGACCTCCTCGATCAGGCGGGTCTTGCCGATCCCGGCCGGGCCGGAGACGGCGACCACGCTCCCTCGGCCGCGGCGGGCGGCCTCGACCGCGTCCAGGATCATCGCGAGCTCGGCGTCACGGCCCAGCAGCGCGATCCCGCCGTGATGCGACTCCTTGAGACCGATCGCGGGACCCACGATCGACGCGCGGACCGGCTCTGACTTGCCCTTGGCCGCGAATGGCGTGATCGGCGCCGCCTCGAAGATGGTCCGCGACCGGTTCAGGACGATCTCGGTCGACAGGATCTGGCCCGCGTCGGCCTTGCTCATCACGCGGGCCGCCGTGTTGATCGCGTCCCCGAAGACCCGGTACGCGCGCCGGTACGGTGGACCGAAGTCGCCGGTAAAGACCTTGCCGGTGTTCACCCCGATCCGCATCGGGACGGTCCCGTCCTGGTCCATGATCTCGCGCAACGTCCGGAGCATCCGCTCCTCGTCGTGGCCGGTGCTCGACGGTGCCCCGGCCGTCAGCAGGGCCTTGACGCTGGACTTGCCCACGTCCGTCTCGTAGAACGGCACCTCGAACCGGAGCGCCGCCTCCTGGATCGCGCGCATCCGCTGGTCCAGCGCCCGCCCGAGGGCATCCGGCCCCAGTTCCTCGAGCAGGCGGTCCGTGTCCATGAGGTCGATGAAGGCGGCCGTGATCGTGCGGTGCTCAGGCTCGCTCCTGGCCAGCAGGACGTGCGCGCGCGCGGCGACCGGGATGCACGAGGCGATGTCCAGACCGCGGATGTCGCCGACGTCAGGCGCCCGCCCGCGCTCGACCTCGGGAGGACCGGCGAGCAACGTGATGCCGTCCTTCTGCGGGCCGATGCACGCCCGAGGCAGGAGTGCGACGAGGCCCGGGCTGAGGCCGATCTCCCCGGCGTCCGCGATCGCCTCCATCGCGAGCGTCTCGGTCATCGCGGAGCCGGCGATCAGCAACTCTCGGTGGACGCTGCCGGTCATGAAGAAGTGGTAGCGGCCGGTGCCGATCCCGACGGACATGCGCAGGATGATCGTCCCACCCGACACCTGGAGCCGGCCGACGCGGTCGATCGTCGCCTGCATCTCCCAGGCGGCCCGGGCGGCTCGCTGCGGGTGCCCCGGGCCATCGAACATGAGCAGGAGCGCATCGCCGCCCCACTTGAGGAGCCCGGCGCCCCAGTCGTACGCCTCGTCGAGGAGCGCGGTGAACACCCCGTCGAGCGTGTCGCGCATCAGCTCCGCGCCGACCTTGCCCTTGCGCGCCAGCCGCTCCGTGAGGGCGGTGAACCCGGAGATGTCGACGAAGACCAGCGATGCCTCGACCTCGCGGTGGAGCGCGTCCGGACCCGTCCGCAGCCAGTCGATGACGAGGCGCGGCACGTACGGCTTCAGGACGCTGGCAGCGTCCGGGGTCGTCGCCGGTCCGGGCGAGTCGATGGCCGTCGTCACCCTGATCGCGTCCGTCGGTCGGTCGGCTGGGTCCGTGGCTGGGGCACGGTCTGAGCGTACACCGGGCCCGCCCGTGCCCGGACCTGTCGCGCGACGGTCCTCGCGCGGAGCGGGTCCTCCGGCTGCCCGGACCTTCGGGTCTTGCATGGCGTGGGCCGACATCGAGTATGCTCGGGTGGAATTCGTTGTCGATGGGCGCTCCGGTCAGCGCCCCGGTCCACACAAACCGTTTCGATCCCGAACCACACCTACGCCCTGACCGGGCCCCGCCACCGTGCGGGAGGGCCTCGTCAGGAGTCGTCCTTCTCATGTCCTTCGATGGACTCGGGCTGTCGCCCGAGCTGCTGCACTCTGTCGCCCGTCAGGGCTACACCATCCCCACCCCGGTCCAGTCCGAGGCCATCCCGCTCGTCCTCGCCGGCCGGGATCTCATGGCCGGCGCCCAGACCGGTACCGGCAAGACGGCAGCCTTCGTGCTGCCGCTGCTCCAGCGCCTGCACGTCTCGCGGCCTGACGGTCGGTCTCGCGTTCGCGCCCTCATCCTCACGCCGACCCGCGAGCTCGCGCTCCAGGTCGAGGAGAGCGTCCGGACCTACGGCGCCCAGCGCCCGATCCGGTCCGTCGCCATCTACGGCGGCGTCGGGTTCGACCCGCAGGTCCGCGCGCTCCGCTCGGGCGCCGAGATCGTCGTGGCGACCCCGGGCCGACTGCTCGACCATGCGGGCCAGCGCACCATCGACCTCTCGGGCGTCGAGATCCTCGTCCTCGACGAGGCGGATCGCATGCTCGACATGGGGTTCATCCGCGACATCCGCAAGGTGATCGCGCTGCTCCCGGCGAAGCGCCAGAACCTGCTCTTCTCGGCGACCTTCTCGAACGAGATCCGGTCGCTGGCGGCCGGGCTTCTCCACGATCCGGCGTCCGTCCAGGTGACGCCGCGAAACTCCGTGACCGAGCTGGTCGAGCAGCGCGTCATCCGCGTCGACCGCGAGCGGAAGCGCGAGCTGCTCAGCCACCTCGTCAAGACCGGCGTCATCTACCAGGCGCTGGTCTTCACGCGAACCAAGCACGGCGCGAACCGTCTCGCCCAGCAACTGGAGCGCGACGGGATCGCCGCGACGGCCATCCACGGGAACAAGAGCCAGCCACAGCGCGTTCGAGCGCTCGCCGATTTCAAGGCGAACAAGTACGCGATCCTGGTCGCGACCGAGGTCGCCGCGCGCGGGCTCGACATCGACGCCCTGCCGCACGTCGTCAACTTCGAGCTCCCGATGGTCGCCGAGGACTATGTCCACCGGATCGGCCGGACAGGCCGCGCCGGGGTCGACGGCGATGCGATCTCGCTGGTCTGCATCGACGAGACCCGGCTCCTCGCGGACATCGAGCGGGTCCTTGGGCACGCGATCCCGACGGAAGTAATCCCGGGGTTCGAGCCCGATCCGCGCGTCCGACCCGAGCCGATCCTGCGGGGCGGCCTCGGCAACGCGCGTCCGGCGGCCGCGCCGCGGGCACGGAACGGCGGGCCGGCACCGGACCGCGGCGGATATGCCGCGCCGCGCCGGGGCGACGTCCGTCGCGACGTCCCGGCACGACCCGCCGCGCCCGGACGACCAGGACCGACCGCCAGCCCGGCACAGCCCGGACGTCCGGCACAGAACGGTCGCCCGGCACAGAACGGTCGCCCGGCACAGAACGGTCGCCCGGCACAGCCCGGTCGCCCGGCACAGAACGGACGTCCGGCACAGCCCGGTCGCCCGGCACAGCCCGGTCGCCCGGCACAGCCCGGGCAGTGGCTCGGTCAGCGACCCGCCGCGTCTCGCCCCGCCCCGCATCGCGGCCGGCCCGGCGCCGGCCCTCGGCCGGACCACGGCCCGCGACGCGGCGATCGCCCGACCGCCGCCCCGAGCGCGCTTCCCGGCGAGCGCTTCGCCCGGAACTCGGGCCGACCGTCCCGCTGACCCGCTACGGAGCCCGCCGCTTCACGTCCTCGAGGTACGCCGCGATCTCCGGAACGGCATCCAGCGCGCGCTGGAAGTACTCGTTGACGGCGTTGAGTGCCGCGCCCTGGATGCCGCTGAGCTCGTCCTCGCGGTCGGCATGGGACTCGCGCGCCTGCAGCGAGTTGCGCAGGCTCAGCAGGTGGCCGACCATCTCGGCTTCCTGGGGCCCATCGAGCGCCTGGATCGCCGACATGATCAGCCCGTCGACCTGCGACACCATCGTGTCGGTGTCGAACGCGTCGCCTGACGACGCGGCGTCGTCGAGAGTCCGGATCAGCGCGGCGACCTGGTAGAGGGCGGTCACGGGCTCGTCGAAGAGTTCGCGCAGGTAGGCGGCCTCGCGGTACATCCCGTTCATCCGGAAGACGTTGTACATCCGCCGGGCGGCCTTGCCGTAATTGGGGTCCTTGACGCTGTACTTGTAGACCTCGTGCTCGAGCTGGTCGACGTAGTCGTCGACCGAGTCGGCGGACAGCTCCTTGACCAGGCGCTGGAAGAGCGGGATCGACTCCGACTCGAGGTAGACCTCCTGGTAGTAGGGGTCCAGGAAGCCATCGAGCGGGGTGATCGTGCCGTCGGGCGCCTCCCAGGTCACATCGAGCATGTTGCTCGCGTTGGCGAGCTTGCCCCGTGATGCATCGGCGATGACCCAGTCGAGCTTGCACCAGCCCGGGTCCTTCGAGGCGTCCATCCAGGTGTGCACGACGATCGAGCCGTCCTCGGCGATCACCTCCATCTGACCAGCTCGGACTTCCTCGAGCGTCCACGACATCGGTGCACCCACCGGGACCGGGTGGCCGCCCTTCATCCCCGCGACCGGATGTGACCCGAATTTGACTTCCCACAACCGATGGCCGGGTCCGCTCGCGGTGGAGAGCGCCTTGTCGCGCATGAGGTCGGCCAGGATGGTCGTGGCTTCGTCCCGCGTGTCGGCCTTGATGTGGATCCGCTCGAAGAAGTCGCAGTCGGCCGGGTAGGCGTTGACCTTGCTCTGGGCCGCCGAGCCGGAGATCGACAGCGCGGTCAGGACGTGCGGCGGCTGATCGTCGAACCCGACCACCTTGGCCATCTCGCGGAACCGGGCAAGGTCGGTCTGGGTGAAGTCCAGCATCGTGACGCGGTGGCCGTACACGCCGGAATCGACGTCCATGACGATGTCGCCGCCGGTGACCTCGGTGGCCATGGCCTGGACCCACTCGGCGGCCTCGTCCTCGTCGAGCTCGACGCCGAGCCGCGTGGCCGATTCGCGGACCCTGGCGATGGCCTCGTCCAGATCGGCGCTCCTGGGAGTGGCGGGGTCGTCCGTCGCGTCGGCCATGGCGTCCTCCTTCGCCGTGGAGTCTACGCGGCTCCGGAGTCGGTGGAGCCCCGGGTTCAGAAGGGCTTGAGCACCATCAGGACGACGATCACCAGCACCGCGAGGAGCGTCAGGAGCCCGAAGAGGTTGCTGCGGCTCGCCGCGGCGGCGTAGGCGCCGGATGTCGGGTCCTGCTCCGCGGCCTCGAGCTGTCGCTTGAGCGCCGGGGCGTAGAGGCCGATGGCGACGACCACCACGACGACGTACAGGGCGATGGCCGCCTGGATCCAGCCAGCCTGGAACGAGAACAGTCCACCCGCCACCATCAGGATCCCCGTGATGAGCACGACGACGTAGGCCGGTGTCGCGATCACGTTGTCCAGTCGCCGGATCCCGCCGATGGTCCAGACGAGCCGGTCGCGGTCCAGGCCGGCACGGCGCAGCCAGTACGTGTACGTGATGTTGGCGCCGACCGCGGTGATCGCCGCCAGGATGTGGATGACCTTGAGGATCTGGTTGGCGTCCATTCCGGCACCCCTCGTTCCGCGTGTGCGCTCAAGGCGGTCATCGTGGGTGGGGGAGCGCGGCGCCGTCAAGGCATCTCGAGGAGGTGCCAGCCCGGGTCCCTGGGGAGGGCGCCATCGGGAGCGCCCGTCGTCCGAGCGGTCCGTTCTTCGGCCGGTTCGAGGTACCATCGAGACCGCCTCGGGCGGGAGTAGCTCAGTTGGTAGAGCGGCAGCCTTCCAAGCTGCATGTCGCGAGTTCGAGCCTCGTCTCCCGCTCCACATCCCGGACCGACCCGGTCCGGTGCGGCCCGCGGGCGGCGCTGCTCGCCCGAACCGGCTCGGAGCGGGTCCGGGGTATCGTCCCCGCGTGACCGACGACGCCGGACGCCACGCCGACCAGGATCCTCCGCAGGTGATCGCCGGCCGATACCGACTGACCGGCGTGATCGGCCGGGGCGGGATGGCCACGATCCACCGCGCGATCGATGCGCGCACCGGACGCGACGTCGCGATCAAGCTGCTCCGACCCGAGATCAGCACGGATCGCGAGTTCGCCGAGCGCTTCCGGCGAGAGGCGCTCGCGGCCACGGTCCTGCGCCACCCGAACATCGTGGCGTGCCTGGACACCGGCACGGACCCCGCGGGCCCGTACATGGTCATGGAACTCATCGAGGGCGAGGACCTCGCCGCGCGCATCCGTCGCGACGGGGCCCTGACACCCCGCGACGTCGCGCGGATGGGGCTGGACGTCGCTCGCGGCCTGAGCGCGGCGCACACGCGCGGCATCGTCCACCGCGACGTGAAGCCGGGCAACATCATGCTGGCCCGCGACGGTCGCTCGATGATCACCGACTTCGGCATCGCCCGCCTCGCCGCCGACGCGGAGGCGGTCCTGCCCGGCACGACCCTCGGCTCGGTCCAGTACTTCAGCCCGGAGCAGGCGCAGGGCCGGGCGACATCGGCGGCGACCGACATCTACGGGCTCGGGCTCGTGATGTTCGAGGCGCTCACGGCGCGTCGGCCATGGAGCGGGGCCACCACCGCCGAGCTCGCCGCCGTTCGGGTCGGCGCGCCAGCCCCGTCGCCGCGCGTGCTTCGACCGAATACCCCGCTGGCGCTCGATGCCGTCGTCGTTCGCGCGCTCGACCCCGACCCGGCCGCCCGCTATGAGAACGGCGGCGCGCTGGCGGCGGCCCTCGAGCCGGTCGTCGGGCAGATCGATCGGACCGGCACGACGCGGACGAACGTACCCGCTGCCGGGCTGGATCCGTCCAGGGGAGGCACGCTCGACGCCGAACGGGGAGCGTCGCGCCGGCCCTGGTCGCGTGGCCGGCGAGCGCCCACGACCGCCGCGACTCCCCAGACCGCACCCGGCGCCTCCCGCCGCCCGTATCGTTCGGATGGCGGACTGCGCCGGTCGCTGGTCGTCTTCGCCATCATCGGTCTGGTCATCGCCGGGACGGTCGCGGCCTTCGCGCCACCTGGGCGCGACCCGATCGCCCGGGCGTCGGACCCGCCCACGGACGAGCCGACGCTCACGGACGATTCCTCCGCGGCGCCGACGGCCACCGATGATCCGGTCAGGACCGCGGCGCCCGTCGAGCTGTGTCGTCCGTTCCTGGACCTCGCCTGCGGTATCGATCCGGGCCGGTACACGCCATCGGGCTTCGGCCTCCCGCTCGCGTTCACGGTCGGCGACGGCTGGACCGTGGCGCGCCACGAAGGGTCGATCGTCTCCCTGACGCGTGGTGAGGGGACGCTGACCTTCGCGATCGATGTCGGGCTCGTCGACCCGTCCCAGGACGACCCCGATGGTGGCCCGCGCGCCTTCATCCGGGGCGTCGCCGCGACGAGCGACGCGACGGCGACCGCCCCGGCGACCGTGCGCATCGACGGTCGTCGCGGCGCCTCCACGGACCTCTCGCCGGCGGACGGGGCTCGTCCGGCCATCCTGGTGGCCGGGGACCTGGTCATCCATGCCGAACCGGGTCGGACGACACGGGTCGTGGCCCTCGACGTCGATGGGGTCAACCTCGTGATCGTGATCGGACCCGCGGCGGGTACCACCCTCCGCGACCTCCTCGAGACGGCCGATGACGTGGCGGCGAGCCTGCGCTTCGAGTGACCGCATCGCGGCACCCCGACGGGTGCCGGCCGGCCGGCCCCACCGGGATCGCGGCGGCGTCGTGCGCCGGACACGCTAGGCTTCGCGGGCGATGGCACTGATCGCCCTTGACGGGCTGACGAAGCACTACCCCGGCGGTGTCGTCGCGCTCGAGGAACTCTCGCTCACCCTCGAGCCCGGGATCATCGGGCTCGTCGGGGCGAACGGTGCCGGCAAGAGCACCCTGCTCAAGATCCTCCTCGGGCTCCTCGAGCCGACCGCCGGCACGGCCACCGTCATGGGCATGGACGTGCGATCGGGCGGGACGTCGATCCGCGAGTTCGTGGGGTACATGCCCGAGTACGACTCGATCCCGGCGGATACGTCGGCCACCGACTTCGTCAGCCACATGGCCCGGATGTCGGGGCTCCCCGGGACGGCGGCCCGGGAGCGGACCGCCGAGGTGCTGCGCCACGTGGGGCTGTACGAAGAGCGCTATCGCCTCATCGGCGGCTACTCGACCGGGATGCGCCAGCGCGTCAAGCTCGCCCAGGCGCTCGTCCACGACCCCCGGCTGCTGCTGCTGGACGAGCCCACCAACGGGCTCGATCCCGCGGGCCGCGACGAGATGCTCGCGCTCGTCAAGCGGACGGGCGTCGAGTTCGGGATGGCGGTGATCGTCGCGAGCCACCTGCTCGGTGAGATCGAGCGCGTCTGCGATCACCTGGTCGTCATCGATGCCGGGCACCTGCTTCGGGCGGCGCCGCTCGGCACGTTCACGGAACGGACGGGCTATCTCGTCGTGGAGGTGGAGGATGGCGAGACCGCACTGGCGGCCGCACTCGCCGCTCGCGGCCTCGTACCGGCCATCGACGGCCGGACCGTCGTCGTCCCGATCGACGATGACCGGCCCTACGACCAGGTCCGGGACGCCCTGGCCGAACTCGGGCTGCCCCTCGTGCGCCTCGAGCAGCGGCGTCGTGGACTCGAGGACCTGTTCTCGGATGCGCCGGAAGCGCCGGACACGGCGGTCGAGGCCGCTCGGTGAGCGCCGGCGCGCCCACCCGGGCGAGCGGCCCCGGGGGGAGCATCTATGACCTCGGCTATCAGCGGTACACCGGACCGCGCCTCGGGCGGCGCGCGGCACGGACGTCGCTGTTCCGCACGACGCTGCGCAGCGCCTACGGGATCGGGCGGGGTGGCCGGGCCAAGATCGCCCCGATCACCCTCACCGGGTTGGCGGTCCTGCCCGCGATCCTCGCCGTCGGCATCGCGGCACTGGCCGCCCAGGCCGGGGCGGGCGATGTGCTCGACCAGGCATCGCCGGTCCGCTACGAGACGTACCACGGCCTGACGGTCACGCTGCTGATGCTGTTCTGTGCCGCGCAGGCCCCGGAGTTGTTCGGACGCGACCAGCGGTTCGGCGTCCTGCCCCTGTACTTCTCCCGCGTCCTGACGAGGACCGACTACGCGGTCGCGCGGACGGCCGGGCTCATGGTGGCGCTGCTGTTCATGGACCTCGTGCCGCAGCTCATCCTGTTCGTGGGTCGAGTCCTCGTCGCCCCCGATCCGATCGCCGGCCTCGGCCACGAGGCGCACGCCGTGCCGCGGTTCGTGATGCAGGGGCTGCTGTCGTCGGGTCTGCTGGGCGGCATCGCGGCGCTGATCGCGGCGTGGACCCCGCGCCGTGCCTATGCGACGGCCGGCATCATCGCCACATCGCTCATCCCGCCGGTCGTGGTGGCCCTTGCCGGGACGCTCGACGGCGGTGACGTCGGGCGCCTCCTGGTCCTCGTGAGCCCCGGCGACGTGCTCGACGGCGCCAATGCCTGGTTGTTCGGCTCGATCTCGGAGAACCCCGTCATCGCCGCCATCGCGCTGCCCGGCCCGCTGTACGCCGGGACGGCCGCGCTCGGGGCGATCGCCACGACGGTGCTCACGATCCGGCGCTACCAACGGATCAGCGCATGACGGCGCCGACCGCCGCGCTCGTCGTCGATCACGTCTCGCGCTGGTACGGCAACGTCGTCGCGGTCAACGACGTCTCGTTCGCGCTCGGGCCCGGGGTCACGGGGCTCCTCGGACCGAACGGCGCCGGCAAGACGACGCTGCTCCACCTGATGGCGGGCCTCCTCCGGCCGTCGGCGGGGGTCGTGCTGGTCGAGGGCAAGACGGCGTGGGGTCGTCCCGAGATGTTCCGGCGGATCGGGCTCGTGCCCGAACGCGAGGTCGTCCATCCGTTCCTGACCGGCCACGAGTTCGTCCTCCTCAACGCCCGGCTCCAGGGCCACCCCGACGCGATCGCGGCCACCGAGCAGGCGATCGCCACGGTCGAACTGGCGGCTGCCGCCCATCGTCCGATCGGGACGTACTCGAAGGGGATGCGCCAGCGCGCGAAGCTCGCCGGCGCCCTCGTCCACGATCCGGCGATCCTGCTCCTCGACGAGCCGTTCAACGGCATGGACCCTCGCCAGCGGCTGCACATGATGCGGCTGCTCACGGATCTGGCCGCCGCGGGCCGGACGATCCTCTTCTCCTCGCACATCCTCGAGGAGGTCGAGCGGCTCGCCGACTCCATCCTCGTGGTCTATGCCGGGCGCCTGGCCGCGGCCGGCGACTTCCGGTCGATCCGCCGGCTCATGACCGACCGTCCGCACACGTTCCGGATCCGCTCCTCGAACGATCGCGGCCTCGCGGCGGCGCTCCTGGCCCACCCGGACGTGTTCGCGGCCGAGCTGGCCGGCGAGCGGCTGTCGGTCCGGACCTCGGACTTCGGCGCCTTCACGCGCCTCCTCCCGATCGTGGCGCGCGACCTCGCCATCACCTTGTACGAGGTGGGTCCCACGGACGACTCGCTCGAGAGCGTGTTCAGCTACCTGGTCCGGCGATGAACGCCTTCGTCGCCCTGCTGGCCGTGACGGCGCGCGGGCTGTTCGGTCGACGGCGCGTGATCCTCATGCTGCTGCTGGCGGCGATCCCGGTCCTGCTCGGCGTCCTGGTCGAGGTGCGCGGCGGTCGGCCGGAGCTCGATGGCTTCCTCGGCCTCCTGATCGTGCGGACCGTGATGCCGCTCGTGGCGCTGATCCTCGGGACGTCCGCGCTGGGATCCGAGATCGAGGACGGCACGGCCGTCTACCTGCTCATCAAGCCGGTCCCGCGCTGGATCATCGCGCTCGCCAAGATCACGATCGCGGTCGTCTCGACCGCCATCCTCGTCGTGCCCGCCACGGTCCTGACCGGACTCCTGGTCGGGGGCTTCGAGGACGCCGAGCTGTCGACGACCTTCGCCTTCGGGCTGGCCTGCCTGGTCGGCGGGACCGCCTACGCGGCCCTGTTCGTCGGGCTGAGTGCGCTGACGCCGCGGGCGCTGGTCGTCGGCCTGGTCTACGTCCTGCTCTGGGAGGGCGCCCTCGGTGGGCTGCTCGAAGGGACGAAGTTCCTGTCGATCCGCCAGGCGACTCTGGGCGTCGCCGAGGCGCTCGGCGGGCAGGTTCGAGGCGACCAGATCGATGGCGGGATCGCCGCGGCCGTCCTGACGATCGCCATCCTGCTCGCGCTCCTGCTGACGAGCTGGCGGCTCTCGCGGTTCGAGATCAAGGGCGGCGACTGACGGTCCTCGGGCCGGACGAACGGGCCGCTCGCGGTATCGCGGGAGGCCGTACGGCGGATCCGACGAACGGGCCGCTCCGCCCGGCGACACGGGCCGGATGGCTCGCGGCGGGATCGGCCGCGGTGGCCGATGATGGCGTCGGATGACACCAGCGACGGTCCAGACCTTCTTCGCCCTGCTCACCATCGTCGCGTTCGCCGTCGTCCTCGTCGTCGCCGTCGCCCGTGTCAGCGTCGTGGTGCGACCCGGCACGAGGGCCACGTTCGAGGCCGCGAGTGCCGCGACGGCACCGAGCGCCATTGCCATGGCCGCGATCGTGGCGACCCTGGCGACCATCGGGAGCCTCTACTTCTCGGAGGTCGCGGGGTACGAGCCCTGTCGCCTGTGCTGGTTCCAGCGGATCGCCATGTACCCACTCACCGTGATCCTGTGGCTCGCGTTCGCGTGGCGGGACCGCACCGTGATCCCGTACGTCGTGGCGCTCGCCGGGATCGGGGCCGTCATCGCCGGGTATCACGTCGCCCTCGAGTGGATCCCGGCCCTCGATACCGGGGCCTGCGGTGTCGGCCCGTCCTGCTCGGTCATCTGGTTCCGCGTCTTCGGTCTGATCAGCCTGCCGACGATGGCCCTGTCCGCGTTCCTGCTCATCATCGCGGTCGTGACGCTCCCCATGCGACGACCGCGCTCCGAACATGCATCCGAGGTGAAGCTGTGAGTCAGCGTCTCGTCCTGCCGATCGCGGTCGGCGTCGTGGTCATCGCGGCGGCGGTCGCCGCGTTCCTCGTCCCGGGGCTCGGTGCCGTCGGGGCGTCACCCGCGCCGATCGCCGGGTCACCAGCAGCCAGCCCGACGGCTGCCAGCCCGACGGCCCCGACCGGGCCCGTGATCACCGGGACGTCGCTGGCGCGGCTGCAGAGCCCCACCAACGACGTGGCGGCCGGCCAGCCCGCGCCCGTCACGACCGGACCCTCCTTCGATGGGTCGACCGTGACGATCGGCGAGGCGGGGCGGCCCCAGGTGATCATCTTCCTGGCGCATTGGTGCCCGCACTGCCAGCGCGAGGTGACGCTGCTGCAGACCTGGCTCGATGCCAACGGGCCGCCGGAGGGCGTCGACCTCCGCTCGGTCGCGACGGGGATCGACCCGACGTTGCCCAACTACCCGCCCGATGCCTGGCTCGAATCGGCGGGCTGGAGCGTCCCCGTGCTCGTCGATCCGACCGATGCCGTCGCCACGGCGTACGGACTGTCCGGCTACCCGTTCTGGGTCTTCCTCGATGCCGACGGCCGGGTGGCCCTGCGCGCAAGCGGCGAGTTGACCATCGAGCAGCTCGAAGGGATCCTCTCGATCCTGCGCGGCGGCTGACGTCCCGGCCGATGGCTTCGACCCGCGCCGTCGGGCCGACGCGCCGCGGGATCGATCGGCTTGGGCGCCGACGCGCGACGAGATCGATCCGGGCCGAGGGTTCGAGCGTATCCACGACATGATCGACCGACCCCGACCGGTCCGGATCCCGCCCGGCCCCGGGCAGGAATCGGTCTGGGATTACCCGCGGCCCCCGCGTGTGGAGGCGGTGCCCGAGCGTTTGCGGGTCATCGTCGGGGACGACGTGCTCGCCGACACCGTACGCGGGCTGCGGGTCCTTGAGACGGCCGGTGCGCCGGTGTACTACTTCCCGCCCGAGGACGTGATGCTGGACCACCTCGTCACGTCCGCTCGACGGTCGGCCTGTGAGTGGAAGGGCACCGCGACGTACCGCTCGTATGCCCGATCCGGGCGACGGATCGAGGACGTGGCCTGGTCGTACGAGGATCCATCCCCGGGCTATGAAACCTTGGCCGGTCACCTGGCCTTCTATGCCGGACGGGTCGACGAGGCCTGGGTCGGCGATGAACGCGCCGTCCCGCAGGCCGGCGGCTTCTACGGAGGCTGGATCACCTCGAAGATCGTCGGCCCGATCAAGGGCGAGCTGGGCAGCTTCGGCTGGTAGCGGTCGGGTGCGGGCCCGGCGCGGTCCCCCTCGTCCCGGCGCGGGTCCCACTCGTCCCGGCGGGGTCCCTCGTCATTCCGGCACGGTTCCCGCCTTGTCCCGGCACGGTCCCGCTCGTCCCGGCGGGGTCCCTCGTCATTCCGGCACGGTTCCCGCCTTGTCCCGGCA
>CAYMTJ010000061.1:0-15913 GCA_964393345.1 uncultured Anaerolineaceae bacterium | reverse complement strand
CGGTGGCGGAGAGGGTGGGATTCGAACCCACGAAGTCTTTCGACTCAACGCTTTTCAAGAGCGCCGCCATCAACCGCTCGGCCACCTCTCCGCGTCGCAGGATACCGCGGGTCGTCACCCCTCTCGCTGGCCCACGCCGTGCCGTCCGCCGAGACCGAAGCTCCCCATCTTGCGGCGCACCACGGGGAGCCACGCCACCGCTCCGATCATCTGCACGAAGACGGCGGCGATCAATAGCAGGCCAGGGACCGAGAACACGAGGCCCGGGACGGCCCAGTCCAATGACTCCCCGAACGGCGCGAACACCGCGGTGGTCATGTCGACCAATGGCTGGTCGGCGTCGCGATCGGTGCCCCGACCGAGCCCCGGGATCGTCAGGTCGCTGCCCGGCGGCTCGGCGATCGAGCCGGTCCCTCCACCGGCGATCGTCGAGGGAGCCGGCGATCTGCCGGCAGGCTCGGAGCCAGGGTTCGACCCCGCTGCCCCGCCCTGCGTCGGGGCGGATGTCGAGCCGCCGCCTCCGGAGCCGCTCCCCGATGTCGGCGTGGGCGTGGACCGTGCCGGCGTCGGCGTGGGTTCGGGCGTGGGTTCGGGCGTCGGGGTCGGCGTCGGTTGGGGCGTCGGAGTCGGCGGCGGTGTCGGGGTCGGCGTCGGGGTGGGCGAGGGGGTCGGGGTCGGCGTGCCCGGCTTGATCTGGACCGGGAGGGTGACCGGCGCGTCAAAGGGCCCGCCGCAGTCGGTCGACGACCAGGCGTCGGCGACCCAGTCGTACGTGCCCACGGCCGAACCCGTGACCGAGATGGAGGCCGAGACCGACGTGTTGTGTGCTTTCGGGTCGAGGCGATCGCCGGGGCTCGACGCCCGGATGGAGACGGTGCCACCGGCTGCGGAGGCGGTCCAGTCCGTGCCGGCCGGCTCGGCGGTGACGATCACGCTCGACACGGCGAACTGTGGAGGGATCGCGATGGTCACGCATCCCAGAGGATCGTCGCCCGCAGGCCCTCCCCGATTGCTGAAGGTGACCTTGATCGCCGTCTTGGCGCCGTTGTCGATGAAGCCCGGTGTGCGCGTGATCGTCCAGGGCGGCGGTGCAGCTGTCGCGTGGATAGGGGCGGCGGCGAACACGGCAACGGCCAGGACCGCGGTGATCACGACCGTGGACCGACGCATCAGGCCACTTGGTGGTACGGCGTCCACAGGCGCATCGAGTGCACGTCCGCGCCCGGCAACGGGGCGTCCGGGGCCGTCTCGATCCCGGTGACGAAGGACTCGACCAACGCCTCGTCGAGCTGCGAGCCCGACGCGTCGACGAGGCGTTCGAGCGCCTCGCTGACCGGCAGCGCCTTGCGGTAGGGGCGCGTGGTCGTCATCGCCGAGAAGGCGTCACTCACCGCGAGGATCCGGGCGATCAGTGGGATGTCCTCGCCGCTGAGCCGGTGCAGGTATCCCTCGCCATCCCAGCGCTCGTGGTGATGGCGGATCCCCGAGCGGATCGTCTCGATGCCTGGCAGGTCGCGGATGATCATGTCGCCGAGGGCCACGTGCTGCTTGACGATCTCGTACTCGTCCGCCGTCAGCACCCCAGGCTTGCGCAGGATCTGATCCGGGATGCCGATCTTGCCGACGTCGTGCAACAGGCCGGCGATCCGGATCGTGTCCACGAGGTCCGGCGGGAGCGCCAGGCGCTCCGCCAGGAACACGCTGTAGCGGGCGACATCCTCCGAGTGCCGCTTCGTGTACCGGTCCTTCGTGTCGACCGCGAGGATGAGCCCCTGGAAGACATCGAAGGTCCGCGTCTCGGCCGGCTGGCCACTGATCGCACCGGCGACCCGGATGACATCGCCACCACTGGTCTTGGCCTCCTGGAGCGTGTTCGCCGCCACCGTCAGCAGGCCGGCCGCGGAGGCAGCGCTCGCCGGGTAGCTGCACAGGCCCGCGCTGAACGTCAGCGGCAATCGCTCCGCCGAATCGACGTCGAGGGCGCGATCCGCCAGCGCAGCGCGCGCCCTGACCAGGGCATCCTCGACCTCGATGACCGCCACTCCCGGCGCCACGACGAGGAGTTCGTCCGGGCCTGATCGACCGAACGCGACACCCCTTGGCAGCTCGGACGCCAGGAGCCCGACGATGACGAGCAGGGCCTGGTCGCCCGCATCGTGTCCGTAGTTGTCGTTGAGCAGGCGGAAGTTGTCGATGTCGATGAGCGCGACCCCGATCTGTGTCTCGGCCGTGCGCGCTTCCTCGACGGCGAGGGCCAGTCGCTCGACCAGCGCTCCATGGTTCAACGTTCCGGTGAGCGTGTCACGACGCGTCGCCTCCAGAAGCGCATCGGTCTGGCGGCTGATCCGGCCCTGGGCGGAGCGGAAGACGAGATACAGCACGAACGCCGCGAAGGATCCCGCCGCCAGCGTGATGACGACGATGGTCTGGCGGACGGTCTCGAGCTGCTCGAGGATCGGCACCGCGTCTCGCCACACGCCCACGACGGCGCGGACCTGACCCTCGGTGACGAGCGGGAAGTACTCGCGCAGGACGTTCGTCGTCGGAAGGACGGGGCCGGTCGCTTCGCTCGCCTCGATGCCGATGATGGTCGCCGTCGCCGACCGCCCGCTCATCACGGTGGCGAAGTCCTCGCTCGGGACGGCCGTCGATCCCCGGGACGCCGGGACATCGGCGGCGATCACCCGACCATCGGGCAGGCGGACCTCCACGCGGAGGATCTTGTTCGGGTCGATCAGTAAGGCCAGTCGTCGCTCGAGATCCGCCTGCCGCGACGGCGTCGGACCCGCGGCCCCGAGATCGTCAGGAGACAGGGTGCTCGTCACGAAGAGCCGGACCAGGGCGGCATCGGCGCCGACGGTCGCGTTCAGGGACGCCGTCGAGACGTGCGCGGAGATGACGACGGTCAGGACGACCGCGGTCACGCCGACCACCACGAGGAAGATCCCGTACACCAGGATCATCAGGGTCAGACGCGGTAGGCGCTGGATGGTCTTGAACATCTCGGACGTCGACGCCGCCTCGCATGGTCTCGAAGGTCGCGTGACGATACGGAACGCCCGGGCAGTACCGATACGACTCGGAAGTCCTATGGCGAGCGGCCCGCCGCCGGTGGCCCGGCCCTGCCCGTCGGTCAGCGACCCGCCGCCGGTCGGGGCCGCCGGGTTCGGGCGTCGCGGTCCCCGAGGTTGCGCCGGACGAACGGGATCCAGGCCAGCGCCCCGACGCCCTGGGCCAGGACGGCGAGCATCAGCAACAGTCCCGGAAGCGTGAGCGCGAGCGTCGGGACAAGGAACGTGACCGACAACCCGAGGCCGCTCGTGGAGATCGTGCCCGTCCCCAGACCGTCGCCGGGCTCGGCCGGCACGCCGGCGACCGACAGCGGTCCAGGGGGCGTCCCGGGTCCAGGGGGAGCCGTCGGTCCGGCCCCGGCCGTCCCGGCCGGCGACGCGGTCGGGGTCGCGCTCGAGCCCGGGCTCGGACTCGCGGAGGCCGAGGGGGATGCGGACGGCGAAGGACCTCCGGAGACGCTGGGGCTCGGGGTAGGGCTCGCGGACGGTCCAGGCAGCGGGATCGATGGGAGGGGCAGCGACGGCGACGGGAGCGGCAGCGACACTGACGGGCGTGGCGTGGGCGTCGGTGTGGGTGTGGGGGTCGGGGTCGGGGTCGGCGTCGGCTTGGGCGTCGGGGTCGGTGTCGGTGCCGGAGTGGGCGTGGGTGTGGGGGCCGGGGACACGGTGATGCGAACGGTCGCCGACGTGTAGCCCAGCAGGACCGGGACCCGGTACACGAAGGTGTCCACGCCGCTGAACCCGTCATCCGGGACGTAGTCGAATGACCCGTTCGAGCGAAGCACGAGCGCGCCATGGTCCACGTCGTTCGTGACCTCGGGATCGGCGCTGCCGATGTTCAGGTCATTGTCCAGCACGCCCGGGGCCGACACGTGGAGGTCCGTCTCATAGGGCGTGCTGTAGGCGTCGTCGTTCGCCTGGCCGATGAGCGCCGCGCGCGCGGTGAGCGGCATCCCCAGCATCGCGACCAGCGACCCGATGAGGGCGAGCACAGCGACGTGGCGACGCGGGCCCGAGACGCCGCCGGTCATGCGACGGCCCGTGGGGTCCATAGGCGGATCGACGCGTCGTGGCCCGGAAGCGGCGCGTCCGCGACCGTCTCGAGCCCGTGGACGAACGCGACGACGAGCGACTCCTCCAGCTGTGTCCCGGCCGCATCCTCGAGGCGCCGGATGGCCTCGCGCACGTCCATCGCCTTGCGATAGGGCCGCGACGTGGTCATCGCCGAGAACGTATCGCCGACGGCCAGGATCCGCCCGATGAGCGGGATCTCCTCGCCGGCGAGCCGGTCGACGTAGCCCCGGCCGTCCCACCGCTCGTGGTGATGGCGGATCCCCGCACGGACCGAGTCGATCTCGGGCAGGTCGCGGACGATCATGTCGCCGAGCACGACATGCTGCTTGATGATCTCGAATTCCTCGTCACTCAGCTTGCCGGGCTTGCGCAGGACCCCGTCCGGGACCCCGATCTTGCCGACGTCGTGGAGGAGTCCGGCGACCCGGATCGTCCCGATCGTCGCGTCGTCGAGACCGAGCTGCTGCGCCAGGAAGACGGCGTAGCGGGCGACGTCCTCCGAGTGGCGCTTCGTGTAGCGGTCCTTGGTGTCGACCGCGAAGACGAGACCCTGGAGGACGTCGAAGCTCGACGTCCCGCTGCCGTCCGCGTCCTCCGTTCCGGCGACCCTGACGTCGTCGCCGCCGCTCGCCTTGGCCGAACCGAGCGTCGCCGCCACGGTCGCCAGCAGGACCGTGAGCGACGTCGCGTCTCGCGGATAGCTCGCGATCCCGGCACTGATCGTGATGGGGAGCCGATCCGGGGACCCGACGTCGAGGCTCCGCTCGACGAGCCTGGTGCGCAGTGACTGGATCGCAGGTTCCAGGGCATGGATGACCGGCGCCGGGGCGATCACGAGGAACTCGTCCGGTCCGTAGCGCCCGAGGATGGCCTCCTCCGGCGCGACCTCGCGCAGCAGCTCGAGTACGGTCAGGAGGGCCTCATCGCCGACCACGTGGCCGTGGTTGTCGTTGAGGAGCGTGAAGTTGTCGAGATCCACCAGGGCGACGCCGATGGCGGCCCCGTCCTCCTTGGCAGCCTCGATGCGGCCGGCCAGGTCCGCCACGAGCGTGCCGTGGTTGAACGTCCCGGTCAGGGCGTCCGTCCGCGTCGCCTCGACGAGTTCGGCGGTCTGTCGGGTCAGGCGCCGCTGGGCGGACCGGAAGATGAAGAACAGGAGCGCGCTCGCGAACGCCGCCGCGCTCAGGGTGACCGCGACGACCTGCCAGCGGATGGTGTCGAGGCGCGCCAGGATCGGGCCGGCGTCACGGAAGACCAGCGCCGCCGCGAGGACCTGGCCACCGTCGTCCGTGATCGGCAGTCGAGCACGCAGGATCTCCGGCCTGCCCAGGTCGTCCACCGCCGCGTTCGCCTCGGCCGCCGCCACGATCGACGCGTCCGGGGTGGGATCCATGGACGGTGGAGCGAGGCCGGAGCGCGTGGGGGCGCTGCTCGAGGCGATGTGCACGCCGTCGGCGCGGTACAGCTCGATGCGCAGGATGCCGTCGCGGGCCATCGCCGCGAGCTGGGCCTCGAGTTCCGCAGCGCGGGCCGGGGTGACCGCCGTGCCGGTCGTCACGTCACTGAGCTTCAGGCTCGACGAGGCGAACCGGGCCACGGTCGAGGCGTCGCCCCCGACGATGGTCTCGAGCGTGATGACGTCGAAGTTGGAGGTGACGATCGTCGACTGGCCGGCTGCGGTGATGCCCACGATCGCCAGGAACGCGCCGAAGACCAGCAACAGCAGGACCGGGCGGCGGGATCGCGGTTCCGAACCGAACAAGACGCAGTGACTCCAGTCACGTCAGGGGCCGACGCGCCGAGCGTACGAGAGGAGCGGGACGGTTCCCACGGGACCATCGTCCGGGTCCGGGCCGCCACACCGGTCAGGTGCGGTCGGGCACCACGGGCGACCGAGGATCGGCTAGTCGACCGCCTCGATGACGTCGCGACCCAGATACGGGCGCAGGACCTCGGGCACGTCCACGGCGCCGTCGGGGCGCTGGTACGTCTCCAGGATCGCCGCGACGACCCGGGCCAGGGCCAGGCCGGACCCGTTGAGCGTGTGGACGAGCTCCGGCTTCGCGCCCGGTTCGGGTCGGTAGCGGATCGCCATGCGGCGAGCCTGGAAGTCGCGGAAGTTGGAGCAGGAACTGACTTCGAGCCAACGCTCCACGCCGGGCGACCAGACCTCGAGGTCGTACTTGCGCGCCTGCGTGAACCCCATCTCGCGCGTGCTCATCAGCAGCACCCGATAGGCGAGGCCCAGGCGCTGGAGCAGGATCTCGGCGCGCTCGGTCATCCACTCGAGCGCGGCCGGGCTGTCATCCGGCCGCTCGAAGAGGACCATCTCCACCTTGTCGAACTGGTGGACCCGCAGGATGCCGCGGGTGTCCTTGCCGGCGGCCCCCGCCTCGCGCCGGAAACACGGCGTGTACGCGGCGTACCGCAGCGGCAGGTCGGCGGTCTCGAAGATCTCGTCGCGGTGCAGGTTGGTGACCGGGACCTCGGCGGTCGGGACCAGGTACAGGTCGTCGCGCGTCACGACGTACATCTGGTCTTCCTTGTCCGGGATCTGTCCGGTGCCGCGGGCGCTGTCCGCGTTGACGACCGCCGGCGGCCAGACCTCGGTGAACCCGTTCTCGCGGGTGTGGACGTCGAGGAACCAGCTGATCAACCCGCGCTGGAGCGCGGATCCGGCGCCCTTGTAGACGGGGAACCCGGAGCCCGTGATCTTCGCGCCGCGGGCGTTATCCAGGATCCCGAGCGCCTCACCGAGTTCCCAATGCGGCTTGCGTGTCCAGGTCGCGCCACCGGCCGGAGCGTCCGCGCCCACCTCGCCCCGGAGCGGTTCGTCGTGCGGGAGCTGGGAACCCCACGTGCGGATCGTGACGTTCGCCTCCTCGCCGCCGACGGGGATGTCGGCGTCGGGTGGGTTGGGGATGCGCAGGAGGAGATCATCGAGGGCCGCCTCGGCGTCGACGACGTCCGCGTCAAGGGCCTTGATCCGCTCGCCGGCGGCGGTCGACCTCGCCTTCAGCGCCGCGACCTCGGGCCCATCGGGTGCGGCACCGCCTTTGATCGCCTCACCCACGCCCTTCGACGCGGCGTTCCGCTCGGCCTTGAGGGCCTCGCTCTCGCCGAGCAGTCGGCGTCGCGTCGCGTCCAGCTCGAGGGCGCGCTCGACGAGCGCCGGGTCCTCGCCCTTGCGGATCGCGCCGTCACGGATGACCTCGGGTTCCTCGCGCAGCCGTTGCAGCCCGACGCTCACGCCGCTGCCTCCCGAAGCCGACCGATCACGAACGCCGCGTCCAGGCTGGCGAGAAGCCACCCGGCGCGCGGGCCGTTGGATCGACCCAGGAACGAACGATACAGGGCGTCGAACGCCGCCTTGGCCTCGATCCCGCGCTCCCCCGCCGTCGCGAAGATGGCGTCCTGCCAGGCGTCGCCCGAGGTCGGCGCCGACGCCGACGCTCGCTCCGCGAGGGCGCCCAGATAGGCGCGCTGGCCATCGTCGAGGGAGGCGGCCTCGTCGGGCAGCGCGTCCTGGACGCGGACCACCGCCCGTTCCGGCGCATACGTGTCGAGCCAGGCCCGCGCCGCCGCCGTCCGCTCCGCGAGGATCGCGGTCTCGCGGGCCGTCAAGGTCGCGCCCTTCTCGTCCGCTACCCGCTCGTCCACCGCCACGCCGGGGATCTGGAGCAGCAGGGCCAGGTGCGAGAACGCGGGCCGGAAGGCCCCGGCCTCCGCCGCGACGTCCGCGCCCGGATCGAGCAGGGCATACCGGAACGTGGCCGCGAACCCGGGCGGCAGGTCGCCCCTGACCTCGCGGCCGTCGGTGGCCGCGGCGAACTTGTCGAACTCGTCGAACAGGCGCGGGATCTGGTCCGTGCCCTCGGGGTCGAAGTCGATGGCGTGGTTGGGCTTGGGGCGAAGAAAGAGGAACCGCAGCTGCTCCGGCGGCACCACCTCGGCCATCGTGTGCGCCGCGGCTCCCCGACCCTTGGAGGTGGACATCTTCTTGCCACCGATGTTCAGGAATTCGTACGGCACGTTGAGCGGCGGTTCGCGTTCGAAGACCTCACGGGCGATGGCGTCCGAGCGATCGCGCGATCCACCGGCGGTCGAGAGGTCCTTGCCGCACGGTTCGATGGTCACGCCGAACAGCGACCACTGGGCCGCCCATTCGAGGTTCCACGGAAGCTTGGCCGCCCCGCCGAAGGGTGAGATCCAACCGGCGCTCCCGCAGCCGGTCGCCCACTCCACCAGTCGTGGCCGGCACTCGTAGTAGACCTCTTCTCCGTTCCAGTCGGTCACGATCGTGGTCCCGACCTTGCCGCAGGTGGGGCAGATCACGCCGGCCGGGTGCCAGGTGTCCGGGTGCTGGACGTTGGCCACCCGACGATAGATGTCGCGGACCTGGGCGGCACGGTCGAGCGCGGTCCGGATGTACGGGTCCATGGCGCCCGTCGGGTAGATGTCGCTCATCCAGTAATACCGGTCGGGGTGGATCCCGAGACCGGCGAAGGTGTCGATGAAGATCCCGGCAAAGTGTCGGGCGTAGCTCGGATGACAGTCGCCGACCGGGTCCGGGACGTGCGCCAGCGGTCGTCCCATCTCGCGCTCGATCGCGTCGGGGGTGAGGAGCGCCTGCGCATCCATGGGGTCGAGGTCGTCGACGCCGTAGAGCAGCGTCGTCTCGATGTCGTTGGCGCGCAGCGCCCGGGCGATCGTGTCCAGGATGACCGGACCGCGAAGGCTGCCGACGTGGACCGTGCCTGATGGCGTCTTCGAGTCGTTGACGACCTGCGGCCCGCGGTCGCGGACCGAGGCCGCGAGCTCGTCAGCCCAGTCCATGCGTGCTCCGGCGCGCGCTAGCTGATGCCGACGATCTTGTAGGTGAAGTCACCTGCCGGCACCTTCACGACGACCTTCTCGCCCTTCTTCTTGCCCAGCAACGCGCGCCCGACGGGGCTCTCGTTGGAGATCCGACCCTCCGCCGGCTTGGCCTCCGCGGAGCCCACGATCGTGAACTTCTCCTTGCCGTCGGGCGACTCGACGTCGACCGTGGACCCGATCTGGACGTGGTCGGTGGAGTGGTGCTCGTCGATGATCGTGGCGTTCTTGATGATCGCCTCGAGCGTCTGGATCCGTCCCTCGACGAAGGCCTGCTCGTTCTTGGCGTCCTCGTACTCGGCATTCTCCGACAGGTCGCCGTGCTCCTTCGCATCGTGGATGCGGTTGGCGACCTCGGGGCGCTTGACGCTGATCATCTCGTCAAGCTCGCCACGGAGCTTGTCGAGACCATCTCGGGAGAGATACGTCGGCTTGTTGTTCACGGCCGGGACCCCCGCACTGCAGGTTCGCTCTGTGGGTAGACCGGCTGGGCGGTCCTGTCGGAAAGGAAAGAACTCCAGGCCTGCGGCGGGTTCTGGTCCGCGCGCGCCTGAAGTTCTGACCGGGCCCGAATGGTAGTCGCGGGCGTGGTGGGTGTCAAAGCCGACCGCCCGGCTGCGGAGGTGCTCAGTCGCGCCCCCGGCCGCCGTCGGCCAGCCGCTGCAGACGGGCCTTGGTCCGAGCCCGACCGGCCCGGTCCGCGAACGCCACGAAGACCGTGTCGTCGCCCGCGATGGAGCCCGCGACGTCGGGCCACCGCGCACGGTCGAGGGCGGCCGCGATCGCGTGCGCGGACCCCGGCAGGGTACGCAGGACGAGGAGCAGACCGGCCTCGTGAACCTCGAGCGGCAGGTCGGCGAGGAGCGCGCGGAGCCGATCCTCCCCGGACGTCTCGGCCTCGACCAGTCGTGGCGGCAGCCCGTACGCGACCGTCCCGTCGCGGCCGACCTTGATCAGCCCCAGGTCGGCGACGTCCCGGCTGATCGTCGCCTGCGTCGTCCGGAACCCGCGCTCGCGGAGCGCGACGGCGAGTTCCTGCTGCGTCCGGATGGGCCGCTGCTCCACGAGATCGCGGATGGCCCGCTGGCGCAGTTGCTTCATGACCTCCATCGGTGGACGCCCAGCTCAGGCCGGTCGGATGCCGGTCACCATGAGGATACCCACCGCGATCGCCAGCACGACCCGATACGCGACGAACACGTCGAGGGGGTTCGAGCGCAGGAAGGCCAGCAGGACCCGGATCGCCACGATCCCGGACACGAACGACGCCACCACGCCCACGACGAGTGGCCCGGCGCTGACGTCGACCCCGGCCTCCCCGGCGACGAGCTTGCGCACCTCGAACAGCGCGGCGCCGGCGGTGATCGGGGTGGCCATCAGGAAACTGAAGCGCGCGGCGGCGGGTCGGTCCAGCCCGACGAGCCGTCCGGCGGCGATCGAGATCCCGGAGCGGCTGATCCCCGGGACGAGGGCGAGCGCCTGGGCCGCGCCCAGGCCGATCGCGATCGGGAAGGTGATCCCGCCGATCTCGCGCGTCCGGGGACCGACGCGGTCGGCGATCAGCAACACGATCCCGCCGACGACGAGCATCACCGCGACGAGGGTGACCCCGCGGAAGGCCGTCGCGATCACGCCCTCGAGGGCGAACCCGATCACCGCCGCCGGGATGGTGGCCGCGAGCAGGAGCCAGGCCAGCCGCCGGTCAGGATCGCCCCGGAACGAGCGATCGCGCACGGCGGCGAGACCGGCCGGGATGAGGCGAGCCCAGTCCCGGACGAAGTAGATGAGCAGCGCCGCGAGCGTCCCGATATGGAGCACGACGCTGAACGCGAGCGAGTTGATGAAGGCGTCGTCCCACCCGAAGAGATGCGGAACGAGGATCAGGTGCCCGGACGACGAGACCGGCAGGAACTCGGTGAGCCCCTGCACGATCCCCATGACGAGTGCCTGGAGGAGTGTGTCCATGTTCTAGGCGTCGTGCCTGACGGCCCGGCGCGGCGTTGTCCGCTGCGCGCGGTCGCTCACGCACCGTGAAGTGCGCTCGCTCCCGTGCTCGCGGACGCCTTGCGCGGGGCCGTCATCCACGACGATTCTCGGTTCGGGCCGGCATGGACCGTCAGACGCGTCGGCTCATCTAGCGGATGAAGAGCGGGGCGAGGACCAGGGTGATCGTCGCGAGCAGCTTCACGAGGACATGGAGCGAGGGGCCGGCGGTGTCCTTGAACGGATCACCCACGGTATCGCCGACGACCGCGGCCGCATGCGCGTCCGAGCCCTTGCCGAGCACGTTGCCATCGGCGTCCTTGAGGTTGCCGGATTCGATGTACTTCTTGGCGTTGTCCCAAGCGCCGCCCCCGTTGTTGAGGACCGTCGCGAGCATGACGCCCGAGATGGTGCCCACCATCAGCATGCCGGCGACCGCCTCGGCGCCGAGCAGGAGCCCGACGACGATCGGCGTGGCCACCGCGACCAGACCCGGAGCGATCATCTCGCGCAGGGCGGCCTTGGTCGTGATGTCCACGACGCGGGCGTAGTCCGGTCGCTGCGTGTAATCCATGATCCCGGGCATCTCCCGGAACTGGCGACGGACCTCGACGATGATCGACTGGGCCGTCTTGCCCACGGCGCGGATCGCGAGCGAGCTGAAGAAGTAGACCAGCATCGCGCCGATGAGGGCGGCGATGAAGACGCTCACGTCGGCGAGGTTGACGGCCTCGAGGAGCGGCTCCCCGCGACGCGTCTGGATGAGGTTGACCTTGTCGATGTAGGCGGAGAACAGCAGGAACGCGGCGAGCGACGCGGACGCGATCGCATAGCCCTTGGTCAGCGCCTTGGTCGTGTTGCCGACGGCGTCGAGGCGGTCCGTGATCTCGCGCGCGCCCTTCTCGGCACGGCTGAACTCGGCGATGCCGCCCGCGTTGTCGGTGATCGGTCCGAACGTGTCCATCGCGAGGATGTAGGCGGTCGTCATGAGCATCGCCATCGTCGCGACGGCGGTCCCGAAGATCCCGCCGACGTCGTGGCCCGCCTCGTTCGTGATCCCGGCCTGGGATCCGAGCCAGTGGCTCGTGAACAGCGCGATGCCGATCGTGATGGCGGTGACGAACGTCGTCTCGTAGCCCACCGCGGTGCCCGAGATGATGTTGGTGGCCGGTCCGGTCCGCGACGCCTCCGCGATCTCCCGGACGGGCCGGAAGGTCCCGGCCGTATAGAACTGCGTGATGTACACGAACGCGACGCTCGTCGCGAGGCCCACGACACCCGCGGCGAAGTAGTAGAGCCAGACCGGGACGCCCGAGGGCGCGTTGCCGGTCGTCTGGAGCATGACGTTGGTGGTCACGAAGAGGGCGCCGACCGACAGGATCGTCGTGACCCAGTAGCCGCGGTTCAGCATGTTCATCGGGTCTTCGTCTTCCTTGCCGCGGATGAAGAAGATCGCGACGATCGTCGAGAGCAGCCCGAACGCGCGGACCACCAGCGGGAAGAAGATCCAGGCCTCGGGGTTCGGCCAGCCGGCCGCGAGGGCGATGGTGTAGACGCCGACGCCGAGGATCATCGCGCCGATGTTCTCGGCGGCGGTCGATTCGAAGAGGTCGGCGCCACGGCCGGCACAGTCGCCGACGTTGTCGCCGACGAGGTCCGCGACCACCCCGGCATTGCGGGGGTCGTCCTCGGGGATACCCTTCTCGACCTTGCCGACGAGGTCCGACCCGACGTCCGCGGCCTTCGTGTAGATGCCGCCGCCGAGCTGGGCGAAGAGCGCCACGAACGAGGCGCCGAACCCGAAGCCGACGATCAGGAACGGGGCGTCCTTGGTCGCCTGGCCGCCTTCGAGGCCGCCGAAGAGCGTGAAGATCCCGTACACGCCGAGCAGCGACAGCGCGACCACGAGGAAGCCCGAGACCGCCCCACCGCGCATCGCCACCTGGACGGCCTCGACGAGGCTTCGGCGGGCCGCGGCGGCGGTGCGGACGTTGGCCTTGACGCTGATGTACATCCCGATGATGCCCGACGCCATCGAACACGCGGCCCCGACGAGGAACGCGAGCCCGGTGCGCCAGCCAAGGTCGAGCCCGAAGACCGCCGTGTCGGCGACATCCTCGGTCTCGAAGATCGAGATGACGGCCGCGATGATGAACGTGCCGACGATGGCCAGGATGCCGATCGTCGTGTACTGACGACGGATGAAGGCGACGGCCCCCTCGAAGATGGTCCCGGCGACGTCCTGCATCTCCTGCGTGCCCGTGTCCCTGGCGAGGACATCACGCGCGAGGTAGATGGCGAAGAGCACCGCGATGAGGCCCGCAGGCAGGATGATCAGTTGGAGCGCACCGGCATCCATCAGGGTCAGAAGGTCCTCCAGGGCTGGGCTGTTGACCGCCATCGGACCGGGACGCGTGACAGGCGCCATCGGGGGCGGTGCTTCGGGGGGCGCTGCCCGGGCTCGGCACGACACCGGTCGTGGATCAAGTCCGTGCAGACCGTCGGGGAGTGTAGCAAGCGGCGAAAGCGCGGGTCAAACAGCGTGGGGGCGGGTGCCCGGGGCAGCCCCTATACTGCCGGTCTTGTGAGCCAGAAACCCGCTTCGTGACCAAACGCCCCGCGCTCGGGTGTCTCCTCGAGATCGTCGAGACGCTCGCTCTGACCCTCATCATCTTCTTCGTCATCCAGAACTTCGTCGCGCAGCCCTACAAGGTCAAGCAGCAGTCGATGGAGCACACCCTGGCGCCGGAGCAGTACGTCCTCGTGGATAAGCTGACACCGCGGTTCGACACCTACGACCGAGGCGACATCGTGGTCTTCGAGCCACCCGAGGACTGGGTCCAGCCGGATCGCACGCCGTTCATCAAGCGGGTGATCGGGATCGGCGGTGACACGCTCGAAGTCCGCGACAACGGCTTCGTGTACGTCAATGGCGTCGCGATCGACGAGCCGTACCTCTATACGCGGACCGACGATGACGAGCCCGAGCCTACGACGGCCGATCCGGAGCGCTCGCGCTGGACGATCCCGACCGGGGAACTCTTCCTGATGGGCGATCACCGCAGCAACTCGGCCGACTCGAGACAGTTCGGTCCCGTGCCGGTGGGCAACGTCATCGGTCGCGCCTGGCTCCGGTACTGGCCGATCGACACCTTCGGCGTGCTCCCCACGCCCACCTACCCGGAGCTGATCCCGGCGTCACCGTGAACCCCGTCCTGGTAGCGGTCGCGATCGTCATCGTGGTCGGTGCGGTGATCGCCGCCTCGGCGCACGATGCCCGATCGGCCGTCCTGGGCCTGGCGGCCCCCCTGATCGGGGCGCCGATCCTCGCCGAACCCATCGCGGACACCATGGGGCTCGCCGCCCGGGCGGTCGCCGCGGTCCTCGCGGTCTATCTGCTGATGATCGCCGTGCGCGGCGAGGACGCGCCGACGGGTGGTTCGCGACTCGGCTGGGCCGCCGAAGGAGCCGTCGCGCTGGCGGCCCTCATCGCCGGCGTCGCCGTCCACGGGCTCGGCGCCGTCGGCCTCGGTCCGTCGCTCGCCCAGGGCGCGGGGTTCGCGCTGGCGGCGCTGTCGATCGTGCCGCTGATCACCGGTCGGGACGTCATCCGGATCGGGATGGGATCGCTCCTGCTCACGCACGGATCGCTGCTGGTCAGGGTCGGCCTCGGCGGGACGCCCAATGCGCTCGAGCAGCTCGTCACCGCGGGTCTCGTGGTGGGTCTCGCCGGCGTGATCGGGGTCCTGGCCTACGGCGCACGCCGGGATGGTCCGCACGGGTTCAGTCTCTCGACCAGCATCGGGCTCCGCGAGCAGGTCCGGGGGCACCAGCCCGAGCGACGACGACCGGCTCACGCCGACAGCGAGCCGCTGTGGTCCGCGGACCACTTCCCGGGCGATCGGTCGTGACGCTCGCGATCTTCCTGGCGGTCACCGTCGGCGCGGCCGGCATCGCCCTGGTCAGCCGAGCCCGCGAATCGGTGTCGGTCACGGTCGGCGTCGTGGGGCTGGTGGCGGCCGTGGTGGCGGCGCTCGCCCTGGACCCGCGGGAGACCATCGTGATCGGTGGGTCGACGCTGGCCACGTCCGCGTACGTTCGCCTGTTCCTCGTGTTCGGCTCCGTGACCGGTCTCGCGCTCGCGATCGTCGGCCTTGCCGCCGGGTCTCGACGGGACGTGCCGGCGGCGACCCTCGGGACGCTCGGCGCGAGCGCCCTCGCGCTCGCCTTGCCGGATCCGAGGATGGCCGTCATCGCCGCCACCGCCGGCGGGTTGCTGGGGGTCCTGCTGAGCCTCTCCCCGGCCGGCGGTCGAGCCGGAGCGACCGTGGGGATCCGGGTCCTGCGGGCCCTCGTCGTCGCGGGAGCCATGGCCATCGCGGCCACGGCGTGGATCGGTCGGGACCTCAGCGAGCTGGCCGCGCAGCCGGTCGTGTTCGGACTCGCCTATCTCGCCTTCGCGCTGGCCGTCGCGATCCGGTTCGGGTCGATCCCCTTCCACGTGTGGGCGGCCCGCCTGACGGATTCCGTGCCCGAGACGGCGCTTCCCGTCGTCACCGCTTGGGGGCCGGCGGCGTTCGCGGTCGTGGCGCTGACCTGGACGGACGCCTCGATCGCCCCGCTCCTGCCGATCGTGGACATGGGCACGGAACGCACGATCATCCTCGCGTTCGGCATCGTGTCGATCGTGCTGGCGGCCCTTGCCGCGTGGATCCAGGACGACCTGGAGCACGTGGTCGGCTACTCGATCATCGGCGACGCCGGCGTGGTCCTCCTCGCGCTCGCGACCCTCCAGACGGACGCCTGGGAGCCGGCGCGGGTCTGGATCCTCGCGTACGTCGTCGCGCGTAGCGCGTTCGCGGCGTGGGCCGGGGCGATGCGGGCGACGTACGTGACGAGCCGCATCACCG
>CAYMTJ010000060.1:4862-17083 GCA_964393345.1 uncultured Anaerolineaceae bacterium | reverse complement strand
TCATGTGATGGTGATCTGGCGGGGTGTGGCCTCGGCTCGGCGCCGAACGGTCATGGCGGCGTTGGGCGAGCGGCTCTGGCGGGGTGTGGCCGCAGGTCCGCGCCGCCCCGTAAGCCCCAGACTCCGCCCCACGAGAATCTTTGTGAGGGGTATGGACAAAGTGGGACGGGACCGCTAGCATCCGGCCCGATCGAACCTTTGCCCATTCACTGGACAAAGATTTGGCCCGGATTCAGGCACGCAACAGTCGGGCACGCGACAGGCCGGGCGAGGGCACCGGCAGGAGGACGAGCCGAACGTGACACGGATCGAGTCATCGGCCAAGGCGACGCACGCGCAGACCCGTGCCTACAACGCGAGTCTCGTGCTGCGCACCATCTACGATCTGGGCCCGATCTCCCGTGCCGACATCGCGCGGCTGACGGGGCTGACCAGGACGAGCGTCGGCGAGCTCGTGAGCGACCTCGCCGCCGAGGGCCTGGCGAGGGACGTCGGGCTGGGGCCGAGCACCGGCGGGAAGCAGCCCACGCTGGTGGCCCTCGAGAGTGACGCGCGTTCGATCATCGCCCTCGACCTCGGGGAGCGTTCGTTCACCGCCACGCTCGCCAACCTGCGCGGCGAGCCATTCCTCACCCGATCCCGCGACCTGGCCGGTCGTGACGGCGACGCGGCGCTCGATCTCGTCAACGCCCTCATCGACGACGTCCGGGGCGAGGCGACCAGCCCGATCCTCGGGATCGGCGTCGGCACCCCGGGCATCGTCGACGCGGAGGGGACGATCCGCTGGGCCGTCAATCTCGACTGGCAGGACCTGCCCCTCGCCGCCCTGCTCCAGGACCGACACGACCTCCCGGTCGTCGTCGCCAACGACAGCCGCGCCGCGGCCCTCGCGACCTACCTGTTCGCCGGCGACGATCGGCCATCCAACCTCGTGGTGGTTCGCGTCGGACTCGGGATCGGGTCCGGGCTGATCCTGCGCGACCAGCCGTTCGGTGGCGATGGCGACGCCGCCGGTGAGATCGGTCACATCGTCGTGGAGCCCGACGGCGCGGCGTGCCGGTGCGGCCGGTTCGGCTGCCTTGAGACCGTCGCGAGCACCACCGCCATCTCCCGCGCCGCGGGTGTCGACACCATCGATGACGTCGTCCGGGCGCTGGCCGCCGGCGACGAGCGGGCGACCGCGGTCGTCCGGGCCGCGGGTCGCGCCGTCGGCGCCGCGCTCGCGAACGTGACCGGCACGCTCGACGTCCACCACATCGTCATCGTCGGGACTGCCGCGGCCCTCGGTGCGGTCTGGTTCGACGCGATCCGCGACGAGGCCAATCGCCGGTCGATGGGGCCGCTCGCCCGCGAGACGCGGATCATCGACGGCGGCACCGGCGAGGACCTGACGCTGCTGGGCGCGTGCGCGCTTCTGCTGACCCACGAGCTCGGGCTGACGGTCCATCGATGAGCCAGCCGACTCGCGCCCTCGACGCCGTCGGCGTCACCCACGCGGTACCGACAGCCGCCACCACGGACCTGCTGGTCGGCGTGGATGTCGGTGGCACCAAGATCGCCGTCCTCGTGACGAGCCCCGACGGCACCGTCCTCGGTCGGGCCATCCACGCCTCCTCCGTGGCCGACCAGGACGGTGCTGCCGAGGCCATCGCGGCCTGCATCGCCGTCGCGCTCGAGGGCGCACGCGCGTCCATCGATGACGTCTCGATCATCGGCATCGGGGTCCCCGGGCGTGTCGATCCCCGCTCGGGCACCGTGACGATCGCCGTCAACCTGGGCTGGAACGACCTGGCCCTTCGCGACCGCCTCGAGGCGAAGCTCGGGCGCCGCTGCGTGATCGAGAACGACGCGCGCGCCGCGGCGATCGGCCTGCACCGCCGCCGTCTCCTCGGGGAGGCCGAGGACATCGCGTACCTGGCGGTCGGGACGGGGATCGCGGCCGGGGTGATCCTCGATGGCCGGCTTCACCGCGGGGCGCGCGGGCTCGCCGGGGAGATCGGGCACGCGATCATCGACCCGACCGGCCCGATCTGCGGGTGCGGCCAGCGCGGCTGCCTCGAGGCCTTCGTCTCGGGTCCGGCGATCGCGCGTCGGGCACAGGAGGCGATCGATGCCGGCCGCGCCTCGAGCCTGGTGGGCCGCGCGCCGAGCCTGGCGGGCCGCGCCTCGAGCCTGGCCGACCGCGCCTCGAGCCTGGCCGACCGCGCCGGACCGGGCCCCCTGTCCGCCCGGGACGTGTACGCCGCGGCCGCCGATGGCGACGAGCTGGCATGCGAGCTCGTCGAGGACGTCGGGCGTCGGCTGGCCTGGGCGATCCACCTCCTGGTGATGGCCTATGACGTCGAACGCGTCGTCGTGGGGGGTGGGGTCTCGCACGCCGGCGGCACGTTCATGGATCCGATCCGCCGCGAGCTGGATCGGCTTCGTTCCGCGTCGTCGATCGCGGGCGAGTTGCTCCCAGACGACGTCCTGGCGACGTTGCCCATCGGCGCGGACGCGGGCGCCTGGGGAGCGGTGGAGATCGCCCATCAGGCCCTCGATGGGGAGGGGGTGCGCCACGACTGATCCCGGTCCCGCGATCCACGCGACCGCCCGTTGGACGGTCGTCCGGCCTCAACGAGTGAAGGAGCAACGAGGAGGAGTGATGCGACAACTCAAGCCGATCGGCCTGGCCATCGCGGCCATCCTGATCATCGGCGCGTGCGCGGCCCCGGCGGCCAGCAGCAACGCACCCAGCGCCGGCACATCGGCCGCCCCATCATCGGCGCCCTCGGCGGCACCGAGCGAGTCCACCGCCCCGAGCGGTCCCAATGCCGAACTGACCGAGGCCCTCGCGGGCGCCTACAAGGGCACCACGGTGGACGTCCTCGCGCAGTGGATCGAGGCCGAGGGCCAGGCCTTCGACGACAGCCTCAAGGCGTTCCGCGACGCGACCGGCATCAACGTCGTCTATTCGGGGATCACGAACTACGAGACCGTCCTCAGCGTCCGCGTCGACGGCGGGCTCGCCCCGGACGTCGCGCAGATCGCCCAGCCGGGCAACATGCGTGCCTACCAGGCCGACGGCAAGCTCGTCGCCCTCGACGACCTGATCGACGTCGCGGCCGTCCAGGCAGCGTTCAACCCGTCGTTCGTGGACCTCGGCACCGTGGACGGCAAGCTCTACGGGCTGTTCTACAAGCAGGACCTCAAGTCGATCGTCTGGTACCCGGTGCAGGCCTTCGCCGACGCGGGTTACACGGTCCCGACGACGTGGGCGGAGCTCGAGGCGCTGGTCGAGAAGATCGTCGCCGACGGGTCGAACCCGTGGTGCACGACCATCGAGCACGGCGATGCCTCTGGCTGGGTCGCGACCGACTGGCTGGAGGACATCCTGCTGCGCACGGCCCCGGCCGAGACATACGACCAGTGGGTCAACCACGAGATCCCGTTCAACGACCCCGCCGTCCTCAACGCCGCGAGCATCATGGCCAAGCAGTGGTTCACCAAGGACTACGTCTTCGGTGGCAGCACCCGGATCAACGCCACCTGGGTGGGTGACTCGCAGACCCCGATGTTCGACGCTGAGGGCCCGAAGTGCTGGCTGCACAAGCAGGCGGCGTGGATCCCCGACTTCTGGCCGAAGGACGCGGACGGCAACGCCCAGTTCAAGCCGGGCGAGGACAGCTCGTTCTTCTACTTCCCGGGCATCGATGCGGCCTACGGCGCGCCGGTCCTGGGTGGCGGCGACATGTTCGTCGCGTTCAAGGATCGTCCCGAGGTCCGGGCGTTCCTCCAGTGGCTGACGACGGTGGACGCCGTCAAGGATCGGGTCGCCACCGGCGCCTTCCTTGCCGCCAACAACAGCGTGCCGGCCGATTGGTACACCAGCTACCCGATGTCGGGTCTGGCCGAGATCGCCCGGAACGCGACGGCACTGCGCTTCGACGGTTCGGACTCGATGCCGAAGGAGGTCGGCAACGGCTCCTTCTGGAAGGGCATGGTCAAGTGGGTCTCGCAGAACGGCGAGGGCACGGACCAGATCTTCGCCGACATCGAGGCCAGCTGGCCATAGGTCCCAGGTGGGGAGCGTCGGTCGAGGCAGATCGGCCGGCGCTCCCGCACCCGGTGCCGCATCCATCACCTGAGAGACTGCGCACGTGACGGTGATCGGCCGCGCCGCGGACCCGCCGAGCGACGAGCGTCGCTCCCGGCTGCTGCGCGTCGCGGCGGTCGCCGCCGCCGTCGCGCTCATCGCCTTCGGGCTCGACATCATCCGCGACGCGGATGGCGCGTCCCGGCTCTTCATCAGCGTCTACGACCTGCTCGGTCAGACCGCATCGGCCGACGCCATCCGCGAGCGCGGCCTGGACCCCGTCCAAAGCAAGCTCATCGTCATGGCCATCGCGCTGGTCATCGGGACCGGCGGCGTGTGGCTGCTGTACGTGGGCCTCGACGCCGCGGTGGACCTGCTCGGGGAGCGATGGGGCCGGCGGATCCGGCCGTACGTCTTCCTCGGCCCGGCCGTGACGATGCTCGCGATCTTCCTGGTGGTCCCGGCCGGGCTGACGATCTGGGCCTCGTTCACCGAGGACCAGGGGCTCGTGGACAACTGGACCTTCGTCCTCACCAGCCCCGAGATGTGGCTCGCGTTCCGCAACAACATCCTGTGGCTCGTGATCGGCACCGCGGGCAGCGTCGGGATCGGGCTGCTGGTCGCCACGCTCGTCGACAAGGTCAAGCGCGAGGCGCTCGCCAAGACGTTCATCTTCCTGCCGCTCGCGATCAGCATGGTGGGCGCCAGCGTCATCTGGCGCTTCGTCTATGCGTGGGCGCCCGAAGGTGAGCAGCAGATCGGCATCGTCAACGCCGCCTGGACCGGTCTTGGCAACGAGCCACAGCCCTGGCTCCAGCTCCCGCCGCTCAACACGTTCGCCCTCATCGTCATCATGATCTGGCTCCAGACCGGGTTCGCGATGGTGGTCCTGTCGGCGGCGCTCAAGGGCGTCCCCAACGAGGTCATCGAGGCGGCGCGGATGGACGGGGCCAACGAGCGTGCGGTCTTCTTCCGGATCGTCGTGCCGATGATCCGCGGGACGATCATCGCGGTCGCCACGACGATCTCCATCGCGATCCTCAAGGTCTTCGACATCGTCTACGTGACGACCGGCGGCAAGTTCGAGACCGAGGTCATCGCCAACCGCATGTTCGCCGAGATGTTCAGCTTCCGGAACTTCGGGCATGCGAGCGCGATCGCGGTCGTGCTGTTCATCGCGGTCATCCCGATCATGGTGGTCAACATCCGGAACCTCCGACGGCAGGGGGTGGGAGCGTGAGCGCGGGCGTGGTGCGCACCACGACGCCGGGCGCGCCGCTCGTGTCCGAGCGCACACGAGGCCGTCGGCCGGGGTTCACGGGTCGTATCGGCGTCCGGGTCGCGGTCGCGGTCATCGCGTTGGTCTGGTCGCTTCCGACGGTGGGCCTGCTGGTCAGTTCGTTCCGCAGCAATGCCGCGATCCGCGAGAGCGGCTGGTGGGACGCGCTCCTGCACCCGTTCGAAGCCGCGCAGTGGACCGTGTCGAACTACATCAACGTGCTCAACGCCGACGGGCTCGCGGCCTCGTTCATCAACAGCCTCGTGGTGACGATCCCCGCGGTCGTCATCCCGATCACGATGGCCGCCTTCGCGGCGTACGCCTTCGCCTGGATGCGGTTCCCCGGTCGGAGCCTGCTGTTCGCCCTCGTGGTGGCGATGCTCGTGGTCCCCATCCAGATGTCGCTCGTCCCGATCCTGCGGCTGTACGCGGGGCTGGACCTGACCGGCACGTATCTGGGCGTCTGGCTCGCGCACACCGGGTTCGGCCTGCCGCTGGCGATCTTCCTGCTCTACAACTACATCAGCCAGCTGCCCGGCGACCTGTTCGAATCGGCACAGATCGACGGCGCGAGCCACTTCCAGATCTTCCGCTGGCTCGTGCTGCCGCTGTCCGTGCCGGCGCTCGCGTCGTTCTCGATCTTCCAGTTCCTGTGGGTCTGGAACGACCTCCTGGTCGCGCTGGTGTACCTCGGCACGAACCGCCAGGTGGCCACGCTCCCGGCACGGCTCAACGAGCTGGTGGGGACCAAGGGGGAGTCCTGGCACCTGCTGACCGCCGGGGCCTTCGTGACCATGATCGTGCCACTCGTGGTTTTCCTGCTGCTCCAGCGCTACTTCGTCCGCGGGCTGATCGCCGGTTCCGTGAAGGGATGAGCGCGATCGAGGCGATCCTCGGTCGGGTGATGCTCGGGTTCGAGGGCGAGCGACTGCCGGACTGGGTGGCCGCGCGGCTGGCCAACGCGCCCGCCGCGGGCATGACGGTGTTCCGGCACCACAACGTGCGCACGCCGGGTCAGGTCCTCGAACTGACCGAGGGATTGCAGCGCGCCGGGGCCGATGGCCACCCGGGCCGACCGATGCTGGTCGCGGCGGACCAGGAGGGTGGGCAGCTCCAGGCGCTCGGCGACGGCGCGACCGCGTTCCCGGGCAATATGGCGCTGGGGGCCGTGGGGGACGAGGGTCTCGCCGAGCGGGTCGGGCTGACCCTCGCGACCGAGGCGCGAGCGATGGGAGTCAACGTGCTGTACGCACCCGACCTCGATGTGGCGACCAACCCACGGAACGTCGCCCTGGGCATCCGTTCCTTCGGCGACGACCCCGCGGCGGTCGCGCGACTGGGCGCCGCGGTCGTCCGCGGGATCACGCGGGCCGGGGCGGCGGCCACCGTCAAGCACTTCCCGGGCAAGGGCGACGTCTCCGCCGACACGCATCACGAACTGGCCCGGATCGGGGGGTCGCGCGACCGCCTCGAGGCCGTCGAGCTGCCGCCGTTCCGTGCCGGGATCGCGGCCGGTGCACGGCTCGTCATGTCGAGCCACGCCGCGGTGCCCGGGCTGACGGGTGACCCGTCGGTGCCGGGCACGCTCGCGCGAGCGGTCATGACCGACCTGCTGCGACGCGATCTCGGGTTCAACGGGGTCACGATCAGCGACGCGCTCGACATGGGGGCGCTCGCCCAGGGCGAGGCCCAGCGGGCCCAGATGGTGGAGGCGGCGAACGCCGGCGTGGACCTCTTCCTGTGCGCCGCGGACCGCGCGAAGCTCCAGCGGATCGAGGGCGCCCTCGTGGCCGGCGTGCACGCCGGCGCGATCGACCCGGCCGCGAACGAGGCGGCGCTCGGACGGATCGACGCGCTGCGTCGATGGCTCGGGTCGCAGGAGCCCGGTCCGGACCTGGCGGTCGTCGGGTGCGCGGCGCATCAGGCGCTGGCCCTCGAGGTGGCGACGCGTGCCCTGACGCGCTTCGCGGATCCGATGGGATGGCTGCCCCTGGCGGCGACGCGCGACCAGCGGATCGTGGCGGTCATGCCGACGCCGACCGATATGACCCCGGCCGACACCTCCTCCACCGTGACGCCCGGCCTGGCCGGGGCGCTCCGCGTCCACCATGCGCGGGTCGATGAGATCGTGGTGGCGCCGGCGCCGGACGACCGGGAGATCGCCGCGGTCCGCGATCGCGTCGCGGGTGGCAACGTCGCGGCGGTGGTCGTCGGCACGCTCGACGGTGTCCGCTCGCCGGGGCAGATCGAGCTGGTTCGGGTGCTCGCGGCGACGGGACGACCGACCATCGCGGTGTCGATGCGAACGCCGTGGGACCTGGCGGCCTACCCGCCCGGCGTCGCGGCGGTCGCGACGTACTCGATCCACCCCGCGGCGATGGCCGCCCTGGCCGCAGCCCTGTTCGGTCAGGGCGGATGGCCGGGCGTGGTTCCCGTCCGGGTCACGAGGGCATGACGCGGGCGACGACGTGACCGGTCGCTCGTCGCTCGCCGCCGGCGACGTCGCGCCGCGCGGCGCTCGCGTGCGACCATCTCGGGCATGACGCTCCGCGACGAGATCGAGGAACAGCCCGCGGCCGCCGCACGGTTCCTTGATTCGCAGGGGCCGGCGGTCGAGGCGCTCGCGCGCGAGATCCGCGCTCGCGACATCGATCACGTCCTCATCGTCGCGCGCGGGTCATCGGATCACGCCGCGATCTACGCCCAGTACGTGCTGGGCGTCCGGCACGCGCTGACCGTGGGACTCGCGACGCCGTCCGTCGTGTCCGTGTATGGAGCCGACCCTCGCCTCGACCGGACGCTCGTGATCGCGATCAGCCAGTCCGGCGCATCACCCGACATCGGGGCGGTCGTCGACGCCGCCAGACGCCAGGGGGCCCCGACGGTCGCGTTCACCAACGCCCCGCACTCGTCGCTGGCGGAGGCTGCGGACTGGACGATCGAGCTGTCGGCCGGTCCGGAACGGGCGATCGCCGCGACCAAGTCGTACACGACCTCGCTGCTGGCCATCGCGGCACTGTCCGCGGCGCTGCGTGACGACGCGGGTGATCGAGCGGCCCTGGCGACCGTGCCCACCACCCTCGAGGCCATGCTGGGGCTGGACGCCGCCATGGCGGCCATCGCCAGGGACCACGCCGACGCATCGCGGGCGCTGATCCTGGCACGCGGCTACGAGTACGCGACCGCGCGCGAGTGGGCCATCAAGGTCAAGGAACTCGCCCACGTCTTCTTCGACCCGTACTCCGCGGCGGACTTCGCCCACGGACCGGTGGCGCTGGTGGAGCCGGGGGTGCCGGTCATCGCGATCGTCCGCGCGGGGCCCACCGCGACCGGCCTGACCGAGCAGCTCGCCGCGCTCCGGGACGAGCTCGATCCGGACCTGACGATCCTGTCGGACGTGCCCGCGGCGCTGGTGCCGGCTTCCCGTCCCGTGCCGTTGCCCGCCTTGGCCGCGGAATGGCTGGCGCCGATCGCGACGATCGTCGCGGGGCAGCTCTACGCCATGCACCTCACCCGTGCCCGAGGACTGGATCCGGAGGCCCCGCGCCACATCGTCAAGGTGACGCGGACCCGCTGACGGCCGGGGGCCGACCACGGCCGCGGGGCCCACGGCCGGGATCCGCCGACCGCTTGCCCGGGACTACAGCCCGCTGTAGCTGTGCAGGCCGCTGAACCAGAGCGAGCCGGAGTAGGTGACGAGCACCATCGCGAACCCGACGACGAGCAGCAGGGCTGCCGGCCGGCCGGACCACGAGCGCTGGTTGCGCGCGTGCAGGTAGATCGCGTAGACCAGCCACGTGACGAGCGCGGCGGTCTCCTTCGGGTCCCAGCCCCAGTAACGGGACCAGGCGATCGCCGCCCACCACGAGCCGAGGATGATCATCGTCGCGAAGATCGGAAAGCCGATGATCACGGCCTTGTAGGCCACCTCGTCGAGGACCTTGTGCGACGGCAGCCAGCTGAATCGATCCGCCTGGCCCTGGATCAGGTACCCGACGCCCGCCGCGAAGCTCGTCGCGAAGATCCCGTACGACAGCACGGCCATCCCGACGTGGATCGTCAGCAGCGGCGCGTTCTGGAGGGCCGGGACGAGTGGCTTGATGTCGCCGGGCAGGCTCGAGGCGTACAGCAGCATCGTGAGCGCGACGCCGGTCGGGATGAAGCCGATCGAGCGGATGGGGTAACGCCGCCCGAGGACGAGATAGCCGCCGATCATCGAGAACGAGAACGCCACCGTGAACTCGAACATGTTGCCCCACGGGCCCCGGCCCACCACGATCCCGCGGGCGGCGAGCGAGATACCGAGCGCCGCCACGGCCGCGATGGTCAGCCACGTGGCCGCGCGCGACAGCGGGCTGGCCGACGCCGCCGTCGTGGGGCCGTCACCCGCGCGACGAGCCTGCTCGGTGACGAACGACCCGGTCACGACCCCCGCGTAGGCCGGCTGGTTGGCGGTCGCCAGGACCGGCATCGCCCGACGCCCGTTCGCGAGCATCACCGCGTGACCGACGTGCGCCGCGAAGCCGAGCCCCACGAGCATGGTCCCGATCGAGAAGAGCGTGGAGGACAGGAGTTCGAACGTCATCGAGATCGTCCGCTCAGGCCGCGGCGGCCCCGCCGGGTTTCGGGCCGGCGGATCGCACCGCGACCGCGCGGGGCTTGACCTTCAGGACCAGGCCGCAGTTCGTGCAGGTGTCGACGATGGCCGCGCGCCCGAGTCCGCACATCGGGCAGCTGACCGCGAGCTCGTTGCGGCACGTGTCGCAACGGGTGGTCCCGGACGGGTAGACCATCGCGTCGATGCGGCAGTAGGGCAGGCCCGGGGGGAAGATCGGTTCGCCGTCGGCGCCGACGTCCGCGCGGCGCGGGCCCTCCTGGAACTGCACCTTGGTGCGCGGCTTGCGGATCAGGTAGATGACGATCCCGAGCGCGGTGAACGTCAGGAACGGCCCGACGATGCCGGCGAAGATGAAGACGGGCAGCAGGTTGACGAGCGCGCCCCAGTCCGGGATGACGAACAGCTCCAGCGTCCGGAGGATCGTGGCCCAGATCTCGTTGAGGACGTCGACGAGGTTCACGCGGGCATCCTAGCAGTCTGCCTCACCCTCAGCCCGTCCGACGGCGAGGCGCCCGCCGCGGGTTGCCACGCTTCGTCGTCGCGCCACGTCCGGGCTGCCAGCCGGGTCGATCCGTATCGGCGTCCGGCCCGGCCTCGAGGACGGGGTCGGCGTCGGACACGCCGTGCGCGCGGGGGTCGGATCGCGCGCCGGCGTCGCGGTCGCCGGTCGACCGGCTGTCGCGGCGGGGGATGGGTGTCGTCGATCGCGTCATGGGCCCAGTTGACGCCCGGGTGCGCCGTCCGGTGCCGATGGCGCTTCCCGGGTCGGCGACCGACGGGCGGCCGGGCCGTCCTCGTTCCGTGCGCTCCAGTCGGCCGAGCAGCCAGGCAGCACCGGCGGTCCGCGCACCCTTGCGTCGGAGCGCATGGCGAAGGTCGCGATCGTCGGTGACGACGAGGACCGCCGCGGTGGCGACCGGACCGTCGGCGCCGCGGACCTCGTCCACGAGCGACAGCAGGACCGCATCCGCCGTCCGTCCGCCGCTGTATCGGACGCGCAGCCCGGACGCGACGCGCTCCCCGCGGAGACCGCGGTCCGCCGGACCATCGAAGACGACATCGATGTCGACCGACGCCGGGACGACGCCTCGAAGCCGTCCGATCAGCGCGGACCGCGGGGCGCCGGCCGGGGCGCTCGACAGGCGGTGGATCAGGTTCGTGCCGTCGACGAGGAGCCAGGTCGTGGCCTCGAGCGGGTCGGCGGGGAGGGGAGCCATCGATGCCATCGTACGCGGGCCGGTGCCGGCGAGCCCGCGGCCCGCTACGATCGGTCCGTGTCACTCCTCCTGCTCGTCGACCTCGACGGGGTCGTGTATCGAGGATCCGATCCCGTGCCGGGGGTGGCGGCCGTGCTGACCGACCGCGCCGCCCGTGGCGACGACGTCGTGTATGTGACCAACAACTCGATGCACTACCGGGCGGACTACGTGACGCGGCTGTCGGCGATGGGCGCGCCGGTCACCCAGGATCGTGTCGTCTCGTCGGCGCGCGCGACGGCCCTGTACGTCTCCACCCACGCCGCGGGGATCCGGCGCGTGCTGGTGCTCGGGGCGAGCGGGCTCGAACGCGAACTGCGCGACGCGGGGCTCGACGTGGTGACGGCCGCGCACGCCGCGACGCGGATGCACCAGGAAGGGGTGGATGGCTGGACCGCGGCGGGGGCCCCGGATGCCGTCGTGACCGGACTCGACCCGAACCTGACCTACCTCCGCCTGGCGGCGGCCACCGACTGCATCCGCGCCGGGGCCACGTTCATCGCCACCAACCGCGACCCGGTCTATCCCACGGAACGGGGTCTGCGCCCCGGAGCGGGGAGCGTGGCGGCAGCCGTCGAGGCGGCCACGGGCGTGACGCCGCTGTCCATCGGCAAGCCCGAGCCCCATCTCCTCGAGCTGGCCGCCGAGGCGGTCGGTCGCGATCCCCGCGAGGCGGTGATGATCGGCGACGGCATCGACACGGATCTCGCGGCCGCCCGGGCCGTGGGCGCTCGATGCATCCTGATGCTGACGGGCGTGGCGACTCGTGAGCAGGTGCACGCCCTGCCGCTCGAGGACTGGCCGACCGCGATCGCCGCGGACGCCGAGGAACTCGCGGCCGTGCTGGGGGCGATGGCCGGCTGACCGGCGGGTGAGGGTCGTGCGTGCGGTGCTCGCCTGGGCGCGGCAACCTCGGGCGGCAACATGGCGCGGCAACCTGGCGCGGCAACCTGGCGCGGCAACCTGGCGCGGCAACCTGGCGCGGCAACCTGG
>CAYMTJ010000060.1:0-4762 GCA_964393345.1 uncultured Anaerolineaceae bacterium | reverse complement strand
CGCGAGGACTCCGCCAGATCACCATCACATGCACGTTTGGCGCGGTCATGGGCCGGTCCGAGGTGAATCTGCCTGCTGCCCGCGTGCTTGTTCGTGCGGCGGCACGCTCAGATCGCGGTGCGACCGGGCGCGTGACCCATGATTCGAGCCGAGCCGGGCGAGGTGACCGTGCCTAACGGTCACCTGATGACCAGTTGGCGGAGATTTCGTGGCCGCGGGACCGCGCGAAGCCTGCGTGCGCCTCCCGCGCCTACGCTCCCAGTTCGGGGATCCCGGCCGCCCAGGCATCGAACGCCGCACGGATCGGGGCCAGCGTCGCCTCGTCGGCGAAGGCCACGTCGAGCGCGTGGCGGTCGATGGCCCACAGCTCGGGGAGCGTCAGCCCGATCACCTCGACGGCGTTGACGTACTCCTCCGACAGCAGGATGTCCGACACGGTGACGTCGTCCGTGCTCAACGTCACCGGCACGCCCAGCCGGTGGAACCGCGCCAGTGGGTGGGCCTCCACGCTCGGGACGATCGACGCCTGCCAGTTGGAACTCGGGCACAGGTCGAGCGTAACGTTCCGCGCGATCAGCTCCTCGCACACGGCGAGGTCGTCGATCGCGCTCGGCCCGTGGGCGATCCGCTCCGGGTTCATCTCGAGCGCGCGCCGGACCTGCGCGGGCCCACCCCACTCCCCGGCATGCAACGTGATCCGGAGTCCGCCGTCTCGCGCGGCAGCGAACGCCTCGCCGTGCAGATGCGGATCCGGGTACGCGGCTTCCGGGCCCGCCAGGTCCCAGCCCGTCAGCCCCTGATCGCGGAAGCGTGACGCCGTCTCGGCGAGCCCCACGTTCGCGGCCGGGTCATGCGAGCGCAGCGCCGTGCAGATGAGCCGGACCGTGACGCCCGCGCGCGACGCCGCGGCCGTCGCCCCGGCGCAGACCGCGGCGATCCCGTCCGCCAGCGAGAGGCCGCGCGCGACGTGGAGCAGCGGGCCCCAGCGGATCTCCATGTAGCGCACGTTCTCGGCGGCCTTCGTCGCGACGAGCTCCGCTGTGATCCGTTCGAGCGCGTCCGCGTCCTGCATGAGCGCGATCGGCAGGTCGAAGGCCTTGAGCAGCTCCGCCTGGCTCGACGCCGGCATCGGGGCGATGAGGGCCTTCGACATCCCGATCCAGTCGGTCGGGGCCTCGACCCCACGCGTCCGCGCGATCTCCAGCGCGGTGTCGACGCGCAGCGAGCCATCGAGGTGCAGGTGGAGTTCGGCCTTCGGCATGGCCCACGTCAGTCGACGCAGGAACGGGTCGCCGGGGATCGTCATCGCACGATGCTACGATGCCGGGCGTCTCGCGATCCAACCGGAGCGACCCAGGCACATGTCCACCATCCTCGTCACGGGCGCCTCCGGGTTCGTCGGCAGCTGGACGGTCCCGGCACTCATCGACGCCGGCCACACCGTCGTCGCCCTCGCGCGCACCCGGTCCTCCGGCGACCACGTGCTCGGCCGTCTCACGAGGACGCGCCAGGCGAACGTCCAGGTGCGGATCGGCGATGTGACCCGGCCGGACACGCTCGGCCCGGCGCTCGAGGGCGTCGATGCCGTCGTCCATCTCGTCGCGATCCCGCGCGACCTCAGCGGCGGCGCCGACCTGCGACTCGTGAACACCGAAGGCACGCGCGCCGTGCTCGTCGCGATGGCCGCCGCCGGCGTCGGGCGGCTGATCCACATGGGCGCCATGGGCGTGGCCGACGACCCCTCGCTCCACTACGCGAGCTCCAAGGCCCGCGCCGAGGCGCTCGTCGGGGCGTCGACGCTCGACTGGACCATCCTCAAGCCGTCCCTCCAGTTCGGCGAGGGCGACGGGTTCTTCAACGTGATCGCCGGGCTCGCGCGGATGTCGCCTGGCCTGATCCCGGTCCCCGGCGACGGGACGAGCCGATTCCAGCCGATCCACGCCGGGGATGTGGCGCGGGCCGTCGTCGCCGCGCTGGCCGATCCGGCGGGCACGGTCGGGCAGGCGATCGAGCTCGGCGGACCGCGCTACTGGACCTACCGCGAGATCACCGGCGAGGTCCTCCGGGCGATCGGCGCGCGCCGGGTGATCATCCCGATGCCCGTGCCGTTGATCCGCCTCGTGGCGGGCTCGGCGGAGTTCCTCCGGCTCCCGTTCCCCGTCGCGACGGACCAGCTGCGCCAGCTTCGCCTCGACAACATCGGGCCGCTGGGGGTCATCGCCGCCCGGTTCGGCTTCGAGCCTCGCCCGCTGGAGGGGGCGCTCGGCTACCTGCGTGCGAAGCCTCGCGACCAGGCCCGTCGCGGGGACGCCGCCGCATGACCGGCACGCTCTCGCGAGTCGCGACCACGGCCGCGTGGCTCGTCGCGGCGATCGCCATCGGGCTCGGCGGGGCCGGGCTGGTGGCGGCCGTGGATCCGGGCACGAACCGGGTCGCGCTGGCCGAACTCGCGTTCGGGGCGGACGCGCTCGTGACACCCCGGCTCGACGCGGCCGAGGCGGGGATCGCGGGGCTCGGGGATGCGGTCGACTCGCTGGGCACGCTGGCGCGCGGCGCCCTCGCCGCGATGGTCGCCGGCCAGCCGGACACGGTGGATGCCACGCTCGCCGAGGGTGACGCGCTCCTGGCCAGCCTGGCGGCACAGACCGCGGCGATCAGCGCGGACCTCGCCGGGGTGCCCCATGCCGGCACGCCGTCCGCGGACCTCCACCTGTCGCCCGCCGTTCAGGCCCGCCACGCGCGCCTGACCGCCGCGCTGGCCGCCACCGAGGGGCTCGACGACGCCTGGCAGCGACTCGCGATCGGCGCCGCCGCGGCCGGGCGCCTGGCGGCCCAGCTGAGCGAGCACGACCGGCTCGTCGGCGAAGCGGCCGCGCAGGGGCGGGACGCGAAGTACAAGGCGGCGATCTCGACCCTCAGGGACGCCGTCGCGATCCTCGACGCCAGCCGCGCGGCCCGGGATCGGCTCGCCGCGACCGTGGACGTGACCGTGCTCGACGAGTGGCTGGCGCGCAACGAGGCCTACGATGCCGCCCTGACCGAGTTGTACGAGCTGTCGCCGTTCCCGGCCAAGGTGACCAAGGCCATCAAGGACGCGATCGCCGCCGAAGCCGCGGCGCGCGAGCGGCTGCCACCGGATTCGCGGGGCTTCACGCTGATCATGGCCGAGATCGGGCAGGGCGGGCTCAACAGCGCCGTCATCGCCATCGAGACCGCCAAGGCCGCGCTCGCGAGCGCCCTGCTCCCCGAGCCGACGCCGTCCCCGTCCTGACGCCGACCCGGCCCGGAAACCGCTCCGGACGGGACGCTACACTGCCCGGAACCGTCATCAACCCGCCGTATCCGCGACCTCGCGGGCCGGCCGGCCCCTCCGGGAGGACCCTGCGAACGTGGATGTGCGCGTCGTCAACGACCAGCCCTGGGATGTCGCCGCAGACGTCCTCGTCGTCCCGATCGTGGGCGATCCCGTCTTCGATGGCCCGCTCGGGGAGCTGGATCGACGGACCGGCGGAGAGCTCGCGGGTCTGTCCGCGTTCGGCGAGCTTCGGGGCAAGCGGTTCACGTCGGCCATCGCCGCGTCCGGCGAGGTCGTGGCCGGCCGAATCCTGACGATCAGCGCCGGCCCCGCCGACGAGCTCGATCGCGAGACCGTCCTGCACGTCGGGGCGGCCGCTGAGCATCGCCTGGGCGGGAGACAGGCGAGCACGCTCGCCGTCTGGCTCTCGCCGCTCGTGGACGGCCTCGCGGACGGCGTCGAGATGGTCGCCGAACTGGTCGCCCGCGGCGTCGTCGAGGGCAGCTTCGATCCGAAGACGCTCTACCTGGAGGAGGCCAAGGGCGCCCCGCCCGTCATCGACGAGCTGATCCTCGTTGCGCCCGGCGCGGACGGCGCGGCGGTCCGCGCGGCGGCGGAGCGTGGCGTGATCATCGGCGAGGGCGCGAACCTCGCCCGCTCGCTGTCGAATCGCTCGGCGAACGACATCACCCCGGAGGTCCTCGCCGACGAGGCCCGCGCCGTGGCCGAGCGCCACGGGCTGTGGATCGACGTCATCGAACCCGAGCGGGCGATCGAGCTCGGCATGGGCATGTTCATGGCGGTGGGCCAGGGGAGTGACAACCCGCCGCGGATGATCGTCATGCGCTCCGGCGGGTCCGGTGAGCGCGACGCGCTCGACCGCCACCTCGCGATCATCGGCAAGGGCGTCTGCTTCGATTCCGGCGGCATCAGCATCAAGCCGTCCGACCGGATGGAAGAGATGAAGATGGACAAGATCGGCGCCTGCACCGTGATCGCCGCCATCGGCACGGTCGCCCGCCTCGCCCCCGGCACGCCGTTGCTCGCGATCGCGCCGGCGGTGGAGAACATGCCTGGGTCGCACTCGACCCGACCGGGCGACGTCGTCCGCGCCATGAACGGCAAGTGGGTGGACATCACCAACACCGATGCCGAGGGCCGGCTGATCCTGGGCGATGCGATGACCTACGCGGAGCGGCTGGGCGCGACCCACATCGTCGACGTCGCGACGCTCACCGGAGCGGTCGGGCGCGCGTTCGGCCACCTCGTGACCGGGGCGTTCGGGACCCCCCAGACGTTCTACGACGACGTCATGGCCGCCGCCGATCGCGCCGCCGAGCGCTACTGGCAGGTCCCGTTGATCGAGGACTACGTCGCGGACATGGAGAGCTGGTACGGGGACCTGCAGAACTCCGGTTCGGCCGAGGGGTCGCTCGTCAAGAGCGGCCTCTTCCTGCGCGAGTTCCG
>CAYMTJ010000059.1:0-18816 GCA_964393345.1 uncultured Anaerolineaceae bacterium | reverse complement strand
CCGCCGGCGAGGCTCAGCGAGCCGCGGGCCAGGAACCGCCCCCGCAGCCACGCGGTCCGGCAGTGGTCCGCGGCGCGCGCCCAATCGAACGTGGCGCTCGTCCCGTCCGCCATCTCGGGTCGAAGGCGGACCGCGAGCCGGGCGACCGGGCCCTCGCGGGCCGGTCCGGCGACCAGGACCGAGCCGAGCCCGAGGGCCTCGGCGACGCGGTCGCACGAGCGGGCGGGATCGATCGCGGCGAGTTCCGCCCGGAGGGCGCTGACCAGATCCCGCTCCGAGCGGGTCATCGGCGCCCGACCCCCGTCGGACGGTCGGTCACGCGGTCCGGCCGATGACCTGGAGCCCCGACGTCGGCGCCCGCTCGAGGACGCCGATGACCGCGTCGGCGAGCCGTACCGGATCGTGGTGGTGCGCGTTGTCCGGGTCGACAACTTCGTGGAGCACGAGATCCGGCGCGGGCGTGACGGCGGGCGGCCAGCGCAGGCGGACGGCCTCCGCCCCCCAGTTCGCCGGCACGCGGGCGTCGAACCGGGTGTTGGCGATGACGACATCGAGGATCCCGGGCGCCGTGTGCGCGACGAGCGCCTCCACGTGTGCCCCGAGATCGAACCCGGCCGTCTCCCCTTCCTGCGTGGCGACGTTGCAGACGTAGACGGTCTGCGCCGATGTCGCGAGCAGGGCATCGCGGATGCCGGGGATGAGCAGGCTCGGCAGCAGGCTCGTGTAGAGACTGCCCGGCCCGATGACGACGAGGTCCGCCTCGGCGATCGCCGCGAGCGCGTCGGTCGACGGGCGCACGCTCTCGGGCGTCAGCCAGACGTGGTCGATGCCGCTCGTGCGCATGATCAGGGACTGACCGTCGACGACGCGGCCGTCGGTCAGCGCGGCGTGCAGCGTCAGCGGGGTCGCCGACGCCGGCAGGACCTGGCCACGGACCGCGAGGATCCGGTTGATGCGACGGACGCCCTCCTCGAAGTCGCCACCCTCGACGGCGGCCATCGCGGCGATCAGGAGATTGCCCATCGGGTGACCCGCGAGGCCATCGACGCCGGCCCCGCCGGTCCCCCCGGTCCCGGCGGTCCCGCCCTCACCGTCGCGGGCGCCCGACACCGGGAAGCGGTACTGGAGCACGTCCCGCATCAGCGGCTCCGTGTCCGCAAGGGCCACGATGCAGTTGCGGATGTCGCCGACGGCCGGGATCCCGAGCTGGTCGCGTAGGACGCCCGACGAGCCGCCGTCGTCGGCGACCGTGACGACCGCCGTCAGGTTGCTCGTGCGTTCCTTGAGCCCGCGGAGCAGGATCGAGAGGCCGGTCCCCCCGCCGATCGCGACGACGCGCGGCCCGCGGGCGAGCGTCCGGTGCTGGTACATCAGCTCCACGAGGGGCTGAGTCGGGTCGGCGGGGCGCAGGGGGTCCGTGAAAGCGCGGACGACCCGCACCGCCCCCACGACCGCCAGCAACACCCCGGCACCGCCCACGATCAGCCCGCGGAGCTCGTACGGCAGGGCCTGGAGCGTCAGCACGTCGATCAGCGTCGCCGCGAGACCCGTGGGCTCGAGTTCCGCCCCGAGCTGGCGCAACAGGTGGGCGAACGCCATGGCGAGCAGGAGCATCCCCGCGAACACCACCAGCAGCCAGCGCTTGACCCCGATCCCCGGCGTCAACCAGCGGCGCAGGTTCATCGCCGTTCGAGCTCCCGATGGAAGACCGCCACGGGCCCGACATCGCGGCCGCGCATCCAGGCCGCCAGCTCCTCGGTCATGACGATGGAGCGATGAAACCCCCCGGTGCACCCGATCGCGATGGTGAGCCTCGCCTTGCCCTCGGCGACGTAGGCCGGGATCGCGAAGTCGAGGAAGTCGTGGAGGAGTTCAAGGAACCGGCTCGCGACCGGCTGCGCAAGCACGAACGCGCGAACCTCCTCGGTCAGGCCCGACAGCGGCCGCAGATCCGCGATGTAGAACGGGTTCTCCATGAACCGCACATCGAACACGAGGTCCGCCTCGAGCGGCAGGCCGTACTTGAACCCGAAGCTGATGAGCTGGATCCCGAGCTGGTCCGAGCGGGTCGCCGTGGACAGACCGGAGAACAGCCGCTCGCGCAGCTCTCGGAGCGACAGGTCTGACGTGTCGAGCACCATGTCCGCGCCGGAGCGGATCGGGTCGAGGATCGTGCGTTCCTCCGCGATGGAGTTCGCGATGCCCCGCTGGTCGTCGAGGGGGTGGCGGTGGCGGGTCTCGCTGAACCGGCGGATGAGGACGTCGTCACGGGCCTCGAGGAACACGACCCACGGCCTGACCCCACGGCCCTCCAGCGCGCCGCGCATCGAGGAGAGCCCGAGGACCGGGTCGCCTGAGCGGACGTCCAACACGATGGCGACCCGGGCGAAGCGCTGCCGGTCCGAGGTGATGAGATCCGCCAGGTCCGGCATCAGCTCCCCGGGGAGGTTGTCGACCACCGTGTAGCCGAGGTCCTCGAACAACTTGGCGGCGGCGGTCTTGCCCCCGCCCGACAACCCCGTCACCACGACGACCGCGCCCTCCGGGGCGGGATCGCCCGGACCGCCGGTCACCGACGGCTCGGTCACCGACCGGAGCGCTTGATGAACTGGATCGTCAGCTCGAACAGGACGTACATCGTGCCGCCGAGCACGAACGGGCTCACGAGATCCCCGCCCGGGGTCGCGATCGCCGCGAAGATCGCGATCCCGAGGATGACCAGTCGGCGCGAGCTCTTGAGCCGCTCGGACGTGATGATCCCCACCCGCGAAAGGCCCACGAGCAGGATCGGGAACTCCATCACGATCCCGAACGCGAGGAACATCGTCGTGACGAAGTCGAAGTACGGACCGGCGGCGGGCGCGGACACGAAGTAGATCGGATCCGTGAAGCTCAGCAGGAACTGGACCGCGTAGGGCAGGACGAGGTACGCGATGCCGACGCCGAGGGCGAAGAAGAACAGCGCGAGCGGGATCCACGGGCGGACGGTCTTGCGCTCGGACGGGGTCAGGCCCGGGGCCACGAACGCCCAGACCTGGTAGAGCAGGACCGGCATCGCGAGGATGATGCCGGTCACGAGGGCGATCTTCATCTGGATCGCGAACGCGTCCCCGATCCCCAGGACCTGGACCTGCTGGTTGGGCAGCGGCTGGATCAGGAACGTCCGGATGACCGGCGAGAAGTAGAACCCGACGACCGCGCCGACGAAGACCGCGAGGATCGACCGGAAGAGCCGGGTCCGGAGCTCGCCGAGGTGATCGACGAGCGACATGACGGTCCCGTCGGGTCCCACGACCTGCGGCGGATCGGCCGGGGCCCGGTCGGGGATGCCGGTCTCGATCCGGGCGTCGATGTCGGCCATGTCAGGCGGGGCGACCGGGACCTAGTTGGAGCCGGACGGGGACTCGTTGGCGGTCGTGGTCGAGGCCGAGGGTGTCGAGCTCGCCGCGGTCGAGACGGGGGCCGCCGGCGCCGCGTCGACCGTCGAGGCGGCCGGGGGGAGCGGCGAGGTATCGACCTTGACGTTGACGGCGTCCTGGACATCGGACGAGGCCTTGCGGAACTCGCGGATGCTCTTGCCGAGCGCCGAGCCGACGTCCGGCAGCTTGCCGGGGCCGAGGATCAGCAACGCGATCACCAGGATGATGACGAGCTCGAGGGGTCCGGGGGTAGGCATCGTCGTCGATCACTCCTATCGGTGGCGGTCCGCTCGAACGGCCGGCCGCCGGATTCGGGTCGTTACGGTAGCACAGGGAGTCGGCGCGCCCACTCGGCGGCGGCGACCGCGATGCGCTCGAACGGGTCGCCCGGGCCGGGGGCATCGGCGACGGCCGCGCCTGAGATCCCGCGCGAGATGTTGACCAGGAGCCCACCGCCGGGATGCCCGCCGGCCGGGGTCTCGGTCGCGCGACCGTGTTCGAGCGCCGGTCCCTCGTCCCCGCCCTGCGCCCCCACGCCCGGGACGAGGAACGCCAGGCCTGGGGCGATCGCCCGGATCGCGGCCAGCTCCGCGGGCGCGGTCGCCCCCACCACGAGCCCGACGGTCCCGCCGGGTCCCCACCCGGTCACCGCGCGCGCCACCCGCAGATGGAGCGCCTCCGTCGGCCATCCGGCATCGGCATCCGCGGCCACGATGAGGTCCTGGAGCTCGCCGGCGCCCGGGTTGGACGTCCGGCACAGGACGTAGGCGAAGCGGTCGGCCCGACCGATGAGCGGGGCGATCGCCTCGGCGCCCAGGTACGGGTTGACCGTCACGGCGTCGGCGCCGAGCTGGTCGAACAAGGCCTCGGCCTGGCGCGCAGCCGTCGTCCCGATGTCCGCACGTTTCGCATCCGCGAGGAGCGGCAGGTCAGCGGGGAGTGACCCACGGATCCGTTCGAGTGCCGCCATCCCGGCCGCACCGAACGCCTCGAAGAAGGCAAGGTTCGGCTTGATCGCGGCCGCGAACGGTCCCGCCGCTTCCGCGACGAGCGTCGCGAACCGCTCCACGCCGCGAAGGTCCGCGCTGAACCCGACGGGGAGGGCGGACGGATCAGGATCCAGGCCGAGGCACAGGACGGTGTTGGTGGCGGCGGACCGGGCGGCCAGGCGGTCGAGGTAGGTGGATGGCATCGCGGGCGTCGCCTACGGGGAGGCGCTGGCGCTCGGCGCCGCGCTGCTCGGGATCGGCGTCGGGGTGGGTGGCGGCAGGTCGGCCGCCGGCACGAACCAGTCGGGTCGCGACTCGGCGTCCAGCCCGGAGACCTCGGTCAGGTCGAGGATCTCCTCGACGGCGAACGAGCCGCTCGCCCCGTCGAGCCGCGCGAGTCGCAGGTCCACGGTCTGCCCGACGAGGTGCAGGAACGCGATCCCGTCCCCGGCCGGCGACCAGGTCGGGCTGAACGACGCGTCGTCGCGGGTGATGCGCGCCAGCTCGCGGCCGTTGTTCGCGTCCAGGACCACGATGTCCGTCCCGAGGTTGGAGGTCCGCGTGGCGGCGATGTAGCGGCCGTCCGGGGAATACGACGGACTCGTGTAGCCCGAGGCGGTCAGCGCCTTGGTCTTCTTGGTGGCGGTGTCGTACCGGGCGATGATCGGCGCGCCGCGCGAACCGCTCCGGCCGTTCTTCACGTACAGCAGATAGGCACCATCGGCGCGCCACTCGGGGTCCTGGTGGCCGAGGACGCCGGTCGAGGCCAGACCCGCGGACGTGATCTTGCCGTTGGTCGTGTTGAAGAACTGGAGGACGACGTTGTTGAGCTCGGGATTCGGGGCGTCCGTGATCAGGGCGATCGTCTTGCCGTCCGGTGACAGGACCGGCTGGCGCAGCCAGTAGGCCCAGACGCCGTTCCCGGTCCGGAACCGGCCCGTCGCCAGACGCTCCGGCTCGGCGCTGCCGTCGGCCGGGACGCGCATGAGCTCCGGGACCCGCAGCAGGTATCGCTCGCCGCGCCACGTCGTGTCGGCGTCCTTGGTCCGGATGTAGTAGACCGACGAGCCGTCGGGGGACCACGACGGCATGGAGTCGCCGCCGCTCGAGGTGAGCTGACGCGCGCCGTTCGCGTCCTGGACCCAGATGTTGCCGGCCTTGGCGTAGACGATGGAACCCGTGAGCTTGAAGGACGTGTCCGGCGTGATGACGACCCCCGATGGCGCCGCGGTCCGGGTCGGTCCGCCGTTCCCGCCGTTCACCGGGTCCCGGCCCGTGACGAACGGGATGCGGAACGACAGCAGGTTGAACGTGACGACGGCCACCAGGAGCAGTCCGATGACGGACAGGATCGGGGCAAGGAGCGAGGTGATCGGCCCGATCCCGAACGGGTCCCCGACGCCCGACGAGCCCTCGGTCCGGCGCGGGACGCGGGGCCCGCGGGGCGGGCGCGGTCCGGCGGTCGTCATCCGGGGCTGCCCGCCAGGGCGGGTTCGACGGTGCCGGCCATCGGCTGTGCGTCGTCGCGTGCGGCCTCGCGGATCGCGTCGTCGTGCATCCCGGACGTGGCGGCGTCGCGGATCTCGAGCTGGAGCGTCTCCAGCCCACCGAACCGCCGGCTCACGAGCCGCGCGACCACATCGAGGCGATCCCCTTCTTGCACCGTCTCCGCGAGGTCCGACCGTCCGAACGCGATGCCGTCCAGAACGTCGCGATCCCGCCGGAGCGTCAGCTGGCTGTGGCCGCCGTTCGCGGCCCGGACGCGGGTGACGGTCATCCCGAGGACGGCGATGAGCGGCTCGGGGTTGCCGGGTCCCGCGGGCGCCAGCCCGGCGAGCTCGCGCCACAGGCCGTAGTCGACGTCGAGCGCCGGCAGGGCGAGATCGATCGCGAGGGGGAGGCGCGGGTCGCGCGGCGCGCGCTCATCGGCGATGACGAGGAAGCGTTCCGTGAACGCGTCCCAGCGATCCGCGGGGAGCTCGAAGCCGGCGGCCCCGGCATGACCGCCGAACCGCGTGAACAGGTCCGCGCAGCGTTCCAGGGCCGCGCCGAGGTCGAGGGACCCGTCGCTCCGGCACGAGGCGCGGACGACGTCCCCGATCTCCGCGCCGACCACCGCCGGCCGGCCATGCTCCTCCGCGAGACGGGCCGCGATCAGCCCCACGATGCCCACGCTCCACGGCCCGCGGACCACCGTGGCACTCGGGAACGTGGCGCCGGGCAGGTCCGCCACGACGGTCTGGGCCTCCCCCACCGATCGCTTCAGCAGGTCGCGACGCTCGAGGTTGGCCGTCTCTAGCGCGTCCGCGTGGCGGTCCGCGGTCTCGGCGTCGTCGGCGAGCAGGAGCAGCGCGGCTTCGAGCGCCTCGCCCATCCGGCCCGCGGCGTTCAGCCGGGGCGCCAGCGCGAAGCTCACCGTCTCGAGATCCACGGTGGATGGGTCCAGCTTGGCCCGCGCGAGCAGGGCGGCGACCCCCGGCCGTGGGGCTCGGCGCATCCGCTCGATACCGAGCCGCGCGATCGCCCGGTTCTCCCCGACCACCGGCGCGACGTCCGCCACGGACCCGATCGTCGCGAGATCCACGAGATCGAGGGCGGCGGCCGGACCACCCGGCAGGTCGGCGAGGAGCGCCTGGGCCACCTTGAACGCCACGCCGCTCCCGGCGAGCCGTCGATCGGGGTACGCGGAGTCGGGGCGGTGCGGGTTGACCACCGCAAGGGCCGGCGGGAGCTCCGGCGGCACGCGGTGGTGGTCCGTGACGATGACGTCGATCCCGCGCGCGTTCGCCGCCGCGATCTCGACGTGGCTGGTCGTCCCGCAGTCGACGGTCACGATGACGGTGGACCCTGTCCGCTCCGCCGCGTCGAGGGCCGCGATCGACAGTCCGTGTCCTTCGTCGAGCCGGCTCGGCACGTACGGCTCCACTGCCAGCCCGTAGCGCCGGAGCGCCAGGACCATGATCGTGAGTCCCGTCAGGCCGTCCGCATCGAAGTCGCCGAAGACCAGCACCCGTTCCTCGCGTTCGCGCGCCAGGGCGAGTCGAGCCAGCAGCCGGTCGATGTCGGGGAGCAGCCCCGGGTCGTGGAGCCCGGCCATGGGATCGGCGAACCAACGGTCGAGGTCGTCGCTGTCCTGCACCCCGCGGGCCGCGAGGATGCCGGCGACCCGCGGCGTCAGGCCGTGCCGCGACGCGGCGTCGGCGAACCCGGCCGGCACGCTCGGACGCGTGGGCAGGATCCAGCGAAAGCGGGGTTCGACCACGTCCATCAGGATGCCACGGGGCAGTGCACCCGCGCTTTACCGGGCGCGGATGCCCGGGTCAGGAAGCCGACCGTCGGACGCGTGGCGCCCGGTTCGAGGCCAGCCGACCGTGCTTCCGGTCGTCATAGGCTTGCCAGTCGACGAGCAGCGGACTGGCGACGAAGATCGAGGAATAGGTGCCGGACACGATCCCGATCAGCAGCGTCAGCACGAACTCGTTGATCGCGCTCCCGCCGAACAGGAACAGGGCCGTCAGCGTGAGCACGACGGTCAGGCTCGTCGTGACCGACCGACCGAACGTCTGGAGGATGGAGTGGTTCACGATGTCGGCGAACGGCTCGCCGAGGTGGCGGGCCTTGTTCTCGCGGACGCGGTCGAACACGACGATCGTGTCGTGGACGCTGAAGCCGATGACGGTGAGCATCGCGGTCACGAAGAGCGCGTCGATCTCGATCCCGGCGACCGTGCCCAGGATGGCGAAGACGCCGACGACGAAGATGACGTCGTGGAGCAGCGCGATGAGCGCGGTGACCCCGAACTTCACGTCCCGGAACCGGTAGGTGATCCAGAGCAGGATCCCGAGCGAGCCCACCACGATCAGGAGGAGGGCCTGACCCACGAGGTCCGAGCTCACGACCGGACCGATGGTCGTCAGGCTGTTCTGGGCCGTGATCTTGCCCAGCTCGCGTTCGAGGGCCACGCGGACCTCGCCGAGTCGACCATCGGTCGGAAGGTCGGTGTTCCCGGCGGCGGGCGGTGGGCTTGCGGACGGGCTCGGACTGGGGCTCGCTCCCGGGCTTGGGCTGGCGGACGGGCTCGGGCTGGCCGACGCGGAGGCGGAGGCGGACGCCGATGGGCTGGCCCCCGGGGATCCGCTGGGCGATGGACTGGCCGACGGCGCCGGGGTGGGCGTCGGTTCCGCGACGACGAGCCCGATCGGCTCCGTCTTGATCTCGATGAACCCGGACCCCGTCGTGATCGCCGTGGCGCTGAGGCCCTGCGCCGCGAAGACCGCCTCGACCTGGTCGGGCGTGACCGACGGATCCTCGAACTTGATCTCCCACTTCGTCCCGCCGGTGTAGTCGATCGTGAACTGGAGGCCGGCGTCGCTGACGGGCGTCAACAGGATGAAGACGAGACCCGGGATCGTGAGGACCAGCGAGAAGATGTAGAACCAGCGGCGCTTGCCGATGACGTCAAACACGCTCCACGGCCCCTCGACGTGCGGACGGTCGCACGGCGCCCTGGGCGATGAACTCGTCCTCGCGCAGGCCGTACAGGCCGGGTCGACGCGCCCACGGCTGGCGGACCATCACCCGCATGATCGAGCGGGTGACGACGATCGCGCTGAACATCGAGACGAGCACGCCGATGATCAGGACGAGCGCGAAGCCGCGGATGGTCGACGACCCGAACGCGTACAGGATCGTGGCGGTGATGAGGCTGGACACGTTCGAGTCGAGGATGGAGTTCCAGGCCCGGTTGAACCCGGCCTCGACGGCCGCCGGGAGCGACTTGCCGAGCCGCAGCTCCTCCTTCATCCGCTCGAAGATCAGGATGTTGGCGTCGACCGCCATGCCGACGGACAGCACGAACCCGGCGACGCCCGCCAGGGTCAAGGTCACCGGGATGAGCCGGAAGGCCCCGACGACCACGAGCGTGTAGTAGACGAGCGCGAAGCTCGCGATCAGCCCGATCGCTCGGTAGTAGATCAGCATGAAGGTGATCACCATCAGGATCCCGAGCCCGCCGGCAAGCAGGCTCTGATCGAAGAACTTCGCGCCCAGCGTTGCGCTGATCTGCTCGCTCGAGACCTCCTGGATCGGGAACGGCAGCGAGCCGAACTTCAGGACCGTGACGAGGTTGTTGGCTTCCTTGGTCGCGAATCCGCGGGCGCCGCCGGCCGAGATCTGGACCTGTCCGCCGGGGATCGCCTCGTTGATGACCGGCGCCGAGATGACGGAGCCGTCGAGCGTGATCGCGAAGTACGTGCCGACGTTGTCCCGCGTGTAGTTCGCGAAGAGATCGGCGCCTTGTGACTTCAGTTGGAAGTTGACGGTCAAGGCCCCGTTCTGGTCCTGACCCAGCGCCGCCGACTGGACCTGGTCGCCGCTGAACAGCGGCGGGAAGACCTTGAGGTCGAGGACCTGGCCCTCCTGGGCCTGGTTCTGGCCGAGGGGCACGAAGTCGAGCCGGCCGGTCTGGCCCACGAGCTTACGGACCGAGTCCGGGTCGGTGACACCGGGGAGCTCCACGACGATGCGGTCCGCGCCCTGCGTCGTCACGACGGGTTCGGAGACGCCCGACTGGTTCACGCGGCGCTCGACGATGTCCTTGATGATGGCCATCGCCGCGGGGTCGGGCCGCTGGCCTTCGACCTCCTGCGCCTGGTATTCGACGCGGAGGCCGCCGGACAGGTCGAGCCCGAGCTTGGTCTCGACGATCCGCTCGCCGGTGGGACTCGTGGAGTCGGGCAGCCGGATCCCGGGGAAGAAGTCGATGAAGACGGCGAACACGCCGATCAGCAGGATCAGGATGGGACCGGTTCTGCGCATCGAGGCGGGATGTTACACGGAACCACCCCCTGACGCCGGTGGAGGCTCAGGCGTCGAGGGTCGCCTTGATGCGTTCGGCGAGGGCGCGGCTGATGCCGGGGACCGCGGCGATCTGTTCGACGGGGGCGTCGCGGACGCGCTTGATCGAGCCGAAGACCTTGAGCAATTCGCGCTTGCGCTTCGGGCCGACGCCGGGCAGGTCGTCGAACGCCGAGCGGATCACCCGCTTGGCGCGGAGGTCGCGGTGATACGTGATGGCGAACCGATGCGCTTCGTCGCGCAGCCGCTGGACGAGATACAGCGCCGGTGACGTCGCCGGCAGGACGACCGGCTCGGACCGACCCGGGAGGAACAACTCCTCGCGCTCCTTCGCTAGACCCGCCATCGGGAGGTCGTGCAGGCCGAGCTCGTCGAGGACCGCCTTGGTGGCGCTCACCTGGCCGCGACCGCCGTCGATCAGGACGAGGTCCGGCATGGCCCAGCGCCGCTCCTCGTCGGTCCCTTCCTGGCCCGCCTTGCTGAACCGGAACCGACGGCGCAGCACTTCCTGGTGGCTGGCGAAGTCGTCGGGGCCCTTGACGGTCCGGATCCTGAACCGACGGTACTCGCCGGACCGCGGCTTGCCATCCTCGAAGACGACCATGCTGCCGACCGTGTCGCTGCCCTGGATCGTGCTGATGTCGTAGCACTCGATGCGGGCGGGCGGACCGGGCAGCCCCAGCGCGTCGGCGAGCTCCTCGAGCGCGGCCAGGGTCTTGCCGTGGTCCGCCAGCCAGCGGGCCTGCTCCTTGGCCAGCGTCTCGGCAGCGTTCCGTGACGCGAGGTCCATCAGCTTGCGCTTCTCGCCACGCTGGGCGACCCGCAGATGGACGGGTCCACCCCGACGATCGGCGAGGAATGCCTCGAGATCCGCCACGTCGTCGGCGAGCCGCGGGAGGTAGACCTCGCGGGGGATCGACGTCGCGCGCAGGTAGTACTGCTCGAGGAAGCTCGCGAGCACCTCGTCGTCGCCCGCCTCGCGCATCGCATCGAGCAGGAAGACGTCGCGCCCCACCATCTTCCCGTCGCGGATGGAGAACAGCTGGACGGCGGCCTGGTTGTCCGCGCGAGCGAGACCGAGGAGGTCCAGTTCGGTCTTGGCGAACGCCGCCATCTTCTGGCTTTCCATCGTCCGCTCGATGGCACGGATCTTGTCGCGCACGACGGCGGCGCGCTCGTAGTCCGTCCGGGCGGCGGCGGCCCCCATCTCCTCGCCGAGGGCCTTCACCAGCGTCTCCTGGCGACCCTCGAGGAACAGCTCCACCTGCGCGATGTCGGCGCGGTAGTCGTCCTTCGAGATGGCCTCGATGCATGGGCCCTGACAGCGCTTGATGTGATAGAGCAGGCACGGCCGCTGGAGCGCCCGCTGGCCCTCCTTGATGTCGATGGTGCAGGTCCGGAACGGGAACAGCCGCCGGACGAGGTTCATCGACTCGTCGACGCTCACCGCCGACGCGTACGGCCCGAAGTAGCGGCTCCCGTCGGCCGGCAGCTTGCGCGTCCGTTCGACCCGCGGGAAGTCGTCGCCGAGCGTGATCTTGATGTACGGGTAGCTCTTGTCGTCCTTGAGCCGGACGTTGAACCGCGGCTTGAAGCGCTTGACCAGGTTGGCTTCGAGGAGCAGGGCTTCAGACACCGAGTCGGTGATGGTGTACTCGACTTCGACCACGCGGTCGATGACGCTCCGGATGCGGTGGATCTCACCGGCGGGCGTCGCCTTCTGCCAGTACGAGCGCACCCGACTGCGCAGGCTCTGCGCCTTGCCGACATATACGACATCGCCGCGCGCGTCCTTCATCAGGTACACGCCGGGACGGTCGGGCAGGTGCTTGAGGGTGGCGTCGAGTTCCGGGGTCACCCGTCGATGCTAGGTCATGCCGCCGCACGATGCGGCGAGCGCCGGCCGGCTCCACTGGTATTGGAGAAGGATCGACACGTGCCTCGTGGATCCCTGCCCAGCATGCGATCCGGGGACTCGGCCACGCTCGGATCTCGCGAACGTTCCACTGGTATTGGAGAACCGGCCCGCGGAGCCCGCGGCGAGTCCCGATCGTTGCGTGGTCAACCCAGCGGTTGCCGGCGGTCGCTCCGTTCGCGCATGAACCGCCGCCACCCCAGGACAAGGACACCGAGTCCGACCCCCGCCCCGGCGAGGTAGGACGTCCACACAGCGGCGATCATGGGCAGCGTGTCATCGATGATGCTGAGGTCGTCGCCGTAGCGCAAGACGAGGATCCAGTGGCCGACCAGGGCGCTCGCGAACGCCGCGGCGAGACCGACCAGGACGGCGATCGCCGCTAGAACCACGAGCTTTGCGGCCTGGATCAGGTGCCTCGTCATCATCTTCCCCTGTCGGAGGGCAGTCGGGTCTGCCGCGGCTGCCTGTGTTGACGCCCCGTATGCCTCGATGGTGGCGCCGACTCCACTGGTATCGGAGAAGGTTCGACAGGTCCCTCGTGGATCGGTGCCCAGTGTGCGATCCGGGACCTCGGCCACGCTCAGATCTCGCGAACGTTCCAGTGGGAATGGCAAGGCGGCCCGCGCACGGGGCGTGCGTCCGGTAATCACCGAGTGAGCGCCGGTCGGCACCATGTTCGCCGTGGCGCTCCATCCGTCCGTCGAGTCACGACTCGCGAAGCTGGCGCCGGACCAGCGGTCGGCCGCGACCGCGCCCCCGGGTCCCGTGTTGGTGGTGGCGCCGGCCGGGAGCGGCAAGACGACGACCCTCGTCGCTCGCATCGCGTGGCTCGTGGATACCGGCGTGGCCCCAGACACGATCGCGGCCATCACGTTCAACAAGCGAGCCGCCGTGGAGCTGGCGGAACGGCTCGACGCGGCGCTGGCGCCGCTCGGCATCGAACCCGGGCTCGTCCGCGTCCGGACGTTCCATGCGCTCGGGCTCGAGATCCTGCGCGACGCCGATCCAGTCATGGGGGCGCTCGTCGATCGAGCGGCGGTCCTGCGCGAGATCGCGCCGTGGGCCAGCGAGGAGAACCTCGTTGAACTCGATGGGGCGATCTCGCGCCTCAAGATCGAGCTGGGCGTGTCGGCCGCCGACGTGACCGCCGACCCCGACGCCGGGCCGATCGCGCGCGCATACGTCGACTACGACGCGGCGATCCGGGCGCAGCACGGGCTCGACTTCGACGATCTCGTCCTCGGCGCGATCCGGCGGCTGGAGGCCGATCCGGTGCTGCTCGCCCGGTGGCGCGGCCGCTGCGCGCATCTCCTCGTGGATGAGGTCCAGGACGTGGACCGGGCGCAGCTGGACCTCGCCCTGCTCCTCGCGGCGCCCGCGAACCGGATCCTGCTCGTGGGGGATGACGATCAGTCGATCTACGGTTGGCGGCTGGCGGACGTCCGCCGAGTGCTCACGCTCGATGCGCGGCTGCCGGGCCTCACGAGGATCGACCTCGAAGTGAACTATCGGTGTCCGGCGCCCGTGGTGGAGCGGGCCGTCCGGCTGGTCGAGCACAACGGGGAGCGGTTCGCCAAGCGGATCGCCTCGGGTCCCGCGGCGGACGGCCGGCTCGTCCTGGCCCCGGATGCGGCCGACGATCCAGAACGGCTCGAGCGGGCGATGGCGACCTGGCCGGACGATGACTCGACCCGGGCCGTGCTGGCCCGCACCAACCGGGAGCTCATCGCGGCCGTGGTGGTGGCACTCGGTGCCGGCATCCCGTTCCGTGCCGATCGTCTGGAACTCCCCCTCGAGGACCCGGCGCTCGACGACGTCCTGGACGGGATCCAGGACGAGGCACGGGACGGCGAACCGCTCCTCGTGAGCATCGGACGCTGTCGTGCCGCAGCCCTGGCGGCGGATGCGCCCGAGGCCGCGCTGCTGACGTCGCTGCAGGCCTGGGCCCCGGCCTATGCCTCGCTCGACGCGTTCATCGCCGCCGTCGTGGACGCCCGCTCCCGACTCGCCTCGCTCCGTCGCGATGACGCCGCCCTGACGCTGGCCACGGCGCATGCCACGAAAGGCCTCGAGTTCGACCACGTGGTGGTCCTCGGCATGGACGCGGCCAGGTTCCCGAGCGCCCGAGCCGTCTCGGGCGCGGCGGACCCCGCGCGGGCGCTCGAAGAAGAACGGCGACTCGCCTACGTCGCGTGGACGCGCGCGCGCCGCTCGCTGACGCTGCTGTATGACCCGTCGGCGCCGTCCCCTTTCCTGTTCGAGGCGTTCGACGCGCAGGAGCTCGGCCTGGCGGCGTAGTCTTCGCGCCGTGACACGAACACCGACGCTGGGCGCCCGCGGTGAGGGCTGGGTGATCATCCAGGTCATCCTGCTCGCGGCCATCGGGCTGGCGGGCTGGTTCGGACCGGCTTGGAACGACCCCGTGCGGGCGATCACGTCGGTCGTCGGGGTCGCGTTCATCGTCGCCGGAGGCATCCTGCTCAGCCTGGGCGGCCGGGACCTTGGCGCGGCCCTTACGCCCCTGCCCCGCCCGAAGGACGGTTCGGGCCTCGTCCAGACGGGGATCTACGCGCGCGTCCGCCATCCCATGTACGGCGGCCTGATCCTGGCCGCGTTCGGATGGGCGCTCTTGACGGCATCGATCCCGGCCGCCGTCCTGGCGGCGGTCCTGTGGGCCTTCTTCCGCGTCAAGTCCGGGCTGGAGGAGCGCTGGCTCGCGGAACGGTTCCCGGACTACGCGTCGTACCGCACCCGGACGCGCCGGCTCATCCCCTGGATCGGTTGAGCTCCCGCAGCAGGCGGTCCACGGCCTCCAGGAACGGCTCGGTCAGCCGCTCCGGCAGCGCGTCGCGGACGGAATCCTTCACGCCGTAGGCCGCCCGGGCCCGTAGAGCGCTCCGTCGCAGCGCCGCCGGCTCGTCGTCGCGGAGGCGGTCCGGCAGGTCGTCGAAGTACGACGACCAGCGGACGATGCCGAGCGCGCGCGCCTCGTCGAGCAGCCGATCCGCGTGCCGCGCGGCTTCCAGGCCCAGCGCGTCGATCACCGGGCGTTCGTGGCGGGCCGGACCCTTCGTCGTGCCCGTGACCCGTCGTGACCCGGCGTCAGTCATCCGAGGGTCGCGTGCCCATGGCATCCCCGCCGTCGTCGCCACCGCCGGGTGGCGCCACGAGGAGCAGCGGCAGCCGCTTGCGCTCCGACCCGTTGACGAGGATCCGGAACGAGTAGTCCCCGGGCGCGGGGAACGTCAGGTTCCACAGGTCGATGGAGAACGTCAGCGTCGCGTCGCGCCCATCGCGCTGGCTGCGGGCGACGAGGCTGCCCGTGGCGCCCGCGACCTCCGCTCCGTCGGGGTCGAGCAGCACGAACCGGATCTCGTGCTCGCGTTCCGTCTCGGGCGCGGTCACCTGGAGCCCGATCACGAGCGCGAGGTGCGGATGTCGAAGCGGGAATCGTCGCCCGCCGATCCGCGCGATGCCCCCGCCGAGGACATGGAACTTCTGGCCCGGCACGGTCTCAGCCGCATCGGCGAGGAACGCGAAGTCGATGTCCGGCATGGGCCGATGGTAGCGCCGCTGACCCGGTCAGCGAGACCCGCCGGCGGCCGCGGCGCGCTTGCGCGACGGGGTGATCCGGATCGGCGTGGTGCCGTTGCCGTTGGTCCGCCCACGGCCGGCCTCCTCCGCGAAGGTCACGTCGGACAACGGCACGAGCGGCTCACCGCGCAGGACGCGGGCCAGGTACTCCGCGGTCGCGGATCCGTCCGCCTGCGCCACGTTCTCGGGGGTGCCCTGCGCCACGATCGTGCCGCCGCGGTCACCACCTTCCGGACCCAGGTCCACGATCCAGTCCGCGGTCTTGATGACGTCGAGGTTGTGCTCGATGACGAGCACGGTATTGCCGCCGTCCACGAGCCGATGCAGGACCTCGAGCAGCTTCTCGACGTCCGCGAAGTGCAGCCCGGTCGTGGGCTCGTCGAGGATGTACAACGTCCGGCCCGTCGGGGGCCGCGAGAGTTCCGTGGAGAGCTTGACGCGCTGGGCCTCGCCACCCGACAGCGTCGTCGCCGGCTGGCCGAGATGGACGTACCCCAGCCCCACGTCGTTGAGCGTCTGGAGCTTGACCCGGACGTTGGGGACCGCGCTGAAGAAGTCAACGGCCTCGGCGATCGTCATCTCCAGGACGTCGGCGATGGACTTGCCCTTGTAGTGGATCTCGAGCGCCTCGCGGTTGTAGCGCTTGCCCTTGCACACCTCGCATGGCACGTAGACGTCCGGGAGGAACTGCATCTCGATCTTGAGGATGCCGTCGCCCTTGCAGTGCTCGCAGCGCCCGCCCTTGACGTTGAAGCTGAACCGTCCTGGCTTGTAGCCTCGGACGCGCGCCTCGGGGACGCCCGCGAAGAGTTCCCGGATCGGCGTGAACAGGCCCACGTAGGTCGCGGGGTTCGAGCGTGGCGTCCGCCCGATGGGGCTCTGGTCGATCTCGATGATCTTGTCGACGTTCGCGGCCCCTTCGAGGGCGTCGTGGGCGCCGACCGATTCGCGTGACCCGTTGAGCTCGCGGGCCAGGGCGCGATACAGGACCTCGGTCACGAGCGTGCTCTTGCCGCTCCCCGACACCCCGGTGATCGCGACGAACGTCCCGAGCGGCACGCGCAGGTCCACGTCCCGCAGGTTGTGCTCGCGGGCCCCCTTGACGAGCAGGGACTTGCCGTTACCCCGCCGACGCTTGGCGGGGATCGCCACGGAGCGCTCACCGCGCAGGAAGGCGCCGGTCACGGACCGTGGCTCGGTGAGGACCGCCTCGAGCGGGCCGTTCGCGATGATCTCGCCGCCGTGCTCCCCCGCCCCGGGCCCGATGTCGACGACCCAGTCCGCCGTCCGGATGGTCTCCTCGTCGTGCTCGACGACGATCACCGTGTTGCCGAGGTCGCGGAGCCGCGTGAGCGTCGCGATCAGCTTGGCGTTGTCCCGCTGGTGGAGGCCGATCGACGGCTCGTCGAGGATGTACAGGACGCCCATCAGCGTCGTGCCGATCTGGGTCGCGAGACGGATCCGCTGGGCCTCGCCGCCCGACAGCGTGACGCTCGTCCGGTCCAGCGTCAGGTATTCGAGCCCGACGTCGACGAGGAACCCGAGCCGGGCCGCGATCTCCTTGGCGACCTGGGCGGCGATGGTCCGTTCGCGCTCCGACAGCGTCGATGGGAGCGCGTCGGCCCAGCGCAACGCGTCCTTGATCGACATCGTCGAGACGTCCCACACGTTCCGGTCGCCGATGGTCACCGCGAGGATCTCGGGTCGCAGGCGCTTGCCCCCGCAGGTCGGGCACGGCCGGGTGACCATGTACCTCTCGAGCTCGTTCTTGATGTAGTCCGAGTCCGTCTCGCGATAGCGGCGCTCGAGGTTGGTGATGACCCCTTCGAACGTGGCGTTGTAGGTGTTCTCGCCGCGCTCGTGCCGGTAGCGGACGACGACCTTCTCGGCCTTCTTGGCGCGCAGGACGTACTCGACCGCCTCGGGCGGCAGGTCGCGGACCGGCTTCTTGAAGTCCCAGCCGTGCGACTGGCAGATGGCCTCGAGGATCTTGAGCCGCCATGAGGCATCGGTCGCGATGCGGGCCCACGGCACGAGTGCCCCGGCGGCCAGACTCTTGCCGCGATCCGGGATGACGAGGTCCGGATCGATCTCCAGCCGCGTCCCGAGGCCGGTGCAGGCCGGGCACGCGCCGTGCGGGGAGTTGAACGAGAACGTGCGCGGCTCGAGCTCCTCGACGGTGTAGCCGTCGTACGGGCAGCTGTACTTCTCGCTGTAGCGCTGCTCCTCGAACCCGGGCGGTTCGTCGTCCCGCGGGGCGGGCGCGATGAGGACCACGCCCTCGCCCAGTCGAAGGGCGGTCTCGATGGAGTCGGCCAGCCGGCCGGCGTCGGGGTCCGGGATCACCTCACCCGAGTCGGGATCGAGCGGGCGGCCGTCCGCCGCGCGGCGGGCATCGTCGGGGGCGTCGGCGTAGCGGACGATGTAGCGGTCGACGACGACTTCGATCGAGTGGCGCTTGTACTTGTCGAGCTTCGGCGCGTCCGCGATGTCGACCATCTCCCCGTCGACGCGGACCCGGACGAAGCCCTGCCGCCGGGCGGAGTCGAAGACGCGGTCCCCCTCGGTCTTGCGGTCCTTGATGAGTGGGGCAAGGACCAGGAGCCGCGTGCCTTCCGGCAGGGCCAGCACCTGGTCGACGATCTGCTGGACCGTCTGCCGTTCGATCGTGTGGCCGTTGGGGCAGTGCGGGATCCCGATCCGCGCGAACAGCAGCCGCAGGTGGTCGTAGATCTCGGTGACCGTGCCGACGGTGGAGCGCGGGTTTCGCGACGAGCCCTTCTGGTCGATCGAGATCGCCGGCGACAGGCCGTCGATCTGGTCGACGTCGGGCTTCTCCATCTGCCCGAGGAACTGCCGGGCGTAGGCGCTCAGGCTCTCGACGTAGCGGCGCTGGCCCTCGGCGTAGATCGTGTCGAACGCCAGGCTGCTCTTGCCCGACCCGGACAACCCCGTGATGACGACGAGCCGGTCGCGCGGGAACGCGACGTCCACGTTCTTGAGGTTGTGTTCGCGTGCGCCGCGAACGACGATCTGATCC
>CAYMTJ010000058.1:0-19346 GCA_964393345.1 uncultured Anaerolineaceae bacterium | reverse complement strand
TGATCGCGGACGAGCCGACGACGGCGCTCGATGTCACGATCCAGGCCCAGATCCTCGAGCTCATGAAGGAGATGCGCGAGCGGAATCGGATGGCCATCATGCTGATCACCCACGACCTCGGGGTCGTGGCCGAGATGGCCGACGACGTGGCCGTGATGTACGCGGGCAAGATCGTGGAGCAGTCGACCGCGACGACGGTCTTCGAGCAGCCGCACCACCCGTATACCAAGGGCCTGCTGGCGTCGATCCCGGTGCTCGGCGAGAAGCGCGAACGCCTGGAGGTCATCAAGGGCACGGTCCCGAACCCGCTCAACCTGCCATCAGGCTGCCTGTTCAAGCGTCGTTGCCCGTACGCGATGCCGATCTGTGACACGCCACCACCGCTCCAGCAGGTGGAGCCGGGACACCTGTCGCGCTGCTGGCTGACGCCAGCAGGTGAGCCACCGGCCGTCGGGGCCGTCGCGCCGCCGGACGAGGCGGAAGCGGCCGCCGTCGCGCTGTCCGTCGAGGCCCGCCCGGCCGTTGGAGCCCTCGCATGAGCGGCGACACGCTGGTCGAGGTCAAGGACCTCGTCAAGCACTTCGATATCCGCGGCGGGCTCCTCGGCGGTCGGAAGATCGGTGCGGTCCGAGCGGTCGACGGCGTCAGCTTCGAGGTGAAACGAGGAGAGACGCTTGGCCTGGTCGGGGAATCAGGCTGCGGGAAGACCACGCTCGGCAAGGTCCTGCTGCGGCTCATCCCGCCGACATCGGGCAAGGTGATCGTCAAGGGCCGCTCGATCTTCGAACTCGACTCGAAGGCGATGACCCAGGTCCGACGCGACATGCAGATCGTCTTCCAGGACCCGTACGCCAGCCTGAACCCGCGCATGACCGTCGGCGAGATCGTCGGCGAGGGGCCGTATGTCCACGGGCTCAAGGCGAAGGCCGAGCGCGAAGAGCTGGTCCGCGAACTCCTGGCCCGCGTCGGCCTGAACCAGAGCCACATCCACCGCTACCCGCACGAGTTCTCCGGTGGCCAGCGCCAGCGGATCGGGATCGCGCGGGCGCTCGCGCTCAACCCCGAGTTCATCGTCTGCGACGAACCCGTGTCCGCCCTGGACGTCTCGATCCAGAGCCAGGTGCTGAACCTCCTCGACGACCTCCAGCAGGAGCTCGGGCTCACGTACCTGTTCATCGCGCACAATCTCGCGGTCGTGGAGCACATCAGCGACCGCGTGGGCGTGATGTACCTCGGCAAGCTCGTCGAGGTGGCCGGGGTCGATCAGCTCTACGCGCAGCCGGCGCACCCCTACACCGTGGCGCTCCTGTCGGCCGTGCCGGAGACCGACCCCCGGAAGCGCAAGAAGCGCCTCGTGCTCAAGGGCGACGTCCCGTCCCCGGCCAACCCGCCGTCGGGCTGTCGGTTCCACACGCGCTGCTGGTTGCGAGAACGACTCGGGAACCCGGACCGCTGCGCGACCGAAGACCCTCCGCTTCGCGAAGTGCGTCCATCCCAGCAGGTCGCCTGCCACTTCAGCGAGGACATCACCCCTGCCTCGATCGAGGCGGCCAGTCAGCGCCCGGTGACGACGACGGCTCCGACGCCGGCAGCGGTGAGCTGACGGCCGAGCGCGACGGCGGGGAGTCAGTGGCGACGCGGCGGACGATCTCGGAACGCGCGGCCCAACGTGACCGCATGGATCGCGCGGGGCGCGACCGCTACTCGAGCCTGCTGCGGACGCTCCAGGCCGGTCAGGAGCTGCCGTGGGACGGCCGCCGCGCGGTGCGGCTGACCTGGCACCCGATCGCCGCGAAGCTCGCCCGCGCGACCATCGTGGTCGTCCTCGTCGGCTTCATCGTCGCGGCCGCCCTGTCGGTCTGGCGCGAGGTCCGCGTGGACACGTGGTCGGGTCCTGCACCGGCGGTGACCTCCGGCCAGCGACTCCAGGGCTGCGCCGGCGTCGGCGCCGTCAGCGACGGCCTGTTCCCGAACTGGATCCGGTTCGAGGACCGGGTCTATCTGCTCACGGGGTCGATCCGGCCCATGGGGTTCGCGGCCGACCCGGACTTCCCGCCGACCGGCCACCGACTGGGGTCGATGGGACTGTTCCGCATCGCGAATACCCCGGATGGCCGGGAAGGCCAGGTGATCCTCGTGCGGCTGGACACGTCCGCCGTCGGGCAGGTGTACCGCGTCGAGCCGGCGTGCGGCTGAGGTCCCGCGGCGCCTGACGCCCCTACGCCGGTTCGGCCGGCCCGACGGCCGCGGTCGCGGCTCCGCCGATCCCGGCGGCGATGGCCTCGGCGGCCTCGCTCGCTTCGCGGCGGAAGTGACACGCGCAGAGGTGGTGGCGCCCGTCGTCGGCGAGTGCCGGGGTCGTGGTCGCGCAGATGGCGGGATCGCCGAGGCTGGTCCGCAGCGGGCAGCGCGGGTGGAAGCGGCAGCCTGAAGGCGGGTTCACCGGGCTCGGGACGTCCCCCTTGAGGATCACGCGCTGGCGCCGGTGCGTGGGGTCCGGCACCGGGATCGCGGACATCAGCGCCTGCGTGTAGGGATGGTCCTGCCGGCGGAACAGGTCGTCACGTGGCGCGAGCTCGGCGATCCGTCCGAGGTACATGACCGCGACGCGATCGCTGATGTGCTCGACGACGCCGAGGTTGTGGGCGACGAAGACGTAGGTCAGCTTCAGCTCGCGCTGGAGCTGCTTGAGCAGGTTCAGGACCTGCGCCTGGATGGAGACGTCCAGGGCCGACACGGGCTCGTCGCAGACGACGAGGTCCGGCTCGAGGACGAGGGCGCGCGCGATCCCGATCCGCTGGCGCTGGCCGCCCGAGAATTCGTGCGGGTAGCGGCGGGCGTGGTACGGCATCAGGCCCACCATGTCCATCATCCGCTTGACCTTGTCACGCCGCTCCGCCGCGCTCCCGATCCCGTGGATGCGCAGCCCCTCGCCGATGCTGTCGCCGATCGGCGTGCGCGGGTCCAGGCTGGAGTACGGGTCCTGGAAGATGATCTGCATCCGGCGCCGGTACGGCTTCAGCGCGCCACCCGAGAGCCCGGTGATGTCGATGCCATCGAAGCGGATCGTGCCGGCGGTCGGATCGATGAGCCGGAGCAGGAGGCGTCCGACCGTCGTCTTGCCGCAGCCGGACTCGCCGACCAGCCCGAGCGTCTCGCCGCGCGCGATGTCGAAGCTGACGCCGTCGACCGCCGAGACCACCGCGACGGCCCGCTGCAGGATCCCGCCGCGTACCGGGAACTCCTTGACGAGGTCCCGGACCTCGACGAGCGGTGCCACCGATCCGGTCACGTCGCGCTCCCGGCTGTCGTCGGGCGCGGCAACGGGTTCCCGTCGACGTCGTGATAGAGCCAGCAGCGGACGTCATGACCGGGTCCGATCGGGCGCAGCGCCGGGTGGGCTTCGGTGGCGAGCACGACGTTCTCCTCGACCCGGCTCAGGCAGCGCGGAGCGAAGCGACAGCCGGCCGGCAGGTCGATCAGGTTCGGCACGTTGCCGGGGATCACGTCGAGTTCCGCCTTGACCCGGCCCACGACCGGGATGGACCCGATGAGTCCGCGCGTGTACGGGTGCCTGGGGGCGCCGAAGACCGACGACACGTCCGCCTGCTCCACGATCTCCCCGGCGTACATGACGGCGACGCGGTCACACATCTCGGCGACCACGCCGAGATCGTGGGTGATGAGGACGATCGCGGTCCCGGTCTCGTCGCGCAGGTTGCGCATCAGGTCGAGGATCTGGGCCTGGATCGTGACATCGAGCGCGGTGGTGGGCTCGTCCGCGATGAGCAGTTCAGGCTCGCAGGCGAGCGCCATGGCGATCATCACGCGCTGGGCCATCCCGCCGGACATCTCGTGCGGGAAGTTCTTGAGCCGCCGTGCCGGGTCCGGGATCCCCACCATCTCGAGCAACTGCGTCGCCCGGTCATGCGCGACCTTGCCCTTGAGGCCGCGGTGGATGTGCAGGACCTCTTCGATCTGGCGGCCGACGTCCCAGACCGGGTTGAGCGACGAGGTGGGTTGCTGGAAGATCATGCTGATCCGGTCGCCGCGGATCTTGCGCATGTCGTCGTTCTTCAGCTTGAGCAGGTCCTGGCCGTCGAACAGGACCTGGCCGGCCTCGATGCGACCGGGAGGCGCCACGAGCCGCAGGATGGACAGGCTGGTCACGCTCTTGCCGCAGCCGGACTCCCCCACGAGGCCCATGATCTCGCCGCGATCGACGTGGAAGTCGATGCCGTCCACCGCCCGGACGACGCCGTCGCGGGTGTAGAAGGACGTCCGCAGGCCCTTGACCTCGAGCAGGGGACCGCTCGCCGGGCTGCCGGCCCGACGCGGCTTGGGCGGGAGGACCTCCTCGATGGTGGCGGCCGTCGCGTCGGTCATCGGTTCAGCCGCGGGTCGAGGGCGTCGCGCAGCCCGTCGCCAAGGAGGTTGAAGGCCAGCACGGAGAAGGCGAGCGCGAGCCCGGGGAAGAGCACGAGGTGCGGCGCCACGAACATGGTGTTGCGGGCGAGGCCGATCATCGAGCCCCACTCCGCCTGTGGCGGCTGGGCGCCGAGACCCAGGAACGACAGGGCCGCGACATCGAGGACGGCGGCGGCGATCCCGAGGGTGCCCTGGACGATCAGCGGCGTGAGGGCGTTCGGGATGATCCGTCGCGTCAGCATCCCGGCGCCCGATTCGCCGAGGGCCCGCGAGGCGGTCACGAAGTCGCGCTCCCGGATCGAGAGCACCGAGGCCCGCATGATCCGCGCGTAGATCGGGATCGCGACGATGCCGATCGCCAGCTGGGCGTTGATCAGCCCCGAGCCGACGACCGTCACGATGGCGATCGCGAGGAGCAGCGCCGGGAACGCGAGGAGCACGTCCATGATCCGCATGAACACGTTGTCGACCTTGCCGCCGAGGTAGCCGGCGATCGACCCGATGGTCCCGCCGATGATGATCGCGAACCCGACCGTCAGGAACCCGATCTGGAGCGAGACGCGCGTCCCGTGGACCACGCGGCTGAAGACGTCGCGGACGTTGCCGTCGATCCCGAAATAGTGCTGCGGCTCCGTCACGGGACAGCCCAGGGCGTGGATGCACGGGCCCGCGAGCTTCTTGGCCCCGTCCTCCACGCCGATGAGGATCTGGTCCGGGTCGTGGGTGGCGATCAGGTCGGCGAAGATCGCGACGAGGAGCAGGAAGGCGAGGATCGCCGTCCCGAAGATCGCGTTGCGCTGGCGCAGGACGTTCCCGAGCGTGTCACGCCAGATCGATCCCCGTTCGGTGCGCGAGGCCGCTTCGCGCAGCAGGTCCTCGGCGGGAGCGACGGTCTGCGTCATCTCAGCGCAGCCGCACGCGCGGGTCGAGGTAGGCGTACGAGAGGTCGACGAGCAGGTTGATCAGCACGAACCCGACGGCGATGACCAGCGTGAATCCCTGGATGACCGCGTAGTCGCGCGACCCGATCGCCTCGGTGACCGCGCGGCCGACGCCCGCGAGATTGAAGATCGTCTCGGTCAGGACGGCCCCGCCGAAGAGCCCGCCGATCTGCAGGCCGATGACCGTGACCACCGGCAGGAGGGCATTGCGGAACCCGTGCCGGAGGACGACGGTGCGGTCCCGGAGGCCCTTGGCCCGAGCCGTCCGCACGTAGTCGAGACCGAGCTCGTCGAGCAGGCTGGAGCGCGTCATCCGGGCGATGATCGCCAGCGGGATGGTCCCGAGTGCGAGCGCCGGCAGGATCATGTGGCGGAGGGCGTCGCCGAGCATCGCGAGGTCGCCGCGGACGATGGCGTTGAAGGTGTTGATGTTGGACATGAAGTCGATGAGGGCGCGGAGCGGTCCCTGCAGCTCCTCCAGGCCGTAGACCGCGGCCAGTGACGGCGCCGTCGCCCCGGCCGAGAGGCGGGCGGACGGCGGGAGCTCGAACGGCGTGCCGTTGAGCGTGATGGCGAAGAAGTACGCCAGCAGCAGTCCGAGGACGAAGACCGGGGTCGAAACACCGAGGTTCGCCACCAGCATGGTCGCGACGTCCACGATCGAGTTGCGGCGATACGCGGAGATGATGCCGAGCGTGATGCCCACGATGATCGCGAACAGCAGCGCGTAGAACGCGAGCTCCACGGTCGTCGGCAGGCGCTGGATGAGGATATCGGTGACCGGCAGGCCGAACTTCGTCGAGACGCCGAACTCCCCGGCGGCCACCTCCTGGAGGTAGATGACGAACTGGTTGTCGACCAGGGTCGCGGGGACGTCCTCGAGGCGGACGACGGTCTGCGCCTCGACCCGGAAGATCCCGGGGAGGATCGCCTTGTCGAGCCCGTGCTCGATGGCGTACTGGTTACAGGTCGTCGCGTTCGCGCGTTCGCCGAGAGCCGCGTAGCACGGATCACCGGGGATGAGTCGAGCGAGCGAGAACACGAGGAACACGATCCCGAACAGGACCGGGATGCTCAGGAGCAAGCGCCGGATGATGAACCGGATCATGACGTCATGCCAGGATCATGCCTCTGGCGGGTGGTTCGACGAAGGGACGCCACGGCGTGGCGTCCCTTCGTCGTTGTCGGTCTGACCGATCAGGAGGCGGGTGGCGGGTTCAGGTAACCGGCGAAGAGGTAGCTCCAGTATTCGAACAGGCCTTCCTGGCCGACGTGCAGTGGATGCGCGGCATCCCACTGCATCGCATAGGTCAGGAGGACGTCCTCGGAGTCCAGCGTGGCGCCGTTGTGGAAGGTCACGCCTTCGCGGAGGCTGCAGGTCCACACGGTGGAGTCCGCGCTGGGATCACACGAGGTCGCCAGGCCCGGCTGTGGCGCCGTGCCGCCGATCTCGTACGAGTAGAGCCCCTCGAAGAGCTGCTCGCAGACGCGAAGCGACTCGCCGTCGGTCACGTCGCCACAGAACAGGCCACCAGGCTCGGCGTTCTGCAGCCACACGATCTGATCGCGATCGCCGGCCTTCATGGCGAACAGGCCCTCGTTGCCCAGCGGCGACGAGTGGGCCCCGACGACATCGGCCCGGTAGGCCGTTCCGGAACCGCCGTGGGCGACCGGGATCATCGGGATGTGCGCCTTGATGTTGTTGTTCGCGATGGTGTAGGCCGCATCGCGGGCCGCCTGATCGGCGGTCTGGCCGCCGGTCTTGAGCGGCTCGGTGATGTCGTCCCACTTGGTCCCGAAGCCGTCGTCGGCTCCGACGCCGAAGAAGACATCGAGGAAGTTGGTGACGTCCGGGTAATCGGCGCCCCAGCCGAGCAGGAAGAGCCCTTCCAGCTGGCCCTGGCTGGCCGTGGTGAGGTACGTCGTCGCGTCCTGGACGTCGATCTCGGCGGTGATGTTGAGGTTGGTCTTGAGCTGCGCCTGGATGTCCGTCGCCACGTCGACCGGGGTCGGCAGATAGCCACGAACGACATCGCGAAGGTGCAGCTTGGTCGTGAACCCGTCCGGGTAGCCGGCTTCGGCCAGCAGGGCCTTGGCCGCTGCCGGGTCGAAGTCGTACCACGGCTCGCCGGTGCAACCGCCGGGGATATCGCACGGCGTGAAGTGCGACGCGACGGACGATCCGGGCGGGTAGTAGGTGTCGACGATCCGCTTCCGGTCGATGCCGAGCGCGATCGCCTGGCGGACCTTCTCGTTGTCCCAGAATTCCTTGGTGTTGTTCATCCCGATGTAGAAGACGTTGAGCGCCGTCCGCGGGAAGAGCGCCAGGTCCGGATTGCCTTCGATCGTCTCGAAGTCATCGGCTCCCGGGTTGTCGATCCCGTCGACGTTGCCCGAGGTCAGTTCGAGCAGGCGCTGGGCCGATTCGGTGCTCCAGCGGATGACCGCGTTCGGGGTCAGCGGCGGCTCGCCCCAGTAGCCGGCGTGGGTCTCGAGGGCGATGTCGGAACCCGAGGTCCAGGCCTTGAGCTTGTACGGGCCGGTGCCGTTCGGGTTGCGGACCAGGGCCTCACCACCACCACCGGTCTCCCGGAGATAGTCGGCGTCCTGGATCGCGAGCGACGTGAACGCGACCTTGGACAGGAATGCGGCGTCCGGAGCGCACAGGGTGAACTCGACCGTCAGCGGGTCGACCGTCTTGATCATGCCGATCTGGCCGCTGTAGTCCGGGATCGTGCAGGCCGAGTTCCCGTCCTCGGGATACGTCGCCTGGACGAATGGATCCGCGCTCGCCGATGGCGCGGCCGACGGGGCCGCGGACGGCGCCGCGCTCGGGCTGGCGGACGGGGTCGTGCCGCTACACGCCGCGAAGACGATGGCCGTCCCCGCGAGCAGCGCCGCGACACGCGACCACCTGAGTGATCGGGTCATGCTCTCCTCCTCCATGGTGCCCCGACTCGCCCGGACGTGGCCTCCCTGCCGGGTCCCGGGGGCGTTGGCAAGCCGTCCCAGGTCCCGGGACGGGTCGGCGCGAAGCCTAGCACCGGCAGGTCGACGGTGCTAGGGGCCGGCGGGGGCCGGTATGCTCGCGCCATGCACCCTGGCCGGCTCCGGATCGCGCTCGCGCAGATCGCCCCCCGTCTCGGTCTGCTCGACGAGAACCTGGAGCGCCACGTCGAGCTGATCGCGGACGCGGCCGAGGCCGACGCGGACCTCGTCGTCTTCCCGGAGCTCGGGCTCACCGGTTACCAGCTCCAGGACCTGGCGGGCGAGGTGGCGATGCGGCTCGACGACCCGCGTCTCGCCCGGCTCGCGGCGGCGACCGGCGAGCGCTCGGCGGTCGTGTCGTTCGTCGAGGAGTCGATCGACCACCGGTTATTCATCGCGGCCGCCCTCCTCGAAGACGGCGAGATCCGCCATGTGCACCGCAAGCTGTTCCTGCCCACCTATGGCCTGTTCGACGAGCGTCGGTTCTTCGCCCCGGGTGATCGGCTGCGGGCCGTGGCGTCGCGGTCCGGCATCGGGATCGGCCTGGCGATCTGCGAGGACTTCTGGCATCTCATGGTGCCCCAGGTCCTCGGTCTTGACGGCGCGCAGATTCTGATCAACGTGTCGTCGTCGCCGGGCCGCGATCTGGCGGCCACCAACGAGGTCGGCCTGGGGACAGCGACATCATGGCGGACGCTCATGCGGACCTACGCGCAGCTCACGACGTCCTTCGTGGTGTTCTGCAACCGCGTCGGCGTCGAGGAGTCGATCTCGTTCTGGGGCGGCTCGGAGGTGATCGGCCCCAACGGCGCGACCGTCTTCGGGGCACCGCTCTACGACGAGGGCCTGTACATGGTGGATATCGCGACCGGGGACCTGCGCCGGGAGCGGATCGCGCTCCCGCTGCTGCGTGACGAGCGGCCGGAACTCCAGGTCCGGGAGCTCGAACGCATCGTGAGCGAGCGCGCCGGGTTCGTCGCGGACACGACCGACGAGGCCGAGGTCATGCGATGAGCGCGACGGGGTCCGCGCCGGGCGCCGATCACGGGGACGCGTTCGAGCTGCCGCCGGAACTGGCGATCGACACCGACGTCGCCCGCCGGATCATCGGCGACTTCATCCGCGGCCAGCTCGCGCAGGCGGGCTTCGAGCGGGCGGTCCTCGGCCTCTCGGGCGGCATCGACTCCGGGCTGGTCGCGTATCTGGTCGCCGAGGCGATCGGGCCGGACCGCCTGCTGTGCGTGATGATGCCGTACCGCACATCGTCACCGGCCTCCCGCGCGGATGCCGAGACGATCGTGACGGCGCTCGGCACGCCCTCGACCCTCGTGGACATCACGCCGATGGTCGATGGCTACTTCGCGTCGTTCCCAGACGCGTCCCCGCTGCGTCGCGGCAACTTCGCGGCGCGTCAGCGGATGGCGGTCCTCTACGACCACTCGGTCACGTTCGGCGGACTCGTGGTGGGGACGGGCAACAAGACCGAGGCACTCATCGGCTACACCACGCTCTTCGGGGACTCGGCGTGCGCGTTCAATCCCGTCGGTGACCTCTACAAGAGCCAGGTCCGCCAGCTTGCGCTCGCGGTCGGCGTCCCGGATGCCGTCGTCCGCAAGGCCCCCTCGGCCGACCTGTGGCCCGGCCAGACCGACGAGGCCGAAGGCGGCTTCGACTACCCGTCGCTGGATCGGCTCCTGTTCTGGCGCGTCGACAAGCGGCGCTCCACGGACGAGCTCGTCGCCATGGGCTTCGATGCGGCACAGATCGCCAGGGTGGACCGGATGATCGCGACGTCGGAGTTCAAGCGACAGGTGCCGCCGATCGCCAAGCTCGGTCCTCGCACGGCCGGGGTGGACTACCTGTATCCCCGCCGTCGGCCCGGGTCGGCGCGGGAGTGAGCACCGGCGGCGGGACGCTCTACGTCGTCGCCACCCCGATCGGCAACCTCGCCGACATCACGCTCCGCGCGCTCGAGGTCCTCGGCGCGGTCCCGCTGATCGCGGCCGAGGACACCCGCCACACCGCGCGCCTCCTCGGCCGCCACGGTCTCCGGACGCCCATGACGAGCTTCCACGCGCGCAGCGGCTCCGGGCGCCTCGAGACGCTGCTGGCGCACCTGCGGACGGGCGCCGACCTCGCGCTGGTCACGGACGCGGGCACCCCGGGAGTCAGCGACCCGGGCGCCGGGCTGGTGGCGGCCTGGGCGGGGGAGGGGGGCAGCGTGGTCCCGCTGCCGGGTGCCTCGGCGGTCCTGGCGGCGGTGGCCGCGTCGGGCGTCGCCGGTCCGCGCTGGGCGTTCGAGGGCTTCCTCCCGCGCTCAGGGCGCGAACGGCGCGACCGGCTGGCCCGGATCGCCGACGACGACCGTGGGGCCGTGCTCTTCGAGGCTCCCGGGCGCGTGGCCGCGACGCTCGGGGATCTCGCCGCGTCGTGCGGTCAGGCGCGGCGCGGGGCCGTCTGCCGGGAGCTGACCAAGATCCACGAGCAGATCGTCCGCGACGACCTCGGGGCGCTCGCGGCCGCGATGCGCGATGGCCGGATCGTCGCGCGCGGCGAGTTCGTGCTGGTCGTCGGGCCGCGGGAGGCATCCGGCGGGACGGCCGACGATGACGAGGCCCGCCTGGCGATGGCCCGAACCGAGGTCGAGCGACTCATGGGTTCCGGCATCGCCCGGGGCGAGGCCGCGCGCCGCGTGGCCGCCGAGACGCGAGTGCCGCGACGCCGCCTCTACGATGCCGGCGCGACCCGTTGAAGCCACGCTGCAATCGCCACTAGCGTTTTGTGATGTGGGCCGCTACCGTACCGGTAGACGCGGTCGGCAACGGTCGCCGCGTCCGTGCACCGGGACTGCGGCGGAGAGCCCAAACTCGCTGCTGTAATCCACGGATGGGTCGCGATCACCCGGATGCACACGAGATCAACGGCGATCTCGTCCAGAGGCGGCGAGACGCCTGTGCAGAGGGAGGTTCGAGCGGATCATGACAGCGGCCTCTGTTTCGCGCGCGGCATCGCGGATCCCGTTGACGTATGTCGTCACGCTGGTCCCGGTGGCGGCGGCGCTCAATATCGTCGGCAGCACGATCAACAACGCGTTGAAGCTCCCGACGTTCCTCGACATGATCGGGACCGCGGTGGCGGCGATCGTGCTGGGACCGTGGTGGGGTGCCCTCGTCGGGGTCATCACGAACGTCGGTGGCTCGTTCATCAACGGTCCCATCGGGATCCCGTTCGCGCTCGCGAACGTGGCCGGCGCCCTGATCTGGGGCTACGGCATCCGGTCGTGGGGTCTGGGTTCGAGCCTGCCCAAGTTCTTCCTCCTGAACATCATCGTGGCGCTCGTGGTGTCCGCCGTGGCAGCCCCGATCGTCATCTTCGTGTTCGGCGGGGCCACCGGGCACTCCTCGGACGCCATCACGGCCGCGTTCGCCCAGGCCGGCAACGACCTGATCACCTCGGTCTTCGCGTCCAACGTCATCGTGTCACTCGCCGACAAGATCATCGCGGGCTTCGTGGCCCTGTCGATCATCGCGGCCCTGCCGGCCAACCTCACGTCCGGGCTGACCCTGCCCGCGGCCACGGGGATGCGCGGCGTGATGCTCGCGGTGGGCGGCATCGTCATCGGCGTCGTGCTGGTGCTGGTGTACGTGCTCATCCTCGCGCCACCGGCCGCCTGACCGACATCGGAACGAAGGAGACTCGCATGAGCGCACCCGAATCGAACGGCGCTCGGACCGTCGGACCCCGTGAGGGGCTCGGCGCCGGGATCATCGCCCTGGGCATCCTGTCGATCGCCCTGCCGGGCGTCGTCGACCAGCTCCCGTCCGTGGCCGGTGGTGGCAGCGCCGCCGCCGTCCTCTACGGGATGAGCGTCCTGATCGGCGTCTTCGTGATCATCGCCGGGGTCATGACGTTCATCGTCAAGGACTGACCTTCGGCGATCCTTTCGCACGCGCCCGCCACCCCCGCTCCGGGACCCCCACCGGAGCGGGGGTCGCCACGCCAGCCCCGCGAACCCGAGGACACCATGGCCGACGAGCCGATCATCTCCATCGCCGACATGGGCTTCACCTACGCGCAGGCCGATCGCCCGGCCCTCAGCGGCATCGATCTCGAGATCCACCGCGGCGAGTACGTGGCGATCATGGGTCTCAATGGCGCCGGGAAGACCACCCTGGGCCTGTGCCTGAACGGCATCATCCCGCACATGCTCATGGGGGAGCAGACCGGCTCCGTCCGCGTCGACGGCAAGGATCCGGGCACGGTCGTCGTCCGTGAGATGGCCCGCACGGTCGGCATGGTCTTCGACAACCCCGAGTTCCAGATGAGCCAGATCACGGCCGCCGAGGAAGTGGCCCTCGGTCTGGAGAACCTCGGCGTGCCGAGTGACGAGATGCCCGCACGGATCGCGGCGGCGCTGGCGCTCGTGGGACTCGACGGGTTCGAGGAGCGCGCACCGATGGGGCTGTCGGGCGGACAGCAGCAGCGCCTCGCGATCGCGTCGGTGCTCGTCATGCGTCCCTCGATCCTGTTCATGGACGAGCCCACGTCGAATCTCGATCCGCTCGGCAAGGACGAGATCTTCGAGATCGCCCGCCATCTCAATCGCGAGGAGGGGATGACCGTCATCGTGGCCGAGCACGAGGTCGAGGTCCTGGCCGAGTACGCGGATCGCATCGTCGTCCTCCATGACGGGCGCATCGCGATGCAGGGCACGCCGTCCGAGGTCCTCGGTCGGGTCGACGAACTCGACGCCCTCGGTCTCCGGGCACCGCAGGTCACCCAGTTCGCGCACGCGCTGGCCGGATCGGCTGCCAGCCTGCCGGTGACGCTCGATGCGGCGATCGACTGGCTGGGATCGCGCGCATGACCGAGCCGGCGATGATCAGCGTGCAGGATGCCCGCTACGTGTACCCGAACGGGAACGTCGTCGCGCTCGAGGGGCTGTCCATCGAGATCGGCGCCGGGGAGCTGGTCGGGGTGATGGGTCAGAACGGGTCCGGCAAGACGACCTTCACCAAGCTCCTCAACGGCCTGCTCAAGCCGACCTCGGGCCGGGTGGTGGTGGACGGGCGGGACACGGCCGAGCACAGCGTCCAGGAGATGGCCGGTCACATCGGCTATGTCTTCCAGAACCCCAACCACCAGCTGTTCGCCTCGACCGTGGCGGAGGAGCTGGCGTTCGGACCGCGCAACATCGGGTGCACGCCGGCAGAGGTGGAGGAGCGTGTCGCCGACGCGGTCGCCTTCTTCGGCCTCGAGGCCATCCTGGGGCTGCACCCGTACCGGATCAGCTTCCCGCTCCGCAAGCTCGTCGGGATCGCGTCGATCTTCACGATGCGACCACGGGTCTTCATCCTCGACGAGCCGACCACCGGCCAGGATCACCGGACGACGAGCGTCATCGACCGCCTCATCGTGCGGCTCGCGGATCGAGGCGACACCGTCATCTGCGTCTCGCACGACATGCCGCTCATCGCCCACGTCGCGCGCCGCGCGATCGTCATGTGGAACGGCCAGCTGATCGCGGACGGCACGCCGCGCGAGGTGTTCGCCGATGCGTCGGCGATGGAGCGAACGCACCTCACGCCGCCGCAGATCACGCGGTTGTCCACGCGCATGCCGTCGCGGGCCGGCCGCCCGGCCGCGCTGTCCGTCGCCGAACTGGTCGAGGAGACCCGCTGATGCAGGGCGTCAACGTCTCGGTCACGCACGTCCGCGGCACATCGTGGCTGCACCGCCTGAACCCGATCTCGAAGCTCGCCTGGGTGCTCGCGGTGATCCTGTTCGCGTTCTCGTCCTACAACCCGTTCCCGCTGTTCGCGATCGCGATCGGCGGGTTCCTGCTCGGCGTGTCCGCGGGGATCGCGCGCCCGCTGCTGCGGATCCTGATCGTGTTCGCGCCGGTCACGGCGTCCATGATCGTGATCCAGACGATCGCCCCGGCCACGTGCTCCAACACGTGCACGGCGGCGGCCCAGCTCGGGCCGTTCACGCTGTACCAGGAGGGGATGTCGCACAGCCTCTCGCTCGTGTCGCGCGTCCTCGCGATGGAGATCATCGCGCTCGGCGTCCTGATGACGACGCACCCGTCGGACCTGTTCGCGGCCTTCGCCAAGCTGCGCGTGCCCTACATCCTCAACTTCATGGTGTCGATGACGCTCCAGCTGATCCCCGTCCTGCAGCGCGAGGTGTCGGTGGTGCTCTCGGCCCAGAAGTCGCGTGGCATGAAGAGCAAGGGGTTCGGGTCGGTCGTCCCCTCCTTCGTGCCCGTGTTCGCGGGCGCGTTCGAACGCGTCCAGCAACTCTCGATCAGCCTGGAGTCGCGGGCGTTCGGGTCGGCGGGTTCGAAGACGTCCTATCGCCAGGTCCGGTTCGGGCCGGTCGATGCGGTGATCGCGGTCATCGGGCTCGCGGCCGGCGGTCTCGGCGTGTTCCTGGGTCTGACACTGTGGAGCGTCGAGCGGACGCCGTCGCTCGTCCTGCCGGTCGTCCTGACGCTCGTGGTCTTCCTGCTCGCCGCGGTCATGTTCGTCGCGGTCCTCGCGGCGGCGCTCCTCGCGATCGCCCGCGCCTGACATGACCCTCGAGGAGGCGCAGCACCACATCGCCCTCCGGCGCGGTGACGTCGGCCGGTACGTGCTGCTGCCGGGCGACCCGGGGCGGGTCGAGACCATCGCCCGTCACTTCGACGACCCGGTCTTCGTCGCCGCCAACCGCGAGTACGTGACGTGGACCGGCACGCTCGACGGTGTGCCCGTGGCCTGCACCTCGACCGGGATCGGCTGTCCGTCGACCGCGATCGCCGTGGAGGAGCTGGTCGCCATCGGGGCGGACACGCTGATCCGGGTCGGGACATCGGGGGCCATCCAGCCAGACATCGCCACCGGCGAACTGGGGATCATCACCGGGGCCATCCGGGACGAGGGCACGAGCCACCACTACCTGCCGCCCGAGTTCCCGGCCGTCGCCGACATCGATGTCACGGCCGCGCTGCGGGCCGGTGCCGCCGCGACCGGTCATCCGTACCGCCTGGGGATCGCCCAGTCCAAGGACTCGTTCTACGGCCAGCATGCGCCGGACCGCATGCCGGTGGGCCCGGAACTCCGTCGACGCTGGGCCGCCTGGACCGCGGGCGGGGCGTTGTGCTCCGAGATGGAGGCCGCGACCCTCTACATCGTCGCCTCGACGCTCCGGGTGCGGGCGGGTGGCGTGATGCTCATCTTCGGCAACCTCGGGGGCAGGAAGATGACGCCCGAGGAGCGGGCCGCGGGCGACATCGAGCGCGCGATCGAGGCCGCGATCGCCGGCCTGCGCGTGCTCATCGCCGCGGATCGCGAGGCGGGACGATGAACGACGACGTGATGCACCACATCGCGCTCCGCCGCGGCGACGTGGGGCGGTACGTGCTGCTCCCGGGCGATCCCGGCCGCTGCGCGCGCATCGCGAGCCGCTTCGACGACGCGAGGCTGGTGGCGAGGCATCGCGAATACGAGACCTGGACGGGGACGCTGGCGGACGTTCCGGTCTCCGTGACCTCCACGGGCATCGGCTGCCCGTCGACGGCGATCGCGGTCGAGGAGCTGATCATGTGCGGCGCCGACACCTTCATCCGCGTCGGGACCGCCGGCGGCATGCAGCCGGGCATGGCCACGGGCGAGCTGGCCAACGTGACGGCGGCGATCCGGGACGAGGGGACCACCGTCCACTACCTGCCGATGGCCTTCCCGGCGATCGCCGATCTCGCTGTCGTCCTGGCCTTGCGCGAGGCCGGTCGGCGCACCGGTGCGCGCGTGCGCGAGGGCGTGTCGCAGTCGAAGGACTCGTTCTACGGCGAGATCGAACCGGGGCGGATGCCGGTCCGCGACCGGCTCGAGGAGCGCTGGCAGGCGTTCATCGCCGGCGGCGCGATCTGTTCGGAGATGGAGGCCGCGGCGATCTTCATCCTCGCGTCGATCCATCGCGTGCGCGCGGGCGGCCTGATGGCCTGCGTCGGCAACCCGGACCTGACCCCGGCCGAGGTCGAGGCCTCGATGGCCGGCTTCGATCTCGACGAGGTCATCGACACCGCCGTGGAGGGGCTCCGCGTCCTCATCGAGCGCGATACCGCGGGGTCCTGACCACGGTGGGCGTCGGCGATGGCGAGATCCCGTTCGATCCGGTCGACCCCCGGTTCATCGCGAACCCGTATCCCGCGTACGCCCGCATTCGGGAGGCGACGGCCGTCTGGCACCCCGACGGCGACCATCTCTGGTACCTGACCCGCCATGCCGACGTCCACGCGGCGTTCCGCGATCGACGCCTCGGGTCGAACTTCCTCCACCGGTACACGCCGGAGGAGCTGGGCCTGGCGCCCGGCATCCCGGTCTGGCGCGACCCGCGCTGGGAGGACTTCGCCGCGTTCGAGCGCTGGGAGCTGCTGAACCTCGAACCGCCGGTCCACACCCGTTTGCGCCGACTCGTCACCGAGGCGTTCACGCCGAGGACCGTGGAAGGGATGCGGACGGGGATCGTGGAGCGGGCCCGGGCGCTGCTGGCGCCGGGCCGCGAGGCGGGGTCGATCGATCTCGTCAACGACTATGCGCAGCACTTCTCGCTGGGCATCATCTGCGACCTCATCGGGGTCGCGCCGCAGGACCGCGAGACGATCAAGCGCCTGTCGGACGACACGGTGGCGATGTACGAGCCGGCCCCGTCCGAGCCGCAGCGGATCGCCTCGAACGCGGCCGCGGGGGACTTCCGGCGCTATCTGATGGACGTCATCGTCGATCGGCGGCGCCACCCGGGCGACGACCTCCTGACCGCCCTGATCGATGCGACCGTCGACGGCGAGCGGCTCACCGACGACCAGATCGTGTCGACCGCGATGGTCCTGCTGATGGCCGGCCACGAGGCGACGGTCAACGCGACGGCGAACGGCATCGCCGCGCTCGCCGCGGACCCCGACCAGTGGCGCCTCATCCGGCGCGGCGAGGTGACGCCGCGGGCTGCGCTGGAGGAGATGCTGCGCTTCGACCCGCCCCTCCAGTGGTTCGAACGCTGGGTGCTCGACGAGGGGTTCCGCGTGGGCGACGTCGAGATCCCGGTCGGGGGGCGCGTCGCCCTGGTCCTCGCCGCCGCGAACCGGGACCCCCGCAAGTACGAGCAGCCGGACCGCTTCGACATCCGGCGGGCCGACACGAACCACCTCTCGTTCGGTGGCGGGATCCACTTCTGCATCGGCGCCCCGCTGGCGCGGCTCGAGCTCGAGACGACGCTGACCGAGCTCGCCCGATCGGAAGAGGAGCTGATCGTCATCCCGCCGACGGTCCGGCGCCCGACGTTCCAGTTTCGCGGCTACGAGCGCCTCGAGATCGCGCTCTCCGGCTGATCGGCGGGCCGTCGCTCGGTCAGCACGGCCGTCGCGGCCGCCACGAAGGCGAGTGGCACCAGGATCAGGCGCGCATCGTCGGCCCCGGCCGCGGTGATGGTGGACCCGGCCAGGGCCGCCCCGACGGCGATGCCGATGGCGGTGGCGGACACCAGGATCGCGAACGAGGACGTCCGCGAGTGGGCGGGGGTGACCTCGGCCACGAACGCGTTCGACTGGATGAACGTGGCGGCGATCGCGGCCCCCGACACGACGGATGCGATGACGAACGGGCCGTAGCCGTCGACCAGCGCCGACGGGACCACGCCCACCGCGTAGACGAGCATCGCCAGCGTGAAGCGGCGCCGCACGGGCATCCGCCACGACCGGGCGCCGACCACGATCGCCCCGATGAGGCTCGCGCCCGAGTTGACGACGTAGACGAGCGCCGCGCCCTCGGTGAGGCCGAGGCTCGAGCAGTACGCGAGTTGCAGGACCTGCACGGCCCCGAGGGCCGCCCCGAGGGCCCCGACCGAGAGCAGCACTCCGAATCCCGCGGGGAAGCCCGGGCGCCAGGTGGCGCCGCCGCCGTCCGGGTGCGGCGGCGGGGCGGGCAGGCTCCAGCGCGAGGTGATCCCGAACGCCCCCAGGATCAGCAGGGACAGCGCGACCGCGATCGGCAGACCGACGAACCCCACGGTCGCCAGCAAGGCGACAGCCGCGGGGCCGATGAGGAAGGACATCTCGTCGTTGATCGATTCGAGGGCCTGCGCCGAGTCGAGGCCGTCGATCCGCTCGTGGAGCGCCGCCCAGCGCGCCCGCGTGAAGGCCCCGATGTTCGGCTGCGTGGCGCCGACGAGCGCCGCGAGCGGGATGAGCAGCGGGGTCGCCCCGAGGACGAGCAGGCTCGCGACGGCCAGCGCGCCCACGAGCCCGCAGGCGATCGCGAGGACCCGGGCGAGCGGGAGCTGCCCCCGGCGATCGGCGATCCGGCCGATGACCGGGCCCACGACGGCGGTCGCGACGGCATAGGCCCCCGCGGCCGCGCCGCCGAGGGCATAGCCCGTCTCGGGGTTCGCGGATGCGGCCGACGCCACGAAGGCGACGGACAGCATGGCCATCGGGGCGCGGCCGACGAGCCCGAACGCGATGAGTGACGGGCCACCGGCCTGTGCCAGCGGCCCGTCGAAGGCCGTGGGGAACCGACGCATGGTCGGCTAGTACATCGTCGTGCGCGTCAGGTGATGCGGCCAGAACGTCGCGTGATAGGTCTTCCAGAGCCGGTAATCGACCTGCGGGATGACCAGCTGGAGGTCGGCAGGCCGCCGATCGTTGATCGCGCTGGTCAGCAGGGCCGTGGCGTACACGGTGTGGGCCCGCAGTTCGATCTCGTCGCGGCTGTCGCGCTCGATCATGACGCCGCCGTTGATCCGGGTCTCGAGGTCGTCGGTGTACTCGGTGATGCCCATCAGGCGCAGCGCCACCGGCACGATGTAGTCCGCGAACGCGGTCATCCGCGACAGGTCACGGACGCCCGACTGGCCGAGGTGGACCCACGTGGCATGCAACGACCACAGGCACAGCTGGGCGAGCTTGTAGAACTGGACGCGATGGCCGTCGTAGACGCTGCTGTCCTCGAACCG
>CAYMTJ010000057.1:16664-19545 GCA_964393345.1 uncultured Anaerolineaceae bacterium | reverse complement strand
CGCGAACGTGCCTTCGTACTCGATCGGGTTCTGGGTCGCGATGACCAGGAACGGATCGGGCATCGGATAGGTCACGCCGTCGATCGTCGCCTGACGCTCTTCCATGCACTCGAGCAGCGCCGACTGCGTCTTGGGCGTCGCCCGGTTGATCTCGTCGGCAAGGACCACCTGGCTCATGATCGGCCCCGGCCGGAACTCGAACTCCTGCGTCTTCTGGTTGTAGATGGACAGCCCCGAGACGTCGGACGGCAGGAGGTCCGGCGTGAACTGGATCCGCCGGAACGAGCATCCCAGGCTGCGCGCGATGGCCTTGGCGAGGACCGTCTTGCCGGTGCCCGGGACGTCCTCGATCAGGAGGTGGCCACGACACAGCAGCGCGACGAGCGCCAGCCGGACTTCGTGGTGCTTGCCGACGATCACTCGTTCGACGTTGGCGATCACCCGGTCGCCGGTTTCCTGGATCTTCGTCATCGGCCTCTCTCGCAGGGTGAGCGCCATCGTGGACGGCTCAGGCGGACGGGTCGGCGGTACGACGGGCCGGACGGGGCGCGTGTGCCGTCGCAGGATAGTACGTCGTCACGAAGAATCCGGTTCCCGTTACCGTCGGTGGGCGGCCCGGCGCGCCTGACGGCCCATCACCCGTCGGCCGACGCGCTATCCCCGCAGCAGCGTCAGCGCGCCGACCCACACCGTCATGAGGCACCCGATCGCACCCATCACCGCCAGGAACGGCTCACCCCCCGTCCAGGCGGCGATGGCGACGCCGCCGAACATCAGCGCCAGGACCGCGGCGATGGCTGCGAGCCCGAGTCGTTCGAGCCACGGTCGTGGCGCTCGCGGGACGTCCTCCGTGTCCGGCCGCGTGGGTCCGCCGCTCACGAGCCATCCCGGAGATACCGCGCGAGCAGGTCGCCGGCGATCGGCGAGGCGACCTCGGCGCCACGACCGGCCTGCTCGACCAGCACGGCGATCGCGACGGTCGGGGCTTCGGCCGGGGCGAACCCGATGAACCACGAATGCGGTTCGCCCGAGCCACCCAGCTCGGCGGTGCCGGACTTGCCCGCCGTCGTGACGCCCGGCACCTTGGCGCCCGTCGTGAACCCGCGACCGATCTCGCCCTCGACCGCGGCGACCATGGCCCGCTTGATCTCGCCGGACAGGCCGGCGTCGATGACGCGCGCCATGACATCCGGCGCGAAGGTCCTCGTCCCGCTCGTCCCCGAGAGTGACGTCACGAGCCGCGGGCGCATCAGCGTGCCGTCGTTCGCGACGGTCGATGCCACCAGCGCCATCTGGAGCGGGGTCACGAACGTCTCGGCCTGCCCATACGCGGCGTTCGCGAGCTCCACGTCGTCGCGGAACCCGCCGGGCCGTGAGCCGGCGCCTCCGGTGACCTGCGAGACCGCGGTCGGGAGATCGAACGGGAGTTGCCGGCCGAAGCCCATGCGGGCCGCGTACTCGGTCAGCGCCTCCCCGCCGGTCGCGAGCCCCGTCAGCGCGTACCAGATGTTGCAGGACGCCTCGGTCGCGCCGACCAGGTCCAGGGGCTGGCCGCCGGTCACCGCGTGATGACCGTCGCGGACGCGGAACCCCTCGACGAGCAGGCCGTCCCGTTCGGCGCGCGGTTGCCCGTCGTAGCTCGTGTCCGGACCGATCGCGCCGGACCCGAGGCCGGCGATGGCCGTGACGATCTTGAACACGGACCCGGGCACGTAGCGACCCAGCGTCGCCCGCGGCAGGAGCGGCTGCTCAGCATCGGCCCGCAGCGCCTCGAAGACCGCCTCGGACGTCGCAGGATCCGCGATCCCGGAGGCGTCGTAGGTCGGCGTGGACGCGAGCGCGAGGACGCTGCCGGTCCGGGGATCCAGCATCACGACCGCGCCCCGGTGTGACCCGAGCGCCCGGACGGCCGCCCGCTGGAGGGCGTCGTCGAGGGACGTCGTCAACGTCTTGGGGTCGAACGCGGACGCCCCGAACTTGCGGAACGCTTCGGCGAGGGGGTCACCCGCGAGCCCGGCCAGCTCGGCGTCGTAGGCGCGCTCGAGGCCGGCCCGCCCATAGCGCTGCGAGGCATACCCGATGACCTGGCTCAGCGCCCGGTTCGGATAGACGCGGTAGTACTCGCCGTTCGCGTCCTGCTCGTTGCCCGCCAGCACGACGCCGTCGCGATCGAGGATCTCGCCCCTGGGCACGTTCCGGGTGGCCGCGATCACCGCCGGGTCGTACGGCGAAAGATTGAGGTCCTGGCTCCTGACCACGCCCCAGTAGCCGGCAGCGCCGGCCAACAGCGCGAACGCCGCCGCGAGGACGATCGCCACGTGGACGATCCCGCGACCGAGCGGCCTTCGATGCGACCCGCCGACCATCAGGCCGACCGCCGGCGAAGGCGGCCGAGGCCCCAGCGACGGGGCGGAGCGGGCGGCGGCGGCGGCTCCACCCCCCGGTCCGAGAGCGCCAGGAGCAGCCCGACGACCAGGCCGTTGACGAGGAGCGACGATCCGCCGTAGCTGATGAACGGCAGCGTCACCCCGGTCAGCGGCAACACCTTGAGGTTCCCCGCGGCGATGATGAACGCCTGGATCCCCACCACCAGTGACAGCCCGACCGCGAGGAGCGCCCGGAAGTCGTCGCCGGCCGCGGCGCCGATGCGGAGCCCACGCTCCACGACCACCAGGTAGCAGCCCAGGATCGCCAGCACCCCGACGATCCCGAGTTCCTCGCCGAGCGCGGCGAGGGGGAAGTCCGTATGCACCTCGGGGATCGGCAGTCGTCCGCCGACCTCGGGCAAGCCGGCGCCGAGACCCACGCCGAGCAGCCCGCCGCGCGCGAAAGCGAGCAGCGCCTGGACCACCTGGTAGCCGGCGACGAGCGGGTCGGCGAA
>CAYMTJ010000057.1:0-16564 GCA_964393345.1 uncultured Anaerolineaceae bacterium | reverse complement strand
GAGGATGGGGCGGTTCTCCGAGAGGTACCCGGCCAGGAACACCACGAGGATCACCTTGATGAGCTCGGTCGGTTGCCCGCCGAACGGCCCGACCTCGAGCGTCAGGCGCGAGCCGTTGATCTCGGTCCCGAACACGAAGGTCAGCAGGAGCAGCCCGACGCCGGCGGCCGCCCACGTGTACTTGTAGCGGCGGAGCCACGCATCCGAGCGAACGAACGCCGCCACGATCGTCGCGATCGATACCGCCAGGACCAGCCACACGAGCTGGACGGCGGCGAGACCGAGTTCGTTGCCGAGGAAGGTCTGCGTCACGAGCGTCTGTGGCAGCCGCTGCATCAGCAGCAGCGAGATCCCGCCCAGCAGGCCCACCACCGGCAACAGGAATTGATCCAGGCGTCGTCCCGCCATGACCAGCGCCAGGTGAGCGGCGAGCAGGGTCAGCAGGTAGATCGCCAGCCCCTGCGGATCGGCGAGGACGAACCCGCGCTCGCGATCAGCGCCGAGCGACACGCTGCCGACCACGAGGGCGAGCGTGGCGAGGACCAGGAGCCGGGCCTCCTGCCAACGCGGTCGCGGCCGGATCGGCCCGAGGACCCTGGGCAGGGTCAGCGACGACGGTCGCGGCGACGCGGATCCGGTCGGCGCGTCGACGACGCGACCGGTCATCGCCGGGCTCGTTCGAGGCGCATCCGGACCTGGCCGATCCCGAGCTCGTCCCCGTAGGTCAGTGGGGCCACGCCCTCCATCAGGCGGCCGTTGACGTACGTCCCGTTCGTGCTGCCGAGATCCTCGAGATACCAGCCGCGCCCTCGAAAGGTCAGGACCGCGTGCTCCGTCGACGCGAACGGATCATCGATCACGATCGCGTTGTTGACGTCACGACCCAGGGTCGTGATGGCATCGAGCCCGAAGACGGTGCCGACGACCGGGTCGCCAGGCGGGGACGCGACCACGACGAGGCGGCCAAGCTCGGTCGAGCCTTCGCGCGTCGCGGCGCGGAGGTCGCGGAGGAGCGCCCGCACGACCCGGGCGAGGAAGAGATACAGGAGCGCGAGGAACAGGAGCCGGACGGCCCACAGGACCAGGACGAAGCCGTCCATCAGCCTGGGGCTCCGTCGACCTCGACCTCGAGCACGCAGCCGCCGACCCGGATGACGTCGCCCGCCCCCAGGACCACCTCGGTGACCCGTGCCCCGTTGACGTCCGTGCCGTTCGTGCTTCCGAGGTCGATGTACACGAGCGTCCCGCGCCGGGCCGTGACCCGCCCGTGATGCCGCGAGACCCGCTCGTCACGCAGGACGATGTCGTTGTCGGTCGCCCGTCCGATGGTCAGGCCGCTCCCGATCGGCACGACCCGGGTCTCGGGCGAGCCGTCGGCGACACGCAGGCGAGCGGTCGGCGCCGCGGCACTCGGGACCGTGAACACCATCGTCGAACTGGCATCGACCCCCATGCCCGCGTCCGCGGCGATCGGCTCCACGACCGGGGCCGCGCGACCACCGATGGGATCGGCGAACCGGGCGTCCACCCGGATGTCCGCCCGTTCGACGGAGGGATCGGCCAGAAGGTCGACACGTGGCCGGTCGACGAGCGTGTAGCGATGGGCCCGCGCGAAGAGGAGGGCGGCATCGGCGAGCTCGGACGCGAGCGTGCCCTCCATGTCGCCGAACCCGTCGAGATCCGCGGGGTGGAGCCGGACCGTGAACCGATTCGGGACGAGCGTCCGGTCGGATGTCGCGAGGCGCTCTGACTCCATCGCACGCTCGATCCGACGCTGGAGCTGGACCGGCTGGAGTCGGGTCCGGAACAGCCGGGCGGACGGGCGCTCGAAAAGTCGTTCGAAGAACCGCTCGATGGCGGCCAGCGGCGGCATGGTCGGTGGCGGACTCTACCACGGGTCCCCCGATGTCATCGTGGGGTCCGGGTCCGACGGGCGGGGGCCCCGGGACCATCCTCCCCCACTGCCGGTACCCCCGTCGGGGGAACGCCGGGAACCCCGCGCTATACTCTCTGCCCGTTCGGGGCCCGACTGCCTCGATCATCAAGCGCCGCGTCTCGGGGGCCACATGGCCGAAGTCCTGACCGAATCCTTCTGCGAACGTTGCGGCTCGCGCTACACGTTCGAATCCGCGACAAAGCGGGTCCGACTCCGCGGACTCAAGGTGATGTCGCGGGGCCTCAAGACCTTCGTCCTCGACGACAAGACGTCGCTGAACGAGGCGATGGCGGCCGCCCGCAGTGAGACGGACCGTGATCAGACCGCATCGCAGCTCGATGCGTTCCACCAGACATTCAACTTCTGCATGTCGTGCCGCCAGTACACGTGCCCCAAGTGCTGGAACGAGGCGGCGGGACAGTGCCTGAGCTGCGCCCCGGCAATGGACGAGCGCGCCCTTGACTCACCGTTCCCTGGCGTCGGTACCCCGGTCCTGGATCTGCCTGCGGCACCGCTTCCGACCGCGCCCAGCTGGGCCGACATCGCGAACGGGCACGACGCGAACGGACACGACCACCCGATCGAGGGCGACAGGGACGTCCTGGCGCGCCTTGATGCGATGACGATGGCGGGCCAGCGGCCCGCGCCGGAGATCATCGAAGCGCTCGTCGCCGAACCGGCGCCCGAGACCATCGACGCCCTCGTCGAGGAAGACGAGCCCGCGGCGTCCGCGCTGCCGACGCCCGGCTTCGACGCCGCGCCGAGCGACGATCTCGCCAGTCCCGGATCCTCGGCGTCGGTCGCGGATGCGGTCGCGGCCTTCGAGCGAGCCGAAGCGGCCATCGAGGCCGAGATCGCGATCGCTGAGGACGTCGAGCTCGCACCGGCGATCGAGGCGATCGTCGCCGCGCCGGAGCCCGAGGACGTCATGGTGCCCGCGCCGGAGCCGGAGCCCGTCGCCGCCGCGCCGGAGCCGGAGCCCGAGCCCGAGCCTGTTGCTGCCGCGCCGGAGCCGGAGCCCGTGGCTGCCGCGCCGGAGCCGGAGAATGAGCCCGAGCCCGTGGCTGCCGCGCCGGAGCCGGAGCCCGTGGCCGCCGCGCCGGAGCCCGTCAGCGTGTCGGAGCCCGAGCCCGTGGCCGCCGCACGGGAGCCCGTCAGCGTGTCGGAGCCCGAGCCCGTGGCCGCCGCACGGGAGACAGACGCGCCGAGCGTCGACATCGTCGAGCAGCCGACGTGGACCATCCACCCACCGGCGCCGACTCCCCCCGAGGCGTCGTCCCTCCCAGCGGCCGCGACCGCGGCGCCCGAATGGCCCGCGCGGCCGGAGTGGCCTGCCCAGGGCACCTCGGCCGGCCTTCCGTTCCTCAACCGGCCGGTCGTCCCGACGGGCGGCGTCGAGGCCCTGTGGGCGGAGTCGGATCGGGCCGTGACCGCCGACGTCGGAGCCAGCCGGCCGAACATCGGCGTCCAGCCGTGCGTCAGCTGTGGCCTGTCGCTGTCGGCGACCGCGCGCTTCTGCCGCCGATGCGGGAGCGCGCAGGGCTAGGCGCCGTCCTCGTCGATCGATGGCCCCGACCCGGAGCCGGTCCGCCACTCATGGCGCACCCGAACCCACGCCGCCCCGAGCAGGATGGCCTGGAACACGAACGACAGCCACGCCAGCGCGATGAACATGACGGCGAGCGAGCCGACGATGGACGCGATCCCGACGAGTCGTGGCGCGAACGCCGCGAAGGCGAGGCTCAGGAGCACGACGGCGACGGCCACCACCACGCTCGGCAGCCAGACGGCCCGCCACGTGGGCGCGTTGGCCGGGACCGTCCGGTAGAGCAGCGCCAGCACGACCGCCAGGACGCTGAAGATCGTCACCGGTGACCCAAGCAGCGCGGCGAGCAGGCGCGAAGCCGGGATCGAGTCAGGGATGACCATGGCCAGGGTCGCGGACAACGACGCCCCGACGATGTACGTGACCACGAGTCCGATCAGCAGGCCGACCCAGACGAAGCTCCGGACCGTGCGTCGCACGGCGGACCGACCCGGAGCGCCGTCGAAGATCCGCGCGAAGGCGGTGTCCATGGCCGCATAGAACTGGCTCACGGTCCAGATCGTGCCAAGGAACCCGAGGATGGACGCGGCCGCGGCGCCGCTCACGACCGCGTCGAGGGCCTGGTCGATGAGCGTGGTGAGTGGCGGGAAGGCTCCCGCGAGCGCGGCCACGATCGCCGCCTGGATCTGCTCATCGTTCGCGATCCAGCCGGCGATCCCGACGGTCAGGACCGTGATCGGGACGATCGCGAAGATCGCGGCAAAGGCGAGTCCATTGGCCAGCAGGGCACCCGGTGCGTGACCGTACGTATCGAGTACCGCTCGCAGATACATCACCCGGGGTCGGTCGAGGAACCGCTCGACGATGGACGCGAGGTCCGGGCGCGGACCGGTCAGCTGCCGAGCTCCTCGAACAGCCCGGGTTGGAGGTCCCGGGCGCGCACCCGGCGCGGGGCGGAGATCAGGGCCCGGACCTCGGACCGCCGGACGTACCGCCGTCCGCCGAGCTTGATGCTCTGCAGCGCCCCGGACCTCGCCCACCCGCCGATGGTCGCCGGCGTGAAGTGGACGTTCGCGGCAGCCAGGATCGCCGCCGCCTCGGCCAGGGTGATCCAGTCGGCGGGAGCGGCCATGGGTCAGTCGCCTCGCGATCCGGACGTCGTCGTCGAGGCCTTGGCCGCGCTCCCGGTCTTGGCGGCCGGGGCGTCCTTGCCCGTGCTGCGCTCGGCACCGTCATCGTTCGTCGTCGCCGTCGCGGTCCCGGTCGTGTCGCCACCCTGATCGCCGCCGCCGTCCGTCGCGGCCTTGGCCGACGTGCCCGCCGTCGACGCGCGCCGCTCCTTCTTGGCCCATCCGGATCCCTTGTAGTGGATCGCCGCGGCGGTGATGGCCTTGCGCACGGGACCGCCCCCGCACACGGGGCACGCCGTGGGGCCGTCCGCGTGGACGCCGTGGATCACCTCGAACCGACGCCCGCAGTCGGCGCAGTCGTAGTCGTAGAGCGGCACGGTCGGGCGGCGCCGGTCAGCCGCGCAGCAGGCGCATGCCGCACTTCGGGCAGTAGAACGCCCGCTCGTGCGCCGAGGCGAACCCGCAATGGGCACACACGAGCCCGCCACGGCCGGCCGCCGGGACGGGTCGCTCGATCGAGGCGATCCCCTGGGCGTACTGGCTCGCGAGGATGCTCGTGAGGATCCCGGCGACGAGCTTGGCGCCGAGGCGGTCCGTGTCGCCGCGCACCCCGCGGCCTCCCCACCCGACGACGGCCCGACAGATCATGTCGCCGGTGGCCTCATCCCAGTGCGAGGCGACGCCACCGATGATCGCGTTGTATTCCGGATACCCGGACGTGTCGAGTTCGCCATCCAGCAGCGTGCACGCGAAGGTGTCGAACGCAAGATCCACCGCGTCGATCGACTCCAGGACCACCAGCGCGTGACGCGTGATCGGGGAGTGCGCGTGATGGGCGTTGAGCCACTGCATCGCCTCGGACGGGCGCGCGATGGAGGGCGCAGCCTGGCTGAACTCGATCGGCAGGGGTTCGACGAGTTCGACATCGGCCTTGGCGAGCCCGACGAGCATCGCCGGCATCTCGGCGAGCGCCTTCTGGCCGGACTTCATCCGGACGCCCTCGCTGCTCTTCCCGGCGTAGTAGAGCTTGAGCTGATGATCCTGCGCGACGGCTTCCTCGGGCATGACGAGGCCGGATGGCGCGGCAGGCGGCGCGTCGGTCGGCGCCGGTTCGTCGGCGGTCCCCCGACGCTTGAGGAATTCGAGCGGCACGGATGTCTCCCCGGTCGAGCGATGTGGCTCCGGACGGCATGGTAGCAGGGCCACTCGGGCGGGGGCCCTGACCCGGACGGACTATGCCGGCGGCCATGCGGACCAGGGCCGCGGCCGGCCCGCCCCTACCGCGGGGCCCCGGTCGATGCGGCGATGACGGCCTCGAACGGCCGCAGATCGAGGTCCGAGCCCGCGCTGATGGGACCCTGCCGATCGGGGTGCGTGCCCGCCACCGGCGTCCACGTCCGCGATCCCGCGGCCGGGGCGGTGATCCGGACGCCATCGGCCTCGAACGCGACGATCACCAGGACGTCCGCCCCCGAACCGCGTCGGCGGTAGGCGAGCACGTCCGGGTGGCCGGTGTCGATGAGGTCCATGGCGCCGTCCTCGAGCGACGGGAGCACCCGACGGGCGGCAAGGACACGGCGATAGCAGGCGAGGATCGAGTCCGGATCGCCCGATTGCGAGGCCACGTTGCGTGTCGTCGTGTCGCCGGCCAGACGCAGCCACGGTCGAACGCCACTGAACCCCGCCCCGGGCCTCGCCGTCCAGGGGATCGGCGTCCGCGAGCGCGAGCGATCCCACCAGTCGAAGCCAGGCCCGACGCGCGCGGCGGGGGCATCGATGCTCTCGGCGGGTGGGACGTCCACGTCGCGCATGCCGATCTCCTCCCCGTAGTAGAGGAAGGGCGTCCCCCGGATCGTCAGGAGCAGGACGGCGGCGGCCTTGGCGATGGCATCCGTCTCGGCGTCGGAGGCCCCCACGGACGCGCCGAATCGCGAGGCGTGCCGTGGTTGGTCGTGATTCGACAGCACGACCGTCGGCCAGCGGTCCGCTCCGAACGCGCGCTCGCGGCGCCGGATCGCGGCGCGCACGGCGGTCGCCGACCAGGGCCGGGTCAGCAGTTCCCAATCGAAGACGAGGTGGCGGTCCTGCGTGAGCGCGGCCGCACCCTCCGTGGTGCCCACGAACAGCTCGCCGACCGTCATCGTGCCGGGGCGCGCGTCGAGCGCGGCGCGGAATCGACCGATCAACGCCGGCAGGTCCGGCTGGTCGATGTCGTACCGATGCTCCTGTCGCGCCCAAGCCGACGACCCGCGGCGGCGGGGGTTCGACGGGGCGTCCGGATGCTTCAGGAAGACGTTGAAGGTATCGAGCCGGAACCCGTCGACGCCCCGGTCGAGCCAGTGGCGCACGACGTCATGCTGAGCACGCTCGACGGCCGGGTTGCGCCAGTCCAGCTCCGGCTGTTCGGCGAGGAACGTGTGGTGATAGAACTGGCCGCGAGCGGGTTCGTACGTCCAGGCCGGTCCTCCGAACCAGGACACCCAGTCGTTCGGGGGGCGGGGCCGCCCCTTCCGGTCCACGCCCGCGGGATCGCGCCACAGATACCAGTCCGCCATGGGCCCGTCGCGCGACGCCCGCGACGCGACGAACCAGGGGTGCTCTTCACTCGTGTGGTTCAGCACGAGGTCGAGGACGATGCGGATCCCACGTCGGTGCGCTTCGGAGACGAGGCGTCCGAAGTCTGCCTCCGTGCCGAAGCGCGGGTCGATCGCGCTGTGATCGCTCACGTCATAGCCGACGTCGGCGCCGGGCGACGGGTAGATCGGCGAGAGCCAGATCGCGTCGACACCGAGGCCGGCCGGCCCGAGGTGGTCCAGGTGCTCGATGATCCCCGGCAGGTCACCGATCCCGTCGCCGTCGGTGTCGGCGAAGGAACGCGGGTAGATCTGGTAGACGACCCCGCGGCGCCACCAATCCTCCCCGAGGCGGAACAGGCGTGGGCCACGCTCGTCGGGACGTGACCGATCGACCGTCAACGGCTCTCCGATCTCCTGCGTCGACATCGCCAGCCCCTGGCGATGGTAGCGGTTCGCTCTTGACAAACGACGCGTCATCGCGCATTGATACGCGTTACTGACACGCGTTAGTCGACCACGTCGGCGGCGCGACGTCAAGGAGGAGGTCCGTCGACGATGCCGAGACGACCCACCAGCGCCGATGTCGCCCTCGAAGCCGGGGTGTCTCGGACGACGGTGTCGTTCGTGCTCAATGGCCGCACGGACATCAAGATCCCCGACGACACCCGGCGACGCGTCCTCGCGGCCGCGGAGCGCCTGGACTATCACCCGCACGGACCGGCCAGCCAGCTGGCCCGCGGTCGAAGCCAGGTCATCGCCCTCGTCATGCGCCAGACGCCGGAGCAGCTCGCCGGTGATGCCGTCCTGGCCGAAACGTTGCGGGGCCTTGCCTCGGCGGCCCGCTCAGGCGCCTCGCGCGTCCTGGTCGAGACGCTCGACCCCGAGGATCCGGGCGCATCGTACGTCTCGCTGCTGCGCTCCCAGCACGTGGACGGGGTCATCGTCTCCGGACCCCGGACGGACGATCCGTCACTGCGGGCGCTCCTGCGGGACGGTCTCCCGGTCGTGATCCAGGGACACATGCCCGGCGCGGACGTGCCGAGCGTGGACGTGGACAACGTCGCCGGCGCCCATCGGGCGGTCTCGCACCTGCTCGCGCTCGGGCATCGACGGATCGCCTGCATCACGAACGCGCCGCCCGCGTACACGGCGGCCCAGGAACGGCTGGAGGGCTATCGCCGGGCGATGGCCGAGGCCGGCGTTCCGGTGAGCGATCAGATGGTCGCGTACGGCGCGTTCGACGCCCCAAGCGGTCACGCCGCCATGGCCGGGCTCATCGCTCGCGGGCTCCCCTTCGATGCGGCCTTCGTGGCCAGCGACGTCGTCGCCCTCGGGGCGATCGGTGCCCTTCGCGAGGCCGGGCGCCAGGTCCCCTCGGACGTGTCGATCGTGGGGTTCGATGACATCCCACTCGCCGGCTACTTCTATCCCCCGCTGACCACCGTCCGGCTGCCCGCCTACGAGCTCGGGCGTGCTGCCGGCGAAGCACTCCTCGAACGGATCGCCGGACCGGCATCTAGCGCGAGGAAGCTGCTCCCGACCGAGCTCATCGTGCGCGCCTCGACGGCTCCGCCGCCGGGACCCTGACCATCACCGCCAGGAGGAGGCGGGGCCGACATTCGCCCTGGAACGACCCGGAACTCCGGGCCGAGACGCGGGAAAGGAGAGTCCTATCGTGGAAGTTCGAGAAGGCCGATGGCGACGGGTCATCGGATCACTGGCAGTCGTGTCGCTGATCGCGGCCGCGTGCAATACCGGGACGGCCAGCTCACCCCCGGCCAGCGCCGACGGGTCCCCGGCCGCCAGTTCGGGACCCGCGAGCGCGAGTCCGACTGACGGGGGCCAGCTCGGCGGGACGGTCACGGTGATCGGTACGTGGGGTGGCTCCGAGCAGGAGTCGTTCCTCGCGATGGTCGAGCCATTCGAGACCGCCACCGGCGTGGACGTCCAGTACACCGGGACGCGCGACATCAACACGGTCCTCGCGACCGGCGTCGCGTCGGGAATCCTGCCGGACGTGGCCGGTCTGCCCGGCCCCGGACAGCTCATCGACTGGGCCAAGGCGGGCGCCATCAAGCCCCTGGACGATGTCCTCGACATCGCGACCTACAAGGCCGATACCGCGCCCGCGCTCGTCGAGCTCGGGACGGTCGACGGCAAGGTCTCGGGTGTCTTCATCAAGGCGGCCGTCAAGGGCCTCATCTGGTACAACCCCGCCGTCTACACCGGCGGCGAGCCCGCCTCCTGGGACGCGCTCCAGGCCCTGGCGCCGGCACCGGCGTCGAACCTGTGGTGCATCGGCCTCGAGTCCGGCGCGGCGTCGGGCTGGCCGGGCACGGACTGGATCGAGGACTTCGTGCTGCGCCAGAGCGGCCCGGACGTCTATGACGCATGGGTCGCCGGGACCCAGAAGTGGACCTCCCCGGAGATCAAGTCCGCGTTCGAGGCGTTCGGCGAAGCCGCCGCCAAGTCGTACGGTGGCTCGGACGCGATCCTGACCACCAACTTCGGTGACGGCGGCAACCAGCTGTTCGCGGACCCGCCCGGCTGCCTGTTCCATCACCAGGCCAGCTTCATCACCGACTTCTTCAAGAACCAGGGCGGGGCGCAGGAGGGTCAGTACGACTTCTTCCGCATGCCGGACCTGAACCCCGCCTACGCCGGAGCGACCACCGGGGCCGGTGACCTGTTCGGGATGTTCAACGACACCCCGCAGGCCCGGGCGCTGATGGCCTACCTCGTCACCCCCGAAGCCCAGGCGATCTGGGTGGAGCGTGGTGGCGCGCTCTCGGCCAACACCAAGGTCACGTCGTATCCCGACGAGATCAGCCAGCGGTCGGCTGAGATCCTCGCCAACGCCGGGGTGTTCCGGTTCGATGGCGGCGACCTGATGCCGCTGGCGATGCAGAGCGCGTTCTTCAGCTCGATCCTCGACTACGTCAAGGATCCGGCCAACATCGACAGCGTGCTCAGCAACCTCGATTCCATCCAGGCGGGCGCCTACGGCGGCTGACCCTGGTGCCCCCGGCCGGCTCGATCGCGAGCCGGCCGGGGCGCGACCCCCAGACAGAGCGGGAGAGGAGGAGCGGTCCATGGATGAACGAACCGTCACCGCGCTGATCGTCGTGATCGGGGTGCCGGCGGTCCTGTTCGGGTACATCGCGGTGACCGAGCGGCTGATCCAGCTGTTCCCGGATCGCCTGCAGGGTCGCCTGCGGCCCTGGGTGTGGCTCTTCCCGGCGATCGCCTTCCTGACGATCTTCCTCGTCTATCCGACGCTCTACACCTTCTACCTGAGCTTTCTCGACAAGTTCTCGAAGGACTTCGTCGGCTTCGACAACTACGCGTACTTCTTCAGCACGAGCGATACGCTCTTCGCGTTGCGCAACAACGCGATCTGGCTCGTCCTGCTGACGTTCCTGGCGGTGGGCGCGGGCCTGCTCATCGCGATCCTGGTGGACCGCGTCCGCTACGAATCGGTGGCCAAGTCGCTGATCTTCGTCCCCCTCGCGATCAGCTTCGTCGGCGCCGGCGTGATCTGGAAGTTCATGTTCGACTTCCGGCCGCCGGGCCAGCCCCAGACTGGGACCCTCAACGGGATCATCGGCGCCGTCGGCATCGACCCGATCCCGTGGCTCCTGAACTCGCCGCTCAACACGGTGGCCCTCATCGTGGTGGCGGCCTGGATCTGGACCGGCTTCTGCATGGTGATCCTGTCCGGGGCGCTCAAGGGCATCAGCTCCGAGTTGATGGAAGCCGCCCGCGTCGACGGCGCGAACGAATGGCAGGTCTTCCGCGGGATCATCTTCCCGCTGCTGCTCCCGACCATCGCCGTCGTGGCCACGACGATGGTGATCACCTCCCTCAAGGCATTCGACATCGTCTACGTCATGACCAACGGGAACTTCGAGACCGAGGTCGTGGCGAACCGGATGATCAAGGAGCTCTTCACGTTCGGCCAGCCGGGACGGGCGAGTGCGACCGCGATCCTGCTCCTGCTGCTGATCATCCCCGTCATGGCCATCAACATCCGACGGTTCCGGGCGCAGGAGGCGATGCGATGAGCGGTCCACAGGTCGCCCCGGCCAGCGCCCGTCCCGTGGCGACGGTCCGACCATCGAGCCGACGACCGATCAAGTGGGGCCGTCTCGCGCTCCACGCGTCGCTGCTGATCCTCATGTTCATCTGGCTGCTGCCGACGCTCGGCATGCTCGTCAACTCCTTCCGGCCGGCGGCCGATGTCAGCCGGACCGGCTGGTGGACGGCCCTCTCGCCGACCGCCCAGTTCACGACCGAGAACTACGCGCATGTCCTGGCGCAGAACGGCCTGGGCCAGGCGTTCGTGAACAGCCTCTTCATCACGATCCCGGCGACGATCATCCCGATCGCGGTCGCGTCGTTCGCGGCGTACGCGTTCTCGTGGATGCGCTTTCCCGGCCGGGACGTGCTGTTCATCGTCGTGGTGGGCCTGCTCGTCATCCCGCTCCAGACGACGTTCGTGCCGATCCTGCGGCTGTTCCGCGACCTTGGCATCGCCGGGGACTTCCTGACCGTCTGGCTCGCGCACACCGGCTACGGCCTGCCGTTCGCGATCTTCCTGTTGCGCAACTACATGGGCGGCCTGCCCCGGGAGGTCTTCGAGTCCGCGGCGATCGACGGCGCGAGCCCGGCGACCGCCTTCTTCCGGCTCGCCCTGCCGATGAGCGTGCCGGCCATCGCGGCCCTGGTCATCTTCCAATTCCTGTTCATCTGGAACGACCTGCTGGTGGCCCTCGTGTATCTCGGCGCGGCCAATGCCGCCAACCTGCCGCTGACCGTCCTCGTCGCCAACCTGTCCAACTCGCTCGGCGGCGAGTGGCACTACCTCATGGCGGCCGCGTTCATCTCGATGGCGCTGCCCCTGCTCGTGTTCTTCGGACTCCAGCGCTACTTCGTCCGCGGCATCACCGGGGGCGCGGTCAAGGGCTGATCGTTCGGGCCGGCGACGCGGGCGCTCTCCTCCCCGCGTCGCCGGTTCAGCGACCGAGTCGCTCGCGCAGCCGGTCGACCTGGTCAGCCAGTTCGGCCTCGCGGGCCCGGGCGCCCTCGACGACGGCCGCGGGCGCCCGCGTGACGAACGAGTCGTTGGCCAGCCGCTCGCGCGCCGCCGCCAGCCACCCCTCCGCGTCGGCGAGATCGCGCGTCAAGCGCCCGCGCTCGAGGTCGTCGGATGCGTCGTCGGTCGCGTGCGGCCGGATCGCGCCCTCGATCTCGGTGCCGTCGACGAGCACGGTGAGGTCCCCCGGGACCACCGCGGCGGCCAGCGCCTGGCTCGTCAGCTCGCGCCGCATCGGCCGGGCGCGAGCGAGTCGCTCGATCGCGGGTCGAAGCGCTTCGAACGTCGTTCCGATCGTCGTCGGGAGGTAGACGAGGGTCTCGAGCCAGTCACCGGCGGGGACCTTCGCCGACGAGCGCGCGTTGCGAATCGCGGTCACGAGATCGATCAGTGCGCCGACCGCGCGCTCGGTCTCGAGGTCCCGATCGCCGACACCGGGCCAACGGGCCACGATCAGCAACGCCGGGTCCGTGGCCCGATGCGGCAGCGAACCCCACAGGGCCTCCGTCACGAACGGCATGACCGGATGGAGGAGGCGCAGATACGTATCGAGGACGTCGACGAGCGCCCACCAGGTCGCCTCCCGCACTGCCGGCTCGAGCGTTGGGTCGGCCAGGGGGACCTTGGCCAATTCGAGGCCCCAGTCGCAGTACTCGTTCCAGATCGCGTCGTACAGCACCCGCGTGGCCTCGCCGAACGCGTAGGTCCGCAGGGCCTCGTCGACGGCGAGCGTGGTGGCGGCCGCCCGGGACAGGAGCCAGCGCTCGCCCGGACCAAGATGCCGCTCGACCGGGATTCGGCGCTCGTCCGCGTCGGCGATGCCCGCCGGGCGCGCTCCGGCGACGAAGCGTGCCGCATTCCACAGCTTGTTCGCGAAATTGCGCGCGTTGGCGAGCTTGGCGGGGCCGAATCGCTGGTCGTTGCCAGGCGTGGCGCCGTGGATCAGCGCGAACCGCAGGGCGTCCGCGCCAGCCTCATCGATGACGCCCAGCGGATCGACGACGTTGCCCTTCGTCTTCGACATCTTCTGACCCTCGGGGTCACGGATCAGCCCCGAGAGGTAGACCGTGTGGAACGGCTCGCGGTCCGTCAGCTCCAGGCCGAGCATCATCATCCGGGCGACCCAGAAGAAGATGATGTCGTAGCCGGTCTCCATGACCGAGGTGGGGTAGTAGGTCGCGAGGTCCGGCGTCTCGTCCGGCCAGCCCAGCGTCGAGAACGGCCACAGGCCGGAGCTGAACCACGTATCGAAGATGTCCGGGTCCTGCCGAAGGTCGGCCGCCGGTCGGGCACACGTGATGCACGCCGCGGGGCCGTCCTCGTCGGCGGTCACGGTCACGTGGCCATCCGGGCAGTACCAGGCCGGGATCCTGTGCCCCCACCACAGCTGGCGGCTCACGTTCCAGTCACGGATCTCGGTCAGCCAGTGCTCCCACGTCTTCTGGAAGCGCTCGGGCAGGATCCGGGTCCGCCCGGACCGCGTCGCCTCGAGCGCACGGGCGGCGAGCGGCGTCGTCCGGATGAACCACTGCGTCTTGAGCCGGGGCTCGAGGATGTCGGCGCTGCGTTGGCAGCGGCCGATCACCATCTCGTGCGCGGCCGCGGAGACGAGATCGCCATGGGCCTCGAGATCGGCCACGATCGCCGCCCGGGCGTCGAAGCGGTCCAGCCCGTCGTAGCGTGTCCCGGTCCCGACGATCGTCGCGTCGTCGGCGAGCACCGTGGGCATCGCGAGGCCGTGGCGCCGACCCGTCTCGTGATCGTCGTGGTCGTGGGCGGGCGTGATCTTGACGGCCCCGGTCCCGAAGGCGGGGTCCACGATCCCGTCCGCGATGATCGGTACGTCGCGCTCAACGAAGGGGATGCGTGCCGTGCGACCGACGAGCGCAGCGTAGCGAGCGTCATCGGGGTGGACGGCGACCGCGGTATCGCCAAGGATCGTCTCGGGGCGGGTCGTGGCGACGGTGATCGTCGCGTCCGGGTCCGGTGCCCCGTCGTCACCCACAAGGTGGTAGCGGACCGACCACAGGGTGCCGGTCTCCGGGGTGGCGACCACCTCGAGATCGCTCACGCTGGTCAGGCAGCCCGGACACCAGTTCACGAGGGCCTCGGTCCGATAGGCGAGGTCCGCCCGGTAGAGGCGCTCGAAGGCGGTCCGCACGGCACGAGCCGAACCGTCGTCCATCGTGAACCGCAGGCGCCCCCAATCCGCCGAGGCGCCCACCCGCCGCTGCTGACCGAGCATCACGACGCGCGTCTCGGCGACGAACGCCCGCATCCGCTCGAGGTACGCCTCGCGACCGAGGGACTGCCGAGTCTCGCCCTCCCTCGCGAGGATGCCGTCCAGGACGAACTGCGCCGCGATGCTGGCATGGTCCAGCCCGGGAAGGAACAGGGACCGTCGGCCCTGCATGCGGGCATGGCGGACGAGCAGGTCCTCGACGGCCGTGCGCTGGGCGTGCCCGAGGTGCAGCGAGCCCGTCACGTTGGGGGGCGGCTGGATGAGCGTGAACGTGGGCCGCGTCGGATCGGCCGTTGATCCGGCACCATCCGGTGCGAAGACGTCCGCGGCCAGCCAGCGCTCGTAGATCGCGCCTTCGACATCGTGCGGCGTATAGGCCTTCGGCAACGCGGTCATCGATCCCTCGTGAACGGAACGACCCGCTCGCCCAGCGGACGAACGGGTCGTGGTACCACCTGCTGGTTCGGCGTCGGGTCCGGGCCGCTCATCACGACCCGATGGGACACCCGCGCCCTCGCGGCGCGCTACCGGGCGCCACCCGTCACGACTCGCGAGCGACCTTCACGTCCGATCGTCCTGCGCGGCTCGCACCGTCCCGCGCTCGCTTCGAGGGTCCTCGGCGCTACTCCTCCCGGTCAGCGTCGTGCGGCCGGAGTGTAGCACCGGGCACCGACGCGGCCCAGACCGCGATTTCGGCGCGTCGGCGGACGTCGAGCTTGGTGAGGATGTGCTCGACGTGCGATGCGACGGTCTTGCGGGCGACGCCGAGCGACTCGGCGATCTCGGCATTCGTGCCACCATCGGCGACCAGGCGGGCGACCTCGAACTCGCGAAGCGTGAGCGGCGACCACGGGTCTGGTCGGAGACGAGCGGACCCCGCCAGCCGCGCGGCCGCCTCGCGGATGCGATCGGCGCCGAGGCGGTCGGCCGCCGCAAACGCGGCCTGGGCCGCCGTCACGGCTGCGGCGCCCTGGTTCGCCCGGCGGTGCGCCTCGGCAAGATCCACGAGCGCCCACGCGCCCTCCCACGCGCGACCGCTCGCCGCCCATCGATCGGCGGCCGCGGACAACGCCTCGCGCGCCTTGGCGGTCGAACCACTGGCCAGGGCCAGGAGCCCCGTCGCGTGGTCGATGGCCGTCATCGATCCGGGGATCCCGCGGTGCTCCAGGCGCCCGCGCGTTCGCGCGAGCCACGCCGCCGCGCCGCTCGGGTCCTGGAGCGCGAGGTGGGCGCGGACACCGGTCACGACGAACGGGAACAGGTAGGCCGCGTCGTCCACCGCTTCGGAGGCCGCGAGTGCTTCCTCTGCCAGGGCCACGGCCCGCGTCGGCTCGTGATCGGCGAGGGCGGTCTCGGCCAGACCCCAGAGTGCGGGCGACAGCCGCTGCAACTCGCCCATCCGCGACCCCAGCTTGCGCGCCTCGCCCAGCACCGACGCCGCCTGCGGGCGGTCGTCCCGGCCGAGCGCCACGAACCCGAGCACGTGCAGGGCGGTGATCCGAGTCGTGATCCCGCCGCGTCCGTCGGCGAGCGCGTGACTCGCAACGGCCGCCGCCTCATCCCAACGGCCGGTGGCCCACAGGACGTGGGCGAGGTGGGCGGCCATGTAGTGGCGGTGGTTCCACAGTTCGACGCCCTCCGCGTACGCGATCCCGTCGCGAAGCCAGCGCTCGGCGATCCCGTACTCCACGAGCACCGACGCCGATGACCCGATCATCCGGTAGGCCCGCGCGGTCTCGGCCTCGAGGTGGGCGTCCCGGCTCTCCTCGACGACGCGCGCCAGCAAAGCCCAGCCGTCGTCCATGCGGCCGGAGAACACGTGACACACGCCGAGGGTCGTGGCCGCGTGGCGATCGACCGCGGCGTCGCCACCGAGGACGGCGAGGTCGCGCGCGGCCGTCGCCGACGCGACGGCCTCGTCCAGGCGCCGGTCGAGCATGAACGCCGCCGCGAGGGCCGCGGTCAGCCGCGCCTGGACACGCACCACGGACCGGTCGGCGTCGCCCGCTGGTGGTGTCGCGTCCGTCGTCTCCGAAACC
>CAYMTJ010000056.1:0-19907 GCA_964393345.1 uncultured Anaerolineaceae bacterium | reverse complement strand
GCGCGCCATGCGTCGCAGCATACCGGCGTCGCCAGTCTTGACGGAGCCTGGGTCCCCGCGCACGTGCTTCATCGACGAGGTGGTCCCGGACGTCCGATTCGAGCGACGGTGAGGACTGGGGGTTGACGCCCGTTCGGTCCCCTGCACAATCGGCGGGGCGACCAGACGGAGGAGTGCCGATGCTGAGCGAGGCGGTTCGCGATCTCCGCGGGCGGACGCGCGGCGAAGTCATGGAGCCGGGCGACGACGGGTACGAGGCGGCTCGAGCCGCCTACAACGCGATGGCGACCGGACGCCCCGTGTCGATCCTCCGGCCAGCCGACCTGCCCGACATCATCGCCGCGGTGCGTTGGGCAGAGGAGTCGGGGCTCGCGATCGGGGTTCGAGGCGGCGGCCACAGCGTCGCCGGGCACTCGTCCCCGGACGGAGCGCTGCTCATCGACTTGTCGCGGTGGCGTGGAGCGACGGTCGACCCGGCTGCAAGAACGGCGGACGCGCTTGCCGGGTCCCGGTTGATGGACCTCGACGCGGCAACCTTCGCCCACGGCTTGGCTGCCCCCTCCGGGACGTTCATCGACACCGGGATCGGTGGCCTGACTCTCACCGGCGGCATCAGCTGGCTCCTCTCGTCGGAGGGGTTCGCGTGCGACGCGCTGATCGGCGCCCAGCTCGTGACGGCGGACGGCGACGTTCTCGATGTCGACGAGCAGCGCGAGCCCGAGGTGCTCTGGGGCCTTCGCGGCGGCGGCGGCAACTTCGGCGTCGTCACGCACCTGCGGTATGCGTTGACACCGGTGCCGGCGATGTTCGGCGGACGCCTCCGGTTCCGTGGCGACGCCCTCCGCGATGCGATCCTTCGGACGTTCGAGGTCGAGGCGTCGGCGCCCGACGAGCTCTTTCTCGCGATCGTAGCGTGGCGCGCCGAGGACGGCTCGCCCGCCATCTCGGTGACCGTCGGGTGGCGCGGCGACCCGGAGGGCGGCGCCGCGGCGATCCGCGCCCTGGCGGACCACCCCGCCTGCTATGAAACCGACCTCAAGGCGATGAGCTGGCTCCAGCAGCAGTCCCTGTACCAGCCCATCCCGTTCGGGCTCCGGCAGTACTGGAAGGGCCATCTCGTCGGGCGCCTGGACGACACCCTTGCCGACGCCCTGATCGCGTCGGCATCCGAGGAGACGAACGAGTCATTCGCCCTCGTCGAGCTCATCCACGGGCGGGCGCATCGGATCCCGGAGTCGTGGGCCGCGTTCGGCGGCCGGGCCGCTGTGGCAAACGTGACCGCGCTCGCGATCTGGACCGACCCGGCGGACGACGAGGCGGAGATCGCCTGGGCACGTCGGTTCGCCGATCGTGTCTCGCCGCTGTCGCTCCGAGGCGGCGGCTACCTCAACTACCCCGAGCTCGACCAGACGGCGGCGCGGGTGGCGGCGGCATACCCGCCGGACTCGTGGGTCCGACTGCAGCAGCTCAAGCGGCGCCTCGATCCCGCGAACCGTTTCCGCTTCAACGCGAACATCCCGCCTGCGGCGTCGTCCGGCCTCGAGCCTGGCTGACGGCCCTGCCCCACTCGACGGGGGAGGTTGCCCTGCGCCAGCCCTAGCGTTCACGGCTCACGTCGTCGGCCTACGCCCAGGGGGTCGGCGCTGGCGCTGCCCGAGAAGGCGGCTATCGACCGCCCGACAGGTGTCGGGGCCGCGTCAGCAGCCGACGAGACGTCGATCGTGGGCGGGTGCGTGGTTCACGGCGAGCGAGGCGCAAGCGTGATCTTCGTGGACAGCACTCACCTGCTTCGCGTCCTGTCCGATGAACGGCGGAGGCTCGGCCAGGCTGCCGCGATCAGGCCGACCCGCACGAGCGCGAGGGCGGGCGGGATGGGCAGGGCGTAGCCGTACCAGAAGACGGCCTCGATCGGGATCGTAGCGACGGCGAGCACGGCTCCGGAGCGGCGTCCCCGCCACATCGACCACCCGCCCCACGCGACCGCTGCGGTGACACCCGCGTATCCGATGAGTGTCGCGGCGAACGCCTCGGGACTCAACGTGCCCCACCACGGGCCGCCATACATCGGGAACAGGTCGCCGAGCCACGGCAGTCTCCGTTCCCGGATGGCATAGGCCGCGATCGGCAACGCGGGCAGCCCGAATCCGGCCGCATACATCCAGCACATCGCCGCTGCCGCACGCGCGGCACCGGGGACCACCGCTGGCACGGTCACGGGGTCCGCATCGCCAGGGCGATCCCGATCCACATGAAGTCCGGTCATGTCCTGGCCTTTGCCTCCGCTTCCAACAGGGCCTTCAGCACCTGCTCATCCCGCTCGGTGTCCCGGCGCAGCACGCGTCCAAGGATCGGCTCGACGAGCCGGCCCAGCCCGAAGAAGCGGAGTTGGACGCGACTGGTCAGCGCGCTCGTGGAGGCGCTGGTGGGCTCGACGAGGTAGGACGCCTCGCCGGTCACTCCGCCCCCGGGCGGGATGTCGAAGGCGACGAAGCGACCGGGCTCGAACGCGACGAACGTGTTCCGCGACTCGATCCGCCGACCGGCGAACCGGCGAATGAAGCGGTGCTCTGACCCGACCCGGATAGGACCCGGTGTCAGGCGATGGACCTCGTCGAGCCCGGACTGCCAACGTGGCCCGTTCGTCTGGTCGCTGACGAACGCGAACACGTCGGCGGCCGGCCGTCCGATCTCGATCCGTGTCTCCACGGTGATCATCCGTAGGTCCCTTCCCGAGTGATTGGCGGTACAACTAGTGTACACTCTAGTGAGAGGTCGGATAGTATCGCCGTCGCGAAGGATGTCAAGAGGTTCCGCATGGCCAGCCTGACCCGACGGGAGCGGTCCCGCGCCACCCACTGGAAGATCGTCGAGGCATCGCACCGCCTGTTCTCGACCCAGGGCTATACCGCCACGACGATGGCGCAGGTCGCCGAGGCTGCCGGCGTCGCCGTCCAGACGGTCTACTTCGTGTTCCATACGAAGCCCGCCCTGCTCGCGCGGGCCATCGACTTCGCCGTCATGGGCCGGGATGACCCGCGTCCGCCTGAGGAGCAGCCGTGGTACCTGGCGATGACCGAAGCCTCGGGGATCGCCGAGGCGGTTCGCCACCTAGTGACCGGGGTCGGCTCGATCATGCCGAGGGTGATCCCGCTCGATCTCGCGGCGCGGGCGAGCGACGATCCCGACCTGGCAAGGATCATGGCGGAAACCGAGGCCTGGCGGGCCGATGGCTACCGGGTCATCCTCGAGATCCTTCTAAGGAAGGCGCCGCTGCGCGATGGGCTCGATCCGGAGAGAGCAGTGCACCTGCTGCTCTTCTACGTTGGCGAGGACGCCTACCACTTCCTCGTCGGGACGTACGGCTGGCCGCACGACGACTGGGTGGATTGGTGCGTCACCACGCTCTTGGATCAGGTTTTTGGTCTGGCCACGCCATCCGAAGGCATCCTCTCCGGCACGAAGCCGACGAACCACGGACGGTCGCAGGCCCCGAGATCGTCGGTGTTCGGCTGACCGCGGCGGCCCACGCGCACGGATCGGCGCTGGCGCTGCCCGAAAAGGTTGCAATGGCGCGCCCGACAGGACTCGAACCTGCGACCTTTGGGTCCGGAACCCAACGCTCTATCCACTGAGCTACAGGCGCGCGATGTCGCGTTCGCACGAGCGCGACGCCTCCGGCGGATGGCCGAAGGGTCACGATGATACCCGGCCTGGTTCGGGATGGACGCCGATGTCAGGCCGGCGGGTCGAGCCGGATCGTCCGCCCCGTCCGGGCCGCCTCGTAGACCGCCGCGATGACGCGTTGGGCCGCCACGCCGTCGTCGCCACTCACCGCGGGTGGCCGGCCGTCAGCCCGTCGCATCGCGACGTCCTCGAGCAACGCGACATGCGTGCGCTGCGTCGAAGGGGAACGGGCCGCTGCCACGATGTCGAGGGCCAGGGCGCCTGTCGCGACTCGGTCCGTCGCGACCGTGAGGCGCCCGCGCGAGGACTTGTCGTTGATCGGGCCGTACGCGATGGTCCCGCCGGTCCCACCGATGAGCAATCCGGACGCCCGCGCCTGGGATGGGTCCTCGACGCTCCAGTGGGCGCTCACGACGGCCTGGATACCGCCGCCCAGTCGCAGCAGGGCGGTCGCGGTGTCTTCCACGGCGTGCTCGGCGGCCAGCGTGTCGACCATCGCCGCGACCTCCTCGATCGGGCCGAACAGAAAGCGCAGCAGATCCACCGCGTGCACGGCCGCATCGATGAACGATCCGCCGCCGGCGAGTCCCGCGTCCTGGCGCCACGCGCCGGCCCGGTCGGGCGATCGGCCCGAATGGCCCACCTGCACGCTCGTGACGCGACCGATGGCGCCCTCCCGGACCAGGCGGGCGATCTCGAGATGCTTCGCGTTGTAGCGCTGGTAGAAGCACGTCCACAGGCGGGCGCCGGCCGCCTCCGCCGCGTCGCGAAGGCGAACGGCCTCGTCCACCGTCCTGGCCAGCGGCTTCTCGCACAGGATGTCGCGACCGGGTCGCGCGACCGCGATGACGTCGTCGAGATGTCGATGCACCGGCGTCGCGATGTAGACCGCGTCGAGATCGGGATCGGCCGCCAGGTCCTCGAGTGAGGCATGGACCCGACTCGCCCCGTGTCGAGCGGCGAACGCCTCGGCGGCGGCCCGGTCGCGGCGCCAGACCGCGGCGAGCCTGGCGTGCGGGGCGCGGCGCATCGCGGGGGCCATCACCCGGTCGGCGATATCCCCGGGCCCCACGATCCCCCAACGGACGACCGGGACGGTCCTGTCGCGCATGACGGCAGCATGGCACGGCAGGGTCGCCCGGCGGGCGGGCGCGGACCCGGCCGGTCGTGCGACGATCGTTCGACGATGCCCGTCCCTTCACCGCTCCGGGTCGCCCACTACTACGGCGAGGGCCAGCCGCAGCCGCTGACCGAGACGAACCCGTACGGGCCCCTGCTGGCCGCGGCCCTCGAGCGACAGGGCGTCCACGTCACCTTCGAGGTGCGCCACGACGAGGCGTTCCTGCGCGAGCACGCCGGCGCGATCGACGTGCTCCACTTCCACTGGCCGCACTACGAGTACGCCGACCCGGACCGGGAGGCCGCCGAGCGCCGGATGCGCGCCTTCGTGGCTCGACTCACGCTCGCCCGCGGGCTCGGCTACCGCGTGGTCTGGACCGCGCACAACGTGTATCCGCACGACCGATCGAACCGGGACATCGACCACGCCTTCCGCGTCGAGCTGTGCCGCGTCGCGTCGGCGGTCATCGCCCACTGCGAGGCGTCGGCCGCCGCGGTGCGAGAGGCGTTCGGGCGGGCCGATCGCCTGTTCGTCATCCCGCACGGGCACTTCATCGGGACGCATCCACCCGCGGTGAGCCGGACGGACGCGCGCACCTCGTATGGGATCCCGGCCGATGCCTACGTCTACGGGTTCTTCGGCAACATCCAGCCGTACAAGGGCCTGGAGGCGCTGCTGGATGCGTTCGCGAGGCTTCCCGACGACCCCTGGCTGGTCATCACCGGGGGTGGCTGGCCGGACCACATCGCCGCGATCGGCGCGCAGATCGCCGACCGCGACCTCCGCCGCGTGGTCTTTCGACCCTTCGAACCCTTCGCTCCGGGCATCGAGATCATCCGGGCGCTCGCTGCCGCCGATTCCTGCCCGGTCCCGTTCCGGGCGACCACGACCTCCGGCTCGCTCGTCCTGGCGCTGTCGTGGTCGCGGCCCGTGGTCGCGCCGGCCCTCGGCTGTCTCCCCATGACGGTGCTCCCGGGGGCGGGCGTCCTCTTCGACCCCGACGACCCCGAGGCGCTGTTCGGAGCGCTCCAGGCCGTCCGAGCCCTGGACCCCGCCGCGTCGGCCGAAGCGGCGCTCGCGAGCGTCGCGCGGTTCGACTGGGACGACATCGCCGCCGCCACCATCGAGGCCTATCGCGCGTGACGGATCGTGACCCGTTCCCGTCGGAGGCGTGGCTCGATGCCGCTCGGCGTCGCTGGGAGCACCCATCGTTCGCGGCGGCCCGAGCGGCCCACGACGAGCGGTGCGACGGCGCGCACCGGCGGCTCCCGCCCATCCCGGATCGCCAGGCCGGGTACTACCACGACTACTTCTGCCCGGAGCACGCGGTCCAACTCATGGCCACCCCCGACGAGCCGGAGCGACACCGCTGTCCCACCGACGGCCGCGAGTTTCGGGGGGCGCCCTACGACGACGCCAGCCTCTGGGGCGTCAACGACGAGCTGTCCGGTGCGGCGCTCACCCTGGCGTTTCGAGCTGCCCTCGAACCCGACCTCCCCCGTGCGGCGGCGGACCGCGCGACGGCGGCGGGGATCCTCCTCGGGTACGCGGACCGCTATCCGGACCTCCGCTCGCGGTTTCCCCGACCCGACGGCTACGACGGGATCGCGACGTTCACCGCGCTCGACGAATCGGTCTGGATCATCCGCCTTGCCTGGGCCTTCGGCCTCCTTCGGCCCGCGCTGTCCGAGCCCGATCAACGCCGCATCCTCGAGCGATTGTTCGACCGCGCGTCCGACCACCTGTGGCGCGTCCGATGGCCCGAGATCCACAACGTCTCGGTCTGGAACGCGAGCGCCCTGATCGCGCTGGCCATCGTCCGGGGGGACGAGCGGGCGCTGGCTCGTGCGGTGGACGAACCCCTCGGCCTGCGGGACCAGCTCGCCCGGGGGGTCCGTTCGGACGGCCTGTGGTTCGAGATCTCGCTCAGCTACCACTACTACACGCTCGCCGCCGCGATCTGGGGTGCGAGGTCGCTCGTCGCGACCGGCCAATCGCTGGATGACGGCGGAGCGATCCGGCGGATGTTCCTCGGGCCGCTGGCGCTCGCCCTGCCGGATCGGACCCTTCTGGCGGTCAACGACTGCTGGTACCACATCGGGTTGGCCGGAGAGGTCGGCCACGGCATCCCGGACGCGGCCGGCTTCCACGAGATCGGGTACGGCTGGACCGGCGACGAGCGCCTCGGGCGGCTGCTCGCCCGAGCGGCCCACGACCGACCGCGTGACTCGCTCGAGGCCCTGTTCGACGGTCGGCTCGACCTGCCGGCCGACGACCTCCCCACCGACGACGCCCCGCCGATCGCCGCGCCGATCGACCACCTGCGTCCATCCGGCCTGGCGGTGCTCCGCGGTTCGTCGCCCACCGCGGGGGACGAGGTGGTCGCCATCCTGAAGGCCGGTCCGGGTGAGCGCGATCATGGCCACCCGGATCAACTGTCGATCCAGCTGTACGGTGGGGGCGCTCGCCTCCTCGACGACCTCGGCACCGCCGGGTACGGGATCCCGCTCAACGACGGCTGGTACCGCGCCACCGCGGGGCACAACACGATCGTGGTCGACGGGACGTCGCAGCCGATCGTCGCCGGCCGGCTTGCCGACCTGCGCGACGACGGGACGGTGTCGATGGCCGATGGGTCCGTCACGTGGCCGGATACGGACCCGGACGACGTCTACGCCGGTGTCCGGATGCGACGTCGGCTCGTCCTCGCCGATGGCTATCTCATCGACCTCGTGGATGTCGCGTGCGACCGGCCGAGGACCGTCGATTGGGTCATCCTGCCGTGCGGTGCCAGCGTCACGCCGTCGCCCTCCGGTCGGGCGGCGCCCCCGGGTGCGCTCGGTGCCGGCGCCGGGTTCGACGTGATGGATGACGTCCGCATCATCGACCGCGAGGCGGGTCGCTTCCGCTGGCGCGGTCCGTCCGGCGCGACCCTCGATGCCTTCCTCGGTCCGTCGCCCCCGGGCGCCGCCGAACAGCGTTTCACGGCCACGGCGCCGGCCAACCCCGCGTCCGAACGCCTCTCCGTGCTCATTCGCCGTCGCGTCACGCATCGGACGAGATTCCTGGCGGTCCTCGTGCCGGGGCGAGCGGGCCGTCGTCGAGCGGTGACCGCCGTCGACTGGTCGGTGGCGGGAGGGTCGCCCGACGATACTGGTCCGGTCTCGGTCACGATCGAAGCCGGCGCGCTGGTCACGACGTGGACCATCGGTAGCGGAGCTCTGCGACGATCGACCCCGGGGGCGCTGTCGCGGTCGGAGGTGCATGACGGATGAAAACCCTGCGCGCGGCCATCATCGGTCTCAGCTGGATCGGCAGCGATCCGCCGGAGCCAGCCTCGCACCCCGTGCTCGGGACGGACATGGCGATCAGCCACGCGGCGGCGTACGCGCGGGTCGACGAGGTCGAGGTCGTGGCCGGGTGTGACATCCGCGAGGACGCGCGGACCCGGTTCCTGGACCGCTGGCGAGGGCGCTGGCCGGACGTCCGCGTCTACGCCGACTACCGCGAGATGCTCGCAACCGAGCGACCGGACATCGTCTCGGTCGCTGTCCCGGACACGCTCCATCGTGAGGTGGCCCTCGCGACGATCGACGCCGGCGTCAAGGCGATCTACCTGGAGAAGCCCATCGCGACGAACCCGATCGATGCCCGCGCGATCATCGAGGCCGCCGATCGGGCCGGGGTCGTGATGACCGTCAACTTCGGGCGCCGCTGGGATCCGGTCTATGTCGAGGCCCGGCGCGCCGTGCGAGCCGGTGCCATCGGTCCGCTGGTCACCGTGATCCTGGAGTTCGGCGGTCCGCGGGCCATCCTGTGGCGGATGCACTCGCACATGATCGATCTCGTCTGCTTCTTCGCCGACGCCGAGCCCGAGTGGGTCATCGGCGACCTCGAGACGGGCTACGAGGACTATGGGACCGAGTACCGCGGCGACGGCGGCCGGACCGCCGATCTCGAGCCAGGCGCCAACATCTACATCGCCTTCGCCAACCACGTTCGCGGGATCATCACCGGCTGGAAGGCCGCCGCCCAGGAGACGCTGGTGCACCTGATCGGCTCGGACGGCCGGATCGCGATCGATTCCGAGGGGATCCGCGTCATCGCCAATGACCGAGTCGATTCGAGCATCCCCGTGCCCGGGCTGCAGGGGCCGAGCGTGCGCTACCTGACGCCGACCTATGCCTATGGCGGCATGGAAGCGGGCGTCCGCGACCTCCTCGCCGAGATCCAGACGGGTCGGATCACCCAGAGCCCACCGCACGAAGCGTGGCGAACGGTGGCGATCACCGACGCCGTCCTTCGCTCGCAGGCCGCCGGCAGGGTGCCCGTCAGCGTCGAACGGCTCCGGTCCGACTAGAGCCCACGCGGCCCTTCCCACGGGTCGGCTATCGTCGCGCCATGGGCAGGTCAACCGCCGAGGTCGTGATCGTCGGTGGCGGCGTCATGGGCAGTGCGATCGCCTGCTTCCTGCGCCGCGACCCGGCCTTCGATGGGCGCGTCGTGGTCGTCGAACGCGACCCCACGTACCGGCAGGCATCGTCGGCCCTGTCGGCCAGCGCGATCCGTCAACAGTTCTCCACGCCGCAGAACATCGCGATGTCGCGCTTCGGATTCGAGTTCATGCGCGGGATCGGGGAGCATCTCGCGGTCGACGGCGAGGTCCCTGACATCGAATTGACCGAGCACGGCTACCTCTACCTCGCGACGCCCGAGTACGAGAGAGTCATGCGCGACATCCACGAGGTCCAGGTCACCAATGACGCGCAGGTCGCGCTCCTGCCGCCCGACGCGCTCGCGACGCGGTACCCCTGGATGTCGATCGAGGGCGTCGCCCTCGGCTCGCTGGGGCTTCGCGGCGAGGGCTGGTTCGACGGCTACGCGCTCCTGCGCGCGTTCCGCCGGAAGGCTCGCTCCCTCGGCGCGGAGTACCTCGCCGCTGAGGTCGTGGGGCTGACCACGGACGGCGCGCGCGTCGGCGGTGTCCGGCTGGGCGACGGCTCGGTGATCGACGCCGGCACCGTCGTGGATGCCGCTGGCCCATGGGCGGCGGCCGTCGCGGCCATGGCGGGCGTCGCGCTCCCGGTCGAGGCGCATCGCCGCTGCGTCTTCGTCTTCGAGCCCCAGGAGCGGATCGCCGACTGCCCCCTGGTCATCGACACGTCCGGGGCATGGTTCCGACCCGAAGGGGGCGCGTTCATCGGCGCCATCTCACCGACACCGGCGGAGGACCTCCCGGACCTCCCGCTCGAGGTGGACGGCCGGATCTGGGACGACGTCCTGTGGCCGGCGCTCGCCGAGCGCGTGCCGGCATTCGACGCCGTGCGCCTGGTCCGCGCCTGGGCGGGCTACTACGAGATGAACGTCTTCGACCACAACTCGATCCTCGGCCCGCACCCCGAGATCACGAACCTGCTGTTCGCGAACGGGTTCTCCGGCCACGGCATCCAGCAATCGCCGGCGGTGGGCCGGGCGATCGCGGAGCTGATCGTCCACGGCCGCTACGTCAGCCTGGACCTCTCGGTCTTCGGCTTCGAACGGATCGCCGCCGGCCGCCCCGTGGTGGAGCGCAACGTCATCGGCTGACGGAGGCGGGACCCGGACAAAAGCCGAGGCCGGCTCCCGAAGGAACCGGCCTCGATGCTGTCCCGGTGAACGAGTCCGCGTGAACGGACACTTCTGCCATCGCGTCAAAGGCATCTATCACGTCGGCTGCACCGACTACCCTGACCCTACCTACCCATGACCTTGTCGCTGGGGCAGCTTGGCTACCGTGGTAGCGACCCATATCCTATCTCGTCGTGGGTCATTTTCCAAGGGTTTTGACAGGTTCCGGCGTTTATATTCCTTAACCTTGGGCCGCGTCACAGCCGCGCGTCGACCGCGTCGCGACGGCGCTCCTCGCCGCGCGCCTAGCCCTCTTCGTGGATCGTCACCGACGTCATCGCGACCGGCGAATCGGGCAGATCGTTGCTGTTGCGCGGCGCGCCGACGATCTTGTCGACGACATCCATCCCCTTGGTCACGAGACCGAACAGGGTGTAGTTCTTCGGCAGTTTGCCGGTGAGATCCTGGTGGCAGATGAAGAACTGGCTGCCGTTCGTGTTCGGTCCGGCGTTGGCCATCGCGAGCGCGCCTCGGACGTAGTCGCCGACGACCGGCTCGTCCTCGAACTTGTACCCGGGACCCCCGGTGCCGACACGGCTCTTCTGGAAGTCGCGCTTCTTCCCGAACTGCCCGTCGCCGCCCTGGGCCACGAACCCGGGGATGACCCGGTGGAAGACGACGTCGTCGTAGAAGCCCTTGCGGGCGAGGTCGATGAAGTTGCCGGCGGCCTTGGGGGCGCTCTCGTCGTAGAGCTCGATCTCGATGTCGCCGATCTCGGTCGCGATGGTGGCTCGGGTCAAAACGGGGACTCCTCTCGCGTGTGCTGGGTTGGGACGACTAGGGGTTGGCGACGGTGACCGTGGTCATCGCGACCGGATCCGTCGGGTTCTCGCGGTCCGCGGCGGCCGCGATGGCGTCGACGACGTGCATCCCGGACGTCACGTGGCCGATGATCTGGTAGGTGTTGTAGGTGGCCAGCGCGCCCTCGGCCGAGTCGCTGAGGACGATGAAGAACTGCGAGCCCACCGAGTCGGGCGACGCGGAACGGGCCATCGCGACGACCCCGCGCCCGTAGCGGGCCGTGACGGGCTCGTCGACGATCTGGTAGCCGGGGCCGCCGGTCCCCGTGCCCGTCGGGTCACCGCCCTGGATCACGAAGTCCGGGACCACGCGGTGGAAGACGATGCCGTCGTAGTAGCCGCACGAGGCGAGCGCAGCGACGTTCCCGACCGCGATCGGCGACAGGTCGGCCTCGAGCTTGATCGTGATCGTCCCGAGTTCGGTCCCCATCGTGACCGTCCGCGTCTCCCCGGCGGCGAGGGCCGGCGGCTGGCTGGTGGGGCAGGTCGTGGACGCCGTGGCCGGTGTCGCCGTGGCCGAGGGCGAGCCGCTGGTCGCACCGCCGAGGACCTGGATCGTGACCACGACGACGACGATGATCAGCCCGGCGATGCCGACCAGCGCGGGCCACGGGATCCCGCCACCGGCCCGGGTCGCGCGGCCCGGGCGGACGACCGGGCGACCCGTCGGGTTCGTGGGTGCGCCGCCCGCGGGCGCCGGACCACGCCGCCGCTTGCCGTGCGGGCGAGGCGCGCCGCTCGATGATCCGGTCCGTCCGTCAGCCAAGTCGTGTCTCCATCAGGCGGCGGCCTCGACGGCCGCGGGAAAGTCGATGGCCCCGGTGAGCAGCGCCTCGCCGAGGATGACGCCCGCGGCCCCCGTCTCACGAAGGCGTCGCAGGCCGTCGAGGTCTCGGACCCCACCGGCCACCAGGATCTCCGCATCGTACGACCGAACGAGCGAACGCACCCGCTCGAGGTCCGGCTCCGCCCCGCCGTGGGTCAGGACGAACCGCCCGACCCCCGCACCCACCAGCTCCCCGACCAGGGCGTCGAGGGTCGGCTGTGTGGACCGACGCCACGGGAAGGCGGCCAGCCGGTCCGGACGGGGGTCGAGGCCCACGGCCAGCCAGTCACCGGCCACTGCGAGGGCGTCGCGCAGGTCATCCGGGCGGTCCGCGATCCCCATGGTCATCACGATCCGTGTGGCGCCGGCCGCGAAGACGAGCCGGATCGCATCGGCCGACTCGATCCCTCCGGCGACCTGGAGGGGCACGGCGATCCGTGCCGCGATGGCGCCGACCGCGTCGAGCTCCGTGGGGACGCCCCCGCGCGCCCCCGCGAAATCCACCACGTGGATGAGCCGCGCGCCCATCGCGACGAACGTCTCTGCGATCCGGTCCGCGCGGTCCGTCGGCGCCCCGACCCCGGACGCGGCGCCGGGCCAGTAGACGATCCGCGAACGCCCCGCGTCGAGGTCGATGGACGGGATGATCTGCATGGGCCCTGGATCAGCCCTCGCCGGCCAGCAGGCGACGATGGAAGCTGATCGGCAGCGACCCGTTGCGAAGGAGCGCGTCGTGGAACGCGCGCAGCGAGAAGTCCGCGCCGAGTCGCCGCTCCTCGTCCGCGCGCAGGGAGAGGAGCATCGTGCGCCCGAGCAGGTACGACATCGGGTAGGTGGGGCGATAGGTGTACCACTGGACCTCGGCGCGGGCGTTGCTCCGGGCGAACCCGGTCTGGTCGACCAGGAACGCGGTCGCCTCGTCGACGTCGATCTCCCCTCGATGCATGCGGATGTCGAGGATGATCCGGCAGGCCCGCCAGATCGCATCGGTGTGCAGCATGAGGCGGAAGCGCGGGTCCGTGTCGAAGCCCTGCTCGCGCATCATCAGCTCGCTGTACATCCCCCAGCCCTCCACGAACTCCGGCGCGTCCGTGAGCAGCCGGGTCAGGGACGGGTGCCGACGCGCGGCGTCCAGCTGGAGGTGGTGTCCGGGGTAGGCCTCGTGGATGCTGGTGTTGCTGATCGATGCGTAGTTGTGTTCGGTCATCGCGTCCGGGTCATCGCCCACGGATGGCGTGACGACGTAGATCCCCTTCGATCCGACGTCGAACGGCGCCGGTGAGAAGTACGCGGCGAACGGCAGGATCCGGCGCAGGTATTCGGGCGTGGCGATGACGTCGATCCGCTCGTCGTCGGGGATCGTCGCGATCCCGTGATCGATCAGGTGCTGGCGGGCACGGAGCATGGCGGAGCGGTAGGCGTCGAGGGCGCCCTCGAAATCGGCCGGCCCGTCGGCCTTGACCCGGGCGAGGACCTCCGCCTCGGACGCGTCCGGGTCGATCTCGCGGGCGACCGCCGTGCGTGCCGCGTGTTCGTCGGCGAGCTGGGTCCAGCCGAGATCGAGGATCGCGTCCGTATCGAGGCCATCGAAGGCCCGATGCGCCACGAAGGCGTCATGGCGTTCTCGTCCGATCGCCCAGTCGTCGGTGCCGCCGGCCATGGTGTCCTCGAGCCAGCCGCCATACAGCTCCACGGCCACCTTCGCGTTCGCGACGGCCCGCTCGAGCCGCCGCTGGTCCGCGCTCGGCAGCGACGCCCCGGCCCCGGCCGCCGCGAGCTCGTCGAAGAAGCCCGGAAGGTCCGCCGCCGTCTCGAGCTCGATGCGCTGCCAAAGCCGGACCTGCGGGACGGCCGCGCGACTCTTGGACGCTTCGAGGAAGGTCGCGACCCCCTCCAGTCGACCGGCGATCGCGGCGAGCCGCTCGGGGAGTGGCGCATGGTCGCGCGAGATCAGCAGGAACAGGCTGTCACCGACGGTATCGAGCGCGGTGGAACGGCGCTCCCACGTCCGCACGACGTCGGTCTCGAAGATGTCGCGTCGCAGGTTGTGCCGCTCGAGGTCACGTTCGAAGCGGGCGGTCGGCGACAGCGCGGACGGGTCGATGGCGTCGACCGCCGTCAGGTGGGCGCGGTCGGCGGCCAGGTCGTCGAGCAGCGCGGTGCGATCCGGATCGCCCAGGCGGTCGTCAGCGTCGTGGAAGCCGAGCCACGTCGCGGTGACGGGATCGCGCCCGACGAGGCGCCGGAATCGCGCCTCGACGAGGTCGTAGAACGCTGCATCGAGGACGCCCGCGCGGTCGCCGACCGCGCGGGCGCCGACCGGGCGGGGAAGCGGCGCATCGTCGAGCCTGCGGGATGGCGTCACGGTGTCCTCGTCTCGACGCCGGAGCGGGCGTCGTCGTCCTGGGCGGTCGCCTCAGCGGGTCCCGGCCGGCTGCGACCCGGTCTCGGCCAGCGCGGCACGGGTGGCCGCGATGGTCGTCTCGATGTCGGCAGTGGTCACGCCGTGATGGGTGACCGCGCGGACCTGTCCGTGCGGATATTCCACCATCAGGACATCTCGCGCTCGAAGGGCCTCGAGGAAGGCCGACCTGGAACGCGCGACCCGGAACATGACGAAGTTCGTCCGGACCCGGCCCGGATCGAGCGGGCCCGGTTCGGGCTGGGCGACATCCCCGGCGGACTCGACGCCGTCGAGGCCCGACAGCGCTTCTGCGAGGCGCCGGGCGTTCGCGTGATCGTCGGCCAGACGGTCGATCATCCCGGCGTCGCCGTCCGCGAGCGCGACGAGCCCGGCCGCGGCGAGGATCCCGGCTTGACGCATCCCGCCACCCACCAGCTTGCGCCCGCGCCGGGCACGCCAGATGACGTCGCGCGTGCCCACGACCACCGAGCCCACCGGGCAGCCGAGGCCCTTGGAGAGGCAGAACGTGACACTGTCCGCGGGGTCGACGAGGGCCCGGATCGTGACGCCGTCCGATCGCTGGGCGACGACGGCATTCCAGATCCGCGCGCCGTCGATGTGGAACGCCACGCCCCGTCGTCGCGCGATCGCGGCCACGTCGCGGGTGTAGGCCGGCGTGAGCGGCTGGGCCATCGAGCTCGCGTGCGTGTTCTCGATCGTGATCATGCCGGTGATCGGCTCATGGACGTCGGTCGGGTCCCGGAACGCGTCCTCGATGGCCGCGAGGTCGATCGTGCCGTCCGGTCGATCGGGGAGGGCCCGGATGCTCGTCCCCACGATGACCGCGTGTCCGGCAGCCTCGTCGACCACGATGTGATGGGCCCGCCCGGCGATCGTCTCGTCGCCGCGGCGCAGGTGGGCGAGCTGGGCCACGATGTTGCCCATCGACCCCGACGCGACGAACAGCCCGGCTTCCTTGCCAAGGAGCTCCGCGGCCCGCTCCTCGAGCGCGATGACCGTCGGGTCGTCGCCGAAGACGTCGTCGCCCACCTCCGCGTCGGCCATCGCCCGGCGCATGGCCGGGGTCGGCTTCGAAACGGTGTCGCTGCGCAGGTCGATGAGCGGCATGGGCCGCGAGTATAGAGACGCACCCGCGGCCCCGGCCCGCGTGGCCGGACGCCTCGGGCCGACTGACAACCCCGGTCGGGGATGCTATGCTCCGCCCTCGCCACAACTGGACCCGTGGTGTAGCGGCCCAACATGCCAGCCTGTCACGCTGGAGATCGCCGGTTCGAATCCGGTCGGGTCCGCCATCACTCCGCCTTTTCCTACGCCCCGTCCGCCCGCCCGGACGGGGCGTTCTTCGTCCGTCGGGGCAGGCGCTCCGAGGTCGCGCGTCGCACGATCCGGTGGCGCCTGACGAGCCGTCTGGCCCCACCTTGCTACCCTTCGCGCGATGGACCGACGCCCGCTCCTCGTTGTCCTGGCGATCCTCGCCCTCGCGATCGCCGTGCCGGTCAGCGGCGTGGGTCTCGGGCTGGGCGGGGCGGGTGCGACGTCGAGCCCGTCGCCCGCCGTGGGCGCGTCGGCGCCTCCGTTGTCGACCGCGGACCCCTCGGCGAGCCCTGATCCGTCCCCCGGCTCATCGCCGAACGCGGGCCCGGGGGCGACGCCCGTCCCGCCGGCCGCCACGGTCACCGCCGCGGTCCCGATCGTGCCGGTGACCCAGTTCCGTTCGACGCGCAACGGCACCACCGCCCGCGAAGTGGCCGCGGTGCTCGCGGGCGAGAGCACCCGCTATGACGCGCTCGAACTCGTCGCCGCCGACGCGGACGCGATCCTCGACGCGCTCGGACTCGACCGCCCGGCCGACCCGACGCGGCTCGTCGAGGCCCCGTCCGCGGCCCGGCTGATGCGCGATCTCGCCAGGCATCGCACCCGGCTCGCGTTCCTGCGGGCTGACGAGGTGGGCCCCGGTGTGCGCGCCCTGGCGTGGTCCGGGCAGCGGCTGTTCGGCGTGGATCGCGTGACCAGCAGCGACGACTGGCCGTTGACCGCCACGGTCCGGACGACCGATCCGGCGGCCTTCGATCCGTCGGCGACATGGACGCTCGTGGCGGGTGGCGACATCATGCTCGACCGCGGCGTGTATGACGTCCTGCGCAATCAGGACAAGGGTGCCGACTTCCCATTCGACGGCGGCACGGCGGACATCACGAGCCTCGTGTGCTGCTCCTCGTTCGGCTGGGAGGTCCCGCGGATCGTGCGGACCGGCAAGGCGGGGGCCGTCCGGGACCTGATCTCCGGGGCGGACATCGCGGTCGCGAACTTCGAGAACCCGGCGCCGAACACCTTCACGTGGCACACGACGGGCACGCGATTCTCGGCGGACGAGACGCTCATCGACGGCATCGTCGCCGCCGGGTTCGACGTCATGGGCGTGGCCAACAACCACATCCGGGACCAGGGCGGCACCGGGCTTCGCCAGACCGTCAAGAACCTCCGCGAACGCGGCCTGCTGACGACCGGCGCCGGCAAGGACCTGACCGCGGCGCGCAAGCCCGCGCTGATCGAGACGCACGGCGTGACCGTGGCGATCCTCGCGTACGACGCGATCGCGGGCTACTACCACGCCACCGACACGTCGATCGGCAGCGCGCCGATGAGGATCAAGGTGGTCCGAGCCGACATCCGGGCGGCGCGTGCGGCCGGCGCGGACGTCGTCATCGTGTACCCCCACTGGGGCGTGGAGTACCGCGCCACCGCGGGGACGGCGCAACGGGCCCTGGCGCACAAGGTCATCGACGCCGGCGCCGACATGATCATCGGCAATCACGCCCACTGGACCGCCGAGATGGAGATCTACCAGGGCAAGGCCATCTGGTACGCGCTCGGCAACCTCGTCTTCGACCAGACGTGGTCAGCCGAGACGATGGAGGGGATGACCCTGGAGCTGACGTTCCACGGCTCGGACCTCGTCCAGGTCCGGATGCGCCCGCACGTCATCGTCGACAAGGCCCAGCCGAACTTCCTCGATGCCACCGACGGCAAGGTCGTGCTGGATCGCGTCTACGGCGACCTCTTGCCCTGGTAGCGTCGTCGGGCGATCCCCACACCCGGCGAGGGAACCTCAGAGGATCCCGGCGAAGAGGTCCGTCTCCGGTCCGTCGGTGACCGCCGGGACACGCGACTCGCGCAGGATGTAGGCCTCGCGCGACCAGAACCGTCGCCAACCGTCGAGCCCGAAGCGCATGAACGGGCTCTCGTCGCTGATCTGCGTCACGTGCTCGTGGATCGCCCACCACTTTCGATCGACCGCGTCGGCGACGTCCACCCACGTCGTGATCGACGCGTCGGGCACGAGCATCTGCGCCATCATCGCCTCGAATTCGGCCAGCTGCTCCGGTGTGGCGTCCTTCGGCGGCAGCCAGAAGCTCTCGACACCCAGCTCCGTCAGGCGCTCGTTCATGGCCTCGCGGACCGACTGCGGGATCGCCTGCTCGTAGAGCTTCGACGGCGTCCACGGGGCGAGCCCGCCGGCGTCGAGGGCGGGACCCGTGCCGCCATGCTCCGGGGCGAGCTGTTCCGCATACCAGGCCGGGTCGCCGGCTCGCGGGAAGGCCCGGACCGTGACGTCGTGGACGCGGATGTGATCGGGATGACCGTAGCCGCCGAACGCGTTGTAGGTCGTGATGACGTCGGGCTGGTAGCGACGGATCATCCACACCAGGCGTCGCGCGGCCTCGTCGAGGTCCGCCTGCCAGAAGGACCGCGGATCCAGGTTGCCGGGCCGGCCCATCATGTCCGAGTCGTGGTAGCCGAGGTTCTCCCACTCGGTGACGCCGAGATGCCCCATGGCCCGCTCCAGCTCCGCGGCGCGAAGCTCTCCGAGCCGCCGGTGGTTGTCCGGCGTGTCCATCTCGGCCACGACGATCTCGCCCATCTCTCCGCGCGTGCACGTGATCAGCACGACCCGATGGCCGGCGTCGACCGCCTTGGCCATCACACCGCCGGTCCCGATCGTCTCGTCATCGGGATGGGCGTGGACGGTCATCAGGGTCGGTCGGTGGGGCGCCTGCCGGGCTGCGGCGGCGGAAGCATCGATGTGGGGGGTCGGCTCGGTCATGGCGCGAAGGCTACCGCGGCTCGGAGAGGGCCACACTCCGTCGCGCCGGCGGAGCGAGCCGCTACCATCCGGCCATGGCCGAACCCCCGGCACCAGGGCCGCTCGCTGGCGTGCGCGTCGTGGATGCCTCCACGGTCCTGGCCGGCCCGTACTGCACGATGCTCCTCGCCGATCTCGGGGCGGACGTCGTCAAGGTGGAGCCGCTCGAGGGCGACGCGACGCGCGGCTGGGGGCCGCCATGGGTGGGCGATGCGGCCGCTGGGACGCAGACCGCGGCCTACTTCCTCGCGATCAACCGCAACAAGCGCAGCCTTCGACTCGACCTTCGGCGCGCGGAGGGGGCCGAGGTCCTCCGACGGCTGCTGGCGCGCGGCGACGTGCTCGTCGAGAACTTCCGGCCGGGTGGGTTGGCGCGCCTCGGGTTCGACGACGACGCCCTCCTCGCGGTGAATCCGGCACTCGTCCACCTTGCGATCTCGGGCTACGGGCCGGACGGGCCGGCTGCGGATCGCCCTGGCTACGACTTCGTCATCCAGGCGGTCAGCGGCCTCATGAGCATCACCGGGGCCCCGGACGAGGCGGGCGGCGAACCGAGCAAGGTCGGCGTGGCGATCAGCGACGTCGTCACCGGGATGCTCGGGGCGGTGTCCGTGCTCGCCGCGCTGGTCGGCCGCGACCGCCCTGCCGAGGGCGGCCAGCGGATCGATGTCTCACTCCTCGGCTCGACCCTGGCCTCGCTCGTCAATCAGGCCCAGAACGCGTTCGTGAGCGGGGTCGCCCCGACGCGGCTCGGGAACGCGCATCCCAACATCGTCCCGTACGAGACGTTCCGGACGGCCGACGGCGAGATCGCGATCGCGGTGGGCTCGGAGCGCCAGTGGCCGCGCTTCTGCGCGGCGCTCGAGCGGCCCGAGCTGGCCGACGATCCCCGCTTCCGCACGAACGGGCTTCGGGTGGAGCACCGGGCCGAGCTGCGGCCGATCGTGGCCGCCACGCTGCAGGAGCACCCGGCGCCGGTCTGGCTCGAGCGGTTCGCGGCGGCCGAGATCCCGTGCGGTCCCATCAACGACATCGCGACCGCTTTCGCCTCGCCGGAGGCGACGGCCCTCGGCATGTCGGTCCAGATGGCGCATCCGGCGCTGGGGGCCATCCGCCAGGTCGGCCTGCCGTTCCGACTGTCGGCGACCCCGGCCTCGATCCGGACGCCCCCGCCGTTGCTTGGCGAGCACACGGACGAGATCCTCGCGGAGGTCGGGTTCGACGCGACGGCGGCGGCGACG
>CAYMTJ010000055.1:12536-20422 GCA_964393345.1 uncultured Anaerolineaceae bacterium | reverse complement strand
TGACTTTGCGAGTTACTCGTTGCGCAGAAGAATCCCACGAGAAGAAGACGTCAAGCGCCTCGAAGTTGATGACAAGGCCGCCGACGGTCTCATTGGCGGACCCTGCGAACGCAACGACGCAACCGTCCTCATCGCCGAAAATGCCGACCTTTTCGTGGTAGATCCCTTGCCCGGATGTCGGCACGGCAATCCTTATCCGAAGCGATTCCGAAGCGACCAACCAAGCGAGATGCAGGAGCCCGTCCGACGCAACACCGCGCGCCGCAAGAGCCTCGAGTAGACGCCGTTCAACCACATCATCGCGGGCAACCATGCCTCGCTCGATGGCTTCGACGTCTTCTTCCGATAGGTCCGGGCTCGCTACCAATCGAGCCTTGGCATCGTTAGCGGTGAACGACTCAAAGCCGCGGCTAGCCACCTGAAGGCCCCCGCTCGTGAAGTAGCCAACTGCCCGGTCGTATCGGCTCGCTACGGTGAGACAGGGAACAAAGAACGAAGCCACGAGGTCGTCACGACCAGACCTGTACTCTTCCTTGAGTTGAAGTTGACGTAGACACCCGCTCACCGTCGTATGCCGCGCTCGGAGGTCAGGTCGACGTCGACTCCAATCACGGACACGGGAGCCGGAAGGCAGCGGGGTGCCCTCTGCTCTATCCACGCGAGGCTCGCAGCGATGCGCTCAAAGGTCGCGAGATTCGAATCTATCTGGTCTGCGAGTCGCGCAACGGGGGCGACGTAGATAAGCAGCTGCGCGCCCGCTCCGTTGACCGAACCCACACCACGAGTAAGCAGATTGTGGGCCCAGGAAGCCCTATTGCCGAACTCAAGGATCGCATGGCAGCCAAACCCCATGAGGTCGGCTCGCACCCCGCTCATCTTCGTGCCGTCGTACACAAAGTCGGTGGAAAGAGCTCGTCCGTGCGTCCATCCCATTGAACGGAGCTGAGCGCGTATCAGTCGCTGGAACTCGGTCTGATCGTAGATGAACCTGGGCCTGGACTTCGCGACCCCGCGAAGGGGCATAGACGTCGACATTAGGACACGCAGGACGGCCTCGTATCCAGCACCGACCGCCGGGTCCCTACCGATAATCTCGGATGCCCCGCCAAACGGAGCGTCCGTCACCTGCATAGCCCCCCTTCTCCTTCTGGGCGCACCGCTGGGACGGGAGCATACGAAGCGGCGCGGCTATTGGCTAGTCCATCAACAGCGACCCTCGAGCTGTCACACGCCGGCCATAGCTTGATCCAATGAGCGAGATCGGCTACACTTCGGGGTGTCCACCCCGCCGTCCTCGCAAGGGGCCAAACATGACCCGATACGACCATGCGACCGAGGGTGAGACCGGTCGCCGACCAACTGCGGCGGAGTTGTTCGCCGGGGTCGGAGGCTTCCATCTGGCACTCGATCGCGCCGGTTTCGACGTGGTGTGGAGCAACCAGTGGGAGCCCGCGACCAAGGCGCAGCACGCGTTCGATAACTACCAGCGCCACGTCCTGGCCGGTGATTTCCACGAGTTCGGGCGGGGGCGCGATGAACCAGCGAGCGACTTCGGCTTTGCCCATGTCCCCATCAATGAGGACATCGCGGCCGTGCTCGACCGGTACGAGGCGCAGTTGTCGGGTCCCAAGCGACCGATGTTTCCCGTCGTTCCTGATGTCGACCTCCTCGTCGGCGGGTTCCCGTGCCAGGATTACTCCGTCGCCAAGACCCTTCGCCAGGCACACGGTCTCGTTGGCAAGAAGGGCGTGCTGTGGTGGGAGATCCACCGGCTGCTGCGGCTCAAGCTCGCGGCTGGGCGACCCATCCGACACCTCTTCCTCGAGAACGTTGACCGGCTGATCAAGTCGCCGACGGGACAACGAGGTCGAGACTTCGCGGTGATGCTCGCATCGCTCGCCGACCTCGGGTACGAAGTCGAATGGCGCGTGGCGAATGCGGCGGAGTACGGGTTCCCGCAGAGACGCCGTCGCGTGTTCATCATCGGGCGCCTGGGCCGTTCGGACACAAGCCCACGGGACGAGCTACTGACGACCGGCGTGCTGGCACGAGCCTTGCCTGTCCGACCGCGCGGCACATGGGACTGGGCGCCGATCTCCCTCGACCCCGACATCAAGCGGGTCAGCGACGAGTTCGGCATAGGCGCTCGACGGACCGCCTTCGGCAATGCCGGGGTGATGCGGATCCGGCCTGACGGCCAAGGCGCCGCGGTATGGACGATGGAGGTCCAAGCCGACTACTCAGGGCCGCGACAGGTTCTGGCCGAGGTCCTCGAGGCAACTGCCGATGTCCCGGCGCAGTTCTTCGTGGATGGCGATGACCTTGAGAAGTGGCGGTTCCTGAAGGGCGCGAAGAGCCTGACCAGGATCAGCCGAGCCACGGGGATGGAGTACACCTACGACGAGGGGCCGATCCCGTTCCCGGACCCGCTCGATCGCGCATCGCGGACGATCCTGACCGGTGAGGGGGGCTCGACGCCGTCGCGATTCAAGCACCTGATCCAGGTGGAGAGCGGGCGATTCCGACGGCTCACGCCGCGAGAGCTGGAGCGCCTGAACGGGTTCCCTGGCGACTGGACCGCCGGCATGTCCGACGGAAAGCGAGCATTCATGATGGGCAATGCGCTCGTTGTCGGACTCGTCGAGCGCGTCGCCAAGGCGCTGCTGGACGACGTCGTCCAACCGGGTCGCGAGGAGGCGCCCGCGACTCCGGAGCAGGTGGCTTCGTAGGTCGACGTGCCCGGGCTGCAGCTCCCCAATCCCCCGCCGAGTAGCCCCGCTGTCCACAACGTCATGCGCGCCAACCGCGCACGAGACACAGGTCCCGAGTTGCGGCTACGTCGAGCGCTACGGGCTGCAGGCCTCGGCGGCTACCGCCTGAACTGGCGCGGGGCTCCGGGTCGCCCGGACATCGCCTACCCTGGTCGCCGGGTCGCCATCTTCGTGCATGGCTGCTACTGGCATCACTGTCCGCGCTGCTACCCGAACCTCCCGAAGTCCAACTCGGCTTTCTGGGCTCGCAAGTTCGAACTGAATCAGGAGCGCGACGCCCGGAAGCGGCGCGATTTGGAGGCCGCCGGGTGGCTGGTCGTCGAGACGCGAGAGTGTGACGTTCGCGACAGGCTTGCCGATGTCACCGCAGCGGTGATGAGTGCTCACGGATGATCTGCTCCACGTACGCGGCGTTCAGCCAGAAACACTTCTTCGTGACGTCGAAGCCCCCCGGAGCGGGATCACTGTCGCGAGCATCGCGTGCCTTGGGGCGGACGTGGATGAACTTCGTCTGGGACGCCTTCGGGAGTTCGCACGCCAGCCCGGCCGAGATGAGAGCGCGAACGTTCTCCCACTCTCGGCGGATCCCTTCGAGTTCGGCTTCGGCAGGAGACCAGAAGAACGCCTTCCCGATCACGGCCTCGGCTTGCGCTTGCCCCTTCTCTCGAGTGACGGGAACGAACAGGATCCGATTGAGCCGCCCGAGCAGATCGGAGTCTTCCCACGTCTCGAATGCAAGCTCCTCGTGAACGAAGCTTGGAAACGACGTCGCCTCGACCGGGTGTCCGCGGCCGTCCAGCGGGACCAGCTTCGTCTCGACGCCGAAGCGCTCGAAGTCGCCGACCCGGCCCTGCGACTTCAAGCCGAGGACCCTGCGGATGACACTGGCTGCTGCCGACTTGCTCCTGTCGACCGATAGACCAGACCGGGACGCCACCTCGCCGACCGTCAGGCCCTTCAACGTCGCGAGCTGCGCGATCGTCGTGGCCTCGAACGCAGCTTGCGGGTCACGGATGATCGGTCGCACTGGCGGCCGAACGACCCGGCGCCCGACCATGGACCCGTAGATCCAGCTGACGAACGGCTGTTTGAGCGACCAGGCTCGCGATGTCGACCCATGGCCGACGCCTTTGGTCGCGGCTCCGAGGGCTTGCGTCAGACTCTCGCTGACTTCGCCGCGGCGGCCCTCGATCTCAAGCCGCTGGATCGTGTGCCAGTCGTTCTCGAGGACAAGCATGGTCTCCGGATCAGGCTTCCAGAGGCCCGCCACCAACGCTTGGAAGCGGCCCATGGGCACGAGCGGACTCCAGGCGTAGAAGATCAGCATCAGATGCTCGAGCTTGCGCCGGGCGCGGGCCGTCTCCCAGGTCTCGGTTGGCAAGGACTGCCAATTGATCATCCCCAGCGAAATCCGCTCCTTGGCGCGCGCTTCGACTCCGCTGAGGAGGATGGGGACCGACTTGAGCTCGATCTCGGCGCTGCCGAAGTCCGGGCCCGCGATGGAATTCGGCTCCATCCCGAAGAACGACTCATAGATCGAGCCGACTACGCCCTTTGTCTGCGCTGAACTCGGTCGGCGCAAGAGTGGATCGCAGGAGAGGCTATCGAGCGGGCGGCCGACGACCTCCGCGGCCTTCTCGGCAATCTGGTCTTTCGTCGCGGTCCGGTAGTCGAACTGGTCAGGCATTGCCCTTGCGGTCGGATGATGCGGTGCCCCATCCTGGGGACTCGGAGGTATGAGCCCAAGATACCTGAGGGCCGTGGGAGTTCCGTTGGACGAGTCGACCCCTCGCGCCGGTGAAGCCTGGGCGAGGTCCGAGATCGATCTCCTGGTAGCCGCCTATTTCGACATGCTTCGCCGGGAGCTTCGCGGTGAACGCGTCGTCAAGGCCGAGCGGATCCGAGCCCTTCGCGAGCTCCTTACGGTGCGAACCGTGGCATCAATCGAAAGGAAGATGCAGAACGTCAGCGCCGTCTTGGACGAGCGTGGGTACCCTTGGATCGACGGATACAAGCCGTTCTCGCACTACCAGCGCGAGCTGGCCGACGCCGTCGTGGCCGATCTTGCCGGACCGGCCCGAGTTTCAGAAGCCATCGAGCGATACGCCGACAACGCTGTCGCCGCACCGTCACGACGGCGCTTGGCGACAGATGACGTGCTGGTCGACCGACCGTCGGCCCGCGCCCGACGGAGTTCTGCCCGGCCGCCCCTCGGCCTGGCGGGAGGCGTCGCAAGCGCCCTTCGAGACTTCCGAAACGCCGCGCTTGGTCGCGCGGGCGAAGAGTGGGTCCTTGACCTGGAGCGCGAGAAGCTCGATCGAGTCGGACGGCGCGACCTGGCGGACCGAGTGTCCTGGGTGGCGACCGTCATCGGCGACGGTCTCGGCTACGACATCGCCTCGTTCGAGCACGAAGGTGACCCATTGCTCGTCGAGGTCAAGACCACGAACTTTGGGCCTCGGACACCCTTCTACATCACTCGCAATGAAGTAGACGTGTCGCGAGCCGAGGCTTCGTCCTATGCGCTCTATCGGGTCTTCGACTTCCACCGTGACCCGAAGCTCTACATGATGAAGGGGCGAGTCGACGATAACGCCAACCTCGAGCCCAAGGTATTCCTCGGGTACCCGATCTAGAACATCGTGGGGTTCTCAAGGTGGACGTGCAGTGCCAGCGGCGTCCACGAGTACAGCCGGCGACTGTGGACCGGGAGTGGGTGGACGGTGTATACATACATCGTCATGGAACGGACGCAGATCTACCTGAGTGAGTCGCAGACGCGCGAGTTGGATCGGCGCGCGCGCGCCGAGGGAACGACGCGCTCACACCTCGTGCGCGAAGCGATCGAGAAGTACCTGGCGCCCGATCGGGATCCCGAAGCGTTCAAGGCAGCGCTGGACGGCATCGCGGGCATGTGGGCCGATCGTGACGACATTGACGAGATCCAGGAGGATCTCCGCCGCGCCGATCACCGACGGCTGGCTCGACTGCATCCCGATCTGCTTGGGCCCGAGGACGGATGAGCCTGATCCTCCTCGACAGCAACGTGATCATCGACGTGATGCGTGGCAGCGAAGCCGCCAGGTCGTACCTCCGGACCGTGGTCGATGTCGATCAGGTTTGGAGCGTCACACCGGTACGGACCGAGCTGCTGGCGGGCGTTCGGGCTGGCGAGATCGATCGGCTGCGTGCCCTGTTCGATGAGATCGTCTGGCAGGACGTGACCATGTCGATCGCCGATCGAGCGGGCAAGTTCGCCGCGCGATACTCGAGATCGCACCAGATCGGACTTGTCGACCTCGTCCTCGCCGCCGCGGCGATCGAGCTTGGCGGGGTCGTCGCCACCCGCAACGTCCGCGACTTCCCGATGTTCCCGGACCTGAGGCCGCCGTACTGAACCTCAGACCTTGGGGAGCTCCTGGGCGTCGGTCTGGGCCGGCGCGAACAGGTCGCCGACGGTCTCGACCCGCTCGACCACGTCGCGGATCGTCCAGCGGTCCGGGCGCAGGTCGGGGTCGTCGAGTTCTTCCCAGGTGATGGGTGTCGACACTGGCGCGCCGGGCGCCGGACGCACGGAATACGGCGCCACGAGCGTCTTGATCGACGCGTTCTGGGTGTAGTCGAGGCGTGCGCGACCCTTCCGGGCCTCCTTCGCCCACTCCCACGAGATCAGGTCCGGCACGGTCGCCCCGACGGCCTTGCTGATGCGCTCCACCCACGCGCTCGTCTCGCTGAAGTCGTAGCGCTGGACGATCGGCACCCAGATCTGGATGCCCCGTTTGCCGGTCGTCTTGGGGTAACCGCGAACCTTGAGATGGGCCAGTGCCGCCCGATACAGGCGGGCCAGGACCAGGGTCTCCGCCCACGTGGTCTTCTCCCCGGGGTCGATGTCGATCAACGCGAAGGTGGGTTTCCAGGCGTCGGGGAGGCGGCCGGTCCACGCGTGGATCTCGAAGCTCGCCTGGTTGCCGAGCCAGCACAGCGCCGCGGCACGGTCCGCGAGCAGATGGTCGTTCGCGTCGCGATCCGTCCGGCCGTCGACCCCGGTCTCGTGCCATCGGTTCAGCCACTTCGGCGAGGTGTCCGGCAGGTTCTTCTGCCAGAAGCCGGGCGCGCCGGCCCCATTGGGGAATCGCTGGAGGTTGAGCGGCCGATCGGCGAGGTGCGCGAGCATCGTCGGCGCGATCCGCGCGAAGTAGCGGATCAGCTCGCGCTTCGTGATGGGATTCGCGTCGGCGCCCTTGGCACCGGACTTGGGGTCGAAGAGCGGCTTTTCGAGGTTGGTCAGCTTGAGCTCGTCGGCACCCACCCGCCAGACGCCCTCCTTGCCAAGGGCGTCGAGCGCGGCGAGTTCGTCATCGGTGACGCGCCAGGCGTCCGGGATCGCGATGGGTTTCGCGGCGGTGGGTTTCGACCCGGCCGTCGCTGCGGCGGGTTTCGCCGAGGCGCTCTTCGACTTCGACACCGGCTCCTCCGATTCGGCGGCGCGAACCGCGGTGGTGGTCGCGACCGCGGTCTCGCGGGTCACGGTGGTCGGGTCGCGTCCGGGTTCGATGCCCTTGTAGGCCGACTGTCGAACGATGCCATCGCGCGACCAGCCGCCCAGCTCGGCGCGGATCACGATCTCCGGCCGCACCCAGTGGATGCCGACGAGGTCGCCGCCCCACCGTCCACGATAGTCGCGTGGCGGTGGCGGATCGAACGGCGGATCGTCGGTCTCCAGCGGCGCCAGCTGCGCGAGCAGCTGCTTTCGGTTGATGCCGGTGAACCCCGAGCCCACCTTGCCCGCGAACCGCAGCCGCCCGTCCTCGTAGACCCCCACCGCCAAGGCGCCGAGGTCGCGCGCGCTCCCCTCCCCGGGCGTCCAGCCGCCCACCACGAGCTCCTGCTCAGGCCGGATCTTGAGCTTCAGCCAGGCGTTGGTCCGGCGCCCCGGTTCGTAGCGTGACCGTCGAAGCTTGGCGACGACACCCTCGACGCCGAGCCCCTTGGCGGCCTCGAAGAAGGCGACGCCCTCCCCGTCGACGTGGGCCGCGTACCGGACGCGCGGATGCGGCCGGAGCACGCTCTTCAGCAGCCGCTTGCGATCCTCGAGCGCGACGTCCACGAGTGACC
>CAYMTJ010000055.1:10569-12436 GCA_964393345.1 uncultured Anaerolineaceae bacterium | reverse complement strand
TCGCTGAACGGCTTGTTGGCGAGGGTGGCGAGCATCGGCTCGATGCGCTCGGGGATCGGCGCGGCTTGGGCGCCGGTCAGGTCGATCTCAGCGGTCGCGGCGGGCGCCTGGCTGATCCAGATCGCGTCGCGGTTGGCCTTGACTTCGTCGTTGGTCCGCCCGGTCTTGACGCTCTGCGGGTGGTCCTCGGCGTCCCAGCCGGGCACGCTCGTGGGGCCCTTCTTGTGGATCAGGAGCCACTGCTCGCCCTGGTCATCCTCGAATGCTCGGGCTCCGGGGTCGTCGCCCTTGCGCTTCCGGCCGCTGGTCCGGACGATCGTGAAGCGCCCGTTGACCTTCTGGCCATGGAGGGTGAACTTGAGCTCCCCGTCGTTGACGGCACGCCGGGGCTCGAGCGTCGGCGCCTCGGGTTCCCAGGTGCCCCAGTCCCAGACGATCACGTCGCCCGCGCCGTACTGCTTGGCGGGGATGACGCCCTCGAAGTCGAAGTACTCGATCGGGTGATCCTCGACGTGGACGGCCATGCGCCGGATGGTCGAGTCGAGGGTCGGCCCTTTGGGCACGGCCCAGCTGACCAGCACGCCGTCGATCTCGAGCCGGAAGTCGTAGTGGAGCCGGGTGGCCCGATGGCGCTGCACGACGAATCGGCCGGTCTGCCCGGTCGCTGCCGTGGCCGCCACCGGCGCCGGCTCGGGCGTCTTGGCGAAGTCGCGTTTGCGACGGTATTCCTCGAGGGGCATCAGGCGTTCAGTGTGCCCGATGGTCGTCTCGGGGGCGCTTGCCCGAGGGCGAGCGGAGCCGCGCCGTTACGCGGACGTGCGCCGTTACGCGGACTTGCGTCGTCGGGCGGGCTTGGAGCGCGTCTCTGACTCGTCCTCGGCCTCGGCATCGGCGTCGTCGTCGGCCGCGGCGGCGGTCTTCGTCTTCGAGGCCTTGGTGCCGGCGGCCTTGGCGGCTTTCGCGTCCGCGACCGAAACCGGCTGGTCCCTGGCCGCCTTGGCCGCGTTGACCGAGGCCTCGAGGGCGGCCATGAGATCGATCAGGTTGCCCGACTCCTCGGGCGCCTCGATCTCGACCGTCTCCTTGCCCTCGACCTTGGCCTGGATGATGGTCTCGAGCGCCTCGCGGTACTCGTCCTTGTACTGCGCCGGGTCGAACTCGCCGGTCATCGCCGATACGAGCTGCTTCGCCATCGCCAGCTCCGCCGGCTTGTACGTGAACTCCTCGTCCGGCAGGTCCAGCTCCTTGAGGGACCGGATCTCGTCCGGCCAGTGGAGCGTGGTCATCAGCATCGTGTCCCCGAAGGGATCGAGCGACGCGAGCGCCTCGCGGTCCTTGATCACGACCTTGCAGATGGCCGTCAGCCCCTCCTCCTCGAGGACGGACTTGAGCAGGTAGAAGGCCTTGCGGCCGATCTTGTCCGGCTCCAGGTAGTAGGCGCTCTTGGAGAAGCGGATCGCGGCGTCGTCGCGCTCGGCCTTGGTGAACTGCTCGATCTCGATGGAGCGGACCGTCTTGAGCGGGACGCGCTCGAGGTCCTCGTCGGTGATGACGACGTACTCGCCCGGGCTGTACTCGTAGCCCTTGACCGTGTCGCCGCGAGAGATCGGCTCGTCCTCGACCGGACACCAGACCTTCATCTGGATCCGCGAGAGGTCCTCCTTGTGAAGCATGTTGAAGCTGATGCCCTTGGACTCGGTCGCGAGATACAGCTTCACCGGGATGGTGACCAGCCCGAACTGGATGGCCCCCTTCCACATCGCACGCGCCACTGTCAGACCTCTGGCTTCGCACCGGGGGCGGCGGTCTCCGGCCACCGCGTCCGGGTCGTCACCTTAGCGCACCTGCGCAAGACGGGACGTTGCAG
>CAYMTJ010000055.1:0-10469 GCA_964393345.1 uncultured Anaerolineaceae bacterium | reverse complement strand
ACGATCTGGAGCGTGATCTTGTGCGGGCCGCTGGACGAGAAGGTCCTGGCGAAGATGATCCGGCGGTGGTGCGTGTCCCTGGCCTTGAGGCTGACCGTGCCGACCAGGGTGCCATCGATCCGGATCGCGAGCGTGGCCCGGCCCGGACCCTTCGGGGCGACGACGCTGATGCCACGCCCCGTGAACGAATAGCTCACCGAGGCGCCGTAGCTGCTGGAACGATGCAGGGTGTCGCCGACCGCGGGCCCGGACGTGGTCTTGACCCAGGACGAGCTGTACGTCACCGCGCTCCGGCGATCATCGACGACCGTGGCCAGGAACGGGATCGGGTTCTGCACCCAGTCGCTCCAGTTGCCAGCCGCGTCGCGCGCACGGACCCGGACGTCGTACTCGGCGTCGAACGCGATGGACCGGATCACCGATCGCGCGGAGCTCCCCGTCGAACTGACGCTCCCCCAGGCACCACCATCCCGCCGAAGCTGGAGCTCGTAGCCGGCGATGAGGCTCGACGCGTCGGTCGCCGACGGCCAGGACAGCTTGACCGGCGCGGACGTGGTTCCGAGCTTCCCGGGCGCCGCGAGGGTGGCGACGACCGGCTTCGCCACGGGCTTGTCGTTCTCGACGACGACGTCGACGGTGGTGCTGTCGCTCCGGTTCTGGTTCGTGCCCGTGACCGTGATCCGGTACGTGCCGGCGGCCGTCGGCTTCGGTAGCGTGAGGCGAAGGTTCGTTCCGGTCGCCGTCCAACCGAGCAGGCTGGTCGAGTCGAGCGAGGCCTTCCAGCCACCCGGGACCCCGCTGACCGACAGGGCCACGCGCTCGAAGAAGGTGCTGCTCCGCCCGACGGTGATCGGCACGACGACCGCGCCACCGGCCTCGCCGACCGGGGCCGGGGTCTCGTCGCTGACATCGAACGTCCCGAGGGGACCAAGTCGCGACACATCCAGCAGCTTCTCGTGTTTGTCGTCCGGGTCGGTGGTGACCTTCCAGTCGAGGTTGCCGAGGTACTGGAGCGCTTCCTTCACCTGGGCCGGTGTCGCGTATGGGCGACTCGCCTTGTAGAGCGCGACGGCGCCGGTGACCGCCGGGGCGGCCATCGACGTCCCGGACGAGTACGAATACGAACTGTTCGGGCGCGTGGACCAGATGCACTTCCCGGGCGCGATGAGGTCCACGTCGTGCCCGAAGTTGCTGAAGTTGGCGAACGTGTCGTCCTTGTCGTAACTCCCCCACGAGTAGCAGAGGTTCCCGCCGAGCGCGCCGGGCTTGCCGTCCGTGTCGGCCAGCGCCGAGACCGTGATGACCTCGTTGTACGACGCGGGCACACGATGGGTGGCACTCGCGCCGTCGTTCGCGGCCGCGGCGACCACGGTCACGCCACCGTTGACGAGGCGACAGATGGCGGCGTGGAGGATGTCGTCATTGGCCGCGCCGCAGGCGCCGTCGTCGGAACCGGACTTCGTCACGCTCATGTTCACGGCTTCGATGAGTGGCCGGCTCGAGTCGCTCGGATCTCGCTGGGCGAGGATCCAGTCGAGACCGCAGACGTACCACGACAGGTACCCGTAGCCGTCGCCGTTGAGGATCTTGACGGCCCAGATCCGTGCCCCAGGCGCCACGCCCACGACGCCGATGCTGTTGTCGAGGGCCGCGACGGTTCCGGCGACGTGGGTGCCGTGACCCTCATCGTCCTGCCAGGCCGCACGGTTCGAGCTGGAGCAGTTGTACCCGCCGACGACGTTGAGGTCCGGGTGATAGGCGACCCCGGTATCGACGATCGCGACGTCCGCATCGACGCGCTGGTCATTGCCGTCGATCGCGGAGATCCCGTTGGATCTCGCACCGACGCGCGACACGCCGGTCGGGATGGTCTGGGCCGTCAGCTCGATGATCTCGTCGGGGACGACGGCGAGGACGCTCGGATCGTCGAGCACGGCGTCCCGCTGCTCGGCGTCGAGTTCGGCGGTGAACCCGGTCATGGCCCGCTTGAACGTCCGCTCGACGTCGACACCGGCGCCGTCCTCGTCTTCGAGCCGCTCCACGACGGTCGCGGCGTTCGCGCTCGGCCTGAGCACGACGATGTAGCGGCCCGCGGGATCGAGGCCGCCGGTCTCGTCGGGCGTCGGGGGGGCGGTGTCCGCGTCGTTCGGGGGATCGGCGGCCGGGGGTTCCGCCACAGGTGGCGCGTCCCGTGGGTCATCGGCCGGCTCGGGCTCGTCGACCGGCGGGATGCCGGGTAACGGGTCGGGCGTGCTGGGTGACGGGTCGGGTGATGTGCCGGGTGATGTGCCGGGCGCCCCGGCCATGGGCGCCTCCGACGCGAGGACCGGGTTCGGCGTCGGCTCGACGACGATCGACGGCTCGGGTGTCGGGCTCGCACCAGGCTCTGCCGCGACCGCCGGCACGGCCGGAAGCAGGACGAGTGCGGCAAGCAGGAGAGCGGTGAACCGACGGCGCATGTAGCTCCCATCGTGGGTGGCGGAGCGCGGGCCGGTGTCCGACCCACCCCAGGTGGTCGCGCCAGTCTCCCCTATCTGGCCAAATTCGCCAACCGCCCCTTGGTCCGGGGCCGGTGTAGCCCGTTTTCGCGCCGGGGATCGGCGCCTGGCGGCGCGACAGCCGGGCGCCATAGCCCGGGGCCACAGCTAGGCGCCACAGCCCGGGCGCCACAGCCCGAGCGCGATAGCCCGAGCGCCACAGTCCGGGCGCCACAGCCCGGGCGCGATAGCCCGGGCGCGATAGCCCGGGCGCGATAGCCCGGGCGCGATAGCCCGGGCGCGATAGCCCGGCGACCTCGCCAGATTGCCATCACATGACCGCTAGGCACGTTGTCGGGGCGACTCGCTCGTCTCGGCCCGTGGTTCGGGCTCAGAGCCGGAACCGGTTCGCCGGTTCTCGTGCGTGAATGCCGAAACGGCGGGGGCGCAGATCCGCCCTCAGCTGCGATCGGGCCTGACGGAGGGACCGCGAGGGCGCCTAACGGTCACTCCACGAGAATCTGGCGGGGCGGTCGGGCGGGGCGGTCGGGCGGGGTCGGGCGCGGCGGTCGGACGCGGCGGTCGGGCGGGGCGGACGTGGCGGGGCGGGGACGGTCGGGCGGGGCGGTCGTGGCGGGGCGGTCGTGGCGGGCGGGGACGGTGTCGCTGACTCGCGCCCCGGACCCGGGCGCTGGTGGTGGTGGCAGCTGGCCGAGGCTGGCCAAGCCCGGGTCCGCGGGGTGGTGGCGGCCGGGTCCGCGCTGTCAGCCGGCGGATCGGGTCAGGCGGGCGCGGCACTGGAACGGACGACGGTCAGGCGCCTGGCGGTACGGCGGCCTTGATCTCGGCCTCGGCCTCGACGACGCGAGCGAGGATGTTGGAACGCATCGTGTCCAGACCGGTCCAGACGGCCTTGGTCGCCGTGGAGATCGACGTCAGCTGGGCCTTGAGCGTGCGCACGAGCTCGAGCTGCTCGCGGATCGCGGTCAGGGCGGCGGCGACGGCCGCCGGATCGACCTCCACCTCACGCTCGGCGAGCGAGGCGAGGGCGAGAAGGCGCGCCAGCTTGACGGCGGCTTCGAGGGTGGCCGGCTCGGGGGCCTCCGGGTCGACCACGCAGTAGACGTCATCGCCGACCACGTGGAAGGGCGCGACGCCACTGGGCGCATGGGCCGGCGTGAACACCACGAGCCCGACCGCCGCGCCACGGTTCTCGCGCGCCTCGCGCAGCTCCTCGCGGATCGCGCGCATGGACATCGGCCGATCCTTGGCCTCGATCACGACGCGGACGTCGCACCCCTGCGTGACGCGCGGATCCAGCGTCAGGACGAAGTCCCCCTTCTTGGACTTGAGGACGGCGCCGGCCTCCAGCCCGGTGCGATCGAGCAGGTCTCCGGCGCCGCGGGCGAGGTCCCCGAGCATGCCCTCGAGCAGGTCCTCGAAGTCGGCGCCCTTCGCCGCGGACCTGGCACGCTCCGCTCCCCGGGCGGCCGCCGCGGCCTCGATCGCGATCAATCGCGCTTCGATCCCCTTGAAGCCGGAGGCGATCTCCTCGCGGAACTGGTGCATCGGCGAGTTGAGGCGCGTCGGGTCCAGCAGCCGCGCCAGCTTGGAGGCGTCACCATCGAAGTACGTCTCGAGCATCCGGCTGATCCGGCCGATGGCGCTGTCCCGCTTCGTCTCGTCGAACAGCTCGTCGACCATGCCTCGCAGTGCGCCGCGATCGCCGAGGAAGCGTTCCAGCGTGCGAGGCAGGCGCCCATCGCCATCGGCGAAGTTCGTCCGCAGCGTCTGTTCCAGGGCGGCGGCCGCGCGTTCGTTGGCCTGCTCGGACTGCCGAAGAAGCCGTTCGAACTCGCTCTTCACGACGTCGACGTTGACGGTCACGCCGGCGTCCTGCAGCGCGACGAGCCCGATCTTGAGTGCCCGCTCCAGGAGGGCGGGGCGGTCGTCGCCGGGTCGTTCGGCCAGGAACGCCGCGAGGCCCGGGTCGGTGACGACCAGGCGTTCGGCGATGATCCGGTCCCCGTCGATGAGGACGCGCGTCGGCAGCGTCGTCGGCTGGACGGTGGGTGGTGGCGACGGAAGGGATCGGATGGTGGCGGTCTCCATGGGCCGAACGGTGACACCGGACCGTGACAACTAGGTTGTCACGACGCGGACCCGGCACCCCTACGATGGTCGCGATGGTGATCCACCGCCCCGCCGCGACTCGCGCGCCCGCCACACCGCCCACCCGGGGCCGCCACGCCCACGGGACACCGGGGCGGCTGACCATCCTGTCGGCCCTGGCGATCAGCGCGGCCCTCGTGTCGCCGGGCGCGGCGCTCGCCAGCGACCCACCGGCCGGGCTCGGGGAGGTGCGGGACGTTCGCCCGGCATGGGACCGGCAGCCCGCGATCCCCGACGAGGGCGACGCTCGGCGGCTGATCGTGCGGTTCGAGCCCGGGACCGATGCCACGGAACGGCGAACCGCCACCGGCCGGGCGGGCGTCCGCCGCATCGAGGACCTGCCGACGGCCGGCATCGCGGTCGTCGCCCCGACCCGCGGCACCACCACGGCCGACGCCATCGCGCGGCTTCGAGCGGACCCCAACGTCCGACGCGTGAGCGTGGACCATCGCCGCTACCGCGACATCGATCCCGAGAACGAGCCCGGCTGGGTGGAGCTGTGGGGTCTCGACAACCACGGCCAGCCCCTCTACCAGGGCCAGTCCGGCACGGAGGGCACGCCCGACGTCGACATCGACGGCCTCCAGGCGATGGGGGTCACGACCGGCGATCCCGCGGTCGTGGTCGCGGTCATCGACGACGGCGTCGACTTCAGCCACCCGGACCTCGCCGCCCGCGCCTGGACGAACCCTGGCGAAACGGGTGACGGCAAGGAGACCAACGGCGTCGACGACGACGCCAATGGCTTCATCGACGACGTGAACGGGTGGGACTTCTGTCACGACGACAACACGGTCCACGACTTCGACGACGACTTCCACGGGACGCACGTCGCCGGGACGATCGCCGCGTCGCTCGATGGCGTCGGGGTGGTCGGCGTCGCCCCATCGGTGCAGATCATGGCCCTCAAGTTCCTCGGCAACGACCCCGCGTGCGGCTATGACTCCCAGGCGATCGCCGCGATCGAGTACGCGGCGTCGTTCGATGTGGCCATCTCCAACAATTCGTGGGGCGGTCGAGGAGCGCTCGGCGACGCCCCCGAGCTGTACGACGCCATCGCCGCGTCCGGGATGCTGTTCGTGGCGTCCGCCGGCAACGACGGCATCGACAACGACAACAACTCGCTGCCGTCGCTCCCGAGCGCGTTCGATCTGCCCAACATCCTCGCGGTGGCCGCGATCGACAATGAGGGCTTCATCGCCGAGTTCTCCAACTACGGGGCGACGCGCGTCGACATCGCGGCCCCCGGCGAAGGGATCCTCAGCGCGCTGCCCGCCGACTCCGAGTACTCGACGCCGGGGTGGGGCTGGCTCGACGGGACGTCGATGGCCGCGCCGCACGTCGCCGGGACCGCGGCGCTGGTCGTGTCGCTGTGGCCGGAACTGGCCGATTCACCCGATGGGCTCAAGGCCCGCATCCTGGGGTCGGGGAAGTCCATGCCGTGGACGGCCGGGGCGACCGCCACCGGCCGAGCCGTGGACGCGTTCCGGGCCCTCGACGTGGGCCCGCCGCAGGGTGCCCTGCCGATCAACGTGGGCTGGGTGATCGGGGCGAAGATGGGTCGGACCACCGCACCGGCGCGCGTCAGCTGGCCAGCCGGCACGGACGACCTCACCGGCGTCAACGCGTACGGCGCCCTGGTCCGGGTCGGCGAGGACCCGTGGATCACGCAGACGAGCCTCACCTCGAAGCGGTCCACGGACCGCAAGCTCAAGATCGGCCGCGTCTACGCGTTCCGTGTCCGGCCCCGCGACGCCGCCGGCAACTGGGGTCCGTACCTCGGGAGCCCGTCGGTCAAGCCCTACCGGCATCAGGAGACGACGTCGCTGGCGACCTGGAAGGGCTCGTGGGGGACATCACGCGACAGTGCGTGGTCCGGTGGCAAGACGCGCTACTCGCGCAAGGCGGGCGCGAGCGTCACGTTCAAGTTCACGGGTCGGGCGTTCGCGCTCGTCGCCCCGAAGGGTTCGACGCGCGGCAAGGCGAAGCTCTACATCGATGGGTTCTATGTCTCGACGATCGACCTGTATCGCAAGACCGCGCAGTCGCGGATGCTGGTCGCGGGTCGAACGTGGAACGACCTCGGTGCACACACGGTCAAGCTGGTCGTCGTCGGCAAGGGGTCGCACCCGCGCGTGGACGTGGATGCCCTGCTCGTGATGCGTTAGCCGGCCCGCACGGTCGGTCGCGCGGCGGTCCGGCTGTGCGACGTCCCGCGGCGGTTCAGCTTCCGCGGTAGGTCGTCATCGAGAACGGCGCCAGCAACATCGGGACGTGGTAGCTCCGCGTCACGTCGCTGATCCGGACATCCACCGCGAGTCGCGTGAAGAACGCCGCGTCCTCGGCCGCCAGGCTGAACTCGAGACGGTAGAGCCCGGCCACCAGCGCCCGCCCGAGCAGGTCCCGGACGCGGCCGTCGTCGTCGGTGAAGGCCTGGGTGAGCCGGATCGGGCCGTCGCCGACATCGAGCCGGTAGAGCGTGACCCGCACCCCGGCCCCGGGGACCCCGCGCTCCGTGTCGAGGACGTGCGTGGAGATCGTGGGCTGCGCTGCTTCGGGCTGGACCGCCACGCTATCCTCCGCGGATGGGAATGCTGCGCATCGAGGTCGGCGACCTCCACTTTACCGCCCGCTGGGACGCGGCGGCTCCCCGGACGATCGAGGCCATCCGGCGGATGCTGCCCATCGATTCGAAGCTCATCCACTGCCGCTGGACCGGGGAGTCCACGTGGATCCCGTTCGGGGACTTCCGGCCCGGACTCGACTACGAGAACCACACCTCGCATCCGGCGCCGGGGACCCTGGCGATCTACCCGGGCGGCATCAGCGAGTGCGAGATCTTCTTCCCGTATGGCGGCTGCATGACCGCCTCGAAGGTGGGGCCGCTCGCGGCGAACGTGTTCGCCGCCGTGGTGCCCGACGACGGCTGGGATGACCGCCTCCGCGAGGTTGGCCGGCGCTGCCTGTGGGACGGCGCGCAGTCGATCACGATCCGTGAGGTCGACGCCTGACGCCGGACATGGTCATCCGCGGGGCGACCGTGGTCACGGCGACCGGGTCCCGACGGGCGGATGTCGCGATCCGCGGCGGCACGATCGAGGCGATCGAGCCCGACCTCAGCGGGCCGGCGGCCGCCGCGGCCGACGTCATCGATGCGACCGGGCTCCTGCTCCTCCCCGGCGCCGTCGATGTCCACACCCATACGCGGGTGGCCACGGACGCCGAACCGGACCGGTTCTTCCAGGACTCGGTGGCGGCCGCGTTCGGTGGCACGACCGCGTTCCTGGCCTTCAACAATCCCGGGACCGGCTCCTCCCCGGCAGCGGAGCGCTCGCTCCTCCAGGGGATCGCCGAGTGGCGCGCCAGCACCGCCCACGACAGCGCCATCGACGTAGGGCTCAGCCTCTCGATCAGCGGCCGCGCGGATGACCCGATCGGCGAGCTGCCCGCGACGTTCGACGCGGGCGTGGCGACGTCCAAGGCGTTCATGGTCTTCGACTTCCGCCTCGACGATCGCCGCCTCTTCGATGCCATGCGGACCCTCGGAGCCCGCGGCGGGATGCTGCAGGTCCACTGCGAGGACCCCATCCTGCTCGATACGGCCGTCGCGGATCTGCTCGCCCGTGGCGAGACCGGCCCGCGGTCCCATGCCGCCGCGCGACCGCCCTATGTCGAAGCCGTCGCGACCGCACGCGCGCTCGCGTTCGCCCGTGGGGCGGGCGCGCCCGTGCATGTCGTGCATCTCTCGTCGGCGGCCGCGCTCGATGAGGTCCGGCGCGCCAAGGCGGCGGGTGTCGAGGTGACCGCCGAGACGTGCCCGCACTACCTGACCCTGACCGACGATCGGTACGACGACCCAGACCCGGTCGCCTGTGCGTGCGCGATCATCTCGCCGCCGCTTCGATCCGCGGCGGATCGCGACGCGCTCTGGGCCGGGCTGGCGGACGGATCGCTGGACCTGATCGCCACCGATCACGTGCCGGATCGACGTTCCGTGGAGAAAGCCGCCGCGGCGCGCGGCATCGCCTTCGATCAGATCAGTAACGGGGCACCGGGGATCGAGACGCTGCTGACGATCGCCTACAGCGAGGGCGTGGCGAAGGGCCGGATCACGGTCGAACGCATGGTGGACCTCCTGGCGACGACGCCGGCCCGGCGGTTCGGCCTCGCGTCCAAGGGCGCGATCGCGGTCGGACGAGACGCCGACATCGTCCTGTTCGATCCCGCCGACCCGCGAACGTTGCGCGCCGCCGACCTGCACCACACCAGCGACTACACGCCGTACGAGGGGATCGCCGTCACCGGCGCCGTGCGCTCCGTCTACGTCCGCGGCGAGGCCGTGATCCGCGATGGCGCCTTTGTGGGTCGCCGCGGGTATGGCCGCGACGTCGAGCGGGGACCCATCAGCCGCTGACCGATCGGCCGCGGCGACGTCGGCGGAGCGCGACCAGCGTGACGGCCACGTAGCCGCCGACGATCACCAGCAGCACCGGCAGCGTGTGGCTCCACCAGATTCGGTCATTTTCGCGCTGGATCTCCTCAAGGCATGCCGCTGAGATGCCGACCATGCTGGCGCAACCCGGCGCGTTGACGATGCCTGGAACGAAGAACACGATCGCGATCACCACGACCACGGTCCAGGTCGCGGCGAGCAGCAGCCACAGCTTCACGGTCCGCGCTACTCCAGGAGCGAGTAGGCCCGGAGCGTCAGGAAGTCGCTGAAGTCGTCGTCGAGGACGAGCCGGTCGAGCAGATCGGCGGCCTCGGCGAGTCGGCCCTCCGCGAGCCCGCCGAGCCGGGCCAGCTCCTCGTCCCGGATCGCGGTGTAGCGCCCGGCATCGAACACGGCCCCGTCGTCGAGGGCCACGGACTGCGTGATCCACAGCCACAACTGCGAGCGGCTGATCTCGGCCGTCGCCGCGTCCTCCATCAGGTTGTCGATGGCCGCGGCGCCGACGCCACGCAACCAGGAGTCCAGGTACGCCAGCGCGACCCGCACGTTCGCCCGGACGCCGGCCACCGTGACCGCGCCACCCTCGACCGCGAGGTCGAGGAGGTCGTCCGCGCCGTACGGCACGGCGGCCAGGGGCCGGGCCTTCTGGTTCGGCGCCGACCCGAGGACCGCGTCGAAGATCTCGGTCGCGAGCGGGACGAGGTCCGGATGCGCGACCCACGTGCCGTCGAACCCGTCCCGGCTCTCGCGTTCCTTGTCATCGCGGACGCGGGCCATCGCCCGTTCGGTGACGTCGGGATCGCGTCGGTTGGGGATGAACGCAGCCATCCCGCCGATCGCGTGCGCGCCGCGGCGATGGCACGTCCGTACCAGCAGCTCCGTGTAGGCCCGCATGAACGGCTGGGTCATCGTCAGCTGGGCCCGGTCCGGGGACTCGATCCAGGGCGCGGTCCGGAACTTCTTGATGGCACTGAACAGGTAGTCCCAGCGGCCGGCGTTGAGGCCCGCGGCATGCTCGCGCAGCTCGTACAGGATCTCGTCCATCTCGAACGCGGCGAGGATGGTCTCGATGAGGACCGTGGCCCGCACCGACCCGCGCGGGATCCCGAGGGCCTCCTGGGCGTGAATGAACACGTCGTTCCACAGCCGCGCCTCGTGATGCGACTCGAGCTTGGGCAGATAGACGTACGGACCGCTCCCGGCCGCCAGCGCGGCCGCCGCCGAGTGGAACAGGTACAGCCCCATGTCGAATAGCGAGGCCGAGACCGGCGCGCCGTCGATCATCACGTGCGACTCGACGAGCTGCCAGCCGCGCGGCCGCACGCACAGCGTGGCGCGCGTCTCGTTGAGCCGATACGCCTTGCCCT
>CAYMTJ010000054.1:12794-22133 GCA_964393345.1 uncultured Anaerolineaceae bacterium | reverse complement strand
GCGTCTCGATGCCGAGCGACAGCGGCGTCACGTCGAGCAGCAGGACGTCCTTGACGTCACCGGCCAGCACCCCGGCCTGGATCGCCGCACCGATCGCGACCACCTCGTCCGGGTTGACGCCCTTGTGCGGCTCCTTGCCGTTGAACAGCGCCTTGACGGCGTCGACGACCGCGGGCATCCGCGTCATCCCGCCGACGAGGATGACCTCGTCGATGTCGCCCGGCTTGAGCCCCGCGTCCTTGAGGGCCGCATTGACCGGGCCGGACGTCTTCTTGATCAGGTCCGCGACGAGGTCCTCGAACTTGGCCCGGGTCAGCGAGATGACCAGGTGCTTCGGGCCGGTCGCATCCGCGGTGATGTACGGGAGGTTGATCTCGGTGCTGGCCGTGGACGACAGCTCGATCTTGGCCTTCTCCGCGGCTTCCTTGAGCCGCTGGAGGGCCTGCTGATCCTTGGCCAGGTCGATCCCCTGGTCCTTCTTGAACTCGGCGAGCAGCCAGTCGATGACGCGCTGGTCGAAGTCGTCGCCGCCCAGGTGCGTGTCGCCGTTGGTCGCCTTGACTTCGAAGACGCCCTCGCCCAGCTCCAGGATCGAGATGTCGAACGTCCCGCCGCCCAGGTCGTAGACGGCGATCTTTTCGTCGCCCTTCTTGTCGAGGCCATAGGCCAGCGCGGACGCGGTGGGCTCGTTGATGATCCGCTTGACGTCGAGTCCGGCGATGCGACCCGCGTCCTTGGTCGCCTGGCGCTGCGTGTCGTCGAAGTAGGCCGGGACGGTGATGACCGCCTCGGTGATCTTCTCGCCCAGATACGCCTCGGCGTCCGTCTTGAGCTTCTGGAGGATCATCGCGCTGATCTCCGGCGGCGTGTAGACCTTGCCGTCGGCGAGCTTGACGGCCACGCCGTCGCTCTTGGGGTCCTTCTCGACCGTGTACGGGACGAGTTCGATGCTGCGCTTGACCTCGGCGTCGTCCCAGCGGCGACCCATGAAGCGCTTGATCGAGTAGACCGTGTTCGTGGGGTTCGTGACGGCCTGCCGCTTGGCCAGCTGGCCGACAAGCCGCTCGCCGGTCTTGGTGAACGCGACGACCGACGGGACGGTCCGGCCGCCCTCAGCGGACGCGATGACGGTGGGCTCGCCGCCCTCCATGACGGCGACGACCGAGTTCGTCGTGCCGAGGTCGATACCGATGATCTTGCCCATGGGTGCTGTTGCTCCTTGACGGTGTCGTGCGGAAGGGGGTGTCAGTCGTTGGTGATATCGGGCTCGCCGCCGGCGACGGCGACGAGGGCGGGACGGAGGACGCGATCTCGCAGGCGATACCCGCGCCGGACCTCCTCGACGATCTCGCCTTCCGGTCGGCCGGTGCCCGGGACGTTGGCGATGGCTTCGTGCTCGCGCGGATCGAACGGGCGACCAGGCGACGCGTCGATCGACCCGATGCCCTCCGAGTCGAGCACGAGCCGCAGTTTGCGGTCGATCGCCGCGATGCCCTCGAACCACGGGTCGTCGGCGATGGATGCGGGACGAGCCTCGATGGCCCGGTCGAAGTCATCGGCGACCGTCAGGACCTTGCGCAGCAGGTCCTCGGCGGCCAGCCCCAGCTCGCGCTCGCGTTCCTCGCCGGTCCGGCGCTTGAAGTTGAGGAACTCCGCGCGCTCCCGCTGGAGCGCGGCCAGGTACTCCTCGGCCCCGTGGCGGGCGGCCTCGAGACCGGCGCGCAATTCGTCGATCTGGGCGAGCAACGCCGTCGGGGAGAGATCGATGGCGTCGATCCGCTCCTGGGCGCGGGTTCTGCGGCTAGGCATAGAGGTGGTCCACCAATTCGTTCATGAGGCCGGACACGAAGCGCACCGTGCCGATCGCCTGGGAATAGCTCATGCGCGTCGGACCGAGGACACCCACGACGCCGATCGCCCGTCCGGGGCGGCCGTACGGCGCGAGCACGAGCGAGACGTCGCGCATCTCGACGGGATGGTTCTCGTGACCGATGAAGATCTGGATCCGGCCCGCCTGCGACACGTCGCCGACGAGCTGCCCGAGATAGGCGCGGTTCTCGAGCGCCGAGAAGACGCGCCGGAGCTTGTCGCTCTGCGCGAATTCCGGGGCGTCCATGACGTTGAGCAGGCCGTCGGAAAAGACCTCCTCGATGGCCTCGGCGTCGTAGTCACGAACGATCTTCGCGACACGCTCCCCGATGCGTCGGGCCAGATCCTCCGTGCGGTCCGTGTTGCGCAGGCGGGCGACGACGCCCTCGGCGCCGGCGGCGGTCTGGTCCGCGAGGCGGTCGTTGAGCATCCCGGCGACGCGGTTGAGCGTGGCCTGGTCGATCGAATCGTCGTCGGCGAAGTTGACGAGCGCCTGCTTGATCGCCCCCTCGCGCAAGACGAGGATCAGGCTGGCCATCCGCTCGTTGATCGCGACGAGGTCGATGCGCCGGATGTGCGCGTCACGTGGCTTCGCCGGCGTGGCCAGTCCCGCGGAGCGCGTGATGCTCGCCAGGGTGGTCGCCGCGAGGCGGAACCAGTGCTCGCTGGCGAACTCCACCTGGCCGAACTGGTGGCGGATCATGAGCTGCTCCACCGCCGGCAACGGGACCGCGTCCACGATCGACTCGACGTAGAACCGGTACCCCTCGTCGGTGGGGACCCGGCCGGCGGAGGTGTGCGGGTGCGTCAGCAGACCCGCGCTCTCGAGCTCCGCGAGGATGGCGCGAACGGTGGCGCTGGACACGCCGAGGCCGTAGCGCTCGACGAGCGCCTGTGAGCCCACCGGCGTGGCAGTGGTGACGTATTCCTCGATGACGGCCCGAAGGATCGCCTGGGAGCGGAGGTCCAGGGGGCCGAGGGGGCGGTTGCGACGCGCCAAGTTCGGTCTCCCAACGTGGTTAGCACTCTAAGGGTGAGAGTGCTAACGGGTTGCTGGCATCGTAGCAGTCACGAGGTCCGAGTGTCAACGAACTCCGGCGCGTGCGGCCCTCAGACCAGTCGCGCGAAGAGCTCGTTCGACAGCAATCGACCGCGTGTCGTGAGGACGACGCGGTCATCGGGCGTGACATCGATCAGCTCGGCGGTGAGCGCCCAGCCGAAGGCGTCGGCGAACGGCGGTTCCTGCGCCTCCGCGAGCGAGACGCCGGTGTCCGTCCGGAGGCCCAGGATCACCCGCTCGGACGCGGCGGTCGCGGCGTCCACGATCTCCGATCCGCCCGGCGGCAGGGTCGGCCGGGAACCGTCCGGTGGGGTCAACGCCGCCACGTAGGCGTCCAGCCGAGCCGCGTTCCAGCGGCGGACCGACCCGTCGAACGCGTGCGCCCCGGGCCCGACCGCCTCGTACGGCCGGCGATCCCAGTAGACCCGGTTGTGCCGGCTCTCGTGACCGGTCCTCGCCCAGTTGCTGATCTCGTACCCGCGATAGCCGAGCTCGCGTAGTCGGACCACGGCGTGGTGGTACTGCGCGGCCGCCCGGTCCTCGTCCTGGCTCGGTCGGGCGGCGTCGCGCCAGCGTCGCGCGCCGGCCGTGGTCGGGAGGTGATCACCGAGCGGTCCGGTCAGCCCTTCGGCGTCCGGGTCGTCGAGGGTCAGCGCGTACAGCGAAAGGTGATCGGGCGCGGTCTCGAGCGCCGCGTCGAGCGTCGCCATCCAGCCGGCGATCGTCCCGCCCGGGACGTCGTATAGCAGGTCGAGGCTCACCGATCGGATCCCGCCGGCGCGCGCGGCCGCGACCGCCTCGGGCACATGCCGGGCACGGTGCCGCCGACCCAGGCGCCGAAGGAGGACATCGTCCATCGCCTGCGCCCCGATCGAGAGCCGCGTGACCCCGGCCTCGGCCAGCGCCGCTGCGTCGCCTCGCTCGTCCGGGCCGGGGTTGGCCTCGATGGTCACCTCGGCTCGGTCCATCAACCCGAAGCGGTCGCGGACCCGCGCGATCAGACCCGCGACGACCTCCGCCGGGAGCAGTGACGGCGTCCCGCCACCCAGATAGAGCGTCTGGAGCGGGGCTCGATCCTCGCGGGCGGCCTGGTCGAGCGCGTCGGCCCGGAGGTCGATCTCGGTCTCGAGCGCCGCGACGAAGGCGTCGACGCGCGCCCGTGGGCCACGCGCCGCCGCACCCGCATAGACCACGAAGTCGCAATAGGGACAGAGCGAGACGCAGAAGGGGATATGGATGTACAGCGCGACCGGCCCGCCCCCCGTCGCCGCGTTCACCGCTCTCGCGACACCGACTCTCGCGTGCCGATGACCCGCCAGCCCTCGGGCACGCGGCGGCGCTTCTCGATCTCCTCGACCTCGCGCCCGCGCGGCTTCGTCTGGCCCGCGTGGCCCGTGCACAGGAAGACCGCGAACCGGGCGATCGCGTGACCGAGGAACGCGGCCGCGATGCCGCCGGTCAGGGCCGTCAGATAGCCGCCGACCAGCCCGACGACGAGCGCCATGACGAAGAGATAGCGATCCCGCCCGGGTGCCCCGAGCCGGGTCGCGAGTGTGTAGAGGATGGCCTGCACGATGTTCGAGACGGTAGGGTCGAGGCCGGTCACCAGGAGCAGGCCGAAGAGCACGCCGCGGAACGCCGCCTCGTCGATGAACGCGGTCGCGATCGAGTTCAGGAGGGCGCCCGGATAGGAGATCTCCTCGGGGAACCGGATCCGGTGGTAGCGGATCGTGGCGAACGCCACCGCGAATCCGACGCCCGCCATCCCGTACGCGAGGCCCCCCAGCACGGCCCCGAGGCGATCGCCCGACGCGAGGAAGAGCGTGGTCTGCGCGGAGGGATGGAGGATCAGGATCGCCACGACCAGCGCGACCCCGAGTCCGTACCACGCCAGGCGTCGCCGGATGCGCGGCCGCTCACCGCGGCGCGTCACCTCGTAGTACTCCGCGGTGCCGAATCGCTCGGCCTCGAGGCGCAGCATCGCGATCAGCGGGGCGAGCCCGATGATGACCAGGCCGCGGGCCCACTCGAGGAATCCGTCCACGCCGGGATCAGCCCTCGTCCATGCGCAGCATCGCGAGGAACGCCTCCTGCGGGATCTCCACCGATCCGACCCGCTTCATGCGCTGCTTGCCCTCTTTCTGCTTCTCGAGGAGCTTCCGTTTGCGCGTGATGTCGCCACCGTAGCACTTGGCCAGCACGTTCTTGCGCATGGCACGGACCGATTCGCGCGCGATGACGTTCGATCCGACGGCCGCCTGGATCGGGATCTCGAACATCTGGCGCGGGATCAGCATCTTCAAGCGCTCGGTCAGCGCCCGGCCGACGGACTGGGCGCGATCGCGATGGACGATCAGCGACAGCGCATCCACGGGCTCGCCGTTGACGAGGATGTCGACCTTGACCAGGTTGGCCGCCCGGTAGCCGAGTTCCTCGTAGTCCATCGAGGCGTACCCCTGGCTGCGGCTCTTGAGCTGGTCGAAGTAATCCACGATGAGCTCCGCGAGCGGCATCTCGAAGTGCATGACGACGCGGGTCGGGTCGAGGTACTCCATGTTCACGAACGTCCCGCGCCGGTTCGTCGACAGTTCCATCAGCGGCCCGATGTAGCCGGTCGGCGTCACGACGCTCAGGTTGACCCACGGTTCCGCGATGGCCTCGATGTCCGTGGGGTTGGGGAGCAGCGCCGGGTTGTCGACGATGACCTCGCCTCGGCCCAGCGTCAGCTGGACGTGGTACTCGACCGACGGCGCCGACGCGATCAGGTCCAGGTCGAACTCGCGCTCCAGGCGCTCCTGGACGATCTCCATGTGGAGCAGACCCAGGAACCCGCAGCGGAACCCGAAGCCGAGGGCGACGGACGATTCCGGTTCGTAGGTGAAGCTCGCGTCGTTGAGGTGCAGCTTCTCGAGCGCGTCGCGCAGGAGCGGGTAATCCTCGCCCGACACCGGGTAGATCCCCGCGAACACGAGGCTCTTGGCCGGGAGATAGCCGGGCAGCGGCTGCGCGGCCGGGCGGGCGGCGCTGGTGACGGTGTCACCGACCTGCGCGTCCCGGACGCTCTTGAGCCCGGTCGCGACGTAGCCGACCTCGCCGGCCACGAGCTGGCGGACGGGCACGAGCTGCGGCCGGAAGACGCCGAGTTCCAACGGCTCGGCCTCGACGCCGCTCCCCATCAACCGGATGGGTTCGGCGTGCCGGATGGTGCCCTGGGCGAGTCGCACGTAGACGATGACGCCCTTGTAGGCGTCGTAGTGACTGTCGAAGATCAGGCCCTGGAGCGGGGCCTTGGGGTCACCCTTCGGGGCGGGGATCCGGGCGACGATGGCCTCGAGGATCTCCGGTACGCCCGTCCCGTCCTTGGCGCTCGCGAGGATGACCTCCTCGCGCGGGATCGCCAGCACGTTCTCCAGCTCGTCCATGATCGTCTCGGGATCCGCCGAGGGCAGGTCGATCTTGTTGAGGACCGGGATGAGCGTGAGGTTCTCGCGCATCGCGAGATGGACGTTGGCGAGCGTCTGGGCCTCGATGCCCTGCGTCGCATCGACCACGAGGATCGCGCCTTCGCAGGCCTGGAGGCTGTGACTCACTTCGTATGCGAAGTCCACATGACCGGGCGTGTCGATGAGGTTGAGCCCGTAGACGAGGCCGTCGTTGGCGGTGTATTCGAGGCGCGCGGAGCGGGCCTTGATCGTGATCCCCTTCTCGCGCTCGAGGTCCATCGAATCGAGGACCTGGCTCGTCATCTGACGCGCGTCGATCGTGTGCGTCAGCTCGAGCAGCCGGTCGGCCAGCGTCGACTTGCCGTGATCGATGTGCGCGATGATCGAGAAGTTGCGCAGGCGGTCTTGGGGGATCGACACCAGGGCGGCTCAGGGGGTCACGATCTGGTCCGCTTGGGACTTGATGAAGGCCAACCTGATCCGCGTCGCCTTCCCGGAGATCGCCTCCTCGAACGCGAGCACGAGCGAATCGGTCCGGAACCTGCCTTCGAGCGCGAGTAGCTCCGCCGTCCCCTGCCCGGAGTGCCCGTTCAGCCACTCAAGATCACCCATGCCGCTCCTCCGACTGACGTCGCGACCAGTATCGTCCAGTGGGCAGGGGCAGGACCGTGGCACAGGGCGGGGCGGAAGGTCGCGGAAGGGGATGGTCACGAGGCGGGAGTGTAGCCGCTCAGTGGGTCACGACTCGTCGACGGCCCTTGCTGCTCGCGGTGCGGCCGCGACCTGGTCCCATCCCCGGCCCATCGCGAGCGGCCGATCATGGCTCAGGCGCGATCGACGCGAGGTCGATCGATCGGCCGGCGCCAGGTAGGGCTTCGGCGGACCAAGTCTGCCTCGGCCGCGTTGATCCGCGAGCTCGAGCGATCGACTCGGGATCAGGCCTGGAAGTACGCGAGCGCCGAGACCCCGGCCACGATGATCACCACACCGATGACCTGCAGGCGCCCGATCCGCTCGCGGAACAGGATGAACGCGATGACCGCGGCGATCGCCGCGAACTGACTGCCCATCACCGACGCGATGGCGATGTTCTCGCGAGCGCCCCAGACAGACGAGATCGAGCCGAATAGCTCCCCCACGCCGGCGATGGCGATGAGCGGCAAGGCCGCCCGCGTCATGACGAGCCGGCGGGTCAGGATGAGCGGCACGGCGATCGCGATGATCCCGACGAGCCGCGAGCCGACGGCGACCCACGAGATCGGCACTTCCTGCGCCGCCTTGCCGGCCGCGACGAGGCCCACCCCGAAGATGCAGGCCGACGCGATCGCGAGGAGGATCGTGCGTCGGGTGGTCGCCGCGTCGTCGCGCGGGCGGGGCCGATCGACCGGGGATTCGAGCGCGTCGGCGGTGATGTCGAAGTCGCCGGCGGCGACCTCCTCCTTCGATGGCTCGAGCGATGAGAGCACGACCCCGACGACGATGATCCCCAACGTGATCGCCGCGGCCAGGGACAGCGGATCGCCGAGCGCGACGGCGATGATCGCGGCGATGGCGCCTTCGGTCGCCACGATGGGCGCCACGATCGACACCTTGCCGATCCGGAGCGCGCTGTAGGCGGTCAGCAGGCCGCCCGTGTAGCACAGACCGGAGAGCACGACGATCGCCACGGCTCCGGCGGTGATGGGCCGTTCCAGCGGGCTGAGCATCGCGATGGGGAGTCCCAGGACCGCCCCGATGATCATCACCCAGGCCAGGACCACGCGCGATCCCAGCATCCGGCTCGAGCGCGAGGAAACGAGCGTGGCAGTGGCCCACAGCACGGCAGCGCCGAGGCCGCCGAGCAAGGCGATCACGTGCCATAGTGTGGCGGGTCACACGCTCAGGCGCAGTCGCCGCGGCTCATCCTCACGGGCACAGATGTCCCGCGCTGGCCCTCGGCGGCCAGATCCTGCCAAAGGACACTCAGGTGAGCGCTGGTCAGCCGCGGACCCGCACCCGTGGTCGGTTCTGTGACAGCTGCCGAACGAGGCGATCATCTGCCGCGAGTCGGGGCCATCTCGGGCGGTTTCCAGGCCCGGATCGCCCGCGAACCGTGACCAGTGCTCAGCTGAGTGACATCTGACATGAACGGCGTTCGGGCGACAACGCGCGCGCCCCGCTTGCACGCTCGCCGCGCGCGCCCCCGCCTGCACGCTCGCCGCGCGCCCCCGCTCCCGCCCACCCGGCCGGCGGCGCGATGGACCTGTGATACCATCCGCCTTCGCGCCCGGCACCCGATCCGTGCTGCGTGCCCATCACCCCAGATCACAGAGGTTCGCCCACCTTGGCCAAGACGCCCCGCACCTGGAGCGGCGCTCGCACGCCGTCAGGACTCAAGCGCGTCCGTCAGGCCCAGAGCCGCCACGAGGTCCTTCAGCCGCGCCGAAGCGCGGCGAAGACGCTCGTGTCGAAGGCCCTGGCCGCCGCGACGACCCCCGGCACGTCCACGATCGATCCGACCGAAGCCCTTGTCGAGGCGCTCAGCGCCCTCGACCGCGCGGCGAAGGCTGGGGCCATCCACCCGAACGCCGCCGCGCGTCGCAAGTCACGGCTGACCCGCAAGGTCAACGCGGCGATCGGTGGCACCCACGTCACCGCGGGCGCGCATGTCGCCAAGCAGACCGGCAAGGCCGCCGCCCAGAAGGCCGCCAAGGCCCGGATCGCCGCGGGCAAGGCTGGCAAGGCGAAGGGCGCCCAGACGGCCGCCGGCAAGGCTCGCGCTGCGTTGAGCAAGACGGCCCGCGCCGAGGCTGCCGCCGCCAAGGCTGCGGAAGCGACCGCCACGACGGTCGCCGCGAAGCCCGCCGCTCGGACCCCCAGCGCGAAGGGCAAGACGGCGACGAGCAAGACCACGTCGAAGGCGAGCGCACCGAAATCGGCCACGGCGAAGTCCGCGTCGAAGGCGACCGCGAAGGCTCCCGCGAAGGC
>CAYMTJ010000054.1:0-12694 GCA_964393345.1 uncultured Anaerolineaceae bacterium | reverse complement strand
CCGCGAAGGCTCCCGCGAAGGCCAAGAAGCCCGCCGCGGGCTGATCCGACCGGGCCGGGTCGGCGGACGCCGACCGGTCACTTGCGCGACGGGCCACCGGCCGACCGGTCACTCGCCGACGATCACCCGCGACCGATCAGTCGCCGATCCGCCCGCGCCCGCGCGCAGGAACCCGCCAGCCGTTCGCGCCGGTCACGTCGTCCGGCGCGTCACGACGCCCGGGCAGGGACGTCCGCGACCGTCACCGACCGGTCAGGCTTCGGCCGGAACGCCCCATACAGGCCCCCACCGATGAGCCCGCCGATGGTCGTGAGCGAGAACACGAACACCGATGTCCCGAGTTGCTCGCGCCAGTACAGCGCCCCGAAGGTCGCGGCGTCGGTGACGCCCAGGGCGGCCATCTCCGCCTCCCGGCCATCGGCGACATAACGCGCATACACGCACGCGGCGCCGGTGTCGCAGAACGGCGCGATCGGTCGGCCGTTGGCGTCGGCCCGGTTGAAGGTCGGGTAGCCCGTGTCGGCGTAGAAGAAGAGGGCCTTCGTTCCGAGGAGCAGCACTGCGGTCGTCAGGGCCGTCACGACCCCGGCGAACAGCGCGTTGAGCAGGATCCGCCGCCAGGGTCCGGCGCGTCGATCGGAGCGGGCATTCGCGTAGTAGCCGATGATGCCGCCGGCCGGCAGGGCGAGCAGCCAGACGAAGGCCTCGATCGGGATCACGAGCATGAAGCTGATGGCGATCGTGACCGCCATCCCGATCCCGACGTACGCGGCCGTGATCGCGCCTCGATCCACGAACCGCCTCATCCGCGGGTCCCGGCCCCCACCTTGAGCGGCGCGAACCGGGCAGGGTTCGGGCTTCCGGTCAGCGCGCGTCGACCGAGGTAGCGGGCCCCGTCACCGAGCTCGCCCTCGATCCGGAGCAGACGGTTGTACTTGGCGACGCGCTCCGACCGCGAGGGGGCGCCGGTCTTGATCTGTCCGGTGCCCATCGCGACGACGAGGTCGGCGATGGTCGTGTCCTCGGTCTCGCCCGACCGGTGCGAGACCACCGCGGACCAGCCGGCGCCGCGGGCAAGCTCGATCGCCTCGATCGTCTCGGTCAACGTCCCGATCTGGTTGAGCTTGATGAGCACGGAGTTGGCCGCACGAGCCTCGATCGCCCGGGCGATCCGCGCCGTGTTGGTCACGAGCAGGTCGTCGCCGACGAGCTGGACCGTGCCGCCGAGACGCTCGACCAGTTGCTGCCAGCCTGCCCAGTCGTCCTCGGCGAGCCCGTCTTCGATGGAGACGATGGGGTAGCGGGCGGCCCAGTCGGCCCAGAGGTCCACGAGCTCGCCCGAGTCGAGCGTCCGGCCTTCGCGCGCCAGGACGTAGCGCGTCGGGGCGCCGTCCGCGCCGCTGCCCGGCTCCACGAGCTCCGTCGTCGCCGGGTCTAGCGCGATCCCGATGTCGACGCCCGGTCGGTAGCCCGCGCGCTCGATCGCCCGCAGGATGACCTCGACCGCCGCTTCATTCGATCCGAGCGACGGCGCGAAGCCACCCTCGTCGCCCTGCCCGGTCGCGTGGCCCTCGTCGTGGAGGATCGCTCGCAGCGCGGCGAAGATCTCGGCTCCGGCCCGCAGCGCGTCGCTGAACGTGTCGAGCCCGACCGGCATCACCATGAACTCCTGGAAGTCCGTGGAGTCCTGGGCGTGGCGGCCCCCGTTGAGGATGTTGAACATCGGCACGGGCAGCGTCCGCGCGCCGACCCCGCCGAGGTACCGGTAGAGCGGGAGGTCCGCGCTCGCCGCGGCGGCGTGGGCGCACGCGAGCGAGACGCCCAGGATGGCGTTCGCGCCGAGCGAGGCCTTGTTCGGGGTCCCGTCGAGGTCGATCAGGACCGCGTCGATGCCGGCCTGGTCGCTGGCATCGAGGCCATCGAGTGCCGGGCCGATGGTCTCCTCGACGTTGGCGACCGCCCGCCGGACGCCCTTGCCGCCGTAGCGGGCCTGGTCACCGTCCCGCAGCTCGACGGCTTCGTGCGCCCCGGTCGACGCCCCCGATGGGACCGCCGCCCGACCCACCGATCCGTCGACGAGGACGACGTCCACCTCGACCGTGGGATTGCCCCGCGAATCGAGGATCTCCCGCGCATCGACGCGCTCGATGGCCGTGTTCACGCCGTCGCTCCCGCGTGATCGAGCAGGACGGTCACCCCGGGCAGCTCGCGGCCTTCGAGGAATTCGAGCGAGGCGCCGCCGCCGGTCGAGATGTGGGTCATCCGTTCGGCCAGGCCCTGCTGCGTCACGGCCGCGACCGAGTCGCCACCACCCACGACCACCGTCGCGCCGGCGTCGGCGCGATCGGCGAGCATCCGCGCGACCGCGTTGGTGCCGTGCGCGAAGGACGGGATCTCGAACACGCCGAGGGGACCATTCCAGAACACGGTCCTGACCTTGGCGAGCGAGGCCACCATCAGGTCCTGGCTCGCCTTGCCGAGATCCACGATGTGCCACGACGCGGGGATCTTCTCCGCGGGGAGCGTCTTGTACTCGGTCCCGCGGGTGACCTCCTTGGCGACGATCACGTCGATCGGGAGGATGACCTCGACGCCGTTCGCCTCGGCGGTGGCCAGGATCCGGCGGGCATCCTCCGCGCGATCGGGTTCGGCCAGGCTCTTGCCGACGGCCTTGCCCTGCGCGAGAAGGAACGTGTTGGCCATGCCGCCGCCCAGGATCAATAGGTCCACTTTGGTGAGGAGGTGGTCGATGACCCCGATCTTGTCCGATACCTTCGCGCCGCCGAGGATCGCGGCGAACGGGCGCTTCGGTGATTCCAGCAGCATCGAGAGCGCGGCGAGTTCGCGCTCCATCAGCAGTCCCGCGTAGGCCGGCAGGATCGTGGCGATCCCGACGGTCGACGCGTGGGCCCGATGGGCCGTCCCGAACGCGTCGTTGACGTAGATGTCCGCGTAGGCCGCGAGGGCCGCCGCGAACCCGGGGTCGTTGGCCTCCTCCTCGGCATGGAACCGGAGGTTCTCGAGGAGGAGCAGCTCGCCGGGACGCAACCGCTTCACCGCATCCTCGGTGCCGGCGCCCAGCGCGTCGCCCGTCACCGGCACGTTCCGCCGCAGCAGCTCGGTCAGGCGCTGCCCGACGGGCCGGAGCCGCAGCCCGTCCTGGACCTTGCCGTTGGGCCGCCCCAGGTGGCTCGCGAGGACGACGCTCGCGCCCGCGTTGAGCAACGTGCCGATCGTGGGGATCGAAGCGCGGATGCGCGAGTCATCGGTGACCTTGCCGTCCGCGAGCGGGACGTTGAAGTCCACCCGGACGAAGACGCGCTTGCCCGCGACATCGACGTCGCGGATGGTGCGGAGATCCATGGTGGCGACCGGCTCAGGCCGCGACGGGCAGGCGCGCCGCCACGAAGGCGATCAGGTCCGCGACGCGGCAGCTATACCCCCATTCGTTGTCGTACCAGCTGATCACCTTGACCATGTTCCCGCCGAGGACCATGGTCGAATCCGCGTCGATGATCGACGAGCGGCTGTCGCCCTTGAAGTCCATCGACACGAGCGGCTCGTCCGACACGCCGAGGATGCCCTGCAGCGGCCCGGCAGCGGCCGCGCGGAACGCGTCATTGAGCTCCTCCACCGATGTCGACCGGCTGACGGTGGCGGTGAAGTCCACGACGCTGACCGTCGGGGTCGGCACGCGCAGGCTGAACCCGTCGAACCGGCCCTTGAGGTCCGGGATCACGAGCGCGAGGGCCTTGGCGGCCCCGGTGGTGGTCGGGATGATGTTCTGACCGGCGCTCCGGGCCCGGCGCGGATCCTTGTGCGCGACGTCGAGGATGCGCTGGTCGTTGGTGTAACTGTGGATCGTGTTCATGAGGCCGTGTTCGATGGTCAGCAGGTCGTGGACCACCTTGGCGGCCGGGGCGAGGCAGTTGGTCGTGCAGCTCGCGTTGCTGATGATGTGGTGGGCGCTCGGGTCGTAGCGCTCCTCGTTGACGCCCAGGACGATCGTGATGTCCTCGTCCTTGGCCGGCGCGCTGATGATGACCTTCTTCGCACCGGCGGCGATGTGCGCCCCCGCCTTGTCGGCGCTCGTGAAGATCCCCGTGCTCTCGAGCACGATGTCGACGCCGAGGTCGCCCCAGGGCAGCGCGGCCGGGTCCTTCTCCGCGAGGATGCGGATCTCGCGGCCGTCGATGATGATCGAGCGGTCGCCCGCCCGGACCTCGCCGTCATAGGCGCCGTACGTCGAGTCGTGCTTGAACAGCAGCGCGTTCATCTCGGCGTCGACGAGGTCATTGACCGCGACGACCTCGACATCGGGCGCACGTTCGATGAGCGCCTTGAGCGACTGGCGGCCGATTCGGCCGAAGCCGTTGATGCCGACGCGGGTGGTCATGGGTGGTGCTCTCCTCGCGGCTCGTCCCGGATCGTCGCCGGGGTCGGTCAGGTGTCTGGTCGCAGCGCGGTCGGGGGGCGCTGATCGGCGGCCACCGGACATCGCGTGGGTGACCATCGTACGACGTCAGGCGCGTGGCCGATGGATTCGAACGGGTGGCGAACGGCGCCGGACATGGAACGACCCCCGCCGGCGTTCGGCAGGGGTCGTTCGCGATCTTGCGTCGAGAGGGTGGCTCAGCCGCCGATCTTGAAGACCTTGCCGCCACACACCGGGCAGGTGCCCTGGAGTGCCGGCTTGCCGTTCTTCATCGTGATCCGCTGCGGGTTCACGACTTCCACCTTCTTCTTGTCCTTGACGCAATAGGCCTCGGCCATCGGGCTCCTCCTCGGCTTGCGAGCGTTGCGAGAACCTTTGTCCCGCATCCGCTCAGGGATACCAGGGTCAGTGATGTTCGATGTCGTTCTCGTTCATCGCCAGAGCGACGGGCGCCAATGGTCCGTCGCGGCGTCGTGCTTCTGGCGATCCATCTCGGCCAGGATGAGCAGGCTTTCGAGACCTGTCTCGACACAGGCCGCCTCGGCCGCGTCCTTCGCGTCACCGCTGACGAACTCGCCGGTCGTCCGATTCGCAAACACGGCACAGACGACGCCGGCTCGACAGCGGGCGAGTGACGAGAGCACGAGCAGTGCCGACGCCTCCATCTCGAAGTTCATGACCCGTTGGCGAGCCATGTCCTCCGCGAGGTCAGGGTAGCGGATAGGTAGCTGCGGGATGGGGCGCCCTTGCGCACCGAAGAACCCCGGAGCCGTGGCCGTTATCCCGACGTGATGACGGTGGCCCAGCCGGACCGCCGCTTCGACGAGGGCCGCGACCGCCTCATAGGCGGCGACCGCGGGAAATCCGTCATGCACGAAGTAGCTCGTGGTCGCCTCGAGGCGGACGGCTCCGGTCGTGATGGCGAGATCGCCGAGCTGCATCTCCGGCTGGAGCGCCCCGCAGGATCCGACCCGGATGAAGGTCGGGCGGGTCGTGATGGCCAGGATCTCCGCCATCACGATCTCGACGTTGTCGGTCCCGATCCCGGTCGCCACGACCGAGACGCGCTGCCCCCGATACATGCCGGTGGCGCTCGCGAACTCGCGATGGCGATGCTCCAGCTCCACGGTGTCGAAGCGCGCGGCGATCCGCGAGGTTCGATCCGGGTCGCCGGGGAGGAGGATGTACTCGGCCAACTCACCTGGGCCGAGTCCGATGTGGTACTGCCGGTCGCCTTCAGGGATCGCGATGCGGCGATCCGTCCTCGGTTCTACGCGGGTGTCCGCGTTCGGCAAGACCTCTCCTCGTTCGGGATTCGTGCTCCGCGGCTGCGAAACTCGGCCGAGGATAGTCCCGCGTTCTCACGAGCGTCAAGCGTGGCCACTCGTGCGCGGATCGTGCTCAGCCGTGCGTGGGATGGTCGAGGAGCCGCCCGACGCCTCGTTCGGGGCCGCCCGATCCGGCGATCCGGGCTCGCGCTGAGCCGCGAACGCGGCGAGCCGCACCGCCACACGGCCCGCGAGCACGCGCTCCATCCGGCGCCGCCGGAGCCCTGTCACCGCGATCGACACGAGGGACACCAGGGCGAGCGTCAGGACGCCGGCCGCGCCCGGCAGCGCATCGTCCGGGATCGCCCACAGACCCGCCGCCCGGGGGCTTTCGATGGCCTCCCCGAGCGGCGTCGGGAACGCCGGATCATCCGTCGGCGCGCCACCCGATCCGGTCGTCGACGGGTCGCCGGCCGCGGCCATGACCACGCCGGCTGGATCGGTGGCGACGAGCGTCGGACCACGATCGGTCCGTTCCACGGTGCCGGTCACGTTGATCGCATCGCCGGATCCGACGAGGACCAGGAGCTCGGCGGCCTCGCCGAGCAGGACCACGGACCCGATGCCCGTGCCGTCGTCCAGCTCGAACCCGCCGTCGAAAAGGGCGCCGACGAGACCGCCGACGCGCACCGTCTCGCCGATGAGGGTCGAGAGGTCGCGCATGTCCGCATCGGGAGCGGACGAGCTGGGGTCACCGGAGCGCAGGCCGCCATTCGCGGGCAGCGGGTCCACCGCGTTCGGCCCCGCTGGGCTCGTGGTGGACGACGCGGCGCCCGAGTCCGGTGTCGCGCTGCCTGACGCGACAGCAGCATCGATCCTGATGTCGGACCGTCCGCGCGGCAGGATCGTGAACCGCCGGTCCGTCGCGGTCGGGTACGGGCGGCGGACGATGCCGGTGACGGTGGCCATCCGGCCCGCGACGAGGGTCGTGATCGGGATCCTGGCGCCGCTCTGCCCGACGATGACGGCGCGCACCGACCCGACGATCAGCTCGGCTCGCCAGCGATCGCCGAGCTTGCGGATCCCGTCGAGGCGGCCGCGGACGGTGACGAGCCGCCACTCGTGGGCCGCGCCCGGGCTTCCGTGGATGGCCAGCGGGGTCGGCACGCCCGACGAACCGAGACGGTCCACGCGATCGGCCTTGATCCGCGGGGCGCCATACGCCGTCCCGACGGTCCCGAGCACTCGGATGCGGCTGCCGATCGGTGGCGCGCCGTCCGTGGGCAACCGGACTTCGATCGCGCCGCTCGCGTCCTGGATCACGATCAGGCGCCCGGATCCGTCGAGCAGATCGGCACGCGTCGTGACGACCCCGATGACGGCCACGAGACGGTCGAGCATCGTTCGGGCGCGCTCGATCGAGATGACCGCCGGGTGCGCGGCGCCAGTCGGCGAGGCCGAGGGCCCGGGTGACGGCGCCGGGCTCGGCGGCCCGGCGACGAGGGCGATGTCCGCGCGGTCCCGAAGCCACACGCGATAGCCGTCGAGTGCGCCGGAGCGCGATGCCCGCTGCCCGACGATGCCGGTCAGCCGGTACGTGGCGCCCACGGTGAATACGTCCCGATCGAGGCCGCTGGACCCATCCGCCACGACCCGGACCTCCGAACCATCGGTCCGCTCGACCGTGAGGGACACGTCCCCGCCGGAGCCCTTGACCGGTCGCTTCGTCACTCGCCCGCTCAACGTCACGAGGCGACCCTCATCGCGCTCGCCGAGCGGGCCGTCGGGCAGGGCCGTCGGCGGGGGCAAGGCCTCGTTGCCCGCCACCGTCAGGCCGTTCGCCAGCGGTCGAACCTCCGACTGTCCGTACGGGGCGGCGAGCCGGCCGTGCACCACCAGGACGGCGCCTCGTCCTGGGTCGAAGCCAGCCGGCAGCCGGACGGCGATCCCGCCCGTCGCGTCGCCGACCGACACGAGCCGCGGCGTCCCGGTGCGCCCGGGTTCGGCCATGGCGACCGCCCGGATGTCGACGATCGTGCCGATCGCCGAGCCACGGATCGACGCGATGGTCGTGGGCGTGCTCGGCGCCGGGGTCGGGGCCGGCGTGGGCGCCGGGGTGGGCGTGGGCTCGGGTGTCAGCGCGGGGGTGGGTGTCGGGCCTGGCTCGTCGATCACGAGGTCCCCGGGCTCCATCGCATAGACGCGATGGCCGCCCGCGTCGGTCCCGGAGCTGTCGCGCTGGCCCACGGGTCCGCGAACGTTGACGACCTGACCTCGGGCCGGCTCGAGGGCGCCCAACGCGATCGGGCCGACGATGATCCGGACGGGCCCGCTCCCATCATCGACGTCGAAGGCTAGACCGTCCGTCAGCTGGCTCGGCGGCGTCGTGATAGGCCCCGCGACGGCGATCCGTGTGCCTTCCAGGGGTTCGCCGGCGCCGCCCGTCGGCGTCAGCGGGGCGACCGGCAACGTGATGACGTCGCCGGCCATGATGTCGACCTCGGCCACGCGCAGCAGGCGCTGGCCGTAGCGAGCGCCCACGATCCCGGTGATCCGCACGGTCGTCCCGGCCGGGTAGCTGCCGACGACAGGCGCATCGAGGTAGATGCCGATGCCGCCGCTGACGTCCTCCACGAACCCGCTCCGTCCTGACTCGATCGAGCCGAGAGCGACCGTGAGCACGCCGTCGACGGTCGCGGTGTCACCGTCCGCCAGCCACCGGGCGGCGAAGATCGGGATCGACATCGGCGTCGCGATCGGGGTCGGGGTGGGCGTCGGCGTCGGGGTGGGCGTCGGCTCCGGCGTGGGCGCCGGGGTCGGGACGGGCGTGACGACCGGGGTCGGTGTGGGGGCGGGCGTGGGCTCCGGCGTGGGCGCCGGTGTCGGCGTCGGGGTGGGTGTCGGGACCGGCGTCGGGACCGGCGTCGGAGCGGGGACCGGCACCGCGGGCGCGGCGAGGCCCTGCGGCGTCGGCGTGCCCTGCACGAACCAATCGGCGGCGTTGTCATTCGTGTCGACGCCGTTACCCGCGGCGGCTCCCGGCGCGCGCTCGAGACTGGAACCCGCCGGCGGGGCGACCGCGGCGGTGCCCTCGACGAACCCGCTCGTCGCATCACCCCAACCCACCGCATCGATCGTCGTCCCGCCGACGACACGAAGGACGAGGGCGCCACCGGTCGCTGCGAAGCCGCCCGAGTAGGTCTGATCAGCTCCACCGGCATGGATCCCTGCGGCGTTCGCGATCAGGACGCGGCGACCCGCGTCGAGGATGGTCGACACCGTCCAGGTCGCCTTGCGCGTCACCGTGGAACCCGACGAGGTCGCGTACGCCACCTCCAGGCCGGCCAAGTCCACCGGCCCGAGCCCCTGGTTCGCGACTTCCACGAACTCGTCGGACGCCGAGGCGCCACCCGTCTGGAACTCGCTGATGACCAGCGTGGATGGCAGCCATGCGACGACCGCGGCCGCCGCATCACGGACCGCCATTGGCAAGGATCCGGCCATGACGGCGAGCGCCACGACGACCACGAGCTGTCCCGACCGGGTCCGATGCATGTCTGACCTCCCGGCGGGACACGGGTGGCGGTCTGAGGCGAACGTTGTAGCCGGCGACCCTTAGCTGCGGCTTACGTGGCGGGATGGACTACGATGCGCAGACTCCGTCACCCGTTCCCAACGCACTGGAGACACCCGTGGCCCGCGCCAAGAGGACCGACCGAGCCGAGGCACGCCGCCGCTATCGCACAGAACTCGACGACCCGGACGGCGACGAGTCGACCACGCCCGGGTCGAGCGAAGCGCCGACCGCGGGCGGCCGAGCCAGCCGAACCGCTCGAGCGAGCGCGACGGCGTCCGGGCAGCCGGAACGGATGGGCATCGGTCGCGCGTTCCGTGCCGCGATCCATCCCCTCGATGTCCGCGGCGACCTCCGGAACCTCTCGAGCCACCTACGGCAGAAGGCGCTCTGGATCCCGGCCGTCCTGGTGGTCGCGAGCGGGATCGCGATCTATGCGCTCGGGACGGCGGATGTCTTCGCCCAGATCCTGTTCACCTACTTCGTCCAGACGCCGGCGATCGGCGGGGTCTTCCTCGCCGGGTTCCTCGCGAGAGGCGGGAGCTGGCTCATCGGGCTGATCGTCGGCGCCGTGTCGGCGCTCGTCTTCTCGATCCTGATCGTGAGCGGCCGACTCGGCGAAGGCCTGAGCGTGACCGCCGCGGAGATCCAGGGCGCGATCGTCTACGCGTTCCTGTTCTCGCCGATCATGGGCGCCCTGTTCGCCGCCAGTGCCGCCTGGTATCGCCGGTTCCTCCAGCTCTCGAGCCCGAACCGGGCGCGCCGGGCCGAGGAGCAGCGTCGGGCGGCCGCGAAGAAGGGCCGTTCGCAGAACGCCAACGCCCGGCGCTGATCCGAACGGGCCCGGATCGGGCAGCACGACGACGTCCGGGGTCGACCGCGGCCCGAGCCCTCAACCCAGGCGACGCATGCCCGCGTACCCGGTCTGACGCACACCGGTCGGGTGGTCCGGCCCGCCGGCCGTGGCCGCGACCTCGGGGAGTGGCTGGACCGCATGCGCGATCACGTTGACCACCGAGCCCTCGCGCTGGAGGTCCCCGTCCACCATCAGCAGGGCGTGCCGCCGGACCACGGACCGGAGTCGAGCCCAGGTATCCGGCCAGAGCGTGACGTTGACCATCCCGGTCTCGTCCTCCATCGCGAGGAAGACCGTGCCCTTCGCCGTCATCGGGTGCTGGCGGGTCACGACGAGACCGCCCACCCGGACCGGACCCGGTCGCCGCTCGGACAGTGCCGCGTTGGTCACCGCCCCCAGCCGATCCAGGATCGGGCGGAAGAGCGCCGTGACCTGCCGGCGGGCATCGAGCCCGATGACCGCATAGGTATCGCCGATCCGCTCCGACTCGGTCAGCGGCGGGAGATCCGGTGCCTCGGTCGCGGGAAGCCGCAGATCCAGCGGACGACCGGCCGCCGCGGAACGTCGTCCCGCCACCTCCCGGAGTTGCCAGAGCAGTTCCCGCCGCGGCCGACCGAGCGAATCGAGGCCACCGGTCCGGATGAGCCGCTCCAGCGTCTCCTCGGGCAGGTCCGTCCGTTCCACCACGTCCATCAGCGTCCGGTACGGACCGCGCGCCAGTTCCGCATCGAGCCGGGCCTGCTGCCCCTCGCCGATCCCCTTGACGAGGTGCAGCCCCAGCCGAACGCCCCAGCCCTCGGTCACGGCCGGCGTCCAGCGCTCGCGCGACGCCGCGGATGGGACGACGCACGCCGGTGACCGGATCGGCTCCGGTCGCACGCTGATCCCGGCCCCCTCGGGCACGGGCTCGCCGGGGCGTCCCGCCCATTCGGTCGTGGTCCGGTAGGCCGACGCGTTGATATCCACGGGCAGCACCGCGACGCCGTGACGCTTCGCGTCGTTGACCAGCACCTCCACCGGGTAGAAGCCCATCGGCTGGGCGTTGATGAGCCCGACGAGGAACTGTGCCGGGTAGAAGAGCTTGAGGAAGGCCGATTCGTACGCCGTCCGGGCGAACGCCGCCGCATGCGACTTGGCGAACCCGAAGCTGGCGAACGCCGCGACCTGCCGGAACAGCTCCTCGGCCGTGGCCTCCGCCATGCCCGGCTGCTCCATCGCCCCATCGACGAACCGACGATGCAGCTTCTCCATCTCGCGGCTGGACCGCCAGGTGCCCATCGCCCGCCGGAACCCGTCCGATTCGGCCGGGGTGAAGCCCGCCACCTCGATGGCGACGCGCATGACCTGCTCCTGATAGAGGATCACGCCCATCGAATCCTTGAGCACCGGCTCCAGACTGGGATGGAGGTAGGTCACCGGTTCGAGCCCCTGACGACGACGCAGGAACGGGTGGACGGCGTTCCCCTGGATGGGGCCGGGCCGGATGATCGCCACCTCCACCACGAGATCGTCGAGGTTCTGCGGCCGGGACTTGGGGAGCGTCTGCATCTGCGCCCGGCTCTCCACCTGGAACACGCCCACGGTGTCGGCCGCCTGGAGCATCTCGAAGACCTCGGGGACGTCCTCGGGCAGGCGATCGAGGTCCAGGCAGACGGCGCAGTCGTGCTCGATGAGCTGGATCGTCTCGTCCATCGCGGCGAGCATCCCGAGCCCCAGCAGATCCAGCTTGATGAGCTTGAGCGATTCGACGTCGCGCTTGTCGAACTGGACCACCACCCGATCGACCATCGTCGCCCGCTCCAGCGGAGCGATGTCGATCAGCGGAGCGGCCGTCACGAGCATCCCACCGCTGTGGATCGACAGGTGACGCGGGAAGCCATCGATGCGGGCGCAGAACTCCAGCCACCGTTCCCAGTCGCTCAGACCGGCCGTCGAACCGCCACGGGCTTGTGGCGGGGCCTCCGGTTCCAGCCGGGCGACCGACGACCGGTCGCCACCACGCCCGAGCGGACCGGTGGCCGGTGCCGGTGGATCCCAGTGGCTGGGCCGTCCCAGCCGATCGGTCCGCCGTGGGGCCGGTTCCAGCTGCCCGCTTTCGGGGTCCACGGGCTGGTAGCCGGTCCCGCGACCGATCCCGGGTCCTGCTGTCGCGTACCCCGTCCCGCGGGCGGTCCCGGGTGCTGCTGTCACGTATCCCGTCCCGCGGGCGGTCCCGGGTCCTGCTGTCGCGTATCCCGTCCCGCGGCCCGCCCGCAGCCACGCCACGCTGGCCGGGGTGTCGCCGGGCCCCCCCTCGTCGTCGGACGTCCCCCCGCCCCGAACCCCGGTCCGTGGCGCCAGCCGGTCATCGAGCGATTCGGGGGCCTCACCCTCACTGGTATTGACGTTGTCCGAACGAATGAGCGTGGATGGATCGCCAGATCGCCGTCTGGACGAGCCTCCACGCTCATCCATAGCAGAAACGACACTGGTATTGACGCCCCCGGGTCCGGACGGTCCCACGCCGCCGGGTCCGGACGGTCCCACGCCGCCGGGTCCGGACGGTCCCACGCCGCCGGGTC
>CAYMTJ010000053.1:0-22260 GCA_964393345.1 uncultured Anaerolineaceae bacterium | reverse complement strand
AGGACGTCCGCGGCGTCTCGAACCCCAGGCTCGTCCAGGCCGGCCCGCCCGGCGCTTCGATCAGCTCGACGAGGACCCCGTGGCACGACCGCGGGTGGATGAAGGCCACCGGCCCCTCGGCGCCGCGCCGGGGCGCGGTGTCGATCAGTTCCAGGCCGTCGATCTCGAGCCGGAGCAGCGTCTCGGCGAGGTTGGGGACCTCGAAGCAGACGTGATGGAACCCCTCGCCCTTGCTCGCGAGGAAGCGCGCGACCCCGGTCGATTCGTCCGTGGGCTGGACCAGCTCCACCTTCGACTCGCCCACGCCGAGGAACGCGATCCGCACGCGGTCATGCTCGATGTCCATGACCGTCTCGAGCTCGAGACCCAGCGCCTCGCGCCAGAACGCGAACGCGTCCTCGATCGAGGTCACGATGAGCGCGACGTGGTGGACCTTGCCGAGGCCGCGGATGTGGTCCGGGACGTGCGAGGCGCGCGGCATGGCTGCCCTCCGTTGACCGTCAGACGGTGATGAGTTCGCGGTGCTCGCCCCACGTGGTCCGCAGGCGATCGCTGATCTCGCCGACCGTGGCGTGGGCCCGGACCGCGGCGAGGATGGCCGGCATCAGGTTCCCGTCACCGGTCGCGACATCGGCGAGCTCGGCCATCGCTCGCTCCCAGGCGTCGGCGGACCGTTCCGCGCGGACGCGCCGGAGCCGCTCGACCTGGCGCCGCTCGCCGTCGGGATCGATGCGCTGCGTGGGCGGGGTGGTGAGCGTGTCGTCGCGGAACCGGTTGACGCCCACCACGATCTGCTCGTCGGCCTCGATGGCCCGCTGGACGCGGTAGGCCGCCTCCTGGATCTCGCGCTGCTGGAACCCCCGCTCGATCGCGACGAGGGTGCCGCCCATCGTCTCGATCTCGTCGAGATACGCCCAGGCAGCCGCCTCCAGCTCGTTGCTCAGCGACTCGACGTAGTACGAGCCCGCCAGCGGATCCGGCGTCTCGGTCACGCCTGACTCGTGGGCGATGATCTGCTGGGTGCGCAGCGCCAGCCGTGCGGCCTCCTCGGTCGGCAGTGCCAGCGCCTCGTCGCGTGAGTTCGTATGCAGGCTCTGGGCGCCGCCCAGGACGGCCGAGAGCGCCTGGATCGTGGTCCGGACGACGTTGTTGTCGATCGACTGCGCCGTCAGGCTCGATCCGGCGGTCTGGACGTGGAACCGGCACATCATCGAGCGGGGGTTGGTCGCCCCGAAGCGCTCGCGCATGATCGTCGCCCACATCCGGCGGGCCACGCGGAACTTGGCGACCTCCTCGAACAGCTCCGACCAGGCCGCGAAGAAGAACGACAGGCGGCCGGCGACGTCGTCGACGTCGAGGCCGCGATCGAGCGCCGCCTCGACATACGCGATGCCGTCGGCGAGCGTGAACGCCAGCTCCTGCGCGGCGGTCGCCCCGGCCTCGCGCATGTGGTAGCCCGAGATCGAGATCGTGTTCCACTTCGGGAGCTCCGCGGCGCAGAACTCGAAGACGTCGGTCACGAGGCGCATCGACGGACGCGGCGGGAAGATGTAGGTCCCGCGGGCGATGTACTCCTTGAGGATGTCGTTCTGGGTGGTGCCGCCGATCGCCGACCGCGCCACGCCCTGGGCCTCGGCCGCCGCGACGTACAGGGCGAGCAGGATCGGCGCGGTGGCGTTGATCGTCATCGACGTGCTCACCTCGCCCAGCGGCAGTCCGTCGACCAGGATCGCCATATCGGCGAGGCTCGCGATCGGGACGCCGACGCGACCCACTTCGCCCTCGGCCTCGCGTGCGTCGGAGTCGTAGCCCATCTGGGTCGGGAGGTCGAAGGCGACCGACAGCCCCGTCTGGCCCTGGTCCAGCAGGTACCGGAACCGCCGGTTGGTCTCCTCGGCGGTGGCGAACCCCGCGTACTGCCGCATCGTCCAGAAGCGGCTCCGGTACATCGTTGGCTGGACGCCTCGGGTGAAGGGGTACTCCCCCGGTCGACCGAGGTCGCGGTCCTCATCGAGAGCGGCGGTGTCCGCGGCGGTGTACAGGTCCCGGACCTCGATCCCGGACGAGGTCGTGAAGGGGTCCCGGCGCTCCGGGGCGGCCACCCGGGCCTTCGCGCGGAGGGTCGCCCGCCAGCGGTCCCTGGCGGCGTCGGCGCCTTCGGCCGTGGGGCGCTCCGGGCGGTTCATCCGATGACCACGAGGACGTCCCCCAGCTCGACGGTCCCGCCGACGGCCACGGCCACGCGCTCTACCGTGCCGGGACGCGGCGAGCGGACCTCGTTCTCCATCTTCATGGCCTCCACCGACAGCAGCCGCTGGCCCGCCTCGACCTGGTCGCCGGGCGTGACGGCCACCGATGCGACGCGTCCCGGGATGATGGCACGAACCTCGGTCGGGCCGTGGCGCCCCGTGGCGTCCCGGAGCCGCGTCGCGCGAGCCCGCAGGTCGGCGCGGGCGGCGTCCTCGACGACGAACTCGAAGCGCCAGCCGTCGACGACGACCTCGATCGCGCCGGTGGGGAGCGGGCGGACCAGGGGCGCGGCGCCGTCGATCCCGGCGTGGCCGGCGGCGTCGACCGGGTCGGCGCTCGCGGTGGGCCGCGCGGCCAGGTCGGCCGAGACGTCGAGCTCCGTCACGACCTCGCCGGTCATCGCGTGCGTGACCCGCACCCGGCTCATCGCGGCCACCGGTCGATCGCCTCGTCGCGGGCGACGGTCCCCCACCCCGACCGCTTGGCCGGCATCGAGATGGGCGCCACCTCGACCGGGCGATACGTCGACGCGGCAAGGGTCGCGGCCCGAACCTGGGCGGCCGCACGATCCGCCGGGCCGTCCCAGGCGTCGGCCACCCACTCGGTCGACAGGCTCCCGGCCCGGAACCCGGGGTGTCGGGCGACGAAGCGGTGGAACGGCAGCGTGGTCTGGATCCCGCCGACGGTCGTGGCGTCGAGCGCGCCGGCCAGGCGATCGATCGCGGCGTCGCGGTCCTCGCCCACGGCCAGGATCTTGGCCATGAGGTTGTCGTACTCGGGCGGGACGCGGTCACCCGCCTCGAGCCCGGCGTCCACGCGGATCCCCTCGCCCTCGGGCATCAGCCAGACCGGGACGCGTCCCGGCGTGGGACGAAAGTCGGTGGCCGGGTCCTCGGCGGTCAGGCGCACCTCGATGGCGTGGCTCACCGGGTCCGCGGCCGCGGCCGCGGCGGCCAGGGCGGCATCCGAGAGCCCCAGTCCGGCGGCGAGCCGGAACTGCTCGCGGACGATGTCGAGACCGGAGACCAGTTCCGTGACCCCGTGCTCTACCTGGAGCCGGGTGTTGACCTCGAGGAACGCCAGGGTCCCGTCGGGAGCCCGGAGGAACTCGGCCGTCGCGGCGTTGGTCAGTCCCGCGGCCGTCGCGATCCGGATCGCCATGTCGTGCAGCGCCAGGCGCTCGTCGCGCGTGAGCCCCGGCGCGGGCGCCTCCTCCACGAGCTTCTGGTGACGGCGCTGGATCGAGCAGTCCCGCTCCCCGATGGCGACGACCCGACCGGAGGCATCGCCGAGCAGCTGGACCTCGATGTGCCGTGCCGGTCGGATCTCCCGCTCGAGATAGACCGAGCCATCGCCGAAGGCCGCGGCCGCCTCGGCCGACGCGGTCACGAGCGCCGCGGGCAGGTCCGTCGCCCGTTCGACGCGGCGCATCCCGCGTCCCCCGCCCCCCGCCGCCGCCTTGACCAGCAGCGGGAAGCCGATCGCCTCGGCCTCGGCCACGATGCCGGCCACGGCGTCCGGGCGATCCACGGGCGCCGGTTCGAGCGTCCCGGGCACGGTGGGCACGTTCGCGTCGCGGGCGAGTCGTCGCGCTCCGAGCTTGTCCCCGAGGCGCTCGATGGTGTCACCGCTCGGCCCGACGAAGACCAGGCCCGCGTCCGTGACCGCCCGCGAGAACGCCGCGCGCTCGGCAAGGAACCCGTAGCCTGGGTGGATCGCCCCTGCCCCGGTCGATCGAGCGGCGTCGATGATCGCGTCGATCCGCAGGTAACTGTCGGCGGGCGCAGCTGATCCGATCCGGACCGCATCGTCGGCGAGGCGGACATGCATCGCGGCCGCGTCGGCATCGCTGTAGACGGCGACCGCGGTCAGCCCCGCGGCATGACAGGCGCGGATGATCCGGACGGCGATCTCGCCGCGGTTCGCGATCAGGACCCGATCGAACGGGACGTCTTTGCGCAAAGACGCGTCAGTCCGCTCCTCAGAGCGGGATGTTGCCATGCTTCTTTCGCGGGTTCGTCTCGCGCTTGTCGGCGAGCATCTCCAGGGCGCGGATGAGCCGGGGTCGCGTCTCGGACGGCTTGATGACGTCGTCGATGTAGCCACGGGCCGCGGCGATGTACGGATGGGCGAATTCGGCCTCGTAGGCCGCGACGAGTCGGGCGCGCTCGACGGCCTGGTCGTCTGCCCCGGCGAGCTCGTCGCGGTAGATGATGCTCACCGCGCCTTCCGCACCCATCACCGCGATCTCGGCCGTCGGCCACGCGAAGTTCATGTCGCCGCGGATGTGCTTGCTGCTCATGACGTCGTACGCGCCCCCATACGCCTTGCGCGTGATGACCGTCAGCTTCGGGACCGTCGCTTCACAGTAGGCGTAGAGCAGCTTCGCCCCGTGACGGATGATCCCGCCGTGCTCCTGCGCGACGCCGGGAAGGAATCCCGGCACGTCCACGAACGTGACCAGCGGGACGTTGAACGCGTCGCAGGTGCGAACGAAGCGCGCCGCCTTCACCGAAGCGTCGATGTCGAGCGCGCCGGCAAGCACCGATGGCTGCTGCGCGACGATGCCGACACTCCGGCCGCCGAGTCGCGCGAACCCCACGATGATGTTCCCTGCGCCGGCCGGCTGGATCTCGAGCAGATCGCCGTCATCGATCACCCGGCGCAGGACGTCGTGCATGTCGTACGGGGTGCGCGGATCGTCGGGCACGACGGAATCGAGTTCCGCGTCCATCCGGTCAGCGGGATCGGTGGACATGGCGCGAGGGGCGTCGCCGAGATTGTTCGCCGGCAGGTGGGCGAGCAACCCGCGGACGCGATCGAAGGCCGTGGCCTCATCAGGCACCGCGATGTGCGCGACGCCACTGCGCGTCGTGTGCGTGATCGCGCCACCGAGATACTCCGCGTCGACTTCCTCGTGCGTCACGGTGCGGACGACGTTCGGTCCGGTGACGAACATGTAGCTGGTGCCTTCGACCATGACCGTGAAGTCCGTCATCGCCGGCGAGTAGACCGCGCCGCCGGCGCACGGGCCGAGGATCACCGAGATCTGCGGGACGACACCGGAGGCGAGGACGTTGCGCAGGAAGATGTCGGCGTAGCCGCCGAGGGACGCGACGCCTTCCTGGATCCGCGCCCCGCCGGAGTCGTTGAGACCGATGATCGGGGCGCCGACCTTCATCGCCAGATCCATGACCTTGCAGATCTTCCCGGCGTACGCCTCCGACAGCGATCCACCGAAGACGGTGAAGTCCTGGCTGAAGACGAACACCAGGCGTCCGTCGATCGTGCCGTGACCGGTGACCACGCCATCGCCGAGGTATCGCTCCTCGGTGCCGTTGCGGTTCGTCACGAAGGCGTCCAGCTCGATGAACGAGTCGGGGTCGAGAAGCAGGTCGAGTCGCTCGCGTGCCGTCAACTTGCCGGCGGCATGTTGTTTCGCGATCCGCGCCTCCCCGCCGCCAAGCCGCGACTCCGCGCGCATCGCGTCTAGTCGATCGAACCGCTCCTGGTTGTCGGGCACGCTGTCGCTCCCACTGCCATCGCCGTCTTTGCGCAAGGACAGGTGCATGATAGCCCGGTATGGCACGTCCCCAGACGCGAACCGACGCCGTTCGGATATCCACAGATTCGGTGAACAAGTCCGCTCGAGTGTGGATAACCATGGTGGTCGTCAACGTACGCAGGGGGTAGGATGAGCGACTCGCGACATTCCCCCGAGCGACGCGGGGGCGGTCGACACGGATCTTGAGGTGAGGGCCCGGTGACGAACATCATCGCGATCGCCAACCAGAAGGGCGGCGTCGGGAAGACGACGACGGCGATCAACCTGGCCGGCGCCCTCGCCGAGAACGGACATCGCGTCCTGTGCATCGACATCGATCCACAGGCGAACCTGACGGCCGGCCTCGGGATCAACCTCAACAATGTCGAGCGCTCGATCGCGGACGTGCTGTCCGACGGCCGATCGACCATGAAGGACATCATCCTGTCGACCGAGACCGAGGGCGTCGACGTCGCGCCGGCGCACATCGACCTCGCATCCACCGAAGGCGAGTTGTTCACCGCGCTTGGCCGCGAGCAGATCCTGCGCGAGGCGATCGACGGCCACGTCGATGAATACGACTACGTCCTCATCGACTGCCCGCCCAACCTCGGGCTGCTCACCGTGAACGGTCTCGTGGCGGCCAACGGGGTCATCATCCCGGTCCAGACGCAGTACTACGCGCTGAAGGGCCTGAACAATCTCGTCAAGGTCATCAACGCGATCCGACTCAAGCTCAACCGCGACCTGCGGATCCTGGGTCTGCTCCCCACATTCTTCGACGGTCGCACCAATCTCGCGCGCGACATGCTCGACGAGCTGCGCGTCGTCGGCGACCACCACGTCTTCGCCAGCATCATCCGCAATACCGTGAAGCTCGGGGAAGCGCCGCTCGTGGGTCGACCCATCACGTCGTACGCGAGCGCGAGCGAAGCGGCGAAGACCTATCGCGCGTTGGCCAAGGAGGTGATCGACCTTGTCCCGGCCTGATTTCCGTGCGGCAGCGGCTCGCCGACTGTCCGAGGATCGCGAGCTTTCGCCCGCGATCGTCAGCCTGTTGTCCTCCGACGGTCCGATCCGGTCCGTCGGGGTTCGTATCGTCGCCATCGATCGCATCGAACCGAACCCGGAACAGCCACGCCTGGCATTCGACCAGTCGTCGCTCCAGGAACTCGCGGCATCCATCCGCGAGCACGGCGTCCTCCAGCCCATCCTCGTCCGTCCGCTTGATGCGACCCGCTACCAACTGATCGCCGGGGAACGGCGCTGGCGTGCGTCCAAGATCGCCGGACTGGAGACGATCCCTGCCCTGATCGAGGATATCGACGACGACACCGCCCTCGAGATCGCGATCATCGAGAACCTCCAGCGCGAAGACCTGTCGCCACTCGACGAAGCGGCCATGTACGACCGCATGGTGCGCGAGCACGGCTACAGCATCCGCAAGCTTGCCAACAAACTCGGCAAGGACAAGGGCTATCTCGAGAACCGGCTTCGCCTGGCGGATGCGCCCACAGAGGTCCGCGAGCTGGTGTCCTTGCGCAAAGACACGCTCTCGCACGCGTACGAACTGATGAAGGTCGACGATCCGAAGAAGCGGCGGCGCCTCGCCGAGCAGGTCGCTCGCGGCGAACTGACGCTCGTCAAACTGCGCGACAAGATCGAAGGTCGCCGGTCGTCGGCGGTCCGACGCGCGGTGGTCGATCTCGACGACGACCGACCCGAGGACGACCGACCCGAGGACGTCGCCGTCGTGGCGGACGATGTTCCCGAGTCCCCTCCCCCGGTGTCGGCGGCGCGCGAGCCGCGCGGCCCGCTCTCCGACGATGCCCTCGTCAACGCCAAGCAGTCGGTCGCGGATGCCGTCGAGGAGCTCGTCGGCGTGCTGCGCAGCGCCGATCGGGCCGCGATCGAGCCCATCGACCGAGCGAATCTCGCCAAGTACCTGACGATCACGAAGCTCAAGCTCGAGAACGCGATCGCGATGGTCCGGAGCGACGACCCGACGTTGTAGCGACGCGTCGGCCGGCGAGTTGGCTCGAGCCCGGCGACTCGACCCCGACGCGCGATCGGCCGGCTGGTGCGCGGGCGAGATCAGCCCGGGCGAAACCCGGCCCCGCGATCAGGGAGGGGCGACCAGGCCCGCCTGGATCCCTCTCGCCGCGAGATAGCCGGCCGCCAGCAGGCCGAGGCCGACAGCCTGACACTCCCAGGCGACCTCGCGGCGTCTCGGCGAGCCACGCCGGCCGACGGCCGAGCCGAGCGCGAGCACGGCCGCGCCGAGCCACGCGACGAGCACCGCGCCGAGGGTCGAAGGCGTCGGCGGCGGGTCGGTCAGGAGCCAGAGTGCGAGTCCCGCCACGCCCGCGAGCAACCCGGTCGACAGCCACCAGGACCGTCGCAGCCCGAGCGCCGTCGCCACCGACACGGTACCGGTCGACGCGTCCTGCTCGACGTCGGCGCGGGCATTGGCGATCGCGAGCCCGGCGCCACCGACCATCGCCGCGACCACGATGACGCCGCTCTCGGGCGGTAGCGCCCCGGTCGTGCCGATCCAGCCGAAAACCGGGAGCAGCGGGATCCCGACCGCGAACGGCAGCCAGGACCAGGCCGTTCCCTTGAGGGCGAGGTCGTATCCGTAGCCGATCGCGAGGACCGCGATGGCGATCGCCACGAGCGCGGGCCCGGAGACGGCCGACAGCCCGAGCCCGACGGCGACCATGACACCGGCCAGGGCGAGCGCCGGTCGTCTGCCCACGAGGCCGGCGGGGATCGGCTTGGGTGGCACGCGTCCCCCATCGCGCGGCGCGTCCACGATGTCGTTGACGATACCGATGGACGCCTGGAGCGCGACCATCGCCAGACCGAGTCGAACGGCGATCAGCTCGGTCGCGCCGACGGAGATCGCCGCGACGGCGACGACCGCCCCATCGAGGATCGACGGGAAGGGATGGGTCAGGCGGATCGCGCCCGCGAGGCGACGGAGCGCCTCAGACGTAGACGATCTCCTCGAAGTTCGCCACGAGGTAGGCGATCAGCCGCTCCCGGGCGTCCGCGACCTGCGCCCGGACCCCCGGGACCAAAGCGTGGAGCGTGATAGCCGGCACCATCAGGTGCCCGGCGCGATCCCGTCCGATCGATGCCGGCGGGCCGCCTCCGGAAGCGAACACCCGTTCGAAACCGGGCTCGTCCAGCTTCGCGGCGGCGCGGAAGTCACGAACGACCTTGATGACCCCACGGCGGATCGCGACGTCGCGCATGAGCTCGGCCGCCCACGCGTCGATCTGCCGGTCTTCCTGCGCCGCCAGGCGGTCTCGGTATTCGGACGGGTCGCTCGACAGCCCGGTCGCTCCCACGGTCACTCCTGCGTCTGGTGTCGGGTGGCCCCCAGTATGCCAGCGTCAGGTCGGCTCCGGCGCGTCGGAAGGCTCCCCGGTCGGTGGTCCGGTCGCGACGCCGAGTTCGAAGGCGAGCGCGGCCTCGCGCGACCCCTCCGGCCACTCGTTGAAGACCTCGGTCAGCCAGCGACCGAACCGGCCCGGCACCGGGAGCTCCGGGGCTCCCTCGACCATCGCATGCAGGGCGAGCCAGGTCCGCTCGGTGACCGACGCGATCGTCGCGCGCGTCGGCCGGCCCTCGCTGACGATCGGCTCGCCGACCTGGACCTGGATCCGTCCACCGAAGCGGAGCCAGCTCGTGCCGTTGATCGCGATCGGGACGATGGGGACGCTCGAGCGCAGCGCGAAGTAGGCGGCGCCGTCGCTCAGTGGCAGCAGTCCGGCCTCGCGCACATGGATCCGCCCCTCCCCGGCGATCGCGACCACGCCGCCCTCGTCGATCGCCGCGCCGACCCGGCGGGTCGCGTCGAGCAGGTCGTTCTTGCCCGGCTTGTACGGGATCGTGGTCCCGGTCCAGTGCATCAGCCGGTTCCGACCGCCGACGCGCATGTCCTCCTCCTTGGGCCCGAAGAAGAACAGCCGTGGTCGCCCCGGCAGGGTCGCCATCAGGACGAAGGGATCCGCCCAGCCGAGATGGTTGAAGCACAGGATCGCCGGATGCGCGGGCAGGCGGTCCCGACCCTCCACGCGGATCCGGAACAGCGCCCGGGTCAGGAGGCCGACGACGACCCGCGACGCGTGGTAGCGGGCGGTCCGACGGAACGATCGGCGCGGCAACGAGGCCACGACTTCACCGGCCGCCGACGGCCGCGACGTCGAGGTCCGCGAGCCGAGTCAGGACGTGATCCGCGAGCTCGGTCGCACCGGGCGCGGGCGGCACGCTGTGGTTCGGCACCAGCACCACGGTCATCCCGGCGGCCGACGCCGCCCGGACCCCGTTGAGCGAATCCTCGACGACCAGGCAGCGCTCGGGGGCCGCGCCGAGCTGGCGGGCGGCCTCGAGATAGACGTCCGGGGCCGGCTTCCCGTGATCGACGTCGTCCGACGAGACGATCGTCCCGAACACCGACACCAGGCCCGTGGTCTCGAGGGCGGCCGCGATCACCGCACGATGGGCGGATGACGCGATCGCGACGGGATACGTCTCGGCGATCCGCCGGGCCGCATCCACCGCCCCGGGGATCGCCGGGGCCCCCTCGGCCTCGAACCTCGCCACCACGCCCTCGACGATCTCGCGCTCGATCTCGGTCTCCGGCATGGCCAGGTCCAGGCGTTCCCGCATCGTCTTCGACCAGGCGCGGGAGTTGGCCCCCATCACGGCGGCCCGGTCGTCCTCGGTCCAGGCTCGGCCGTGCGCGGCCGCGAACGATCTCCGGACGTCGTCCCACCAGATCTCGGAGTCCACGAGGACCCCGTCGAGGTCGAAGATGACGGCGTCGATCAGGCGCCGGTCTCCTTCGGAGCCGGCAGGCGGAGGACCGACTTGGCGCGGCGCCGGCCGGGCGTGCCCTTCGCCGTCGCGTCGGTGGCGATCGCGCCGATGAACGTCGGGCCGTCGATCGACTCGTAGACCGTCCGGACGAACGCCGCCATCTGGTCGGCCGACTCGTCCGTGCCGCGCATGACGTTGCCCTCGAGCTGCCAGTTGACCATCCGGTGGCCGGCCTGGATCTCGATGGCGAACTCGCCCGTCGACACCTTGTGCCAGCGGACCAGCTTGCCCGCGGCCCGCGGGCCCTCGCCCGGGACATTGACACGGACGTTGACCATCATCAGGCCCGCCCCCATCGGGATCATGATCGTGTAGCGGACGTTGGGGTCGTCGCCCCACACCACCCAGCACTCCGGGTCGGGGTCCGCGCCGAACAGGTCCAGGGCGGTGTCGATGACCGCCACGACCTTGTTCGACATCGATTCCTTGCGTGGCGCCGCGTCGCGCCAGTCGCTGAGTCGCATGCTGCGATCCTCCCCGGGTCCGGCGGCGGATCCACCGCTCGGACGGCGAGGCTAGCATATGCTCGACCGCCCGTTCCCCGGATCTGGGCCTCGAGCGGTGGGACGGACGGGGGCGACAGGGGACGCGATGCGGATCGATCGATCATTCCTCGGGTGGGGCCTCTTCTTCATCCTCGTCGGCGCCGTCCCCCTCGCCGCGCGCGCCGGCTACGTGAGCGCGGCGCAGCTCGACGACCTGTGGCGGTTCTGGCCGCTGGTCGTGGTGGCCGCGGGCATCGGGATCATCCTGCAGCGGACGCCCCTCGACTGGGTCGGCGGGCTCCTGAGCTCGGTGCTGTTCGGCTTGTTCGTGGGCGGGCTGGTGGCGGGCGGCCTGGGTGGCTTCGCGGGCCTGCCGGGCACGTTCTGCGGTGGCGAGGGCCAGACGTTCGCGACCCGCAGCGGGGACCTGACGCGGTCGGAGGCGGCGGTCCGCATCGAGGTGCCCTGCGGCGATCTGCGGGTCACCACGAACCCGGGCTCCCTATGGATGGTGGAGGGCACCGATCACGACGGCGTTGGGCCGCTCGCGGAAGGCGACCCCGGCAGCCTCGCGGTCGAGCCGCGGGCGAGCGGCGGCCCTTTCGGTTGGACCACCGGTGGCGGGTCGTGGCGTGTCACGCTCCCCACCGACCCGACGCTGGACCTCGGCGTCGAGGTCGATGCCGGTTCCGCCCGGCTCGATCTCGATGGCGCCCGTCTCGGCTCGGTCGAGGTCCAGGTCAACGCCGGCCGGGTCACGCTCGATCTCGGGGCCGCGGTCTCCGTGGGCGAGCTCGCGGTGCAGGGTAACGCCGGGTCGGTCACGATCATGCTCCCGGCCGCGACGTTCCGCGGCGACATCGAGGTGAATGCCGGATCGGTCGTCCTGTGCGCACCGGCCGACGTCGGACTCCGGATCGAGACCGGCAGCGGGTCGCTGGCGTCGTATGACTTCTCGGCGGGTGGCCTCGTCAAGGATGGTTCGGATTGGACGTCACCGGGGTTCGACACCGCCGCGAACCGCATCGAACTCGATGTCCAGGCCAACGCGGGGTCCGTCAGGCTGGCCCCGCAGGAGGGATGTGATGGCTGACCGGTTGTACCGCTCCCGCGACGAGCGGATGTTGGCCGGCGTGGCCGGCGGGCTCGCCCAGCGACTCGACGCGGACCCGGCGATCGTCCGCGTGGTCTGGGCGGTGTCGGTGTTCGTGACCGGGGGCCTGACGCTGCTCATCTACATCGTGATGGCGGTCGTGGTCCCCGATGCACCCGACGGCCATCCGCGGTCGGCGACGGGGTCGAGTCCCGACGGCGAGGTCGGCGGCGCATCCACGTTCGGCGGGTCGCTCCGTCCTCGCGATCGGGGCACCAATCAAGCGGGTCTCCTCGCCGGCCTCCTGCTGATCGGCGTCGGGGTCATCTTCCTGATCCGCGAGTTGCTGCCGGCGATCGACCTGTCGCTCTCGTGGCCGATCCTGGCGCTCATCCTCGGCGTCGCGCTCGTCGTCCTGTCGATCCGTCCGCGCCGTTCGTCGGGCTGATCAGGGTCGGACCGCTCCCGTACGATGGCGCGGTGGACCCAACCCTCGATCCGACGGTCGCGTCGGTCTCGGCGATCGGCTTTGTCGGCGGGCTGGTCCTCCTGGCCCGTGGCATGCACGGGTACCGCACGAGCGCCCGCATCGCCGACACCGCCACGTCGCGGATCAGCGCCATGGCCGCCGGCGAGGTGCGGGTGAGCGGCGTGATCGAGCCGGCCGAGGTCCTGCTCGTGTCGCTCCTCCAGAGCGTGCCCTGCGTCTACTATCGGGCGTCGATCAGCGACGAGGACGGGGACGGCGGTGACGATGGGATCGTCGAGGAACGGAGCATCGGGTTCCGCGTGCGCGACGACAGCGGGACGCTGCGCGTGTTCCCGCGCGGCGGCCACATCGACGCCCCGACGCGGTTCGATGAGCGGACCGGGATGCTCGGGGATACACCGCCAGGGCTGGCGGTCCGCGTCGGGGATGCGTACCAGGCGGCGGACCCGAGTCCCGAAGCCGCCATCGCCGCGCTGCTGACGGTCAGGCCGGCCGGGCTGTCCGCCGTGGCGGCCCTTGGAGGGTCGACCAGCGGGCGACGCCGGTTCCGCGAGCTCCGGCTCGAGCCCGGTGATGAGGTCACGATCGTCGGCCGGGCCCTGCCGTTCGCCGACCTCGACGACCCTGTGGGCGCCGATCTCGGCCTCGACGACGGCCTCGCCGGCCTCGCGGATGACCCCGAAGTCGCCGCGAGCATCGCGGCGGCCCGGGCAGCGGGCACGCTCGAGACCGATCCGGCGATGGCGTGGGGGAACGCGGCCATCCCGGGGTTCGGGATCGGCCGGCCGATCCGTGCCCCGGACCTCGACCCCGCCGCGACCCCGCCCACGCTCGCGACCGCGGACGAGGCCGCGCACAACGAACGGCGGTTCGAGATCGCGCCCGAGGACCTCGTGGTCGCGGCATCGGCCGAGGGGCCGCTGCTGATCGCGCACGGTAGCCCCGTGGCCGCCGCCGCTCGGCAGGATGGCCGCTTCCTGGTGGGGCTGCTGGGCGCCGTGCTCGCGATCGCGTCGGCGATGGTCTTCGGCGTGATGCTCAGCGGAGGGTTCGCCTAGTGGATGCGGCGTCGGTCGCGGCCCTGTTCGCCGTCGGGTTGCTGGTCGTGGTGGTGGGCTTCATGGTCCTGACCACCTACAACGCGGTCGTCGCCCTTCGGCAACGGATCGACAAGGCCTGGTCGAACATCGACGTCGCGCTCAAGCAGCGGTTCGACCTGCTGCCGGCGCTCGTCGACGCGGTCCGCGGTGTCATGCGCTTCGAACAGGACGTGCTCATCCGCGTGACCGAGGCGCGGGCCGCCTACGCTCCGGCCCAGCCGGTCCCGGCCGCGGCCGCCGCCTCGGAGCGGACGAGCGCGGCGCTGCGCACGCTGTTCGCGACGGTCGAGCAGTACCCGGAGATCAAGTCGGCCGCGAACGTGCTGGATCTCCAGAACGAGATGAAGCGGCTCGAGGGGATCATCGCCGACCGCCGCGAGCTCTACAACGACCAGGTCTATCGCTACAACACGCGCATCGCCCAGGTGCCCACGAACCTGCTCGCGGCGCTCCTCGGGTGGCGGCCGCGCGAGTTCTTCGCGGCGGACCCGTCCGAGACCGTGCGCCCGGACGCGTCGCTCCGACCCGGGGCGCCCTCGTGACGCGTCGCGTGACGGCGCCCCGGTGACCGACGAGGAGCAGCACCTCTGGCTGGTCCGCCACGGGGAGACCGAGTGGGCCCGGCTCGGCCGCCACACGGGCCGCACGGACGTCCCGCTGACCGAGGTCGGCCGGGCGCAGGCCGCGGCGCTCGGGCGCCGGCTTCGCGGTGAGCGATTCGGGCTCGTCCTCGCGTCGCCGCTTGCCCGGGCCTGGGTGACGGCGGGGCTGGCCGGGTTCGAGGCGACCGTCCAGGCCGAGCCCGACCTCATGGAGTGGGACTACGGCGCACTCGAAGGCCGGACCACGGCGGCGATCCGCGAGGATCTGCCAGGCTGGTCGATCTGGACGGGACCGTGGCCGGGCGGGGAGACCATCGCGGGAGTGGCCGCGCGGGCCGATCGGGTCATCGCGCGCGCGACCGCGCCAGGGGTCGACGGCGACGTCCTCCTGTTCGCACACGGGCACCTGTTGCGGGTCCTGACGGCGCGCTGGCTCGGGCTCGACGGTGCGTCGGGCGGCCTGTTCGGGCTGTCCACGGCGACGGTGTCCGTCCTCGGGTGGGATCGTGACCGGCGGGTGGTGGAGACCTGGAACGAGGCGTGTCACCTGCCCGGCGCGGATTGAGCCGCCCCGTCCCGCTGCTGCGCCAACGCGAGTTCCGGGCGCTCCTCGGCGTCCGGTTCACCTTCGGGGTGACCAGCAGCGGCTTCGTCACGGTCGTCGGCTACCAGACGTATCTCGTGACCGGGGATCCGCTGGCCTTGGGTCTGCTGGGTCTCGTGGAGGCGATCCCGGCGCTGTCCCTGATGCTCCTGGGCGGCCAGGTCGCCGATCGCTACGACCGCCGGACGATCATCGTCCTCGGCAGCGTCGCCATCGCCATGTGCGCCGCGGCACTCGCCGTGCTGTCCGCCACCACCGCGGTCTCGCTCGTCGCGATCCTCGTCGTCATCTTCCTCGCGGGCGTGGCCAGTGGCTTCGAACGCCCGGCCGTGTCCGCCTTCGAGGCCCAGATCATCCCGCGCGAGGATGCCCTGCGCGGGGTGTCGTACGTGAGCAGCGTCAGCCAGATCGCCTGGATCCTCGGGCCGGCGATCGGCGGGATCGCGGTGGCGGTCATCGGGATCGCCGCGACCTACGCCGCCATCAGCGGCCTGCTGCTCCTGTCCGCGGCGTTCGTGCTCCTCATCGGGCGCAAGCCCGTCCCCGAGCGGATCATCGGGGAGCGGTTCGTCGAGAACCTGCTCGGCGGGATCCGCTACGTGCGGCGCAGTCCCGCCTTGATCGGTTCGATGGCCCTCGACCTCTTCGCCGTGTTCTTCGGGGGCGCGATGGCGCTCATGCCGATCTTCGCGGAGGACGTCCTCCACGTGGGCGCGGCGGGTCTCGGCCTGCTGCGGACGGCCCCGTCGCTCGGGGCCCTGCTCGTCATGCTCATCGCCGCCCGCCGGCCGCCGTCGACCCACGCCGGGCGGACGCTCCTCATCAGCGTGGCCGGGTTCGGGGTCAGCATGATCGTGTTCGGTCTGTCCACCAGCTTCGTGCTCTCGCTGATCGCCCTGTTCTTCAGTGGCGTGACCGATGGCATCAGCGTGGTCATCCGCCAGACCATCCTGCGCGTGCTGTCACCGGAGCGGATCCGCGGGCGCGTGGCGTCGGTCAACTGGGTGTTCGTGGGCGCCTCGAACGAGCTCGGGGCCTTCGAGAGCGGCGTCGCCGCGCGCCTGTTCGGGACGGTACCGGCCGTCGTCGGCGGCGGCGTCGTGACGCTCGCCGTCGTGGGTCTCGTCGCCGTGCTGGCGCCATCGTTGCGTCGGCTGGACCTGGACACGGCCCGACCGCATGAGGATGCCTGACGCCGACCGGTCAGGGCCGCGCCTCGACCTCGCTGAGGTACGCCGCACGCCACGCTTCGTCAAGGTCCCCCCACTGCTGGGGAGCGCCGGGCACGGTCCAGACATGGATCATCTCGTTCGTCATGGGGAAGTCCAGCGAGCCGACCGGGCATCCGCCAAGCGGTGAGAGCACGCCCGTCAGCCCCGGCGGCAGCAGGCCGACGCACACCTGCTCGTGCGCGTGCCAGACCGTCAGCGGGCCTCCCACCATCGGACCCGGCGTTCCCACCGGGACCGTGAACATCGCGCCGAGCAACAGCGGGCCACGCGACGTGGCGGCGTAGACCAGGTTCTCGGGCCGCTCCGGGTCGAGGATCCGGCCGTCCTCCTCGTACGTCGGGTTCGACGCGTGGAAGTCGGTGCCGTGGATCCCGGCCGTGTCATACCCGTCGGTCGCCGCGACCCTCGGGTCCGCATAGCGGGCCAGGGTCTCGGCCACGGCCGCATGGACCGCGGCTGCCGCCTCGACCTCCTCGGGTGTCGCCTCGTCGGCCAGGCCGCTGGGGATCGTCGACCCTGGCGGAGGGACGGCACCGGCGTCGTGGCCCTGACCGTGGCCGTGTCCCGTCGCCGTGCCGCCGGCGACCGCGAACGCCGAGACCCAGCCCGCGATCGACGTCCCGAACAGGAGCCCGACGACGACGAGTGACGCGCCGATCGATCGGAACCGCCGGCCGCGTGCCGCAGCCCGGGCGATCGCCGCGAGGCCGACGACTTCGATGAGCTTGGTCGCGAGACCCACCTGATCCGGTGCCTCGCCCCCGAACAGGACGACGGCGTAGGCAAGGACGGACCCGGCGAGGACCGCGCCGCCGAGTCGGCGCCACGGACGGCCACTGACGGCCCGCCAGATGACCAGACCGAGGAGGCCGGCCTGGAGGACGAACAGGGCGGGGATGCCGCCGCCACCGTGGCCGGGCGCGAGGGCCAGGTGGATCGCGGCCGAGGCGGCCATCGCCCAGACCGCCAGCTGGTCGAGCGGGGCGAGGTTCGCATACCCGTCACGCAGGATGGTCGCGCGGCGGGAACCATCGGTCGCCCGGATCCCGATCCACCAGGCCACGATCGGGAGGAGCAGCACGGCGAGGATCGCCGCCTCGTGCCCGGGGGCGATGTCGTACATCGGGTTGCCGATCGGGCCGGACCCGACGGCCACGCCGTGCTGCCCGCTCTCCGAGAGCGGCGTCGGCGCGTTGAAGAGGCCACGGAACGGGTTCATACCATCCCTCCTGTGACGAAGGCGGCCCGCACGACGGGGCGTCGCAGCAGGCCGATGACGACGATCGGGATCACGATTCGGGAGAGGACGAGGACGACGCCTGGACCGGTCCCGGCGATCGCGAACGAGAGCGCGGTATCGAGCCCGGCGACCAGGATCACCCCGGTCTCGGCGACGAGCGCCCAGCGCCGGGCGAGTCGCCGGTGCCGGGCGAGCCCCCAGGCGGTGCCCAGCGTCAGGCCGGCCGCGACGACCGCGAGCAGGATCGAGGCGATGCCCCCCGGGCCGACGAACGAGGCGAAGACCATCGCCTCGACCGCGCCGACCACGAGGATGGCGCCCTGGATGAAGACGAGGACCACGGCGACCTCGACGAGGCTGCCGTGATCGGAGGTTCGATGGGTGTCCATGCCACGAGGCTCGAGGGCGTCGATGAGACCCGCATGGACCGCGGATGAGCGTTCGATGAGAGATCCGGTCAGGTCGTGGCGGGCAGCTCCACGCTGACCACAGCGCCGCCACCGTCGCGGGCATCGATCCAGATCGACCCGCCGTGCTGCTCCACGATCGAGCGCGCGATGGCCAGTCCGAGACCGGCCCCGCCGCCGGTCCGCGACGCGTCGGTTCGCGAGAACCGCTCGAACACCCGCTCACGGTCGTCGGCGGCGATGCCCGGGCCCCGGTCGGCGACCGACAGCCGATTGGCACCGTTGCTCGCGCGGACATCGAGGTCGATGTCGCCGGCGCCATGGCGGTGGGCGTTGTCCACGAGGATCCACACGAGTCGAGCGAGCAGGTCCGGATCGCCATCCACGACCGCGGGCCCGTCGCTCGTCAGACGGACGGCCCGCCCGGGGATCGACCGGTCCGCCGTCCGGGCGACCTCGAGGGCGATGCCGGCCAGGTCCACGGCCCGTCGCTCCGGCGCCGCTCCGGCGTCGGTGCGAGCCAGCGTGAGCAGCCCGTCGACCAGGCGGGCCATCCGGGCCGCTTCGGCCGCGACGTCCGCGAGCGCTTCAGCGCGGTCGGCGGCCGCGACGTCAGGGTGCTCCGCGAGGAACTCGGCGTTGGTCCGGATCGTGGTCAGCGGCGTTCGCAGCTCATGCGAGGCGTCGGCCGCGAACCGCCGCTGGGCCGCGAGCGCGTCGGCCTGGCGGGCCTGCGCAGCCGCGACGTCATCGAGCATGGCGTTGAAGCTCGTCGTGAGCACGCCCACCTCGTCGCGCGATCGCGTCGGTGCGAGGCGGCGCGACAGGTCGCCGGTCTGGCGGATCTCGTCGACCGTGGCGGTCAACGTCCGAAGCGGTCGCAGCGCCCGACCGATGACCAGCCACGAGACGATGGCCACGGCGACGACCGTGATGATCCCCGACAGCACCAGGAAGACGGTCAGGCCGGTCACCTGCTGTTCCGTGAACGCCGTGGCCTGGCCGGCGACGACCACGCCCGAGGTGCCGTCCGCGGGGCGGGTAAAGCCGACCGCGGCGACCCGGATCCCGTGTCCCGGGGCGAGGGTGAATTCGGCTTCGGACGTGCCGGTCTCGGCGGCCTCGACGAGGACGGCGGCCGGGATCCGCGGCGGCGCGCCGTCGAAGGTGGCGGTCGCGTACCGGACGGAACCGTCAGCATCGAGGACGACGATGAACGGGTCGAGGCTCGTGGCCAGGTCGGCCACCACCAGCGGCGGTCCACCGGCGCCGGGATCCGCCGCGGCGACGGCGCTGGCGGCGTCGGCCGCGATCGTCGCGAGCGCCCGCCCCTGGTCGGCGACGACGCCGCGCGACAGGAGGGCCGTGAGCAGCACGGCGAAGAGGGTCATGCCGAGCGCCGCGACGCCGATCGCGTAGAGGACGAGACGGCGCCGGATCCGCATCGTCAGGCCTCGCGCAGCACGTAGCCCACGCCACGGATGGTCTGGAGCAGTCGCGGTTCCCCGCCGGCCTCCAGTTCACGACGCAGGTAGCCCACGTAGACATCGACCACGTTCGACGCGGTCTCGACGTCCATCCCCCACACGATGTCGAGCAGACGCTCGCGCGACTGGACCAGCCGCGGGTGGCGGAGGAAGTGCGCGAGCAGCTCGAATTCAAGCGCCGACAGAGTCAGTGCGCGCTCCCCGCGGAGCCCCTCGTGGCGCCCGACATCGAGGACGAGATCCGCGAAGACGAACCGTTCCCGGGACGCACCGACCGATGCGCGCCGTCGGAGCAGCGAGCGGACCCGCGCCATGAGCTCCTCGTACGCGAACGGCTTCACGAGGTAGTCGTCCGCGCCGGCATCCAGCCCGGCGACCCGGTCATCGACGGTATCGCGCGCCGTCAGCATGAGCACCGGGAGGTCGTCCCCGGCCGCGCGCAGCCGCCGGCAGACCTCCACGCCGTCGAGGCCCGGCAGCATCCGGTCGAGCACGACGAGATCGGGCGGCCGCTCGTGGATCGCGGCCAGGGCGGCCGGGCCGTCTCCCGCGATCCGCACCCGATGGCCGGCGAACGCGAGAGCGCGACGCACCGACGCCGCCAGTCGCGGGTCGTCGTCCACGACCAGGATCTCGGCCGGCTCCGGATCGACGGACATGTCGGTCATGCGCCCATCATCGCAGCACCGCATGAGTGGACGATGAGCGTCCCCTTCACGCGGCCGGGCCACCCGGCGCGGCCGTCCCCTGCCGATCGGCCCTTGTCCAGGCGCAGGCGACCGGCGAGGATCGACGCATGGACGCCCGAGCGGCGGCGGATCGACCCACGCGGCGGATCCCGCGATGGGTCTATGCCATGCCGGAATGGCTGTTCCGGCTTCGCCTCGGTGGGCTGGTGCCGTGGTGGCTGATGCTCGTGACGACGGGGCGCCGCAGCGGTCGGCGGCGGCGCGTGGTCCTCGACGTGGTCCGTCGCACGAGCGATCGCATCTGGGTGGTGGCCGCCGACGGTCGGCGGGCCGACTGGGTCCGTAACCTCGTGGCCGATCCGCGGGTCGAGGTCTGGCATCGCTGGCGACGCCATCGGGCGGAGGGGCGACTCGTCGACGAGGGGGCGACGGACGAGATCGTGCTCGATCTCTATCGTCAGCGCCCGGCCTACGTGCGCGCCGTCTTCCGCGTCCTCGGCGAGCATGTCGACTCGGCGGACGACGTTCGGCGTCTGGCCGCCAGGCTCCAGCTGGTCGAGTTCACCCTGGAGGGCCCGCCCGCCGGCCCATAGGTCCGAGCCGCTCGGTCCTTGCTCGGATCCGGCGGCCAGCCGGAGCTCGGCGCCACGACGAGGTCCAGACCGCCGCAGGCTGGGTGTCGAGGGATCGTGCGCGGGAGGAGAGTGGCTCCGGCGGTAAGATTCGAACTTACGACCAAGCGATTAACAGTCGCCCGCTCTACCACTGAGCTACGCCGGAACGGATCGACGCGGGACCCCGGGCGCATGGCCGGGACCGCGCGCGTCTCGGCGTCGGTTCGACGCCGCACGAGAGGATAGCACGAGGGCCACGCACGGCCGGTCGCGCCGCTCGATCCAGCCGGTGACACCCCTAGCGCCACACGATGGGCGCCTATGGCGCCTCGATCGGGCTGTCCGGCCGGTTGCCCCACTCCTCCCAGGAGCCCGCGTAACTCTTGACCGCCTCGAAGCCGGCGAGCTCGTGGAGCACGAACCAGGCCAGGGCGGCCCGCACCCCGCCCTGGCAGTACGTCGCGCGAATCTGCGACGGATCGGCGCCCGAGGCGCGCACGAGCGCCAGCATCTCGTCGACCGGGCGGAAGGTGCCTTCGTCGGTGAGCAGGTCGGAGAAGAGGCGTTGGCGGGCGCCCGGGATGTGGCCGCCGCGGCGGGCCCGAAGGTCCGTTCCGACATACTCGCCGGCCGTCCGAACATCGAGGAGCCGGGTCGGTGCCGTTGGACCCGTCGATGGGGCGGCGGACGCCTCCCGCGACCACGCGACGACCTCGTCGTAGGTGGCGATCAGCGTGTCGTCGCGGTCGCCGAGCTTGACCGGGACGCGCAGGCCGTCGGCCAGATCCGGTTCGGGGACGTCGATGGTCGTCGGCTTGCCGGCGCGCCGCCAGGCATCGATGCCGCCGTCGAGGATGTGCACGTTCGCCTTGGGGAAGCCGTACAGGCGCAACAGCCAATACCCGCGGATGGCCTGGCGGTTCTGGCCGACGTCGTCGTAGAAGACGATCCGGTCGCCGTCGCCGACCCGCCAGCGACGGAGGACCGCCTCGGTCGCGTCGCGCGTCGGGACGAGCCACTCGCGCTCCGCGTCGCCGGTCTCGGGCGCTGTGCCTTTGAGGGCCAGCTCTTTGTGCAGGTCCGAGTACACGGCGCCCGCGATGTGCCGCTTGTTGTAGACCCGCCGATCCGGCGAGACGTGAACGAGCCGAAGATCGCGATCGTCGACGTGCTCGGCGAGCCAGTCGGCGCTGACGAGCGGCCCAGGTCCGCCGTCCAGGCCGGGGTTCGAGGCCGTGGTCGACTTGGCGCGTGGCTTGGGCGGTGCCGTGGACGTTCTCGTCGCGGGCTCGGGGGTGCGGCCGGTTGTGGATCGCTTGGTGGGCATCGTCACGATGCTAGCAGGCAACCATGGTGCCGCTCGAGGGGGATGGTGTGCCCAGCCCGTTTCGTGCCCGGGGTGCCCGTGCCGGTCTCGGATCCGTTCCGTGCCCGGTTGCCGGGGGACCGTGCCGGTCCCGGTCCGTTTCGTGCCGAGCCCGTGCCGGGTGCCCAGCCCGTTTCGTGCCCGGGGTGCACGGTCGTGCACCGGGG